>NZ_DIGV01000049.1 GCF_002419815.1 Brevundimonas sp. UBA5713 | reverse complement strand
CGCCGCCTCGCCAAGCTGGCGGGATCGCCCTTCCTCAAGGTCGAAGCGACCAAATTCACCGAGGTCGGCTATGTGGGCCGCGATGTCGATCAGATCATGCGTGATCTGGTGGAAAGCGCCATTGCCATGGTGCGCGACAAGCGCCGCGTCGAGGTTCAGGCCAAGGCCGAGGCTGCCGCCGAAGACCGTCTGCTGGATGCTCTGGTGGGGCCGGGCTCGGGCCAGCCGACCCGCGATGCCTTCCGCAAAAAGCTGCGCGCCGGAGAGCTGGACGACAAGGAGGTCGAGATCGCCTTGGCCGACAATGCCTCGCCGCTGCAAGGCATGGATATTCCGGGCGCCAACGTCGGCATCCTCAACCTGTCCGACATGCTGGGCAAGCTGGGCGGGGGGCGCACCAAGTCGGTACGTATGACCGTAAAGGACGCGACCCAGCCCCTGATCACCGAAGAGGCCGACAAGCTGCTGGATCAGGACAGCCTGACCCGCGAGGCGGTGAAGCTGGCCGAGAACGAAGGCATTGTCTTCCTCGACGAGATCGACAAGGTCGCCGCCCGTCAGGAAAAGGGCGGGGCCGATGTGTCACGCGAGGGCGTGCAGCGCGACCTGCTGCCGTTGATCGAAGGCACCACGGTTTCGACCAAATATGGTCCGGTGAAAACCGACCATGTGCTGTTCATCGCCTCGGGTGCCTTCCACGTCGCCAAACCGTCGGACCTGCTGCCCGAACTTCAGGGCCGTCTGCCGATCCGCGTGGAGCTGAAGGCGCTGACGCGCGATGACTTCAAGCGCATCCTGACCGAGCCGGAAGCCAATCTGATCCGTCAGAACCAGGCCCTGCTGGCAACTGAGGATGTGACCATCAGCTTTACCGATGATGCCGTTGAGGCCCTGGCCGATGCGGCTGTTACCGCCAACTCGACCATCGAGAATATCGGGGCACGCCGCCTGCAAACCGTGCTGGAGCATGTGCTGGAAGAGACCAGCTATCGCGCTTCGGATATGGCGGGCGAGACGATCGAGTTCACCGGTGCGGTGGTGCGCGAAAAGCTGGGCGAGCTGACCGGAAACGTGGACCTCAGCCGCTACATCCTCTGACGCCATTTTAGGCTGTCCCCTTCGGCTTGACCGAAGGGGTCAGACGACCTGATCCCCGATCAAGTCGGGGATGACGTAGGAAGACCGTCGGGGCTTTAGGCTCCGGCGGTCTTTCTCATTTCGGCGACGGCCTGAACCAGTCGCTCAAGCTCATGTGGCTTTGACAGGCGGTGGTCGCCGTCCTTGATGATGTCGAGACGCACATCGCCGCCTTCCAGTTTTTCCAGAAGGCGCAACTGCATTTCCCACGGCACGCTCTCGTCCAGCTTGCCTTGCAGAATGTGAATCGGGGCCGGAATACGGATTGGCCCATCCAGCATCAGCCAGCTGCGGGCTTCCTCGAACATGTGCTTGGTCAACTGATAGTGGCCAAGGCCCGGATCGCTGACGGTGGCAATACCGTGGGTGAGAATTTCCTCACGGGTTTCCTCGGGCAGGTCAGGCCACATCAGGCGCTCGGTAAAATCCTGCGCCGGATTGACGAGCACCAATCCCGCAACCTGATCTTGACAGGTCGAGGCCGCCAGCAGCGACACCCAGCCCCCCATGGATGATCCCACCAAGATCACGGGCCGCTTCACATGCTCGATCATGGCGAGGCAGTCTTCGCGCCAGCGGCCGATGCTGGCCTTCGTCCATTCGCCTGAGGAGGCACCGTGAGCGAAATGGTCATAGCGCACATAGGCCCAGCCGTTTTCCTGCGCCGCCTCATCCAGCGCCAGCGCCTTGGTGCCTTCCATGTCCGAGCGAAAGCCGCCGACCCAGATCACGACCGGACCCTCTCCCTCGATCATTTTATAGGCCAGGGCCTCGCCGTCGGGACGATTGAGATGTTGGAGAGTGTGCATGGAAATCTCGCGATAGCGCCTTTATATCGAACGCGGGGGGTGGCCTTGTTTAGGAAGGTCATCCTTGGTGGTCCAGCCTCTACCGCAGACGTCCGAAGGGCGACGTGTGCTCTATATCAGCCCCAACCGCATCGGCGATGCGGTGATTGCGTCTGGCATCGTCAGGGATATCCAGCGCCAGTGGCCGGGCGCGCGCGTCACCGTGGCGGCAGGACCCCTGCCCGCGCCTTTCTATCGCTCGGCACCGGGCGTCACAGACATTATCGAGGTGCATAAGGGCAAACATGCCTCCCACTGGTTTAGGCTGTGGCAGGACGTTCTGCCTACGCGTTGGGATGCTGTGATCGATACGCGCGGCTCTGCGCTGGCCTTTATGGTCCGCACGCGCCAGCGCCGCGTCTATTCCCAAGCGCTGGAGGCCGATGCGCCCAAGGTCGAGATGATCTCGCGCCTGATGCACGCCCCCACGGCTTTGGAGCCTGAACTTTTTATCGATGCCAAGGCCAAGGCCGATGTCGAGGCTGTGTGGCAGGCTCAGGGCTTTGATGGCTCGGCTCCCGTGCTGGCTCTGGCACCGTTGGCCCACCAGAAGGGCAAAAGCTGGCCAGCTGATCGCTGGGCGGAACTGGTGGCGCGGGCGAAGGCCGAACCTCGATTTGCCGGCTGGCGTTTTATGGTGGTGGGCGGGCCGGACGATCATTTGGCCGCCGCTCCGGCGCTGGCGGCCGCCGGCGATCAGGGGCTGGATTTCGTCGGCAAGGGGGACATTCTGGCCTCGGCCGCCGCAATTTCGCGCTCGGCCCTGTTCGTCGGCAATGACAGCGGACTGATGCATGTGGCGGCCGCCGCAGGCACACCGACACTGGGCCTGTTTGGTCCGACCGAGTGGTGGAAATATGGTCCGCGTGGCCCGCGCACGGCCATGTGCCGCGTCGGGCATGCCGTTGGCGACCTTGGCCCTATTGAGGCTCTGACGGTAGAGGCTGTATGGCAATCGCTTCTTGAACTGGATGCGGCCTACGGTCCGCAGTGACCGGAACCCGACTTTATGACCACCCCAGCCCCGCAGGTCCTGTTCGTTAGCGCCGACCGTATCGGCGACGCTATCATGTCTATAGGGGCGATCCGCGAAATCCGGCGCCAGATACCGGACGCCGAAATCACTGTCGCGGTGGGGCCGACGGCAGCCGCCCTGTTCCGCGCGGCACCGGGAGTGGTGAAGGTCATTCCGTGGAAGAAGCAGAAGCTGTCCGGCCACTGGCGCACCTTGTGGCGTCAGACAGTCGGAACGCACTGGGCCCTGGTGGCCGATGTGCGCGGCTCTGCCATGAGCTTCTTCCTGCGCGCCAAGGAACGTCGCCTCTACAGCCGCGCGCTGGAAAAGGGCGAGATGAAGGTGGTCACCTTCTCGCACATGATGAAGGCCGAGGCCGTCGCCGAGCCGGAGATCTTTCTGGACGATAAGGCCCGCAAGGATGCCGCCGCTATTATCGGTGACAAGGCCGCGCCCATTTTGGCCATGGCCCCGATTTCAACCGCTGCCGATCGCAGCTGGCCAGCAGAGCGCTGGGCTGAATTGACGCAGCGTCTGATGCAGGAGCCACGTTTTGAAGGCTGGCGTTTCATGCCGGTCGGCGGTCCGGGTGATCATGCCGCGGCGGCTCCGGCTTTAGCTGTGGCGGGGGATCGCGGCATTGATGCGGTGGGCAAATGCGACATCTTGGGCTCCGCTGCCCTGTTGCAGCGCGCCACGCTTTTTGTCGGCAATGACAGCGGCTTGATGCACGTTTCGGCGGCTGCTGGTACGCCGACTCTGGGCCTGTTTGGCCCCAGCGAGTGGTGGCACAAGGCTCCCTACGGCCCCAAGGGGCGGGTGCTGGCGGCGGCCCCTGTAAGGGGCCAGTTCGCGCCGATCACCGAACTGAGCGTTGATCAGGTGTTTGAGGCAGTGTTGGCTCTGTACGACACCTTTGCCGTCTCCGCGCACTGATCTTTGTGGAAGCCTTGAAATTCGGGGCTTCTGACGCCATATTCCCGCCGCCTGAGGGCACTTTCCACTGGAACGTGCGTTCAGACAGTAGCTTCTGATCACATAAGGAAACGACGCCCATTCGCCGTCCCATGCAAGCGCCGCCCGTCAAGGACGGCCCGCCGATGAACCAAGATATCCGTGCCGCTCGCGTTCTGCTCATCGACCAGAACGGCGAAAAGCAGGGTATTATGCCGCTTTCTGCTGCTCTTGAAGCGGCTGAAGAGGCCGGTCTGGATCTCGTTCAGATCGTGAATAATGCCGAAGCGCCGGTATGTAAGATTCTGGACTACGGCAAGCATCGCTTCCAAGAGCAAAAGAAGAAGGCCGAGGCCCGCAAGCGCCAGAAGGTCGTCGAGCTCAAAGAGATCAAGCTGCGTCCGAACATCGACACCCACGACTACGAAGTGAAGGCCAAGTCCATGCGCCGCTTCTTCGAAGAAGGCGACAAGGTGAAGATCACCCTGCGCTTCCGCGGTCGTGAAATGGCCCACCCCGAGCTCGGCATGAAGCTGATGCACAAGGTGCAGGCCGACTTTGACGAAGTCGCCAAGGTCGAGTTCGCACCCAAGATGGAAGGCCGCCAAATGATCATGATCCTGGCTCCGCGCTAAACCCGCGCCACGGTCTGATCCGGCAACCGGATTTCAAACGCTCCGACCTCCACCAAGGTCGGGGCGTTTTGCTTTTTGTGGTGGTGTTTGAGTCACTTGCTTTGCGGCAGGCGATGGCGTACAAGCCGCCCCTTCGTATTTACGGACCGCCGGGCGAATAGGCATGCCTGGGCGGTTCTGAAACGGACGTTGCCAGAGGGTCTTCGGAACCAAAGGCGGCGGACCCTCAATCAGAGAGAGTGAAAATGCCGAAGCTGAAGACGAAGTCGGGCGCCAAGAAGCGCTTCAAATTCACCGCTACGGGCAAGGTCAAGGCTGGCGTCGCTGGCAAGCGCCACCGCCTGATCAGCCACAACTCGAAGTACATCCGCCAAAACCGCGGTACTTCGGTGATGGCTGACGCCGACGCCAAGAAGATCAAGTCCTACATGCCGTACGCCTAAGGCGCGGCTGACTGATCATCCCAAGCATCTGAATTTGAATATGTGTCTCTCCAGCGAGCCCCCTTGGGGCCAACGCTAGAGACCCCCCAAAAGGGAAAACAACATGGCTCGCGTTACCCGGGGCGTTACGTCCCACGCCAAGCACAAGAAGGTCCTGAAGCAAGCCAAGGGCTTCTACGGCCGCCGCAAGAATACCATCCGCGCCGCCAAGGCTGCTGTTGACCGTGCCGGTCAGTACGCCTACCGCGACCGTCGCAACAAGAAGCGCAACTTCCGCGCCCTGTGGATCCAGCGCATCAACGCTGCGGCCCGCGCCGAAGGCTTCACCTACTCGCAATTCATCCACGGCCTGGACAAGGCTGGCATCGTGCTGGACCGTAAGGTTCTGGCCGCTGTTGCCGCCGACGAAGCCGGCTTCAAGGCGATTGCTGAAAAGGTTCGCGCTGCTCTGGCCTAATTCTTGGCCCCAGAGACAGTTCGTAACTGACTAAAAAGCGCCCGCTCCGGTCTTCGGGGCGGGCGTTTTTGCATTCCGGCCACGGGTCGCTCTGCTAAGAGGGTGACGAACGGCCCCCGGCCCGCTAAGGCACAGCGCAAATGACCGATCTCGCTCAACTCGAACTCGAACTTATCAATGCCATCGGCGCGGCAGAGACAGTCGCCGCGCTGGAAGAGGTGCGCGTCGCCGCCCTTGGCAAATCCGGTACCATTTCCGGCCTGCTGAAAGGCATGGGCCAGCTCAGCCCCGACGAGCGCCGCGAGCGCGGTCCGGTGCTGAACGGCCTGCGTGACCGTGTGACCACGGCCATCGCCGCCAAGAAGGCAGAGCTGGAAGCGGCTGAACTGAACGCCCGCCTGCTGGCCGAGCGCGTGGACCTAACCCTGCCGTCGCGCCCGCGCCGCAAGGGCGGGGTTCACCCGACCATGCAGGTGATGGACGAGATGATCGCCATCTTCGCCGAGATGGGCTTTGCCGTGGCCGAAGGTCCCGACATCGAGGACGACTTCCACAATTTCACCGCGCTGAACTTCCCGCCGAAGCATCCCGCGCGCGAGATGCACGACACCTTCTTCCTGAAGCCGGATGCCGAGACGGGCGAGCGCAAGGTTCTGCGCACCCACACCTCGCCGGTTCAGGTGCGCACCATGATGTCGCAAAAGCCGCCGATCCGTATCATCGCGCCGGGCCGCACCTTCCGTAAGGATTCGGATGCGACGCACACGCCGATGTTCCATCAGATCGAAGGTCTGGTCATCGATCGCGACATCAATATGGGTCACCTGAAAACGACCCTCGAGACCTTCATGGCCCGCTTCTTCGAGCTGGATGATGTGCAGGCGCGTTTCCGCCCGCACCACTTCCCGTTTACCGAGCCGTCCGCAGAGATGGACATCCGCTGCGACCGTTCTGGCGGCAAGCTGGTGCTGAACACCGGCGAGGACTGGCTGGAGATTTTGGGCTGCGGCATGGTTCACCCGAACGTGCTGATCGCCTGCGGCCTCGATCCGAACGAGTATCAGGGCTTTGCCTTTGGTATGGGCGTCGACCGTCTGGCCATGCTGAAATACGGCGTGCCGGACCTGCGTCCGATGTTCGATGCCGACACCCGCTGGCTGGCCCACTATGGCTTCTCGGCTTTCCAAGCCCCCAATCCGGCCTCGGGCCTGAGCTGAGGCACTGACGTTCATGACTGATACCCAAGACATCACCATTCCGGCCATCGGTGCGGGCCCCGAGTACGAGGGGCTGAATATCTGGCTTCCGGCTCTGGCCATCGAGGCCGCCCGTCGCGGCGAAGCCATCATCGAGGGCAAGACCTATCGTAATTGCGTGATCGAAGGTCCGGCGGTTCTGCTGCCTCTCGGTGCCTGCAATTTCGACGGCTGCAACATGGGTGACGCCCAGGGCGACATCCGCAACCTGCTGCTTCAGCCCATGGGCCCGCAGCGCGTAACCGGCACCATCGCCTTCAAGGACTGCCAGTTCATCAACTGCCAGTTCATGCGCGTCGGCTTCACCGGCACGCCGGAGTTTCTGGCTCAGGTCCAACAGGTTCTGACCGGAGGGGCCGTCCAATGAAATTCACCCTTTCGTGGCTGAAAGACCACCTCGACACCACGGCGGATGTGAATGCCGTGGCCGAGGCCATGACCATGGCCGGTCTGGAAGTGGAAGAGGTCGCCGATCCGGTGTCGAAACTGGCACCGTTCAGTGTTGCCAAGATCGTTTCGGCCGAGCGTCACCCCAATGCCGACCGCCTGCAGGTCTGTCAGGTCGACACTGTCGATGGCCGCAAGGAAATTGTCTGCGGCGCACCGAATGCCCGTCCGGGCCTGACCACCATCTATGCCCCGATCGGTGCCTATGTGCCGGGTCTGGACGTGACGCTGGTTGAAAAGCCGGTGCGCGGCATCGTCTCCAACGGCATGCTCTGCTCGGGTGGCGAACTGGAACTGCCGGACCAGAATGATGGCGTTCTGGAACTGTCGGACGATCTGGCGGTCGGCACCTCGGCTGCCGAGGTATTCGGCCTCGAGCCGGTCATCGATTTTGAAGTCACCCCCAACCGTCCCGACTGGCTGGGCGTTGCGGGTATTGCCCGCGATCTGGCTGCTGCCGGTGTCGGCACGCTCAAGACCCCTGCCATCGAGCCTGTAGCAGGCAAGAGTGCATTGAGCATCAGCGTGCGTATTGATGCGCCGGAACTGTGCCCGACCTTCGCGGGCCGCGTGATCCGCGGTGTGAAGAACGGCCCGTCGCCCAAATGGCTTCAGGACCGCCTGACCGCTATCGGCCTTCGCCCGATCAATGCGCTGGTGGATATCACCAACCTGATCTCCTATGACCGCGCCCGTCCGCTACACGTCTATGACATCTCCAAGCTGGAAGGCTCGGAGATTGTCGTGCGCGGCGGCCAAGAGGGCGATGCCCTGCTGGCGCTGGACGGCAAGGAATATGCGCCGCAAGCCGCTGACTGCGTGATCGCCGACAACGGCGGCGCTCGCGCCATCGGCCTTGGCGGCGTGATGGGCGGCGAAAGCACCGGCTGCTCGGAAGAGACGGTCGACGTCTTCGTCGAAAGCGCATGGTTCGAGCCGATTGTGATCGCTCAAACCGGTCGCTCGCTCGGCATCAACTCTGACGCCCAGTACCGTTTCGCCCGCGGCGTCGACACCCACTCAGTCGTTCCGGGTCTGGAACTGGCGACCAAGCTGATCCTCGACCTGTGCGGTGGCCAGCCGTCGGAAATCGTGGTGGCGGGTGAGGCTCCGGCTGCGCCGCAAGGCTTTGCCTTTGATCCGGCCTTTGTGAAGCGCCTGTCGGGTATGGACCTGACTGAGGACCGCATTGCCGAAATCCTGACCGCCCTTGATTTCAAGGTCGAGCGCGGCAGCCCGTGGACCGTCACCCCGCCGACCGCGCGCCGTGATGCCCATGGTCCGGCGGATCTGGTGGAAGAAGTCGCCCGCATCGAAGGCTTTGCCTCGCTGCCGTCGACCCCTCTGCCGGTGCAGGCTCCGCCCGCTGGCGGCATCCTCAGCGCACGCCAGTCGCGTGTGCGCACCGCCCGTCGCGCACTGGCCTCGATGGGCTATGCCGAGGCTGTGACGTGGTCGTTCACCAAGCAGTCCAAGGCGCAGCTGTTCGGCGGCGGCGACGACAAACTGGTGCTGGAAAACCCGATTGCGTCGGACCTCGACTGCATGCGTCCGTCGGCCCTGCCGAACCTGATCGAAGCAGCGGCCCGCAACGCCGCGCGCGGCCATGCCGATGCAGCCCTGTTCGAGATCGGCCCGATCTATCTGGGCGATGGTCCCAAGGACCAACGCACCACCATTACCGGTCTTGTGGCCCCGCATGCGGACCGTCACTGGCAAGGTGCGGGCGATGATGCCCTGTTCACCCTCAAGGGCGATCTGGTCGAACTGCTGGAACTGATCGGTGCACCTGTCGGCTCGCTGCAACTGGTTCAGTGCCAGAACCGCGAATGGTGGCACCCGGGTCGTTCGGCCCGTCTGCAACTGGGTCCGAAGAACATCATCGTCGAGTTCGGTGCCCTGCACCCGTCGGTCCTGAAGACGCTGGATGCCGATGCACCCATGCTGGCCTTCGAGATCGTTCTCGACAACGTGCCCGAGCCCAAAGGCAAGGGTGGCAAGGCGCGTGGTGCGGCCAACCTGTCGAACCTGATGCCGCTGACCCGCGACTTCGCCTTTGTGGTGGATGAAGACAAGGCTGTCGGTGATCTGGTGCGTGCTGTGGCGGGTGCCGACAAGGCGCTGATCACCGAGGTGCGTGTGTTCGACGTCTATCGCGGCAAGGGCGTGCCGGAGGGCCAGAAGTCGATCGCTCTGGAAGTCGAACTCCAGCCGCGTGAAGCCACCCTGACCGACACCGAGATCGACGCCGTCATGGCCAAGATCGTTGCCGCCGCCACCAAGGCCGGCGCGGTCCTGCGGAGCTGATATGACCGAGAAGAAACCTTGGGCAGAAACCGCCTTCGAGCGGAACCTGTTCCGTGCTCGCTGGCTCATGGCCCCCTTCTATCTGGGGCTGGTACTGGCGCTGGTCATGCTGCTGTCGGTCTTTGTGCAGGAAGTGGCCTACTACCTGCCCAAGGCCTTTGTGTTTGGCGAAGGCCGCATGACGGCCGATCAGGCGATCCTGGCCCTGCTGACGATGGTGGACCTGTCGCTGGCCGGTAACCTGCTTCTGATCGTGCTCTATTCGGGTTACGAGAATTTTGTCTCCAAACTCGATCTCGACGAGAACCATGTGGACCGTCCGCCGTGGATGGGCACGGTGGATTTCTCGGGCCTGAAGATGAAGCTGATCGCCTCTATCGTGGCGATCTCGGCCATCTATCTGCTGAAGTCTTTCATGAACATCGGCAAGCCGGGCTATGTGGTGGACGAAGCCGCCATGCTCTGGGGGGTGGTCATTCACCTGACTTTCGTCGGCTCCGGCGTGCTGCTGGCGCTGATGGACTGGATCGCTTCCAAGACCGACAAGCACTAGGGATCACATCCTTTTGCAAAGGCCGGAGCCCCGCGTTCCGGCCTTTTTTACGTCTGAAGGCCGATGTTTTGCGCAGTTGCAATGTTTGGTTAACCAAGAGGCCCCAAGTCTGCCGCAAAAGGTCGTGACGGTTCAGTCCCTCGCCCGATAAGTCGGGCTCCGTCCAGCCTTCGGGAGTTTGACGACATGCATCGCCGCCAACTGATCCGCACCAGCATTGGCCTTGCTGCCACCAGCGCCCTGCCGCTGGGTCTGGGTGCCTGTGCAACCCGTGGCCAACCGGCCAACCCCAACTATCCGATAGCCTCTGACCAGACGGCCAACGCCTATTCGTTCGACGAGCTGGTGGCTGCCGGTTCGCGCGAGCTGGGTATCGCTTCCGAAGCCATCGGCGGGGCCATTGAACGTATCTTTGCCGATCAAGGCGGTGCGCCCACGGCCTATATCGCCGGTGAAGAAGGTGCGGGTGCCGTGGTGGCCGGTCTGCGATATGGCCGCGGTGCGCTGCACATGAAGGACCTGTCGGCTTCGCAGGAAGTCTTCTGGCAAGGCGCGTCCATCGGTTGGGACTGGGGTGGCAATGCCAGCCGTGTCTTTACCCTGGTGTACGGCCTGTATCATCCGGACATGCTCTACCGCCGCTATCCGGGCGTGGAAGGCTCGGCCTATGCTATCGCCGGTCTGGGCGTAAACTATCAGCGCGCCGACGGCATTGTTCTGGCCCCGATCCGCACCGGCGTGGGCCTGCGTCTGGGGGCCAATGTTGGCACCATGAGCTACAGCCGCCAGCGCAATATTCTGCCGTTCTAAGTCGATCTGGATCGCTAAAGAACAAAAGGCCGGAGGCGTCTCCTCCGGCCTTTTTCTATGACAGGGTCGGGATCAAGGCTTCCAGCCCCTCGCGGAAGCTGGGGTAGGCCGGTCTCCATCCCAGTTCGGCCTTGGCGCGGGCGTTGGAGACGCGCTTGCTGTCCAGATAGAAGCGGCGCATGCCCTCGCTGACCGACGGGTCGGTCCATTCGACCTCCGGCGGTGCAGCCACGCCCAGCCGCTCGGCAGCCCATAGGGTCTGGGCTTCCGCGCTGGAGGGGTGGTCGTCGGTCAGATTGTAGATGCCACCGGGGCGCGGGCGGGCCATGGAGGAAAAAAGGCCCGACACCACATCATCGACATGGATGCGATTGAACACCTGGCCGGGCTTGCGCACCAGACGGGCGCGGCCATCCTTCAGGCGCTGGAGGATATTGCGGCCCGGACCGTAAAAGGCCGGCAGGCGAAACACTTGCACCGTCAGCCCCATGCCCTGACCGCTGTCGAGCCAGTCACGCTCGGCCTTCACGCGTCGGGCACCCTCGAGTGAAGCCGCATATAGGGCATCGCCCTCAAAAGCCCACCCGCCCGCGCGGTCACCATAGACGCCGGTCGAGGAAATATAGCCGATCCAGTCGGGCCAGGCGTCGGCGGCCCGCAGGTGCGACAGGGTGTTCAGGCCCGGACATCCCTTCGCATCCGGCGGGGTGGTGACCAGTACACTGTTGGCCCTAAGACCCGCACTGGACAGAGCCGCCTCGTCGTTGGGATCAATGGCGGTAAACCCAAGACCTTCAAGCGCCTGACGGCGCTGGGCATCGCGTGATGTCGCCGTCACGCTCCAGCCGCGCCGAAGGGCCTCGCGCCCCGCCGCCTCCCCCAGATAGCCACCGCCAAAGATCAGCAAATGGTTGGAGGCAGAGGTGGTCATCATGATCGGCGGGGGCTTTCTTTGGATAGGTCAGCGTGGCAGTGCGCCGTCGCCCTGTTCGAGTGCTTGGGCGCGGCCTTCGTTCCATGCCGAAACGCACGGAATGGCCGAGCGGTCGCATCGATCGGCAAAGCGGCGGGCGATTTCGGTCACATCGGCCATCAGACCCTCTTGCAGGGTGATGGGTTCAAGCCCGAGCGCCCTGAAACCGTCATTGGCCACGACCAGCTCGTTCTCGTCTGCTTCCTGACGCGGGTTGGGCAGGTTGGCGATAGTGGCACCGGTCATGTCCGCAACCATTTGGGCCAGATCACGCACGCGGCGGCTCTCGGTCATCTGGTTGAGGATTTTCACGCGGTCACCGCGCGCAGGCGGGTTGTTCAGCGCCAGCTCCACACAGCGCACCGTGTCCTGAATATGGATGAAGGCTCGCGTCTGTCCGCCTGATCCATGTACCGTCAGCGGATAGCCGACAGCGGCCTGCATCAGGAAGCGATTGAGCACGGTACCGTAATCACCGTCGTAGTCGAAGCGGTTGATCAGACGCTCGTCCAGGCGGGTCTGCTCGGTCTGGGCCCCCCAGACGATGCCCTGATGCAGGTCGGTGATCCGCAGCCGGTCGTTCTTGGCGTAGAACTGGAACAGCAGGGCGTCCTGCGTCTTGGTCATATGATAGATGCTGCCGGGGTTCGGCGGGAACAGGATTTCCTGCTCGGTCGGGCCGAAATCAGTATCGACAGTGACCTTCAGATAGCCCTCGGGGATTTTCAGCCCGGCGGTTGTGTAGCCGTACACTCCCATGGTGCCGAGATGGGCCAGATGGATGTCCAGCCCGCTGTCCACCATGGCGGCCAGCAGGTGATTGGTCGCGTTCAGATTATTGTCGACGGTATAAAGCTTGTGGCGCGCCGACTTCATCGAATAGGGGGCCGCACGCTGCTCGGCAAAGTGGACGACGCTATCAGGCTTCCACGATGTGATAAGTCCCAGCAGGCGCTCATAGTCCTTGCCGACCGTCAGGTTCTCGAAGTGGATGGTGCGGCCAGACACCTCTTCCCAAGCCTTGAGGCGCTGCTGGATCGGCAAAATGGGCGTCAGGGACTGGATGCCCAATTCGTTGTCGATGTTGCGGCGGCTGAGGTTGTCAACGATCAGAACGTCCCAACCCTTAGCCGACAGGTGCAGGGCCGTGGGCCATCCGCAAAAGCCGTCGCCGCCCAAAATCATTACGCGCATCTGGTTAGCCTTTACTCGTCCGATGGAGGGGAGAGGGGGTGCGCGCCGCAAGAGCCCGCCTTGCCCGTGACGATGGCAGTCCGTCACAAGGACAGTCCATCACAGGGGTAGGGCGCGGCTCTACGCGACGGATAGTCACAGAAGCAGTGTCGCGACAGCCTCCCGTGCCGCGTCGCCCAGATCGGGGCGTTTCAGGGCCAGCGCCACATTGGCGCGCAGCAGTCCGATTTTGTCGCCGCAGTCGTGGGTGACGCCTTCGTACTCATAGGCGGTGAAGGCCTGATCATTCATCAGGCGGGCCATGGCGTCCGTCAGCTGGATCTCGCCGCCCGCACCGGCTTCCTGCGTGGCCAGCAGGTCGAAGATTTCCGGCTGAAGGATATAGCGGCCCGAAATCGACAGATTGGACGGGGCCGTGCCCTGGGCGGGCTTTTCAACCATACCCTTCATGGAGATGCGACGCCCGTCGCGTTTGGCAGGATCGACAATGCCGTATTTGTGGGTCTGGCTGTCCGGCACCTGCTCGACGCCGATGACATTGCCACCCACCTGGGCATAGACCTCGGCAAGCTGTTTCAGGGCCCCCGGTTGGCCGTCCACAATGACGTCCGGCAGGATGACGGCAAATGGCTCGTGGCCGATGATATCACGCGCGCACCAGATGGCGTGGCCCAAGCCCTTGGGCTTCATCTGACGGGTGAAACTCATTTCACCGGCGCGGGCCAGTTCGGCATTCATCATGTCGAGAATGTCGTGCTTGCCCTTGGCCTCCAGCTGCGCCTCGAGCTCGATCTGGTGGTCGAAATAGTCCTCAATGGCCTGTTTGGCGCGGCCCGTGACGAAGACGATGTGCTCGATACCTGCCTCACGCGCCTCTTCGACGATGTAGGACAGAATGGGCCGGTCGACGACGTTCAGCAGTTCCTTCGGGGTGGTTTTGGTGCCGGGCAACACGCGGGTGCCCAAACCGGCAACAGGAAGAACCGCCTTGCGAAGGCGCGCGTGGGAGGTCGACATGAGGTATCCGAAAAAGCCTATGATGGGGCAGTCATAGGCATATTTCCGGTTGCGTCCAACGACTGTTGTTAGTCGGGCGCTATTCGACGGTCACCGACTTGGCCAGATTGCGCGGCTGGTCCACGTCTGTGCCCTTTTGCACGGCGGTGAAATAGGACAGCAACTGCATCGGCACCGCATAGACCAGAGGGGCCGCAATCGGGTGAACAGCGGGGGCTGCAATACGCTCTATGCCTTCACCATGCAGTTCAGGCGCATCGGCGGGCGCGATCATGATGACCGGACCGCCACGAGCCGCCACTTCCTGAAGATTGGACGCGGTCTTCTCGTAAAGCTCGTCCAGCGGGGCCAGGGCGATAGTCGGCGTGTATTCGTCGATCAGGGCAATCGGGCCATGTTTCAGCTCGCCGGCGGCATAGCCTTCAGCGTGGATGTAGCTGATTTCTTTCAGCTTCAGCGCGCCTTCCATGGCCAGCGGATACATGGCACCGCGGCCGAGGAACAGCACGTCGCGGGCCTTAGCCAGTTCCTGAACCAGCTGGCGGATCGGCTTGTCCATATAGAGGGCTTCGGAGATCAGGCGGGGCGCTTCGAACAGGGCGCGGACCAGTTCGGCCTCTTGCGCCTCGTCGATGCGGCCACGGGCCACACCGGCGGCAATCGCCAGCGATAACAGGGCCGCGACCTGAGCGGTGAAGGCCTTGGTGGAGGCCACGCCAATTTCCGGACCGGCATGGGTCGGCCACAGAATCTCGGCCTCGCGTGCCATGGAGGAGGTGTGGACGTTGACCACGGCGGCGGTCTTGAGCCCTTGCGCCTTGCACCAGGTCAGGCCCGCCAAGGTGTCGGCGGTCTCGCCCGACTGGCTAACGGCAACGGCCAGCGTGCCCGGGGTCAGGGCCGGATCGCGATAACGGAATTCCGAGGCGATTTCGACATCGCACGGCAGGCCCGCATATTTCTCGAACGCATAGCGACCGATCTGGCCAGCGTAGAAGGCGGTGCCGCAAGCGATGATTTGGATGCGGTCGATATGAGCGAAGTCGACAGAGGCAGGCTTTGCTTTGCCCTTAACCAGATCGAGGTACTCTGACAGGGTGTGCTGGACGCTGTCCGGCTGTTCATGGATTTCCTTTTCCATGAAGTGACGGAAGCTACCCTTTTCGACGAGGGCGCTGGAGGCCGCGACCTTGACGATGGGGCGGTTGGCCAACTGACCTTCGGCGTTGAAGATGCGGGCGTCATCACGCGTCATGGCGACATAGTCGCCTTCTTCCAGATAGGAAATTTTCTGGGTGAAGGGGCCCACCGCCAAAGCGTCCGAGCCGAGGTACATTTCGCCCTCGCCCCAGCCAACCACCAGCGGGCTGCCGCGGCGGGCAGCGAGGATCAGCTCGCGCTCGCCCTCGATCAAAACCGCCAGCGCATAGGCACCGGTCAGACGATCCAGGGTGGCCTTGAAGGCCTCCAGCGGTGCCAGACCCTTGGACAGGTTGTGATCCATCAGGTGGGCGACGACTTCGGTATCGGTCTGGCTTTCAAAGACGTGACCGGCAGCGACCAGCTCGGCCTTCAGTTCCGCAAAGTTTTCGATGATGCCGTTGTGCACCAGACAGACGCGGCCCGACTTGTGCGGGTGGGCATTGGACTGGGTCGGCGCACCGTGGGTGGCCCAGCGGGTGTGGCCAATGCCGACGGTGCCCGCGATGGGATCTTCGGCCAGAACAGCTTCCAGGTTGCGGATCTTGCCCTTGGCGCGACGGCGACGGATGCCAGTCTCGTCCTGAACGGCAACGCCTGCCGAGTCATAGCCGCGATACTCCAGCCGCTTCAGGCTGTCGATCAGACGGGGAACGGCCGGTCCGTTACCGACGACACCAATGATACCGCACATGGGATTACTCCGACGGAGCCGGACGCCACTTTGCGTCTACAGCCAGAAATGGGTAAGCGAGAGGATTGCTCTTCTCGCCGTATAGCTTCCATCTAGGCATTGTGTGGGCGTACGGCATCAAAAAATGGGTTTCGGAAGGTTTCGAAATCCCGATAGTTCGAGGACACGCCTTTGGGCGAAAGAAAATATTTCGGCACTGACGGCATTCGTGGACGCGCCAACAGCCACCCGATGACAGCCGAGGTGGCCCTGCGTGTCGGTCTGGCCGCAGGACGTCTGTTCCGTACCAGCGATGACCGTCGCCATCTGGTGGTGATCGGCAAGGATACCCGACTGTCCGGCTATATGCTCGAGCCTGCCTTGGTGGCGGGTCTCGCCTCGGTCGGCATGGACGTGCGCACCTTTGGTCCGCTGCCGACGCCGGGTGTCGCCATGATGACCCGTTCCATGCGTGCGGATCTCGGCATCATGATTTCGGCCTCGCACAACGACTATGCCGACAACGGAATCAAGCTGTTCGGCCCTGACGGCTATAAGCTGTCGGACGAGATCGAGATGAAGATCGAGGCCATGATGGACGAGGCCCTTGGCGAGGATCTGGCACAATCCGATAAGCTCGGTCGCGTCAAACGTATCGACGACGCTCCGCCGCGCTATATCGAAATCGCCAAACAGGCCTTCCCGAAACGCTTAAGCCTCAAGGGTCTGCGTATCGCGATCGATTGCGCCAATGGTGCAGGTTACCGCGTGGCACCAACCACCCTGTATGAACTGGGTGCCGAGGTCTTCTCGGTGGGCGTTGAGCCGAATGGTCTGAACATCAACGCCGACTGCGGTTCGACTCATCCGCAGACTGTGTCGGATGCGGTGAAACGCTATCGTTGCGACATCGGTATTGCGCTGGACGGAGATGCCGACCGCGTCATCATCTGTGACGAAAAGGGTCAGGTCGTTGACGGCGACCAGATCATGGCACTGATCGGTCTGGACTGGGCCAAGCGCGGTAGTCTGAACGGCAATGGCGTGGTCGCAACAGTCATGTCCAATCTGGGCTTGGAGCGCCGCCTGCAAGCCGAAGGGCTGAAGCTGGAGCGTACCAAGGTAGGCGACCGATATGTGATGGAGCGTATGCGCGAGGGCGGCTTCAACATCGGCGGCGAGCAGTCGGGCCACATTATTTTGAAGGACCACGCTACCACGGGTGACGGCTTGATGGCGGCTCTGCAGGTGCTGGCGGTCTTGGTCGAAAAGGGCGTGCCCATGAGCGAACTGGCCCGCCAGTTCGAACCGGTGCCGCAACTGTTGAAAAACGTTCGCTATAGCTCCGAAGCACCGTTGGAGACCGATAACGTCAAGGCGGTGATGGCCAAGGCTGAAGCCGACCTGAACGGTTCGGGCCGACTGCTGGTGCGTAAATCGGGCACAGAGAAACTGATCCGCGTCATGGCCGAGGGCGATGACGAGGCTCTGGTCAAACGCGTCGTCGACGACGTGGCCGAGGCGGTCGCCAAGTCGAGCTGAGTTCAAAAGGCGGCTCCGTGCGGGGCCGCCTTTTCCTCTATTGGCTCAGCCGGTCCGCCAGGTCTTCGATACGCACACGCAGATCGGGCACAGCGATAGTTTCCCAGAAAGCCCCGCGCGCTGGCGGTCCCAGTACGTGGATAACCGGATCGGTTTGGCCGGTATCCGATAGGGCCTGACCGGTTTGTGAAACCCGCAAGCCCAGTCCCAGACTATCGACAGACAGACGCCCCGTTACGACCAGCGGGGCTGTCAGAGCATCGCGCGCGGGATCGTGCCCAGGGCCGGTACAATCAATCATCCAGTGGGCCTGATGGGAATAGAGGCCCGACTGTCCGCGCGGCTGATAGGTGATGGACAGCTGCGTGTCCTGATCTTCGACTGACCGGATACGTCCTGCTTTCAGTCTCAGGCGATCGGCGGCGACCAAAGCATCCAGTTCGGCGGCGATTTCGGGAGCAATCCGGTGGCGATGCACATCCCACCACGGGCGCAGGTGGCGCAGGAAACGTCCGCGCTCCTCCTCGCTAGCCTCCAGCCAAAGCTCTGCCGTGCGCGAGCGAAACGCATCCATGATGTCTCGCCAGTCCACTGTGCGGGCCAGTCGGCGAACGGCGCGAAGGCGGCGCGACAGAGGACCAGACAGGGATTCGGGCGACAGGGTCGCCGGAGCATGGCGACCATAGATATGGGCTCTGGGGGCCAGCCCGCGACGAGAGAGGGCCACGGCCTTTCCCTGCCATCCTGCCGCGCTCAGCGACAGCAGAACGTCCACCATGGTCAGGCCTGTGCCAAGGATGAGGATATCGTCATGGACCCCGACCTGCTCCAGCGCGCCGCCTGCCCACGGGTCCGAGATGCGACGTGGACTGTCATGGGGTGCAGGCTGACGCGGTGGTGGATTGCCGCTGGCCAGCACGATGGCGGCTCCCTCAAGCGGTTGTCCGTCGTCGAGGGTGACGGTGGCCCCGTCGATCTTTACCGCCTTGGCGTTGATCCAGCGGATGAGGCCATGGTGGTGCGCCTGAACCTGTGCCAGCCGGTCCTCCACATAGGCTCCGTAAAGGCGGCGCGGAGCAAAGCCCTCGGGGTCGGCCTGTTCGGGGTGGTGCACGGCCAGCCATTTAGCAAAGTGGGCGGGATCGTCAGCCAAGGCCCCCATATTGCCGGTACGCACATTCAGGCAATGCGCAGGCTCGGTGGTCGTATAGGCGACACCCAGAGCGCGGTGGGGACCTTTTTCGATGACCACGCTGGCCTTGCCCTTTTCTGCCAACCGCGCCGCCAGCATGGAGCCGGAGAAGCCGCCGCCGATAATCAGGACAGGAAGGTCAGCCGTGGTCATCAAAGGGTCCGATCAGATTTCCTGATTGAATGCCCCGATTTCAGGATGGTTGGCCAGACGCGGCTTCACCTCCTCACGGAACAGTGCGCGCATGTCGTCTTCAGAGCGCATGCTTTCGACCACCACGACCAGCTCCGGCTTGTTCGAAGAGGCGCGGACCAACACCCAAGAGCCATCTTCCAGATGCACGCGCACGCCGTTGACGGTGATGACCTCGACGATCTTGCGGCCAAGGATTGAACCGCCATTAGCCGCCAGCTCCTCGTATTCTTTCACGATGCGGGTCAGCACATCATACTTCAGCTCGTCATCGCAATGGGGCGACATGGTCAAGCTGGTATAGGCGGGCGGCAGGGCCTGTTTCAGCTCCGACAGTTTCTTGTCGGGGTTGCGGTCCAGCATGGCCAGAACGGCAGCGGCAGCGACAAGGCCATCGTCATAGCCATGGCCCAACTCGCCCGCCATGAAGAAGTGGCCCGACTTTTCAAAGCCCGCCAGAGCGCCGATCTCGGCGGTCTTGCGCTTGATGTAGGAGTGGCCGGTCTTCCAATAGACAGTATTGGCTCCATTGGCCTTCAGCACCTCGTCGGTCTTGTACAGGCCGGTCGATTTCACATCGACCACGAAGGTCGAGTGCGGATAGACCGCCGACAGGTCACGCGCCAGCATCAGGCCGATCTTGTCGGCGAAGATTTCCTCGCCCGTATCATCGACAACGCCGCAGCGGTCGCCGTCACCGTCGAAGCCGAGCGCTAGGTCGGCACCGGTTTCTTTTACCTTGGCCGCCATCTGCACCAGCATGGCGTGGTCTTCGGGGTTCGGGTTATATTTGGGGAAGGTGTAGTCGAGATCGGTATCCATCTCGATCACCTCGACACCCATGCGGCGCAAGGCCTCGGGCGCAAAGGCACCGGCGGTGCCGTTGCCACAGGCGGCCACGACTTTCAGCGGGCGCTTGATCTGCGCCTTGGTGGCGACATCGGCGATGTACTGCTCGGCGAAGTTTTCAACGCGGGTCAGGGTGCCGCCCGCGCGCTCCACGCCCAGACCGTTCAGCACGATCTCTTTCAGGCGGGTCATCTCGTCCGGACCAAAGGTCAGCGGCTTGTTCGCGCCCATCTTTACGCCGGTCCAGCCGTTTTCATTGTGGCTGGCGGTGACCATGGCCACGCACGGGGCATCCAGCGCAAACTGGGCGTAATAGGCGGTCGGCGACAGGGCCAGACCGATATCCAGCACTTCCATCCCGCCTTGCAATAGGCCGATAGTCAGAGCCTGTTTGACCGACAGAGAATAGCTGCGGAAATCGTGACCGATGACGATCTTCGGCGCGATGCCCTGTTCATGCACATAGGTCGCCAGACCCAAACCCAGTGCCTGAATACCCAGCAGGTTGATTTCTTTTTCCAGAATCCAGCGCGCATCGTATTCGCGGAATCCGGTGGGCTTCACCAGAGCTTGGGTCTCATAGGTCGCCGTATTCGGCTTGAGGTCCTGTCGCGGTTTCAACATCTCGGGTCCGTCGTTGACTTTTAGGGGAAGCAGCACGCGCGCGCGCCATGGGTCGGCTGTCTTAGACCATTGGCGACCATGGTCATGCAACCGCTTGTCACATCCGTCGTAAAGCGAACCTTTGTGACCAACGGCGAATACAGCCTTGACCCGAAGGGTGACGCTGCATAGCCATGCCTTTGAATAACGGAGTGCTCAATGTCTCGTCTGATCCTGCTTCGCCATGGCCAAAGCCAGTGGAACCTTGAAAACCGCTTCACCGGCTGGGTTGATGTCAACCTGACCGAAGAAGGCGAAGCACAGGCCCGCAAGGGCGGCGAACTGATTGCCGAGGCCGGTTTCAAGCCGTCGGTCATGTTTACCTCGGTGCTGACTCGCGCCATGCGCACGGGCGCGATCGCGCTGGAGACCGCAGGCTATAACGATGTCGAGACCATCGCCGACTGGCGTCTCAACGAGCGCCATTATGGGGGGCTGACCGGCCTCGACAAGGCCGAAACCGCTGCCAAGCACGGTGACGATCAGGTCAAGATCTGGCGCCGATCCTATGATGTGCCGCCGCCGCCGCTGGCCGCCGACAGCGAATACAGCTTCGCCAATGACGAACGCTATGTCGGCAAGGCTATTCCGGACACCGAAAGCCTGAAAACCACGCTGGACCGCGTGCAGCCGTACTGGGACGCCGAAATCGCTCCGCGCCTCAAGGCTGGCGAGAATGTCCTCATCGCGGCGCACGGCAACTCGCTGCGTGCCATCGTCAAGCTTCTGTTTGGCCTGTCGAACGAAGAGATCATCGATGTGGAAATCCCGACCAGCAACCCGCTGGACATCGAGTTGGACGCTGATTTGAAGCCGGTGTCGGCGCGTTACCTCGATGCGGGCCGCGCCAAGCCGCTCCCTTCCATCGCCTAGGACCTCGCCTGATCATGACCACTGCCGGAACCGCACAGGACGCCCAATTCATGCGCCGCGCCATTGAGTTGGCGAAGCAAAACATGGGGCGCACCTGGCCGAATCCGGCAGTGGGCTGTGTCATCGTCAAGGATGGCGAGATAGTTGCCGAGGCGGCCACTGCTCCGGGCGGTCGTCCCCATGCCGAGGAACAAGCCGTTCCTGCGGCGGGCGAAACTGCCAAGGGCGCAACCGCCTATGTGACGCTGGAGCCGTGCGGGGCACGCTCTTCGGGGCGCAAGTCCTGCGCTCATTTCCTGACCGAGGCGGGTATCACCAAGGTGGTTATCGCTGCCTTTGATCCCTCGCCCTTTGCTTCGGGCCGAGGGGTAGAGCGCCTTCAGTCCGAAGGGCTGGACGTGGTCGCCGGTGTGCTGGAAGACGACGCTGCTGTCCTGTCCGAAGGCTTCCTCCACCGCCTTGAAACGGGGCGGCCCATGGTGCGCATCAGCGCCGACGGGCAGGGTTTTGATGCCCGATTTGCCGCCTCTCCGCGCGCCGATCTGGCCGGCGAACTGGCTCGCCTTGGCGAGGCGGGCTACACCCGCGTCTGGACTGCCGAGGGAGAGCTGGCTGAAGCCCTTCGCGCACAAGGCCTGCTGACCGAATAGACGAACCTTAAAGCAAAGGTTCCTTAATCGGCATCGTGCGATCATTAACCCTATGAACGATACGGTGTCTTCGACCCGAAAAAAGCTGAGTCAGGCCGAAGCCGACGCTATCTGCCTGCGCCACGACCGGCTGTGGCAGGCCCGCCCCGGTGGGGCGCGGGCTGTTTTTGCATGGATGGATCTGAGCGGGCTTGACCTGCGTGGGCGCAATCTGGCCGACGCCGACTTTACGGCAGCCTGTCTGATCGGCACTCGCCTGAACGGGGCCAAGCTGGACAATGCCACGTTTTTCGGGGCCGACATGCAGGATGTCGACCTGACCGACGCCAGCCTGCGCCGCAGCGATCTGCGCGGGGCCTGTTTGCGCGGTGCCGACCTGTCGGGGGCCGACATGTTCGAGGCCGATCTGCGCGAAGGCACGATTGCCGCTTCCGATGCCAAATTGGGTTTTCGCGTCATCGAGGCGCAGAAACGCTCGGATACCCAGGCCCAGGGGGCCAATCTGTCCGGCGCCAATCTCCAGCGCTCGCGCCTGACCGGCATCGTCGCCATCGCCGCCGACTTTACCGACGCAGTCATGAGGGACTGCAAACTGGTTCGCGCCAATCTGAAGCAGGCCACGTTCAAGGGCGCGGATCTGGCCGGTGCCGACCTGTCGGGGGCCGATCTTTCGGGAGCCGACCTCACCGACGCCGTACTGGTGGGTGTGACGGCCACCATGTGGCGGACCGACGGAGCCAATATGGACGGGGCCCTGACCGATACATCGTCCGCTGGTGAACCTGTCGATGCCCTGCCCGCCGCGGACATGCTGCGCGTCCACGCCCTATGGTGCGAAACGGGCGGTCGCGAGGGGCAACCCTCCGTGTTCGATGGCGTAGACTTGCGGCCGCTGGATTCAATCGCAGGCCTGAACCTGACCGCCCTCTCGGCTAAACGGGCCATCTTCTATGGCCTCGACATGGAAGGCGTACAGATGCAGGGAGCCCAGTTGGAAGGGGCCGACCTGCGTGCCGCCAATCTGCGGCGCGCCGATCTGCGCGGGGCACGTCTGGCGAGGGCGCGTCTGAATGGTTCGGATTTGCGCGAGGCCCAGTTAGGGCCTTTGTTGCTGGCCGCCGACCGTCTGCTGCCTGCGGACCTGACGGGGGCAAACCTACGCGGTGCCGATCTGTCAGGGGCCGATTTGAAACGCGCCGGATTGAACGATGCCGACCTTAGCCGGACCACCTTGCACGGGGCCCAACTGCGCGGTGCCGATCTGACCGGTACCAAGCTGGAAAGCCTGAGGGGCCTATCGGCGGCGCAGGTTCACGCCATGGCTCAAGGCTAATGCAAAAGAAAAGGCGGTCCTCCCGAAGGAAGGCCGCCAGTCTTTTACGCGGGGGAGAAAGAGGAGGGACGGCGCGCCTTAAGCGGCCTTCTTGCTCTCGACCGTCTTGGCTTCGATCAGCGACGAACCGTCAGCGATCTCGATGCGGCGGGGCTTCAGGGCCTCGGGCAGTTCGCGTTGCAGTTCGATGCTGAGCAGACCGTTGTTCAGGGCTGCGCCCTTCACGACCACATAGTCGGCCAGTTGGAAGCGGCGCTCGAAATCGCGTTCGGCCAGACCGCGATGCAGGAAGGTGCGCTCGACGGTTTCGTCTTGCGGAGCCTTCTTGCCGGTGACGGTCAGCAGGTTTTCCTTGGCCTCGATGATCAGTTCATCGGGGCTGAAACCGGCGACAGCGACTTCGATGCGATAGGCGTCTTCACCCAGAGCTTCGATATTGTAGGGGGGCCAACCGGTTTCCTGGCTGTTGCGGGCAGCCGACTCGATTTGGCGGGCCAGACGGTCAAAACCGACGGCGGTGCGCATCAGCGGGGTGAAATCATAAGTACGCATCTGCAATCCTCCTGATGGATCAGCAAGGTTGAGCCAGCCGGCGATTTGCCCCGGCTAGCGGTGGGTGTCAGCGCCTGCGGTCCGTGCTCGGCCCCGCGGGAACTGGAAGGCCCGACAGCGGCGCCTTCACGAATGAGTTAGGAAGCCGTTTTTCGCGCGCAAGAGGTCGAAATGCGGTTTTCTGCGCCTTGCTGTCAGCGCAAAGCGGCTTAACAATCGTCACTGAATGAAAACGTCACTCACGGAGCCGGTTGTGCGATCCATCCTTTTAGGTGCCTGCGCCCTCACCCTTACCGTGACCGCTCCTGCGGTGGTTTCGGCTCAAACGCCGCCTACGAGTTTTCCGGCCAATCTGCCCCAGCGGCAGGGCCTGCAAATGGAGATGCCGCAGTATTCCGAAGATACAGTTCTGCAGTCAGTGCTGGCGGCAGAAACCCGCCCGGCCGCCGACAAGGCGCGCGACGCCCATCGCCATCCGCTTGAGACACTGACCTTCTGGGGCCTGCAACCGGGGCTGACGGTGGTCGAGATCGAGCCGGGTCGCGCAGGCTGGTGGCGCAATATCCTCGAGCCTTATGCCGCACAGACAGGCGGCACCTATGTACCGGTGAACCGCCCGCTGGAAGGCATGGGCGTGGACGACAACACCGCCGACATGGTCGTGGTGGCGCGCGCCTTTCACAACTGGCACCGTGCCGGTGTGGTGGATGGCTATCTGCAAGCCTTCTTCAAGGCGTTGAAGCCGGGCGGTGTGCTGGCCATCGAACAGCATCGCAGCCTCGATGGCGTAAACGTCGCCGATGTGGTGGCGACCGGCTATGTGCCGGAAAGCTGGGTGATCCATCAGGCCCGCCAGGCGGGCTTTGAGTTGGTTGGCCGCAGCGAAATCAACGCCAATGCGAAGGATACAAAAAACCATCCGTTCGGCGTCTGGAGCCTGCCGCCGGTTCGCCGTAGCGGACAGGACGGGCGCACCCTGAGTGCAGACGAACGCGCCGCTCTGGACGCCATCGGCGAGAGCGACCGAATGACGCTATTGTTGCGGAAACCCGCCACCGCACAGTGATCGGGCAATGGGCTTCGACCTCTGGGGTTTTGACGCCTCGGCAGAAGCGTTCTAGTCGGGAGCCCGAACTATGGTGATTACGAGTTTTCTGGGCGGAGAGACGCGATGATCGAGTGGACGTCACGGCGCCTGTTTCTAGGCGGGGCCGCAGCCTGTGCACTGATTGGCACGTCAGCCTGTGGTCGCAAAAAAGAAGCCGAGCCGGCACCAGAGGCGCTGGATGCGCCTGAGGAACCGGTGTCGACCGCACCCGAAGGGTCGCTGGAATGGGCGGTCGAGGGACCGTGGCGTAGCGCCGCCGACAAGGCTCGCGACCAGTACCGCCATCCGATGGAAACCCTGCGCTTCTTCGGCTTGCAGCCGACGATGAAGGTGGTGGACTTCTGGCCCGGTGGTGGATGGTACACCGACATCATCGCCCCCTATCTGAACAAGGGGCGCGGCAAGATGGTGTGCGCCGGCTTTGCCGAGGGCGAGGGGGCAGACCCCGCGCAGGTGGCCGTCAATAACGCACTGAAGGCTCGCCTTGAATCTGACCGCAAACTGTATGGCACGGTCGAGTTTACCCATTTCGGAGCCACGACGGGATCGGTGGTTGAAGTTCCCGGTACGGCCGATCTGGTACTGTTCATGCGCTATATTCACGTTTGGATGGCGGCGGGCCTTGCCGAAAAGGCGTTCGACGATGCCTTTGCGGCCTTGCGTCCCGGCGGTATTCTGGGCGTTGAACAGCACCGTCTGGGGCCGGACGAAGATCAGGATCCGGCAGCGGCCAATGGCTATGTGCAAGAAGCCTTTGTGCGCCAGCTGGCCGAGGAGGCAGGGTTCGTCTTTGTCGAATCCTCCGAGATCAACGCCAATCCGGCAGACACGAAAGATCACCCGTTCGGAGTGGATACCCTGCCGCCGACCCGTCGCTCTTCTGCACCGGGTGAGCCGCCGAACCTCGATTTTGACCATTCCAAATATGACGAGATCGGCGAGTCCGACCGCATGACCCTCAAATTCAGGAAGCCCGAGTGACCCGCCAAGCTGGTTTTGCCGCCCAAGCGCCGTTGATGGGGGTCCCCGGTGCCACGCCTCCGCCCGGAGGTCAGGCCGACTGGTTTCGCGGAGCAGGCGGATTGCGTTTGCGCGCGGCCTTCTGGACGCCGTCGGTGCTTCAGGCCCAAACCCCGCGCGGCACCGTCATCATCAGTCCCGGTCGCACCGAGCCGATCGAGAAATACTATGAGCTGATCGGCAATCTGTTGGCGCGCGGCTTCTGCGTGCTGGCGCATGACTGGCGCGGGCAGGGGCTGTCGGCGCGCTTATTGCCGGATCGCCTGCGCGGCCATGCCCGTGCTGTCGAAGAGTTTCTGGACGACTATTCACGCCTGCTGGATGCCTATGAACAGCAGGCCCCCAAGCCGTGGATCATGATCGGCCACTCCATGGGCGGGGTGCTAAATCTTCTGTCGCTGCAATCGGGTGACGAGCGTCTGGCGGGTGCTCTGCTGAGCAGTCCCATGCTGCGCATCAAGACCGGGAAGCGGTCGATGTGGTCGGTGAAGCTGGCGGTGCGCTGGGCCCTGCGTAACGGCAAGGGTGGTGACTATGTGCTGGATGAGGCCGAAGATCCGTTCGACACCACTTTCGAGGATGACGCGCTGACGTCCGACCGCGCCCGTTACGACCTTTGGCAGCAGCAGTTGTTTGCCTGTCCGCACCTGGCTATCGGTGCGCCCACTTGGGGCTGGCTGGGTTTTGGGCTGGACGCGGGCGAGCGGGCCTTGAAGCCGAGGGCGCTCAAATCGGTGAAGGTGCCTGTCTGTGTGGTGCAGGCCTGCGACGACGTACTGGTATGGAAGCACACCGCGCGCTGGGCCGCCCGCCGTTTGGGGCGCGGTCGTTATGTCGAGATCGATGGTGCCAAGCACGAAATCATCATGGAACGCGACGAGCTCCGGAATGTATTCCTGAAGGAGTTCGATGAAATGGCCGACTATTTGGCACCGGCCAAAAAGTGAACTATAAGTGCCGAAACAATATTCTAAATATTGGCGATTTACGCTTCCAAAATAGAATATAATTCTAACTTAGCTATATAGATCGCGATTTCATCATAATATAAATGCAAAAGATCCATAAATAACCACGGCTCAGCTTGCCTTATTTTTGATTTAATACCCTCACTACGCGAACGCGCTTTGTCGTGTTCAACTCTTTGGAGGGTAAGCTTTGTTTCACTACAAGAAGCTTCTGATGTCGGCGGTGGCCAGCACTGTATTGCTGGCGGCGGGCAGTGTGGCCGCCCAGGACGTGCCAGCCGAGCTGCCATATGTGATGGCGGATGGCACCCGTACCTCGGACTATGAGGCGGCTATTCAATCGTGGCGCGAAGATGCGCAGTTCGCCGTCGACTATTCCAAAGGTTATCTTGGTCTGGAACACGCCTATGCGCGCGGCCTGAGCGGCAAGGGTGTCACTGTAGGCGTTAACGATAGTGGTGTGTACTGGGACCATCCCTTGTTTCAGGGACGCAACAACGGGTTGGATACGGAGACCAGTGACGCCCTGGGAAACTTTGGGTCAATCTCCAGCGAGGAACCATGGCACAACCATGGGACGCACGTAGCGGGCACCGCTGTCGGGCGGCGCCTCGCAGACCAGCCCATGTTCGGCAATGCCTATAACGCTGATATATACTCGTCCACCATCCATTTTCTTGGACAGAACTATGCGTTCTTGGAGGCGTTATTCAAAGGCGAGCCCATCGCTGGCAGCGTGGACAATCTGGTCAAGATTGCAGAAGGACAACACGCGCGGATTATCAACAATAGTTGGGGCGTTCCGATCAGAAGCTCCGACTTTCCCAACTTGAGATATGACGCATCTCTCGAAGACATGGAGGCGCGATTTGCAGGCGTTGTGCCGACCATTACGAGGCAAAACTGGCAAGCCGTCGTCGATTCAGACGCCATTGTCGTGTTCTCGGCGGGTAACGAAGGACAGCTCCACGCGACCCAGTGGGGGATGACCCCGCATTTTGTACCCGAAGTGAAATCGAACTTCCTGACTGTCGCAAACTACGATGCGCAGGACATACAAAATGGTAGCAATCTCTGCGGACACGCCGCGACGTGGTGCCTGGCGGGTCCGGGCACGGATATCGTATCAAGCATAACCGACTACGATTTCGATAATGCCCAATGGGCGGCTGATTTTCCCTATCAGACTCTCGTTACCTATCCGGCATTTATGGCGGGGTATCGTCAGAGCACAGCCCTCGGCCTGGCGACCCAAATCTATGCGTTCTTTGAGGACTTTGCGGTCGCCAAGGCGGATGCAGAGGCAAATGGCGTCGAGTTTGATGCAGAGGCCGAAGCCAACCGCATTGGCCGGGAAATGTCCGAGTTCATGTCGGTGTTTTACGCATTCTATTTAGACCCGGGCTCGATGATCGGCGTAGAAGTCGATTTCATCTACGAGATGGGGGTGGGTGCTCTGGAGTTCATGGAGCAAGCTGACGCTGCGGCGATCATCGAAGCCTACCGCGCTCAGTTCCTGCCGACCTATCGGCAGTACATGAGCGAGGTTAGGCCCGGTTATGCGGCTTTCAGTGGCACCTCTATGGCAGCGCCGAACATCTCGGGGTTTACCGCTCTACTGATCGAACAGTTCCCGGAATATGGGTCAGGCCTCATCACCGACATTCTGCTTTCCAGCGGTCGCGATATCGAAGAAGAAGGTGTCGATATCCGTGCGGGATGGGGCGTGCCGCAAATGGGCGACGCTCTGAACGGCCCCAGCGCGCTGCGGGCTGTGCGCGAAGTGGCCGTGGCCGGTGGTACAAAGGATGTCTGGTCCAATGATATTACCGACGCGATTGATCACTATTCGGCCATCGTCCGCGAACGTAATCCGGACGACATCGGTGGGCTGACCAAGGTCGGCGGCGGCGAGTTGCAGCTGACCGGATCGCTCTCCTACACCGGACCGACACGTGTCGAAGGAGGCTTGCTGACGGTTGACGGGGAGATCACTCGTTCTGTGTCGACCGTGGCAGCGAACGGTATCATCGGCGGCACCGGTTCGCTGGCATCCCTGGTGGCCGACGCGGGTGGTGTTGTCGCGCCGGGTAACAGCGACAATCCCTTTGGCACCCTGACGGTCACGGGTGACGCTGAGTTCTTGCCGGGGTCCTATCTCTGGGTCCGCTCCGGCGTGAACGGCACCCCGCATTCCAAGCTGGCGGTTCAAGGGGCGACCACGCTGGAAGGTGGCAGTGTCATCCTCAAGGCTGACCAAGGCGTATGGAACCTGCGCGTCAAGGACATGGAGATACTGACTTCGGCCGGTGGCGTGACGGGCCAGTTCGAAGGCGCGACCAGCGATCTGGCCTTCCTGACGCCGTCGCTTAGATACACAGACGATGCTGTCTATATGACGCTGCTGCGCAATGACGTCAGTATCGCCTCGGCTGGCGAAAACGCCAACCAGCGCGCCGTGGGCACAGCGCTCGACGCCATGACGGCGGCGAACAGCAGCGGCAACCTGGCCCTTGAGGATGCCATTCTGGACGGCAGCTTTGAGGCCGTAAGCCGGGCACTCTATAGCCTGACCGGCGAGGTTCACGCCTCACTGGGCGCTGTGGCGACGGCAGATACGCAGTTGATCCGCGATGCGATGCTGGATCGTGGTCGCGGGGCACCGGTGGCCGGTCTTTCGACCCCGCTCAATGCCCGCGGCCTGAACTTCTGGGCATCGGGTGTTCATAGCGAGGGACGATTTGACGGCACGACGGAACATGCGCGCTTCCGCAGCGAGGGCAACGGCTTTGCCGTCAGCATCGACAAGACGGTGGAGCGCGGCCACTTCGGTATCGCCTATGGCGAAAACACCTCTGAGCTGGATCGTCACCGTCTGAGCAGCAGCGCCAAGACCCGTTCTCGTCATGTGGGTGTGTATGGCGGTGCGACGCTAGGCGAGTTTGCCCTGCGCGCCGGTGGCTCGTGGTTCGAAACCAACTCTGACACGCGCCGTGGTGTGCAGCTCAACGCCTTCTCCGAACGCCTGACCGGTGACTATGACGGTGATGGCTGGCAGGCCTATGTAGAAGGGGCATGGAGTCGCAACATCGGCTCGACCGCGCTGGAGCCCTATGTGAACTACACGCGCGTCGACTACAGCGCCGATGTGCGAGAGACAGGCGGCGATGCGGCCCTGTCAGGTGACTTCAGCGAAACGGCAGACCTGCTGACGGCCGGTATCCGCAGCCGCACCTTGGTCGCGGGGGGCAATGGCCGTCCGGCATTGACGCTGGTGGGCCATTTGGCGTGGACCGAGAACCTGAACGACGATGGTGCGGTGTACAAAGCCCGCTTCGCCGATGGTCCGGTATTTGATGTCACCGGACAGTCTCTGGCCGGAGACGCCCTGCAAACCTCCGTGTCGGTCAATGTGCAAACCACCGAGCGCACGGCCTTCGATATTGGCTACGCCGGCACTCATTCGTCGGACTACTCCAACAATCGCCTGTTCGGTCGCTTCAGCGTCAAATTCTAGGCGCTGGACACAAGTTGGCCCCCTCGGATCCTCTCCGGAGGGGCGCTTCTTGAAAGTCCCAAGAAAAAAGGACCAGCCATTGGCTGGTCCTTTTGCTTTGCGGCTTGGGCCGGAAAATCAGGCGTCGACGGCGGCGTCGAGGGCGTTTTCCTGAATGAACTCGCGACGGGGTTCCACCACGTCGCCCATCAGTTTGGCGAACAAGTCATCGGTTTCGTCTGCGTGGTCGACCTTGACCTGCAGCAAGGTGCGGGCGTTGGCGTCCAGCGTGGTTTCCCACAGCTGGTCGGGGTTCATTTCGCCCAGACCCTTATAGCGCTGGATGGCAATGCCCTTCTTGCCGGCGTCGAGAACAGCGGCCAGCAGGTCCAGCGGACCACGCACGATCACCGTCTTGTCCTTGCGGCGGAAAGTGGCGGGCTTGGCGAACAGGCCGTCAAAGGCGGCGGCACGTTCACCGAGGCGACGCGCGTCCATCGAACGGCCCAGCACTTCATCCAGCACCACAGTCTCGTTCACGGCGCGACGTACGCGGCTGAAAGCCACGCCGCCCTGAGCGGCCAACTCGCCCGACCACGGGCCATCGCCATCTTCGTTATAGAGGTCCAGACGCGCTGCAGCGCGCTGGGCGCGTTCCAGCAGCTCGCCGTTGTCTTCATCGAACAGACCCGACAGCGCGCCTTGCTCGATGGCAAAGGCCGGGGCGCGGGTGGCCAGACGGTCCACACCGGCCTTGAAGGCCTTGGCCTCACGGACCAGTTCCTGCAGGTCGCGGCTGGCGCGAACCTCGCCATTTGCCGTTTCCAGCGTGGCGTCGGCACAGCCTTCATCGATCAGATAGGCGTCCATTTCCGCCTGATCCTTGATGTAGCGATGCTGCTTGCCCTTGGAGACCTTATAGAGCGGCGGCTGGGCGATGTAGATGTGACCGCGCTCGATCAGTTCCGGCATCTGGCGATAGAAGAAGGTCAACAAAAGCGTACGGATGTGCGCGCCGTCGACGTCCGCATCGGCCATCAGAATGATCTTGTGATAGCGCAGCTTGTCGGCGTTGAAGTCATCGCGGCCAATGCCGGTGCCCAGCGCCAAAATCAGCGTGCCGATGGTGTCTGACGACAGCATGCGGTCAAAGCGGGCGCGCTCCACGTTCAGGATCTTACCGCGCAGCGGCAGGACGGCCTGATTTTCGCGGTTACGGGCCTGTTTGGCCGAGCCACCTGCGGAGTCACCCTCCACGATGAACAGTTCGGCCTTGGCCGGATCGCGTTCCTGACAGTCTGCCAGCTTGCCCGGCAGGGAGCTGATTTCCAGCACCGACTTGCGGCGGGTCAGCTCGCGCGCCTTGCGGGCGGCCTCACGGGCGGCGGCAGCCTCGACGATCTTGGACACGATCATCTTGGCTTCGGTCGGGTGTTCCTCGAACCAGGTCGACAGGCCTTCCGAGCAGAGATTTTCCACTGCGGGGCGCACTTCGGACGAGACCAGCTTGTCCTTGGTCTGCGAACTGAACTTCGGATCGGGCACCTTGACCGACAGCACGCAGGTCAGGCCTTCGCGGGCGTCTTCACCCGAAACCGAGACCTTTTCCTTTTTCGCCGCACCGGCTTGGTCGATGTAGCTGCCCATCACGCGCGTCAGCGAGGCACGGAAGGCTGAAAGGTGGGTACCGCCGTCACGCTGGGGGATGTTGTTGGTGAAGCACAGCATCGTCTCGTGATAGCTGTCGTTCCACCACAGGGCGCAGTCGACCTCGATGCCGTCCTTTTGGCCCTGAATGGTGATGACATCCTTCAGGATCGGGTTCTTCGACTTGTCGAGGTGACGCACGAAGGCTTCGACGCCGCCTTCATAGTGCAGCACGCTCTCGATCGGCTCGGCGGGGCGATTGTCGCGCAGCTTGATCAGCACGCCGGAGTTCAGGAAGGCCAGCTCGCGCAGGCGGTGTTCCAGCGTTTTGAAATCGAATTCGATAAAGCGGAAGGTGGTGACCGACGGATAGAAGGTGACCTCGGTACCCGTCAGCAGTTGGCCGGCCTTGGCCCCTTCGGTGCGCAACGGCGCATCGCCGACGACTTCCAGCGACTTGACGGTGTCGCCGCGCTCGAAGCGCATGTGGTGCTTCTTGCCATCGCGATAGATGACCAGTTCCAGATAGTCCGACAGGGCGTTCACAACCGAAACGCCCACACCGTGCAGACCGCCCGAAACTTTATAGGAGTTCTGGTCGAACTTACCGCCCGCGTGCAGCTGGGTCATGATGACTTCTGCCGCCGAGACGCCTTCTTCCTCGTGGATGCCCACCGGAATGCCGCGACCGTTGTCGGTCACGGTGCACGAACCGTCGGCGTTGAGGGTGACAGTCACCAGATCGGCGTGGCCCGCAAGCGCTTCGTCGATGGCGTTGTCCACCACCTCGTACACCATGTGGTGCAGGCCCGAACCGTCATCCGTGTCACCGATGTACATGCCGGGGCGCTTGCGCACGGCATCCAGGCCTTTGAGAACCTTGATGGAATCGGCGCCGTACTCTGGCGCGGGAGCAGTCTGTTCGGTCATGAAAACGTCGGCTCAGGGTCCGCGGTGCGGACAGGGAAATGACAACCCGAAGGCCGTCGGCATCGCTTGGCAAATCACTCTGCGGCGAAGCATGTCATATATAGGAAATTGGGCAGGAAAAGCCAGCTTTTGAAGGCTTTTTACGGTCTGTTCGCGCGGGGGGTCAGTCCAGTCCTTGCGGGCTAACGGCCACGAACTGGGCGCGGTTTTCCAGCGCGCTGAATAAAGGCCGCTCCGTGCCGGTCATGAAGGCCTGAAGGCCAAGCGCTTCGATCTCGTCGAACAGGGCTGCACGGCGGCCTTCATCAAGGTGCGCGGGGGCTTCGTCCAGCAGCAGAACGGGCTTGGCCGTCCCTGCGGCCAGACGTGCGGTCTGGGCCAGAATGAGGTTCAGCACCAAGGCCTTTTGCTCACCCGATGACCCCTCGGCGGCAGGACGGTTCTTTTCGCGGTGGAGCGCGGTCAGATCGGTGCGATGGGGGCCAAACAGGCTGCGACCGGCTGCGCCATCACGCGCGCGGGCGCGGGCAAATCCCTCACCCAGCATGGACAGGATGTCGGCCTCGTCGGCCCCGTCCTTGGCCATTTGCTCGGCAGGACCTTCCAGTCCCAAATCCGCCTGCGGGAAGGGTCGGTCGGCGCGGGCGTCAATACCGTCCTGCAAGGCCTTCAGCGCAGACACGCGAGAGACGGCGGCGCGCGCACCGGCCTCTGACAGGCGGGCCTCCAGCGCATCCAGCCACAAAGGATCGGCGGCGCGATCCTCGTCGGTCAGCAGACGCAGACGCTCGCGCAGCGCCTTTTCATAGTTGGAGATGGTCGCCGCGTGGTCGGGATTGGCGGCGAATACCAGCCGGTCGAAAAACTTTAGCCTGTCGCCACGCGCGTCTGAAAACAGCCGGTCCTGTTCGGGCGTGGCCCAGACGGGGCGCAGGTGGTCCAGCATCCGTCCCGGCGGGGCGGTCTCGCCATCGATACGTACGATCCGGCGCGCGGACGGGCCCATGGTCTGGACGCCCGTACCGATCTTCAGCTCGCCGTCTGTGGTCTCCAGTGTCGCCGCCACGCCCCATGGACGACCCATAGCCTCGCCCGGCTCGCGCCGGCCCATCTCGGCGGCTGTCGCGCTACGCAGTCCCTTGCCCGGCGTTAGCAGGCTGATCGCCTCCAGCAGATTGGTCTTGCCCGAACCATTCGGTCCAAACAGCACAACCGGCCCGCCGGATAATTCCAGACGGGCCGCGCTGTAAGAGCGAAAGTCGGTAATGGCGAGGGAGGTTATCAAATGTCAGGGTTACCGAGACGGCGCAGGCCGGGGGCTATTAGGAAGCGTCTATAGCCTAATGCTGCGCGCCCCTACCAGATGCAGGCCCGTGCTCTGTAATGGACATGTGGAGAGCAAGTCGAACCCACCAAAACTGTCGGGCATTGGATTGGTCGAGGAGACCATCATGGCCCAGACATTTCATCGCCCGAAACTGCCGATCCCGCTGCTCGCGATTGTGGCACCTTCCTTGGCGCAGATATCAGCGTCCTGTTTCGAAGGGTCAGCGATGTATTATTGTAAGCGCGATCAATGAGCGAGATCGGTGCCAATGTCGTGGGCACAGCGGCCGCTTTGTGCTCGATAGCAAGCTTCGTGCCCCAAGCTTTCAAGATTTGGAAAGAGCGCGACGCTTCCGCCGTCAGTTTGAAAACCTACGCCCTTACCGTGACGTGCTTCAGTCTGTGGGTTGCCTACGGACTTATGACCGAGGCCTGGCCTGTGACTTTTGCCAATGCCTGTGCCCTCGTCATGGCCGCAGTCGTTCTGTCGATGAAGTGGAAATTCAGGAACCGGCACTCATAAAACAAAGGCCCGTCCGGTTTGGACGGGCCTTTAAGGATCCTTACGCGGGGCGACTATACCCGCAGCGGCATCAGCACGTATTGAACGCCAACGTCTGCCGGATCGAGGACCAGCGTCGGGCTGGCCGGATCGGCGAATTTGAAGGTGGCGATCTCACCGGTGATCTGACCAGCCACGTCCAGCAGATAGCGGGCGTTGAAGCCGATTTCGAACGGCTCGTCCGAATAGCCGATTTCGACCTCTTCCTCGGCCTGACCGGCTTCCATGTTGCGGACGGTCAGTTTCACGCGGTCGTTGTCGAAAGCCAGCTTCACCGAGCGGCTCTTTTCAGCCGAGATGGTGGCCACGCGGTCGACGGCCTTGGCGAACAGGCTGTTGTCTATGTCAGCTTGCTTGTCATTGCCCTTGGGGATGACGCGCAGATAGTCGGGGAAGGCGCCGTCGATGACCTTGGAGGTCAGGCTGGCTTCACCGAACTCGAAACGGATTTTCTGCGCCGAGACCTGAACCTCGACAGGGCCTGCGCCATCGTCCAGCAAGCGGCGGACCTGATCCACGGTCTTGCGCGGTACGATCACACCCGGACCGCCCGCAGCGCCTTCCGGTGCCGGGGTTTCGGCCAGCGCCAGACGGTGGCCGTCGGTGGCCACGGCGCGCAGCAGCGGAATGCCGCCATCGGCCACGGTGTGCAGGTACAGGCCGTTCAGATAATAGCGCGTCTCTTCGGTCGAGACGGCGAAACGGGTCTTGTCGATCAGGCGGGCCAGATCTTCCTTGGGCAGGGTAAAGCGTGCGCCCGAGGCCTCGTTGGACATGACTGGGAAGTCACCGGCGGGAAGCACCGGCAGATTGAATTTGGAGCGACCTGCAGCGACCACCAGACGGGGATCATCGCCCGAATAGCTCAGGCTGACCTCGGCACCATCGGGCAGCTTGCGGACGATTTCATACAGGGTGTGCGCCGGAGCCGTGATCTGGCCCTCGACATTCACCTGCGCTTCGGCCTCGTCGACCATTTCCATGTCGAGATCGGTAGCCGCGAAAGACAGGCGGTCGCGACCCGCCGTCAGCAGCACGTTCGACAGGATCGGAATAGTGTTGCGACGCTCGACAACGCTCTGGACGTGGCCCAGAGCCCGGAGAAGCGCGGAACGTTCGATGGTCAGCTGCATGTGGTCTCGCCCGGTCGCGATCAGGATAGACGCCCCTGATCGAAATATATGGACGGTGACACTAGCGGATTGAGCGCAAGGAGCAACGGTTCAGCCGCCCTGCTTGTCCGCTTCGCCCCCAAAAGACGCTGAAAATCCACAGGACCAAAGAAAAAGGCCGCGCCTTGGACGGGCGCGGCCTTCATCGGGGTGGGTTCAGCCTTAGCCGCGCAGTTTACGCGACATTCCAGTCTTATCCGCGCAATTTGCGCGTCAGGGCTTCCACGTCGCGGGCGATCTGTTCGTCTTGCGACAGCAGTTCCTCGATCTTGCGCACACCGTGCAGCACGGTGGTGTGGTCACGGCCACCGAAGCGACGGCCGATATCCGGATAGGAACGGGTGGTGTGCTGCTTGCACAGATACATGGCGATCTGGCGCGGGCGGGCGATGGCGCGGGTGCGACGCTCGCTCAGCAGGTCCGCCTGTTTCAGGCTGAAATGCTCGGCGACAGTCTTCTGGATCTCGTCGACGGTGATGCGACGCTCCGGACCACCGCGCATGGAGGTGCCCAGCAGGGCCTGAACTTCATCCGTGGTCAGGGTGGCCAGACGGGCACCGGCCACAGCGGCCAGAGTGTTTACGGCACCTTCCAGCTCGCGCATCGAGCCGGGGGTGCGATCCACCATATGCTCCAGCACTTCCGGACGGGCCTCGCCCGAGACGACACCCAGCTTGGCCAGCGCGCGCAGGCGGTTCTGGGCCACGGCGACCTTCAGGGTGCGGTCGGCGGCTTCGACAGGGCAGGTCAGGCCGGCGGCCATGTGGCTGCGCAGGCGCGGCTCGATATCGGTCAGGGCCACCGGCGCGCGGTCAGCCGACAGAACGATACGCTTACCGTCCTCGATCAGGGCGGTCAGCGTGTTCAGCAGTTCTTCCTGGGTGGAAGCCTTGCCGCCCACGAACTGGACGTCGTCGATCAGCAGCATGTCTGCCGAACGCAGGCTTTCCTTGAAGGCGTTGGTCGAACGGTCCTGCATGGCGCGCACGAAGGTCGACAGGAAACGCTCGGCGGTCAGGTAGACCACCTTGGCGTTCGGGCGCAGGCGCTGGGCCTCCCAGGCGATAGCGTTCAGCAGGTGGGTCTTGCCATAGCCGTACGGGCCGCAGAAGAACACCGGATTGAAGTGGCCATCGGCCCACGAGGCAACCTGTTTGGCGATCGCCAGGGCAAAGGCATTGCCGTGGCCTTCGACGAAGGTGTCGAAGGTCAGACGCTCTTGCAGGCCTGCGGCGCGGACGGCGCGGGCGCTGTCGGCAGAGGCGGCAAAGGTCGGTGCGGTCGTAGCGGTTGCCGGAGCCGTGCTGATGGAGTTGAGGCGCGGAGCCTCGCGAGCGACCGACGGCAGGATCGAACCCACCTCGGCGCGGCAACGAACGTCCAGACGACGCGACAGGCCGTCCAGGCCCAGCCACAGTTCATTCATGCGACGCAGTGCGTTTTGACGGACCCAGTCGCGCGCATAGGCGGTGGGGGTGACAAGGATCAGGTTCCCTGCCGAGTCCACACGCACAGCCGAAGGCGCGATATAGGAGCTGTAGGGACCGTCGCCGATTTCGGCCTTCAAGCGGTCTGCCGCTTCCGTCCAGATACGATCTGGATCGGTCATCTGTCCCATTGCAAGGCCCCCGATCATCTTAGAATTCACCCGCCAGAATTGTTTATCGTTCACCGTCGCAACGCGGGCTTCAGGTGCTGACATCAGGGACGACTTCTCCTATCGCGCCAAACAGGGGTTTGACACGTGGGGCCGTTCTCACAGACAGACATCACCGCCGAGGGAAATCCTTGATTTCCTTCGTCTTCATCCTTGGGGATGGAAGTGCGTTACCCCTTGAACTTACTCAGAGCGGGGCGGGAATCAACGCAGATTCGAGTCGCGAAATGCACTTAAATTTGTTGACTCGCGCAAACCCCGATGGGGCTTGAGGAAAACGGATTTCTGAGCCGGAAATTAATCGCGGCTCTGCAGAAAACCACTTAGCGCCAAAAGCAAGAAGGCGAGGCAACTGTCGCTGCCTCGCCTTTGAAATCGTTCGATTTTCTTGCAACACCCGTAACGCGGGTGTTTCACTTAAGGTCCAAACCGTACGCTGAAAACGTCTGTAAAAAGACGTCCGCGACAGGAAGGAACTTAGGCGGCCGACAGCTTCTTCAGCTGGGCGGCCAGACGGCTGACCTTACGAGCGCCGGTGTTCTTATGAACCACGCCCTTCGAGACAGCGCGCATCAGTTCCGACTGAGCGGTGATGAAGGCTGCCTTGGCAGCTTCGACGTCGCCGCCGGTGACAGCTTCTTGGAACTTGCGCAGGTAGGTGCGCACGCGGGTACGGCGAGCCTTGTTCACTGCAGTCCGCGCTTCGATCTTGCGGATCGCCTTGCGGGCGCCGGCGTTGTTAGCCATTTCAAAAACCTTCGAACGATAAGCGCCACGAGCGAGAAGAGCCCACGGCGATGAAATCTCAAGAGCGCGCGGCTATAGCGGAAACCCAGTAATCGGTCAACGCAAGGCCGCTCGAATTGAGTCGGGACGGGGATTCAAGTCCCGCCGCCCCGACAGGTGTGGAGCGATCAGCGACCCGTAAAGGCCGGCTTACGCTTTTCGACAAAGGCCGCCATGCCTTCCTTCTGGTCGTCAAAGGCGAACAGGGAGTGGAACAGACGGCGTTCAAACTGCAGACCCTGCGCCAGGGTGGTCTCGAAGGCCGCATTGACCAGTTCTTTGTTGGCCATGACGGCCAGCGGCGACTGGGAGGCGATCTTGGCGGCAGCCTTGCGGGCCTCGTCCAGCAGTTCCTCGCCGGACACCACGCGCGATACCAGACCGGCACGCTCGGCCTCGGCGGCGTCGATCATGCGGGCGGTCAGGCACATGTCCATGGCCTTGGCCTTGCCCACGGCACGGGTCAGGCGTTGCGAGCCGCCGATGCCGGGGGCGACGCCCAGATTGATTTCCGGCTGGCCGAACTTGGCCGTGTCGGAGGCGATGATGAAGTCGCACAGCATGGCCAGTTCGCAGCCACCGCCCAGTGCATAGCCCGAAACCGCCGCGATGATCGGCTTGCGGAAGTTCGCTACACGGTCATGAGCGCGGGCGAAGAAGTTTTCCGTATACATCTGGGCGTACGACTTGTCCGACATCTCCTTGATGTCGGCACCGGCGGCAAAAGCCTTGGCCGAGCCGGTCAGGACGACCGCGCGAATGGCATCGTCGGTCGCGGCGGTTTCCAGAAAGTCACCCAGCTCACCCAGCAGCTGCGAGTTCAGCGCATTCAGTGCCTCGGGGCGGTTCAAGGTCACCACGGCATAACCGTCGGCGTGACGCTCGACCAGCAGGGTGGAATAGGTGTCGGCCATCAGGCGCTCCTTTGAACTTCAACAGGTCGGGACAAGGTCTAGACCCTCGCCATGCCGGTGGAAAGGGCCCGATCGGTCGCGGCTATTTCTGGCAGCGGGGACAATAGAAGGTGGATCGTCCGCCCTGCACAATACGGGCGATGGTGCCGGTGCAGGCTTCGGTGCGGCAAGGCTGGCCCTCGCGGCCATAGACGTCGAAACTGTGCTGGAAATAGCCCTGACCGCCCTCGACATTGGCAAAGTCCTTGAGGGTCGAGCCACCCGCCCGAATGGCATCGTCCAGCACATGGCGTACCTCGGTCGCGAGGCGGTTCAGGCGCGGCTTGCTGACCTTGCCCGCCGCCGTCAGCGGTGAAATGCCGGAGCGGTAAAGCGCCTCGCAGACATATATATTGCCCAGACCCGCGACGATGGTCTGGTCCAGCAGGCTGACCTTGATGTTCTGTTTGCGACCCGCAAAGGCTTCGATTAGGTGCGCGCCCGAAAACTGGTTGCCCAGCGGCTCCGGCCCCAGATGGTTGAACCACGGGTGGGCCTCCACCTCGTCGGTCGGGATCAGGCCCATAAAGCCGAACCGCCGCGCGTCGGCATAGCCCAAGCGCGTCAGTCGTCCGCCCAGATCGGCACAGGCGACGAAATGCTCGTGCTTGCCGCCCGTAGGTACTTCATCTTCGAACTGGCCGGTCGGGTCGCCATCCAACGTAAAGCGTCCGGTCATCCCCAGATGGGTGATCCACGTCTCGCCCGTCGACAGCCGCAGCAGCAGGTATTTGGCGCGCCGGTCGATACGCAGCACCGTCGCCCCTTCTAGCCTCTGAGCGAAGTTCTCGGGGAAGGGAAAGCGCAGGTCGGGACGGCGCACTGTGACCCGCGACAGGGTGGCTCCCTCCAGAACGGTTGTCAGGCCACGGCGGACGGTTTCGACTTCGGGCAGTTCAGGCACGAGACAGAAGGTAGGGTGTCGCTGACAAAAGAAGAAGGCGTCGCTTTTAACGACCGTTGTCACGCCGGCCTATTCGCGGTTAGCGTGCATGGACATTCGTCGAGGATCGCGCCGCACGAGAGCGCGACGGGAGAGGGACAACCATCATGAGCGATGCACCGGTGACGGGGGCCAAGCCTCCGGTCGGTAAACGGGTCGAACTCACACTCAGAGCCCTAGTGCTGGGCTGTGTGCTGGCCGCGGTGTTCACGGCAGCCAATACCTATCTGGGCCTGAAGGTCGGTCTGACCTTTGCCTCGGCCATTCCGGCGGCGGTCATTTCGATGGCCCTGCTGCGGGCGTTCAAGGGCTCGACCATCTGGGAAAACATGACCGTCCAGACCGTGGCTTCGGTCGGCGGGGCGATGAGCGCCATCATCTTCGTGCTGCCCGGCATGGTGATGATCGGCTGGTGGATGAACTTTCCCTTCTGGGAAAGCGTGGCCATCTGTGCGTTGGGTGGCGTGCTGGGCGTCACCTTCTCTATTCCTCTACGCCGTACGCTGGTGACCAAGGGCGACCTGCCCTATCCCGAAGGCGTCGCCGCCGCTGAAGTCCTTAAAGTCGGCTCGCCCGGTGAAGGGCAGAGCGAAGCGGCTGTCCGCGAGAACAAGTCCGGCCTGTGGGTGGTGATCGGCGGGGCCTTGGCCTCGGCGGGTTTTGGCCTTCTGGCCGCCGCCAAGGTGCTGGCCGAGCAGACTGCCGCCTTCTTCAAACTTCCGGCGGCGCTCGGAGGCGGAGCGACGGGCGTGGGCTTTTCCATGCAGTTCGCTTTGCTGGGGGCCGGTCACCTGATCGGTCTGGCCGTGGGTCTGACGCAGTTGTTCGGTCTGGCGCTGGCGTGGCTGGTGTTTGTGCCGATCCTGACGTCTCAGGGCTATGTAGACTGGGCCACCGCCAACGGCGCCGTTTCGGTGGCCGCAGGCGTACCTGCCGACGCCGGTGCCGAAGGTCTGGCCATGGCGGTCTGGTCGCAGGAAGTGCGCTTTATCGGCGCGGGCGTGATCGGCGTGGCGGCCATCTGGACGCTGGCCAAGCTGGCGGGGCCGCTGGTATCGGGTCTGGCGTCGGCCTTTGCCGCTCAGGACAAGCGCGCCCATGGCGAGGCGCTGGACCTGACCGAGCAGGATATTCCGATCAAGACGGTCGGCCTGCTGTCGCTGGCGGCGCTGATCGGTATCGGGGTGCTGCTGGCGGTGTTTGCACAAGGCACGGTGCTGGCCGACCAGACGGCGCTGCTGGTCATCGGCGGTCTGCTTTATGTGATCATCATCGGCTTCGCCGTGGCGGCCATTTGCGGCTACATGGCCGGTCTGATCGGCTCGTCGAACAGTCCGGTGTCGGGTGTCGGCATTCTGGCCATTGTGATCGCGTCCCTGCTCATGCTGGGCGTGCTGGCAGTGGCGGGTGTACCGGCCGATCCGTCGGTGATCGCCTTTGCTCTGGTGGTGACGGCGGTGGTGTTTGCTGTGGCCGTGATCGCCAATGACAACCTGCAAGACCTCAAGACCGGCCAGCTGGTCGAGGCCACCCCGTGGCGCCAGCAGACGGCTTTGATCGTGGGTGTCGGTGCCGGTGCGCTGGTCATCCCGTTCGTGCTGGACATGATGAACCGCGCCTTTGGCTTTGAAGGTGGCCCGCCCGCCATCGTCGAAGGCTCGCAGACGCTGGCCGCGCCGCAGGCGACGCTGATTTCGGCGCTGGCGCGCGGCGTGATCAGTGGCGATCTGCGTTGGGACCTAATCGGTATCGGTGCGGCCATCGGTGTGGCCGTGATCGTGCTGGACATGATCCTGCGCAAGGTGACGGCGGAAAAGATCAAGCTGCCGCCGCTGGCTGCGGGTATCGGTGTCTATCTGCCCGCCTATGTGACGACCATGCTGGTGATCGGCGCCGTGTGCGGCTGGCTGTATGACCGTGCGCTGAAGACCACCCGCTTTGCCGATGTGGGCCGCCGTATGGGCGTGCTGCTGGCATCGGGTCTGATCGTGGGGGAAAGCCTTTTTGGCGTGTTCACCGCGGCGGTTATCGTCGGTACAGCCAATGATGCGCCGTTTGCTGTGATGGAAGAAGGCGGCGCATGGCCGGCTATGTGGGTGGGTCTGGTGAGCTTCTTCGTCCTGACCTTCGTGCTCTATCGCTGGACGCTGAAGCGCGCAGCCAAGGTCTAGGACGTGAGGGCGGCGATGAAAGCTTCTGCCGCCCGACTGGCCCCGCGTTCGCGGTGGCGCAGGTGATAGAAGGGCCGCTCGGGCAGATCCAGCGGCAGTTGAACAAGGCGGCCTGCCTCGATTAGGGGGCGGGCCGCCAGTTCCGAAATGGCCGTCACCAGATGACTGGTCGCCACAACCGTCAACAAGGCCTCGTTGGAGGGCAGGGTGAGGGCCACGTTTAGCTCATCGGCCTTTATGCCCTCGGGCAGATGCGCCTCGAACTCGCTGCGGGTACCCGATCCGATTTCGCGCAAAGCCAGAGCCAGTTGGCCGATATCGCTGGCCGTCAGCGGCTGGCGGCGTCCGGCCATTGGATGATCGGGCGCAGCGGCCAAAATCAGACGGTCCGATCCGATGGCGCTTCGCTCCAGTTGCGGCGCATCCTCGGCACCCTCCACCAGACCCATTTCCACCTGTCCTGCGCTGAGCGCCTCGATCACCTGATGGGTGTTGCCGATGCGAAGGCTGAGTTCGATCTCGGGATAGGACTGGTGAAAGCGTGCCATGTGCGGCGGCAGCCAATAGGCCGCGATGGTCTGGCTGGCATATATAGAGAGTGAGCCACGCTTCAGTCCGGCCAGATCATCCAGTAGAGACCTCGCGGCCTCGGCCCGTGCCAGCACGGCGCGCGCTTCCGGCAAAAAGGCTTCGCCCACACTGTTCAGGGCCAGCCCGCGCCCGACACGATCAAACAGCTTCATCCCGTATCGGGTCTCCAGCGCCGTCACCGCCGCGCTGACCGCCGACTGCGTCAGATGCAGATGCTCCGCGGCCCGCGTCATGTGCAAGCGCTCGGCCACGGCGACAAAGATGCGCAGCTGTTCCAGTGTCATGACGCAATAATCGATCTCTTCGATTATTAAGTCAAAAACTATGCGTTGGATCGATGAATAGCTGTGGCGCATAGACCCCGACCATGGCGCACACTCCCCCTCTGGCCCCGTCTGTTTCTGGTTTGCACCTGCCGCTGGCTGTCACCCGCCTCCTGCCGGGTGTGGCTCTGTGCGCAGCGGTGGCGGGCTCGGCGATGGGCTTGCAGTGGTTGGAAACCTCTGTGGTCGGCTTTGCTTGGGTCGAGGCTCTGGTGCTGGCCATTCTGACCGGAGCGGCGATCCGCCTGTTCTGGACGCCCGGCGCCTATTGGATGGCGGGCATTAAGTTCAGCGCCAAAACCCTGCTCGAGGTCGCCATTGCCCTGCTGGGCGCAACGGTCTCGGGGGCTGCTGTGGCGGCGTTGGGGCCTTGGCTATTGCTGGCTATTATGGCGGTGGTCGCTCTGGCCATCGTGGGGGCCTATTTGATCGGACGCGCCTTCGGCCTGCCGCATGCCATGGCGCTGCTGGTGGCCTGTGGCAATGCCATTTGCGGCAACTCGGCCATCGCTGCCGTCGCTCCCGTCATCAAGGCTGAGGGCGAGGATGTGGCAGCGGCCATCGGCTTTACCGCCGTGCTGGGCATTGCCGTGGTGCTGCTTGTACCGGTGGTCGGGGCTATGCTGGGTTATCAGGCGACGGGCGTCGGCGTGTTGGCGGGCCTGACGGTCTATGCCGTGCCACAGGTTCTGGCTGCGGCGGCTCCGGCAGGGTCTGCGGCCATTCAGATGGGCGCGGTGGTCAAGCTGGTACGCGTTCTGATGCTGGGGCCGGTCACGCTGGTTTTGGGTCTAATGCAGGCCAAACAGGAAAGGGCGCTTAATGGCGATACGGCCAGCCGCCCCAAGCTGACCCAACTGGTGCCGTGGTTTATCGTCGTTTTTCTGGTGCTGCTGGGCCTGCGCTCGGCGGGGGCCATCCCCGAGGGAATTCTGGCTCCGCTGGAGGGCGCGGTCACGGCCATGACCCTGATGGCCATGGCGGGGCTGGGCCTGATGGTTGACCCCAAGGCGGTGGCCAAAGCCGGCGTGCGCGTGGCCACGGTAGCGGCCCTTTCGGCCCTGATGATCGGCCTCATGGCGGTTGGGGCCATCGCCATTCTGGGTATGGCTTAATATGCGCACGCGGTTCGCTTGGTGTGCCTATCGGGGGTGCTGCACTAGCCTTTTGCCGCGTAGGGCTGTATGAGGCGCACCGAAATCCTTCCCAACATCTGCAGCTAGGTTTGCAGCGGCGCGGGCCCCCCGTGACCGAACACAGTCCGCCCGAGCCCGAAATGAACCTTCGTAACGTCGCTATTATCGCACACGTTGACCACGGCAAAACGACCATGGTTGACGCCCTTCTGGCCCAGTCGGGCATTTTCCGCGCCAACGAGGCGACCACGGAACGTGCCATGGACTCCAACGACCAGGAGCGCGAGCGCGGCATCACCATTCTTGCCAAGTGCACCTCGATCCTGTGGAACGGCAAGTCGGGCGAAAGCCGCATCAACATCATCGACACCCCCGGCCACGCCGACTTCGGCGGTGAGGTCGAGCGTATCCTGGGCATGGTGGACGGCTGCGTTCTGCTGGTTGACGCCGAAGAAGGCGTGATGCCGCAGACCAAATTCGTTCTGACCAAGGCCCTGCGCATGGGCCTGCGTCCGATCCTCTGCATCAACAAGGTTGACCGCGCCCACGCCGATCCGGATCGCGTTCTGAACGAAACCTTCGACCTGTTCGCCGCTCTGGGTGCTACCGACGAACAACTGGACTTCCCGGTGATCTACGCATCGGGCCGCTCGGGCTGGGCGTCGCTGGACCTGAACAAGCCGACCGACAACCTGCACGACCTGTACGAGCTGATCGTCGACCACGTTCCGGCTCCGGCCGCTCAGGAACGCGCCAACGAGCCGTTCCAGATCCTGAACGTGCTGATCGAGTCCGACCCGTTCCTGGGCCGCATCCTGACGGGCCGTATCCACTCGGGTAAGGCTGTCCCGGGCATGGCCATCAAGGCTCTGGACCGTGACGGCAAGCAAATCGAGCAAGGCCGTATCACCAAGGTTCTGGCCTTCCGTGGTCTGAAGCGTCAGCCGGTGGACGAAGCCGAAGCAGGCGATATCGTCGCCATCGCCGGTATGTCCAAGGCCACCGTGGCCGACACCCTGTGCGCTCTGGAAGTGACCGAGGCCCTGCCGTCGCTGCCGATCGATCCGCCGACCATCTCCATGACCGTGGGCGTGAACGACAGCCCGCTGGCTGGCCGTGAAGGCGACAAGGTCCAGTCGCGCGTGATCCGCGACCGTCTGCTGAAGGAAGCCGAAGCCAACGTGGCTATCCGCATCACCGAGACCCAGGGCTCGGACGCCTATGAAGTCGCCGGTCGTGGCGAACTGCAACTGGGCGTGTTGATCGAGAACATGCGTCGCGAAGGCTTCGAACTGTCGATCTCGCGTCCGCGCGTGGTGTATCAGAAGGACGAGAACGGCCAGCTGATGGAGCCGATCGAAGACGTCATGATTGACGTCGACGAAGAGTTCTCGGGCATCGTCATCGAAAAGCTGTCGGCCCGTAAGGCTGAAATGACCGACATGGGCCCGTCGGGTGCAGGCAAGACCCGCATCCAGCTGAAGTGCCCGTCGCGTTCGCTGATCGGCTATCAGGGTGAGTTCCTGACCGACACCCGTGGCTCGGGCGTGCTGAACCGCGTGTTCTCGCACTATGAAGCGCACAAGGGTGCCATCGAAGGCCGCCTGAAGGGCGTGCTGGTGTCGAACTCGGACGGTGACACGGCGGCCTATGCCCTGTGGAACCTTGAAGAGCGCGGCGTGATGTTCGTCGGTGCGGGTGAAAAGACCTACCAAGGCATGATCATCGGCGAGAACTCGCGTTGGGACGACCTCGACGTCAACCCGATCAAGGGCAAGCAACTGACCAACGTGCGCGCCTCGGGCAAGGACGAAGCCGTCCGCCTGACCCCGCCGCGCAAGATGTCGCTGGAACAGGCCATCGCCTACATCGAAGAAGACGAACTGGTTGAGGTGACCCCGAAGAACATCCGTCTTCGCAAGGAAATCCTGAACCCGTCGTTCCGTAAGAAGCGTCAAAAGCCGGAGTAATCCTTTCGGCACTAAGAAAAGGGCGGCTCGAACGAGCCGCCCTTTTTCGTGCCTCCGTTTCCTTGCTTTGCCTCTTAGGCGCGCCGCTTTGCGGCTCGCTACCAGAGGCGTTTGGCCCCTAACGCTCGCCCCGCGGGGGCGAGCTGCTTGAGGGGCAGCTGAAGGCGTTGGGTCATGCAAAAAGGCCAGCGATTTGGGTGCCGCTGGCCTTTTTGCGTGGAGCTTTGGGTCTTCTACTTCCTCAGGCCCAGCAGGCCGCGCCAGCCTTTGCTGGTGAGCAGGGCCACGTCGAGGAGGGCGAGGGGGAGGGGCGTTGTCGTAGGGGCGGCGATGAATTTCGGACGCCAGACCGGGCCGAACTTGCTCTTATAAGATCGCAGACCCTGAAAGCCGTAGATGGCATTGGCCTCCTCGAACACGAGGGCACCCACGCGGGCGAAAACCGGCGAGGTCCTGCGGTCTTCTAGACCCGACAGCGGGGCCATGCCCAGATCGAGATGATCGACGCCGGTCTCGCGGCACCATTTGGCGATGCAGGTGAACATATAGTCCATCACCCCGTGCGGCCCGTCAGGCGTATAACGCATCAGGTCGATCATCGCCTCCTTGCCGCCCGCTCCCATCAACAGGTTGGCGAAGGCGATCAGGCGACCATTCTCCCGCACAATGGCGACGGGGCAATCGTTCAGATAGTCGACGTCGAACCGGCCCATGGAGAATTCCTTCTCCGTGCCCTCATGGTGGTTGATCCACGCATCGGACACGGCACGCAGTTCATCGGCGACGGCGGCGACCTCACCGGGCATCAGCACCGAGAAGATCGAGCCTTCGCGCTCGGCACGGTTCACTGCGGTGCGCAGGTTCTGTTTGCCCTTGCCCTCGGTCGAAAAGCTGTGGGTCGGTACCACGGCGGCCTCGCCCACCTTGCGCATGGCCAGACCCATGGTGGCCAGATCGGCCAGCAGGCGCTCCGACACCGAATAGAAGACCGGTGCCCCCCCATAGCTGTCGGCCAGCTCGGCAAAGGTCCACAACAGTTCCAGACGCTCGGACACCAGACCGGCAGGCTCGCTCATGGCAATCCAGCGACGCCCGCGCACGCGATAGGCCAAAAAGCTGTACCCCGACGGCGAAAACAGCAGCGCCTTGTCACCCAGTAAGGCGAGGCGCGCTTCGGGCGGGGCAACCTCGGCCTGTTCCAAGGCCTTGCGGGCGCGCTCTACCTCTTCGGGTGTTGCGGGCCCGTGCGTGCGGGCCCCGGGCGCGGTCAGCAAGGAGCGCACCGCCACGGCCAGTGTCAGCACCGACAGCACTGCGCCTGCGCGCAGGAAACCTGATGCCTGACTGTCGGTCAGCAGGGTCCACCACAGTTCGTCGTGATAAGGAATCTCGCGATAGGCAAAAAAGCCCAGCCACAGCATGGCGATCACGGCGGCAGCCAGCATCAGCAGCCAGCCGGGGCGAAGGGGCTCTCCCAGACGCGACCGGCGGTTGAATGCCGAGCGACACGGCCACAGCAGAGCCGCCGCCAGCACCAGCTCGAAGGCTTGCAGATAGTTCAATCCCTTGAGGATGGAGAACACAGCCCCGCCCAACAGGGCCGTCAGCGCCAGATAATAGGCCCCGCGACGACGCCGCCACAGACCCGCTGATACAAACAGGAGCAAAAAGCCCGTCACACTGGCCGCGAAGTGGCCCAGATCGATGACAAATGGCTCGGTCCAGCGGCCCAGCGTTTGCAGCCGGTCATTGAACTCCGGCGTCACGGCAGACAGCAGTATGGACCCGCCTAGCAGGAAGCTGGCGACTGCGAACAGCTGGGGGGTCAGTTCATAGGCCAGACCGCCGAGGCGGCGCAGGATGCGGGGCATGGTCCGGCTTTTCTTTTGGGTCATCTCAGGGGGCTAAGCGAAATTACGACATACTGCCGCGCTTTAGGGCCAAAGTGGACACGCATAAGGTCATTTCAGGGCGCGTGAAACAAACCATTACACGAGGTGTTCACCTTTTTGCGAGCGGCAAGCTCGCCAAATCGAGGAGTTCGACATGATCCGCAAGACCGCCCTGCTGTATAGCCTCGCTGGTGCCCTGATGGTTGCCGCTCCTGCTATGGCTCAAGATCAAGTTCAAGACGCTGCTCCGGCTGAAGCTGCTGCCGAGCAACCGCAAAGCCTGACCCTTACCCCGGGCGCTACCGTGAAGAGCGCCGACGGCTCGGTTCTGGGTCAACTGGTTGGTGTGCAAAACGGTGCCAACGGCCAGGAACTGACCGTACGTGGCTCTGATGGCCAAGTCCGTCCGGTGTCGCTGATCGGTATTCGCCAAGACGGCGCTGACGTGGTTGTCGATGCCACGCAAGGTGATTTCCAGTCGGCTACCCCGGTCGCTGGCGAGCAGCCTGCTCCGGTCTCTGACGAACTGACCGATCCGGCTCAACCGGCCGATGCTTCGGAACCGACCCCGGACACGCCGGCGGACGAGGTGACCGAGCCGAAGGAAGAACCGGCTTCGGACGAACCGCGCTAAGCTGCTAGATCAGTGGATGCCAAAAGGGCGACCCGCAAGGGTCGCCCTTTTTAATGTCCAAAAGCTGCGGATCAGCCGCGCTTTTTGATCAAACCCAGAATGAACAGAAGGATCACGGCGCCCACAGTGGCGACCACAGTGCCCCAGATCCAGCTGCCAGCGGCGTCGAAGCCGAGCAGGTTGTTGGCGATGAAACCACCCAGCAGGGCACCGATGACACCCACCACCAGATTGGTCAGCAGGCCGTGATCGCGCTTCATGATCTTCTCGGCCAGCCAGCCGGCCACGATGCCGATGATGATCCAGGCAATAAACCCGAAACCACTCATATTCGTCTCTCCATTATCGTCGGAGCCCGATGCCCCTTTGCGACTAATGCACGGCAAGCCTTGGGGTTGCAGCGTTATGCAAGCTTTGCTGTTCGCGCATCCGGTGAGTATCGGCACCGATATTGCTGCTTCCGTCCCTGCAAGTGCCGATTCGGCACAGGCTTCGGCCAAGGCTTGGAGGGCTTGGAAATGGCTACGGATATCGATTTGCACATCGGGCGCCGCCTGCGCCGCCGTCGTCGTCTGCTGGGTTTGACCCAACAGCAGCTGGGCGACCGGCTGAACATCCGCTTCCAGCAGGTGCAGAAATACGAGTGCGGGGCCAACCGTGTGTCGGCTGCGCGTTTATGGCATCTGGCGACGGCGCTGGAGACGGATGTTTCCTACTTCTATGACGGCTTTGACCCCGCCGAGAGCGTCAAGGATCCATCCGAACCGGCCAACCACAGCGACAACCGCGCAATGGCGTGAATATTCCGCGTCACCTCTCGTTGTTCTGTGCGAGCCGGTGTAGACGGAGCGGATGACCGAATTCGAAGCTTTCGCCGTCGAGCTGTCGCGCATTGCCGCGGGTGTGGCCCTGCCGTTTTTTCGCGCAGAGTTTCAGCAGGTGAACAAGGCGTCCGGCGGGGCATTCGACCCCGTGACCGAAGCTGACCGCGCCGCAGAACGCGCTATCCGTGATCGTATCAAGGCCGTCTACCCGCACCACGGCATCATCGGCGAAGAGTACGGCGAAGAGAACGCTACCGCTGAATACGTCTGGATTCTGGATCCCATCGACGGCACGCGGGCCTTTATCTCGGGCCTGCCGACGTGGACCACATTGGTCAGCCTGCGCCATCAGGGCCAGCCCGTCATCGGGGCCATCGGACAGCCCTATATCGGCGAAATCTTTTTGGGTGGTCCCTCCGGTGCGCGCCTGATCCACCGCGATGGCGAGCGTCCGCTCAAAACCCGCGCGTGCAAGGCTGTCCCGGAGGCGTTGTCCGCCACGACCGACCCCGGTATTTTTCAGGGTCCTGACCGCGAGGCATGGGACCGCGTTCAGGCCGCCGTACGGTTGGCCCGCTTTGGCTGTGACGCCTATGCCTATGCCATGGTGGCCGACGGGCGACTGGATCTGGTGGTCGAAAGCGAACTGAAGGTCTGGGACTGGTCGGCTCTGATGCCGGTGGTGACCGCTGCGGGCGGGGCCTTTACCGGCTGGGACGGACAGCCGCCGTCAGCAGCAGATGGTCGGGTGGTTGCGGTCGGTGATCCCGACATGATCGCGCCGGTTCTGGCGTTCCTGCACCCACGCTGAGAGATTAGAAAGGGCGGCTTCACAAGAGCCGCCCTTTCTCTTTGCGGGGACTTAGCGATTAGGGCGTCCCGCCTGAATGAAGGCCGCGATGGAGGGATAGCGGGCGGTCGAGCGATCACCGTCGCAAACCATCGTCTTCACGTACGAATCCAGACTGTTATCCGGAATGCGGTCGAAGTCGTAGCCGTCGTTGATGCGGTCCTCGACCGAACCATCGGCACCAATCAGCACTTCTTCGCCCGGGCGCGATTGATTGGCCGAGCATCGAAAATCGATCGTGCCGTGGGAGTGGGTCAGGTCGCCCGCCTCGCCCGAGGCGGGTACGCGCGCCAATTTGGCCGACGTGATGCCGCCTTCGCTTTTGATCGACTGCACGTCGACCAGGAAGACGGTGGCGCTGCTACGCGACACCACGTGCCAGTCTTCGGCACCGACGGCAGGCGGAGCTTCGGTCGTGTTCTGGACAAGGCCTGCGGGAACCATGGCGAGGGTCATAGCGCTCACCAAGGCGGAACTGATGATCGAACTGAAGAACATTATTTTGTCTCCTCCCGTGAAGATTGCATTGTCGCCTTTGCGCTGTGCTTTTCAATCCAGAAATCGTGATAACGCTGTCTCGGTTTCGCCCTCTTCCCTTCCCAAGGTCGTGGCATGCGAAACCTGCTGATTTCATGCGTGATCTTGTCGGCCCTGGGCAGTGCTGCCCCCGCTGTGGCGCAGGTGCGCGGGGTCGTTCCAGCGATTGTGCCTGTGCCTGATCAGGGCAGTTTCGAATCCCGACGCATCGTGGTGGAGAGACGCGGCAATGTCGGCGGCCCGCCGGTCATTCTGCTGCCCGGTATGGCGTCCACGTCGGCGGTCTGGGAGAAGGTGCTTCCGGCGCTGGAGCGTCGCTATGATCTGCATCTGGTCACGGTGCGCGGCTTTGGTGAATACGAAGCGGGCGCCAACGCCGCGGGCTTGATCAGCGCCCCTGCCGCCGATGAGGTCCGCCGGTATGTTCAGGAACAGGGTCTGCAACGTCCTGCCCTGATCGGTCACTCCATGGGCGGCCAGATGGCCCTGCGTATCGCTGCTGATGGCGGCGAAGAGATCGGCCGCGTGATGGTGGTGGACTCGTCGCCCTTCTTCCCCGCCTTGATCGATCGCGGCATGTCGGTTGGCGATGTCGAGCCGTTCGCACGCCTCGCTTTCCAGATCGTATCCATGCTGGGCGACGAGGTGTTGCGTAGCCGCGCGCCCAATATGGGGCTGGACCTCAGTGGTGCGGCAGGCAGCGTCTTCGATGGCCTGGGCTGGCAGGGCGGTGATCGACGGGTTCTGGCTCAAAGTCTCTATGAGGTACTGACGACCGATCTGCGTCACCGACTGCCGGAAATCGTGGCACCCGTCACGGTCGTGTACGGTTGGAGCGAAGACTCCGAGAACCCGCGCGCTCAGGTCGACGGGGCTTTCCGCTATAGTTTCATGAACCTGCGCGCGCCCGCCCGCTTTGTGCGTATGACGGGGGCGGAGCACATGGTGATGATCGATACGCCGCGTCAGTTCGAGCGTGCGGTGATCGAGTTTCTCGGCCAGCGCTGACGCCCGACTGCGCGTCAGTAAGCGACGTTCAGCGCCTCGAGCACGGCCTTGCCATAGCGGTCCAGTTTTCCTGCCCCCACGCCATTGATGCGGCCCAGTTCCATCTCGTCACGCGGGCACTGGATGGCGATCTCCACCAGGGTCTTGTCCTGGAAGATGACATAGGGCGGCACGCCCTGTTCCTTGGCGCGGTCGCGGCGCCATGCTCGCAGGGCATCGAAGCGGGCGCGCACATCCGTATCGAGGCTTTCGGCGGGCAGGTTGCGGCCAATATTCTTGCGCGGCTTTTCGACGATGTTGCGCGCAGGCGGGCGTTTGACCCGTACCTCGCGCTCGCCGCGATAGACCGAACGCACCGCCTCGGCCTCGCCCAGCTTGATGATCGGATAGCCTTCGGTGGCCTCTTCGACCAATAGGCCCTCGAACATCAGATGGTCGATCACATCGCGCCAGCCCAGAATGGACAGATCAGCCCCGATGCCGAAGGTGGACAGCGAGGTCTCCCACGGCTGGCCATCCTTGGACTTGCCGATCAGGTGGTCGACCACGCGGGTGCGCCCGAACCGTTCGCCCAGACGCTGAACCGCTGCCAAGGCTTTTTGCGCAGGCACCAAGGCGTCATAGGTCTGGGGCGGATCACCACAGATGTCGCAGTGGCCGCAGGGCTGGGCATCGGCTTCCCCGAAATAGCGGCGCACCGCCTGCGGGCGGCAGGTCGAGCCATCCAGCATGGCGAACAGCTGGCGTACCTTGCGCACCTGCACGCGCTTGACCTCTTCGGCCATCGGGCGGCCTTCGAGGCGGCGCAGTGACCAGGCGATGTCGGACGGACCGAACAGGGTGATGCCCTCGGCCGGTTCGCCGTCGCGGCCTGCACGGCCCACTTCTTGCCAATAGGCCTCAAGGCTACCGGGCGGGTCGGCATGGATCACATAGCGCACATCGGGTTTGTCCACGCCCATGCCAAAGGCGATGGTGGCGACCATGACGGCGTCTTCCTCGTTCAGGAAGCGGTCCAGCCGCACGTCGCGCTCGCGGTTGTCGAAACCGGCGTGATAGCTGATGGCATTGATGCCGTTATCGCGCAGCAGCTGGGCCAGACGGTCACAGCCGTCGCGGCTGCCGCAATAGACCACGCCCGAACGGCGCGGACGCTCGGCCACCAGTTCGACCACGCGGGTATCTGTGCGGGCGCGTGATCCGTTGATCTTGCGCTCGGCGCTCAATTGCAGGTTCGGGCGGGCAAAGCTGTCGACAAAGACCTCGGCCCCCTGAAGGTGCAGGGAAGCGATGATGTCATCGCGCGTCCGAGCATCGGCAGTGGCGGTGACGGCAATGCGCGGCACACGCGGAAACACCTCGGCCAGCTTGCCCAGGGTGCGATAGTCAGGGCGGAAGTCATGGCCCCACTGCGACACGCAGTGCGCCTCGTCGATGGCGATCAGGCTGACCGGCAGTTCGGACAGACGCTCCAGCATGGCCCCCGTGGCCAAGCCTTCCGGCGAGACATACACCAGGTCCAGCTCGCCATTGCGGGCCGCGCGCCAGACGGCGCTGCGCTCATCGGCGGACAGGCCGCTGTCCAGTCGGGCCGCCGCCACGCCCTGCTGTTTCAGCGCCTCGACCTGATCGGTCATCAGGGCGATCAGGGGCGAGACGACGATACCGACGCCTTCACGCAGAGTGGCGGGCACCTGATAGCAGACGCTCTTGCCGCCGCCGGTGGGCAGGACGGCCAGCACGTTCTTGCCCTGCATCACCTGTTCGATGACGCCAGCCTGAAGTCCGCGAAAATCCTTATGGCCCCAGACCCGCTCCAGCAGGACCCGCGCATCACTCATCGTGGGCGAGTTGTCGGGGTAGGGGGCGTAATCCAGCATGGGCGGCTGTGTGCCACTATTCGGCGCGGCCTGTCATCCCGCACAAAGGGCCAAGGACGCAGATGTGATCGCCCTTTTGTCCCTGTCGCCTAATGGATGCGAACCCAGTATAGGAGCGGCCATGACCAGCCTGATTTATGGCCGCCCGCCGGCAGTGTTCGATCCTCCCCAATCCGCCACCCAGACCTCGCCCCTGATCCCGGGGTCACAGGCACTGGAAGCCATGGCGGATGGATCGGCCGAAGAAATCACCGTCTATGCGCCTCCGGGTGCCGTCGAGCGCCGCTATGTGCTGGCGCAGGCGCTGCGGGTTCTGAAAGTGGGCGGGCGACTGGATGTCATGGCCCCCAAGGACAAGGGCGGCTCGCGTCTGGCCAAGGAGCTGAAGAGCTTCGGCCTGACCTTTAGCGAAGAGGCCAAGGCTCACCATCGCCGCGCCAAACTGGCTCGCCCCGAACAGGTCGAGGCGCTGGACGAAGCCATCAAGGGCGGTGCACCGCGCATCGTGCCGGGTCTGGAAGCGTGGTCGCAGCCGGGCATATTCGCATGGGACCGCATAGACACCGGCACGGCCCTGCTGGCCGACGCCTTGCCTGCCTTGAAGGGTAAGGGGATCGATCTGGGCTGCGGCTATGGCGCGCTGGCGACGGTGGTGCTGCGTAGCACAGCGGTGACCAGCCTGCGCATGGTTGATCTGGACCGCCGCGCCATCGACGCTGCCCAGCAGAACGTCAGCGATGAGCGCGCCAGCTTTGAATGGGCTGATGTCCGTACGCTGGAAGCTGATGGCACGCTGGACTTTGTCGTCTCTAATCCGCCCTTCCACGATGGCGGTATCGAGGACAAACGTCTGGGCCAGAAATTCATCCGCAAGTCGGCGGAGCTGTTGAAAAAGGGCGGCGTGGCGTGGATCGTCGCCAACCGACACCTGCCGTACGAGAAAGACCTGAACGAGGTCTTCAAGCGCGTGACCATGGTTGCTGACCAAAACGGCTTCAAGATTTTTGAGGCAGTGAAGTGAGCCTCCCTCAAGCAGTGAGCCGCCGCGCGGCGAACGGTAGGGAGAAATAAGATGGCGAAAGTTCCCACCAGCCGCCTCGACAAACTCCTGTCCTCCATGGGCTATGGCTCGCGCAACGAGATCGCGCGTCTGGCCAAGGTCGGCGGGGTGACGCTGGATGGCGAGGACCTGACCGACGCCACCAAGCGCATTCCCGTCACGCCGGACCTGCCGACGCGCATGGAGATTGACGGCGAGCCTTTGGACCCCGTCGCGGGCATGGTCATCCTGCTGAACAAGCCCTTGGGCATGACCTGTTCGCACAAGGAAGACGGCGCGCTGGTCTATGACATCCTGCCCGACCGCTGGCGCAGGCGTGATCCGGCCATCTCCACCATCGGTCGGTTGGACAAGCAGACCTCGGGCCTGTTGCTGCTGACCGATGACGGCGACCTGCTGCACCGTGTCATCAGCCCCAAACGCCATGTGAAAAAGGTCTATCGCGCCAAGCTGGCCCGTCCGCTGAACGGCACCGAAGGCGATCTGTTCGCATCCGGCCAGATGATGCTGGAGGGCGAGGACAAGCCGCTGTCTCCGGCCCAGCTTGAAGTCATCTCCGAGACCGAAGCCCTGCTGAGCGTGACCGAAGGCCGCTATCATCAGGTACGCCGCATGTTCGCCGCCGTGGGCAACCACGTCGAGGAACTGCACCGCGAACGTCTTGGCGGGCTGGCCCTGCCCGACGATCTGGCCCCCGGACAATGGAAGCTGCTGACGCCTGAGGAGATCGCTTCGATTTTCGAGGGGAACTGAAAAGGGCTACCGGAACGTCCCGATCTGTCGCACGCTGTTCTTTAAGGAGAAACACAGGAAACGACGGATATGAGTTCATCTTCTACCCGCCCGCTGGACCAGATCGAACAGATGCTGGTTGATCAGACCCGCTCCCTCGACGGCTTTACCCATCGTGAACTGACCGAGTTGGCCCAACAGTTGCGCAGCCGTCGCGAGCGGGCCCAACGGACCATCCGTCAGCGCAATCGTGACGCGCGCCTGACGGGCAAGCCGTCAGCTGACAAGTCTCTGCAAGAGAAGAAGGCGGCACTGAGCGAGGCCATTGAGCGGCTGAACCTTGTGCTCGACGAACGGGCTGCCAATCGCACCGGTCCCAGCGCTTCGGCGGCCTCCAAGCCTGCAAAGGCACCTGCAAAAGCACAATCCAAGGCGGCTGCGGCACCCGAGGCCGAAAAAGCTGCCAAGCCTAAGGCTTCGGCTAAGGCCGCCACAAAATCGGCGGATAAGACCGCATCCAAAGAGGCACCGGCCACCAAAAAACCGGCTGCCAAAAAGACCTGATCCTGACAACGGGTCCAAAGCGACCTTGACCTTACGCTCAGGGTCGCGCACCCCCTTTCCTCATGACCGAGGTAAAGATCTGCGGGCTGAGCACCCCCGAGACACTGGCTGCCGCGCTGGATGAAGGCGCGGCCTATGTCGGGGCGGTGATTTTTCCCAAGAGCCCGCGCCATATCGAGCCCGAGGCTGCCGCTGAACTGTTCGCGGCTGCGCGTGGCCGGGCGGGCATTGTCGCCGTGGTGGTCAATCCGGACGATGCCGTGCTGGCTCATATCAGCCAGACCTTGAAACCCGACTATATCCAGCTGCACGGCACCGAGACGCCGCAGCGCGCGCGTGAAGTCCGCGCACTGACGGGCGCAAAAATCATCAAGGCCCTGTCGATCCGTACCGACGCGGATGTCGTAGGATGGCAGGACTGGACCGATGCTGCCGATATCCTGCTGTTCGATGCCAAGCCGCCCGAGGGGGCCAGCCTGCCCGGCGGGGTGGGGCACAGTTTCGAGTGGTCGCTGATGACCGGCCGCGCACTTCCGGCAAAATGGTTTCTCGCAGGGGGGCTGGATGCGGCCAATCTGGGTGAAGCCTTGCGCCAAACGGGCGCTCCCATGGTGGATGTCTCCTCTGGCGTCGAGCGTGCGCCGGGTGTTAAGGACATTTCCCTGATCCGTGATTTTATGAAGGCCGCGCGCCGGTCCTGATTTCGACGTTTTCCTCCCCTGTAGATTGCAGCCGTGAACGCACCCCTGACCAACACCTACGCCTGGCCCGATGAACAGGGTCGTTTCGGTCCCTATGGCGGACGCTTTGTGCCCGAAACCCTGATGCCGCTGATCCATGAACTGGACGCGGCCTATAAGGCAGCCAAGGCGGACCCGACCTTTCAGGAAGAGCTGGACGGCTATCTGAAATACTATGTCGGTCGCGAAAGCCCGCTCTATCACGCAGAGCGCCTGACCGAGCATTTTGGGGGCGCGCGTATCTGGCTGAAGCGCGAGGACCTGAACCACACCGGCGCGCACAAGATCAACAACTGCATGGGCCAGATCCTGCTGGCCCGCCGCATGGGCAAAACGCGCATCATCGCCGAGACCGGTGCCGGTCAGCACGGCGTGGCCTCGGCCACCGTCTGCGCGCGCTTTGATCTGCCGTGCACGGTTTACATGGGCGCTGTCGACGTCGAGCGGCAGCAGCCGAACGTGTTCCGCATGAAGCTGTTGGGTGCCGAAGTGAACGCCGTCACAGCGGGTGCGGCGACCCTGAAAGACGCGATGAACGAGGCCATGCGTGACTGGGTCACGAATGTCGCCAATACCTATTACATCATCGGCACGGCAGCCGGTCCCGCGCCCTATCCGGAGATGGTGCGCGACTTCCAGTCGGTGATCGGCAAGGAAATTAAGCAGCAGTCGATGGAGCAGATGGGGCATCTGCCACAGGCCGTTGTGGCCTGCATCGGCGGTGGCTCCAATGCCATCGGGGCCATGCACCCCTTCGTCAACGACGAAGAGGTTCGCCTGATCGGTGTCGAAGCCGCAGGGCATGGCCTTGATGTCGATAATGGCCATGCGGCCTCGCTGAAGGGCGGTCGTCCGGGCGTGCTGCACGGCAACCGCACCTATCTGTTGCAAGACGATGATGGCCAAATCCTCGAAGGCCACTCGATTTCGGCGGGCCTCGACTATCCGGGCATTGGCCCCGAACACGCTTGGCTGAACGATTTGGGGCGCGGTGAATACCGCTCGACCACGGACGCCGAAGCGCTGGAAGCCTTCCAGATGATCTCCAAGCTGGAAGGTATTATTCCGGCGCTGGAGCCATCGCACGCTCTGGCCCGTGCGGGCGAGATTGCGCGTGAAGTGGGCAGGGGCGGCGATGTGGTCGTCGTTCTGTCCGGTCGTGGCGACAAGGACATCTTCACTGTCGCCAAACACCTTGGTGTGGAGCTTTAACCCATGATGGTTACCCTGATGGCCGCCGCCCTGCTGGCGGCCCCGCAAGACGCGCCGGTGACGACGGCCCCGCCCGTGGCCGCCGAGGCCGTAGCCATCCCATCCGATATTCCGGTGCTGGCTCCGGCCACGGCGTCGCCCGACTGTGGTGGCCTGCTGCGCGCTCCCGCCTTCTGCGTGACGGCCCGCATGGATCAGATCGCCACCCTGGCCGACACCTATCTGGCGCAGCTGGCCGAGAAAGACTGGCTGGCGGCTGACGGTGACGACAACCGCGTCATTCTGGTCAAGCGCCGCGAGAGCGGTGGCTGCGATGGCATGCAGATGCTGGCCTTCTTCGATACCAACCTGCCACAAACGGCAGAGGCCACGGCCTATCTGGGCTTTGCCAACATCCCGGGCGACGTCTGCGCCGCTCCGGCGGGAGGCACGCCCCAGTGACGACGGTCCGTATCGATGCCCGCTTTGCCGCGTTGAAGGCTGAAGGCCGCGCGGGCTTTGTACCCTATGTAATGACGGGTGACCCTTCGCGTGAAGAGGCGCTGGAAATCCTCAAGGGCTTGCCCGGTGCCGGTGCTGACATCATCGAACTGGGTCTGGCCTTTTCGGATCCGATGGCCGAGGGCCCGCCGATCCAGCGCGCGGCTCTGCGTGGTCTGGCCTCGGGTATGACCCTGCGCGGCACGCTCGATCTGGTGGCCGAGTTCCGTAAGAGCGACGACGCCACGCCGCTGATCCTGATGGGGTATCTGAACCCCGTGGAATCCTATGGCTATGACCGCTTTGCCCGCGATGCCGCCGAAGCGGGTGTCGATGGCTTGATCGCCGTGGACTGCCCGCCCGAAGAGGCTGCCGATCTGGCGGCGGCCATGGATGCCAACCAGCTGTCCCTGATCCGTCTGGCCACGCCGACGTCTGACGATGCGCGTCTGGCCACCATTGTTCAGGGCACCTCGGGCTTTGTCTATTATGTCTCGGTTGCGGGCGTAACGGGCGTGAAGGAAGCGCAGGCGGCTTCGGTGGCTCCGGCGGTCGAGCGTGTGCGCAAGGCATCCGGACTGCCGGTCGCGGTCGGCTTTGGCGTGAAAACGCCAGAGCGCGCTGCCGAGATCGCCCGCGTGGCCGATGCTGTCGTGGTCGGCTCGGTTCTGGTGGACGAAGTGGCCGCCGCGCTGGAAGCCAACCAGTCCGCGGCTCAGCGTGTGTTGGACAAGGTTCGTCAACTGTCTTCGGCCGTTCGCGGTGCGCGCACTAGTGCTTCCGCTGCGGAAACCGTTTAAAGAGCCCCCATGGTCGATAAGAATTCCGAGAACAAGGGCCGCGGTGGCTGGCTCTCGCGCTTTGCCCCCGGCGTCCGCAAGGTCGTTAAAGACACCACGGACACGCCTGACAATCTGTGGGTGAAAGATCCCGACACGGGCGAGATGATCTATCGCTCGGACCTCGAGGCTGCCCTGTGGGTCACGCCGTCGGGCCGTCACATGCGCATCAATGCGCCGACCCGCCTGAAGGCGACGTTCGATGACGGCCAGTTCGAGCCGATCGACACCCCCGCTGTGCCGGAAGACCCGCTGAACTTCTCGGACGGCAAGCCCTATAAGGAACGTCTGGTCGCCGCCCGCAAGGCGGCCGGTCGTCCGGACACCATGGCTATTGGCTATGGCACCATTGACGGCACCCCCGCCGTGGTCATCGTTCAGGACTTCACCTTCATGGGTGGTTCGCTGGGCATGGCTGCGGGTGAAGCGTTCATCACGGCCGCTCAGGAAGCCGTGAAGCGCGGCGTGCCGCTGGTCTGCTTCACCGCTGCCGGTGGTGCCCGTATGCAGGAAGGGGCCCTGTCCCTGATGCAGATGGCCCGCACCACCTTGGCCATTCAGGACCTGAAGGCTGCGCAACTGCCGTATGCTGTGGTGCTGACCGACCCGACCACGGGCGGCGTCACCGCCTCCTACGCCATGCTGGGCGATGTGCATCTGGCCGAGCCGGGTGCCCTGATCGGCTTCGCCGGTCCGCGCGTCATCGAGACCACCATCCGCGAAAAACTGCCGCCGGGCTTCCAGCGAGCCGAATATCTCAAGGACAAGGGCATGGTGGACAAGGTGGTGACCCGTCACGACCTGCCGCAAACCCTTGGCCGCATCCTGTCCATCCTGATGGACGGCAAGCGCAAGGCTGCTTGATCATTTGAGGGGCGCGTCGCGTCTTGGACCCGATTTCCGAACGTCTGAAGGCGCGACACCCCCAGCGCATTGACCTGTCGCTGGGCCGTATGCAGGCCCTGTGCAAGGCTCTTGGCAATCCGCAGGACCGCCTGCCGCCCGTCATCCACGTGGCGGGCACCAATGGCAAGGGATCGACGGTGTCGTTGATCCGCGCCATTGCCGAGGCCTCGGGCCTCAAGGTTCACACCTATACCTCGCCGCACCTGGTGCGCTTTAATGAGCGCATCCGGCTCGCGGGCGAGCTGATTTCCGATGAGGTGTTATCGGCCATTCTGGATCGCGTTGAAGCGGCCATGGCTGAGCATGACATCGAGGCCACCGTCTTCGAAAGCACCACGGCGGCGGGCTTCCTCGCCATGGCTGAAACGCCCGCAGACCTCGCCATTATCGAGGTGGGTCTGGGCGGTGTGCTGGATGCGACCAATGTGATCGAGCGTCCGCTGCTCAGCGTCATTACGCCCGTCGATCTGGACCACGCCGAGTTTCTGGGCACCGATCTGGCTGGCATTGCGCGCGAAAAGGCGGGCATCATCAAGGCCGGAGCCCGCTGTGTGGTCGCCCGCCAATCCGAGCCTGTCATGGCCGAGATCGAGCGCCGCGCGGCGGAGGTCAACTCTCCGCTGACGGTTGCGGGTGTGGATTTCGACGCTTGGGCTGAGCGCGGTGGCTTGGCGTTTCAGGACCAGACGCGCTTCCTCGATCTGCCCGCACCGGCCCTTTCGGGTGCGCACCAGTTCGACAATGCGGGCGTGGCTGTGGCCGCAGCGCTGGAACTGGACCTGCCCGAAGCGGCCATCGCCAAAGGCTTGCAGTCCGTTTTTTGGCCCGCGCGCATGCAGCGGCTGACGGCGGGCAAATATGCCGAACAGGCCAAAGCCGTTGATGCCGAACTGTGGCTGGATGGCGGGCATAACCCCCATGCCGCCCGTGCGCTGGCCCGCGTGCTGGCCGAGCGTCAGGCCAAGGCTCCGCGTCCCACGGCCATGATCGTGGGCATGCTGGGCAATAAGGATGCAGGCGGTTTCTTCGAAGCGCTGAAAGGCATCGAGGCGCAGGTCATCACTGTGCCGTTCGAAGGCGCAGCCGCCGAGCCGGAAGCCTTGGCCACCGTCGCGCGCGGTCGCGGCTTCGGGGCCATGACGGCGGGCTCGGTCGATGAGGCTATGGCCCGCGCCATCGATCTGGGGGCCGGTCGCATCCTGATCTGCGGCAGTCTTTATCTGGCAGGCGAAGTGCTAGGGGCCTCGCCCGAGACCCTGCCGAAATAGCCAGCAAAAAGGGCGGCACCGTCCGACGGGCCGCCCTTTATATTTACCGGATCGGATCGATCAGCTGACGCCGGACTCGGCCAGCCATTCGACGATCTTGCCCTTCGGCATCGGACCGACCTTGATGGCGGTCATCTGGCCGTCCTGGAACAGCATGAGGGTCGGGATACCCTTTACACCCAGTTTCGACGGGGTCATGGGGCTGTCGTCGATGTTGACCTTGGCGATGGTGACCTTGTCACCGATCTCGTCGGACAGTTGCTCCAGTGCCGGACCGATCTGTTTGCACGGACCGCACCACTCGGCCCAGAAGTCCACCAGCACGGGCTTGTCGGCCTTCAGGACGTCGGTTTCAAAGCTGTCGTCGGTGACCTTGAGAGTGGCCATAATCGTCTCTTTCTTTGTGTCGGCATGGACCACGGCCATGCGCCTTCCCCGTTGATGTGGGGCAGTTCCGTCTTTGAATCAATGGCCGCTCAGGTCAGGACCTTCATCAAAATGTCGTTCGGTACCGGCATCAGCTTGGGCCCATCGGTCCAGACCAGAGCTGCCTCGACCGTGCGATCACGGTAGAGTTGACGCAGCACAGCCGCATAGACCGCCAGCTGTGTCAGATAGGCCGGATCGACATTATCCAGATCATCGGGCGCAGGACGGTTGGTCTTGTAGTCCACCACCAGAACCCGCTCGGGGGTGATGACCAGACGGTCGATCTGGCCGTTGATCTTCACCCCTGCGGGCAGTTCGGGCGCGGTGCCGGTCAGGGCCACTTCGGCGCGCGAGCCGGGGCCGAACACAGGCGCAAAGCGCGCATCATCCAGCACGCTGAACGCCGCCGTAATCATCTCGGCGCGCTGGTCATCGTCCAGATCGGTTTCCTTGGACAACAGGCGCTCGGCCATAGTGCGGCGAAGATCGGGGGCAATATCGGGCAGGCGCTCCAGCAGGCGGTGGATCAGATCACCACGACGGAAACGGCCCAGCGCTGCGCCACCGGTCGGGGCCGTGGCCAGAGGGGACGGGGCCGGGATGCGCTTGGTCTTGCGTTCGGCCTCCATCTGCGACGGGGCGGCAAAGCGGGCCGAGGCGTCGGCGGCGGGGCGGGTGATGGCCCAGTCCGGTATCTGAACCGCCTCTGCGGCCACGC
>NZ_DIGV01000021.1 GCF_002419815.1 Brevundimonas sp. UBA5713 | reverse complement strand
GGCCTGCCATCGACAGGGCCGGACCAAGGCCGATGGTGTGCAGCTGATCCAGAGGCGCGGCCTTGGCCAACGCTCCCATGGCGATGCCCAGACCGGCGGCAAAGCCGATCGCGGGCACCACATCGGCGATCACCAGTGCGGCGGACCGTTGCGCCGATCGTTTCCACGGTGCCGTCGCGGCAGCGAGCCAGCGCGCTGCCGGAGAGACTGTCCGCGAGGCGGGCTTTCGACCGCGCGGGGTGGCTGATTCAATCGCCGTCATAACGTCACATCCTTAGCGCGCGACCGAACCTTGCCATAGGCCTTAAGCAGCTACACGGCAGGGCGAAATGTCCAAGGACGAAAGGTCCGATGGTCCGGCAACGCCACAAGTCTCTTTAAACGACGCACGCAGGGACGGCTTTGATCAGGATCAAGGCCAACTGTGAGTTGTGAGGCTAGTCAGCGTTCAATGCCGACAGTTTCACGTCGGCGGTCAGGAGCCTTTGTCATGATCGACCTAGCGGTCGTGGACCTATCGCGCCTTCAGTTCGCACTGACGGCGCTTTACCATTTTCTTTTCGTACCCCTCACACTGGGGCTCTCCTTCATGCTGGTCATCATGGAGAGCATCTATGTGATGACCCGCCGCCCCATCTGGCGGACGATCACCCGCTTCTGGGGGGCACTGTTCGGTATCAACTTCGTGCTGGGCGTCGCCACGGGTATCACCATGGAGTTCCAGTTCGGCATGAACTGGTCCTACTACTCCCACTATGTGGGCGACATTTTCGGGGCCCCGCTGGCGATTGAGGGCCTGATGGCCTTCTTCCTTGAGGCCACCTTTGTGGGCCTGATGTTCTTTGGCTGGGACAAGCTGAAGCCGCACGCCCACCTGTTCGTCACCTTCATGGTGGCGCTGGGTACGAACCTGTCGGCTCTGTGGATCCTGATCGCCAACGGCTGGATGCAAAATCCGGTCGGTTCGGCCTTCAACCCCGACACCATGCGTATGGAAGTCGTGGACTTCATGGCCGTGCTGTTCAATCCGGTGGCACAGGCGAAGTTCGTGCACACGGTTTCGGCGGGCTATGTGATCGCCTCGGTCTTCGTGCTGGGCGTTTCGGCCATCTATCTGCTCAAGGGCAAGCACAAGGGGTTTGCCAAGCGTTCGATGACGGTAGCGGCAGCCTTCGGTCTGGCCTCGTCGCTGTCGGTCGTCGTGCTGGGCGATGAGTCGGGCTATGCCCTGACCGATAACCAGAAGATGAAGCTCGCGGCCCTGGAGGCCATGTGGCACACCGAAGAGGCTCCTGCCGGACTGACGGCCATTGGCTTCCCCAGCCTCGAGGATCGCGCGACCCACTATGAGGTCAAGGTTCCCTATGTTCTGGGCCTGATTGCCACCCGCAGCGTCGACAAGCCTGTCGCCGGCATCCTCGAACTGGTCGCTATCTCCGAAGATCGCATCGAGCGCGGCGTGATCGCCTATGACCAGTTGGAAAAGATCAAGGCTGATCCGACCGACATGGTTGCGCGCGGCGAGTTCGAAAAGGTTCGCAACGATCTGGGCTATGGCCTGCTGCTGAAGCGCTATGTCGAAGATCCGCGCATGGCGACGCCGGAGCAGATCAAGGAGGCCGCCTGGTTCACCGTGCCGAACGTGCCGGTCATGTTCTGGTCGTTCCGCATCATGGCGGGCATCGGCTTCCTGATGATCGGTCTGTTTGCCACCGCCTTTGTGCTGTGCACCCTGCGCAAGCATGAGACCCAATGGTTCCTGCGTCTGGCCGTTCTGGCCATGCCGCTGCCGTGGATCGCGGCGGAGTTCGGCTGGGTATTGGCCGAAGTGGGCCGACAGCCATGGGCTGTCGAGGGCGTTCTGCCGACCTTCCTCGGCGCATCCAGCCTGACGGTGCCGCAACTGTGGGCCACCATTATCGGCTTCACCGTCCTGTATGGCGCGCTGGCTGTGGTCGAGGTCGGCCTGATCGTTCGCACCATCAAGAAGGGCCCGTTCCACGAGCAGGAACAGCAAGCACTGCTGGCGGGCGAAGACGCCCCGATGGTTGCTCAAGAAGGATAAGCGAAGATGGAACTGCTTTTGGATTTTGCCACGCTTCGCGTGATCTGGTGGGCGCTGGTCGGCATTCTGCTGATCGCCTTTGCCCTGACAGACGGGTTTGACCTCGGTGTCGGAGCCCTGCTGCCGTTCGTCGCCAAAACGGATGAAGAGCGCCGCATGGTGATCAACACCGTGGGCGCGACGTGGGAGGGGAACCAGGTGTGGTTCATCCTCGGCGGCGGCGCGATCTTTGCTGCGTGGCCGTTTGTCTATGCCGTCAGCTTCTCGGGCTTCTATCTGGCCATGTTCCTTGTGCTGTCGGCGCTGATCCTGCGTCCTGTCAGCTTCAAATACCGCTCCAAGCGTCCGGAAGCCAAATGGCGTTCGTTCTGGGACTGGTGCCTGTTCATCGGCGGCTTTGTGCCCGCGCTGGTGTTCGGTGTGGCCATGGGCAATGTGCTCGCTGGCGCACCCTTCCGCCTCGATGACACGATGCGTGCCTTCTATGACGGCAGCCTGCTGGGCCTGTTCACGCCGTTCACTCTCGTCTGTGGCCTGCTGTCGGTGACCATGCTGGTCCTGCACGGTGCGGCTTGGCTGGGGCTGAAGGCCGAGCGTGGTCCGGTGCAGGAACGCGCCCGCAAGATCGCCTTGGTGTCGGGCCTGCTGGGAATCGTCCTGTTCGCGGTCGGTGGTCTGTTCATCGCCTATGGCGACATGGGCTTCCGTTATGCCGGCGCGGTGGACATCAATGGCGCGTCCAATCCGCTGCGCACGGCCATGGTCGCGGCACCGGGGGCTTGGATGGACAACTATGCCAAATATCCTTGGATGATGATCGCTCCAGCTCTGGGCTTCCTCGGCATCGTCATGGCCTTGATCGGTCTGAAGGCCCGCAAGGAAGTTCTGGCCTTTGGCGGTTCGTCGGCTTCGGCGGCGGGTATTATCGCGACTGTGGGCGCATCGATGTTCCCGTTCATCCTGCCGTCCACGGCCGATGCGAACTCCAGCCTGACAGTGTGGAACGCGTCGTCCAGCCATCTGACCCTGTTCATCATGCTGGGCTGCACGATCGTCTTCCTGCCGCTGATCCTGATCTACACGGCGTGGGTCTATAAGGTGCTGTTCGGTCGCTCCACGAGCTCGGCCCTGAAGACCAACCCCGACCTGTATTAACGCCCGAAAGAGGAGAGACTCTGATGTGGTATTTCGCCTGGATTTTGGGCCTTGGACTGGCGGTGGCCTTCGGCGTGCTGAACGGTCTGTGGCACGAGTTCCGCCTGTTTGACGAGGGGGATGAGGGTCGTTCCGAATCCTGACCTCGGAACACCTTTAGGGAAGGGCCCGTCCTGCATTTGCAGGGCGGGCCTTTCTTAATTTAAGCATTATTTTCAAACTGTTGAGGCAGATCAAAGCGCTCGATGGCGGCCTTTGGCACAGTCATTCCAACATCGAATTCCACCCCCTTTGGGCGGGCGATGTTTCGAGGATGAAGTGATGAAAACCTCTGCTGCTTTGCTGGCCGCCGCCTCGGTTCTGGCTTTGGCGGGCACCGCTTCGGCACAGGCACAGCCGTCGGATCCGGTCGGCAAAGGCACCTTGATTGTAACGGCGCGCATGACCGGCGTGCTGCCTCAGGCCGACGACGCCATTGTCGATGCAGCGGGCGCGGCATCGGGCCTGAATGTCGATGTATCGGACGACTGGATGCCGACGCTGGGCTTTACCTATTTCGTATCCGACCACTGGGCGGTTGAAGCCATTCTGGGCGCGACCCAGCACGAGGTGAAGGCCAAGGGCGCAGGCACGGACGTGGCCGTGCACGAGACGTGGGTGCTGCCGCCGATCGTGACGGCGCAATATCGCCCGACGCCGAACAACCGCGTCAGCCCCTATGTCGGCGCGGGCGTCAGCTACATGGCCTTCTTTGACGGCAAGGACAAAAACGGCTTCACCGTCGATATCGACGACGGCTTTGGCGTGGCGCTACAAGCGGGTGCCGACATCAATCTGTCCGGCCCGTGGGCGCTGAATGTGGATGCCAAGAAGGTGTGGTTCGACACCGATGCCAGCATCAATGGTGGTGCGCTGAAGTCCAGCGTCAGCCTTGATCCTTGGGTCGTGTCGGTGGGCGTCGGTCGCAAGTTCTAAAGGCCGATGCGGGGGAAGGGGACGTGAACAGCGGGTTTGCGTCCCCTTTAGCCGTGATCAGCTTTCGCCGTCTGCCAAGGCCCGCAGCGCTGCCGCATCCGACAGGGCGACATCATTGCCCGGCAGCAGACGGATCAGGCCGGAGGTCTTCAGCTGGGTCATGACACGGCTGACGGTCTCGATGGTCAGACCCAGATAGTCGGCAATATCGAGGCGCGTCATCGGCAGATGCACGTGATCTGGCGCGCCGCCCAGCTGTTGCTGACGCTCGGCCAGACGCAGCAGGAAGCTGGCCAGACGTTCTTTTGCGGTCTTGCGACCCAGCAGCACGATCTGTTCCTGCGCGGCCATCAACTCATCGCCAGCCAGCGCGACGAGACGGTGCTCCAACGCGGGCATGGCGTTCAGCAGTTGGTCGAAGTCGCCGCGACGGAAGCGGCACGCTTGAAGCGGGGTCAGGGCCTCGGCGGTAAAGCTGGCTGTGGCGCGACCGCCCAGTCCCAGAAAATCGCCCTGAAACAGGAAGCCGGTGATCTGGCGACGGCCATCGGGCAGCAGGCGGTACAGTTTCACCGCGCCTTCGACGACATTGAACACGAAGGGATTGGCATCGCCTTCGTGGAACAGGGCCTGACCGGCTTCAGCGTGTATGTTTTCGCTGTTGCAGGCCATGCTTTGCAGTTCGTGGCCCTTGAGATCGGCGCACACGCCCAGCGGGCGCGCGCCACAGGTGGCGCACGGGTGCACATCCTCTAAAGCGATGTCGCTAGGGTTGGCACAGGCCGGTGCGGTTTTCACTGTCAGACACTCCAGAACGCGCCGCTATCTTATGGCACCGCTCGCGCCGTGGCGAGGTTAAAGCTGAATGGCGGCTATTTGTACGACCTTGGTCGCAGGGCGCTAAGGTCAGGTGGTGGCGTCGCGCAGGACCAGATTGGCACCGCTTTCACGGGCCAGTTCCGCGACCGCATCCTGTAAGCTTTGACGCACCAGCGGGCGCACGCCCATTTCGTGCACCACGAACGGGCCCGCCCACAGGGTCTCGCCGTGCTCCAGATCGGGCTGTCGCCACCAGCAGACAAAACCCAGCAGGCCGCCGCGCTGATTGTGCGCTGCCAATATCCCGCGACCGTCCGGGTCAGATTTCCAGTCGCATAGGAAATTGTCCCAGCGGTCAGCACCCAGATGCGGACGCCATTGCTGAGCTAAAGCGAAAGCTGCCGGAGCGTCGGCTTCGCTCAGCGGCGCAATGTTCAAAGAGGGCGATGAGGTGAGGGGACACAGCTGGCTCATGCCGCCACTTGGGGCCGAAGGTGTCCATATCGCGTTGATCTGTATCAAGTCTGACCTCGCAGCGCCGCTTTTTGCCGCGCGCCTCGGCGAACCGTGGCATGGTGGAGACAGGAGACATGACCATGCCACCCAAACCAAAGTCCGAACCTATTCACGGCGGCGCTGTCGCCGCCATCCTGAAGCTGATCAGCTCGAAACACCTGATGACGCTGGCGGTGAACCGGCCCGACGGGAGACCGCATGCGGCGACACTGGGGTATGTGAATGACGGGCTGAACCTGTATTTCATTACCTCGAAGGACAGCGAGAAGCTGGCCAATCTGACGGCGGACCCGCGCGTAGGCGTCGCTATTCGCGGTCGTGCCGAAGAAGGCGAGGCGGTCGGGGTGGCGATTGATGGCCGCGCCCAGATCGTCAGCGACCAGAGCGAAATCGACCGACTGTTCAAGACCATCCTCGAAAAGGCCCCCGAGATTCGCCCCTGGGCTCCCGGCCCCGGTCAGTCGGTGGTGGTGAAGGTGATTCCCGAATCCATCGAGGCCGTGGCCGTGATCGAGGGTCAAAGCCGTGCCCAGACCTATGCGATCGGCGATGCAGACGCCGCTGTTCAGGGTATTCCCTATGACCCGAGCGCTGTCGCCAAGCTGTTCTGAATAAAAAATGGGGGTTTATAGCGACTTGTGCCGCTAGCCCCCTTGAAATGCCCGTTGGGGTCGGGCATACGCCCCCCTCTGGCGAGGGTCGCGCTGCCGGATCACTTCCACAGCGCGAACATCTTTGTCCGGGACACTAGGAGTTTAGCTCAGCTGGTAGAGCATCGGTCTCCAAAACCGAGGGTCGTGGGTTCGAGTCCCTCAACTCCTGCCATTCCCCCTGTTGCATTCGCTCGGGACTTCCCATGTGATGCAGCAGGAACCAGAGATTGAAGAGACGTCACATGGCCAAGGCGAAGACCCCGCGCGGTCGTCGGAACCCGGCGAACCAGACTGCAGCAGCACAAGGTGCCGCTACGGTCACCGTCGACGCCCCGTCGCCCAAGAAGAAAACCTCCATTCCGCAGTTCTTCAGCGAAGTCCGTGCCGAAGCCCGCAAGATCGTGTGGCCCACGCGCAAGGAAACCTGGATCACTTCGGTTATGGTTTTCATCATGGTGGCCATTGCTGCCGCCTTTTTCTGGATTGTTGACGCCGGCCTGTCGCTTGGCTCGCAGTTCATTCTCGGTATCGGCCGATAACAGGAGACGCGCAGATGACGGATGCAGCGCCCGCGGCGGCCAATCCCCGCCACAAATGGTATATCGTTCACGCCTACTCGAACTTCGAAAAGAAGGTCGCCGAGTACCTGCGTGACCAAGCGAAACAACAAGGCCTCGAAGACAATTTCTCCGAAATCCTGGTTCCGACCGAGGATGTGGTGGAAATCCGTCGTGGTCGTAAGGTCAATTCCGAACGTAAATTCTTCCCGGGCTATGTGCTGGTGAAGATGGAAATGACCGACCAAGCCTATCACCTGGTCAAGAACACCCCGAAGGTCACCGGCTTCCTCGGTGCTGCTGGTGGCACCAAGCCGCTGCCGGTTTCGGAACGTGAAGTCCAGAACATCATCGGTGCAGTGGAAGAGGGCGTCGAGCGTCCGAAGCCCACCATCCACTTCGACATCGGCGAAAAGATCAAGGTCACCGACGGTCCGTTCGCCAGCTTCGACGGTACGGTCGAAAGCGTCGACGAGGAGAACACCCGTCTGCGTGTTACCGTTTCGATCTTCGGTCGCGCGACCCCGGTCGATCTGGAATACAACCAAGTTGAGAAGGTCGGCGAATAAGCCGATCGGACAGGTTCAAGATTTGCAAAGCCCGCATCACCCGATGCGGGCTTTGTTTTTATATCGGTAGCGTATCGGGCTTTGGTCGATTTGCGTTTGTGGAGGGGGGCTGTTATAGGCGCGCCTTCGCTTCGCGGTCGTCTGACTCGCGATGCGTCAAATCCGTGGGAGGCAGCCATGCCAGACCACGGCTCACCGATCCGGCTTTTCCTGCCGGGTTTTTTGTTAGGAGAGACAAATGGCCAAGAAGATTCTCGGCTACATCAAGCTGCAAGTGCCGGCTCAATCGGCCACGCCGTCGCCGCCGATCGGCCCGGCTCTGGGTCAGCGCGGTGTGAACATCATGGGCTTCTGTAAGGAGTTCAACGCTCGCACCGAGAAGGTTGCCAAGGGCACCCCGCTGCCGACCATCATCACCGTCTACCAAGACAAGTCGTTCACCTTCGTCACCAAGACGCCGCCGGCGACCTGGTACCTGAAGGAAGCTGCCAAGATTAAGTCGGGCGCTGCCAAGACCGGCCGCGAAACCGCTGGCAAGATCACGACGGCTCAACTGCGCGAAATCGCAGAAGCCAAGATGAAAGACCTGAACGCTAACGATATCGACGCTGCAGCGAAGATCATCGAAGGCTCGGCCCGCGCAATGGGCCTCCAAGTGGTGGAGGGCTAATTAGATGGCCAAGCAAACCAAGGCTCAAAAGGCTCGCGTGGGTGTTTCGGAAGAGCTGATCGCTTACACCGACGCTATCAAGCTGGTTAAGGACAACGCCAAGGCGAAGTTCGACGAAACCATCGAAATCGCTGTGAACCTGGGCGTTGACCCGCGTCACGCTGACCAACAGGTCCGCGGCGTGGTGAACCTGCCGTCGGGTACCGGCCGTGACGTCCGCGTCGCCGTGTTCGCCAAGGACGCCAAGGCTGATGAAGCCAAGGCAGCTGGTGCAGAGCACGTGGGTGCCGAAGACCTGTACGAAAAGATCGCTGGCGGCTTCATGGAGTTCGACCGCGTGATCGCTTCGCCGGACATGATGGCCCTGGTCGGCCGTCTGGGTAAGGTGCTGGGCCCGCGCGGCCTGATGCCGAACCCGAAGGTCGGCACCGTGACCCCGAACGTCGCCCAAGCCGTCAAGGACGCCAAGGGCGGTGCTGTCGAGTTCCGCGTCGAAAAGAACGGTATCGTTCACGCCGGTATCGGCAAGGCTTCGTTCACGCAGGACGCTCTGGAAGTCAACGTCAAGGCTTTCGTGGACGCCCTGAACAAGGCCAAGCCGTCGGGCGCCAAAGGCACCTACGTCAAGCGTATCGCCCTGTCGTCGACGATGGGCCCGGGCATCAAGGTCGATCCGGCTTCGGTCGGCGCCTAATCGCCCAAGCCTTCAAGGCATAAGGAAGCGGCCCCGCAGATCACTCTGCGGGGCCGTTTTCTGTTTGGCGTCCTGAGCGCCGGATCAGTCGGCCTTGGCACCGCTGAACATAGTGTTGCCGTTGGCGGTCTCGGCCGGCACGTCCTGAATGACGTCCCAGTGCTCGACGATCTTGCCGTTTTCGACGCGGAAGATGTCGATGATGGCCTGACCGCGATCCTCGGGCGACTTCTGCATGTGGACATGCAACACCACCAGATCGCCTTGGGCGATCACGCGGTGGATGGTCGAGCGCGATTGCGGGTTTTCCTTGAAGTATTGCTCGAAATAGGTGGTGAACGGTTCGGCACCGTTCGGCACGAACGGATTGTGCTGGATGTAGACATCGCCGATGTAACGCTGGGCCGCTTCGGTCGGCTTATGCTGGTTGAAGGCGATGTTGTAGAAGTCGGTCACGATACCGGCGTTGACGCTTTCTATCGAAGCGGCAGATGGAGCAGGGCGTGCGGTTGAGGCTGTCTGGGCCGCCACCGGAACCGACAGGGCGATCGTGGCGATCAGAGCCAAAGCCGAAAGGGCGGCGCGGGGGGAAGCTGCCATCATGGGTATCCTTTGATCAGTAGCCGACGGTGAAGCGGCGGCGCGAGTGGGCGGGGTTTTCGATTTCATCGACCATGGCGATGGCGTAGTCGGCAAACGAGATGGAGCTCTTGCCGTCAGCGTCGAAGATCGGGCTGTCGGTGCCGAGGCGGAAATTCTCGGTGCGCGGGCCATCTTCGAAAAAGATCGACGGCGACAGGAAGGTCCAGTCCAGTTCAGTTTCCTGTTTTAGACGTTCGAGGAATTTCACGCCGACGCTGGCCTCGGGTTTGTACTCGTCAGGGAATTCCGGCGTATCGACCAAACGCACCGACGGCGCGACCTCAAGGCTGCCTGCACCGCCGACGACCAGATAGCGCTTCACACCCGCCGTTTTCACCAGATCCAGCATCAGGTCAGGGCCGGCATCGGAGAACATCAAAGCGCTGACCACGGCGTCGGCACCTTTCAGGTGCGGCAGCAGGTCCTCCTTGTGGTTACATCGCCTGCGATGGCTTGGATGTTGTCGCCTTGCGGTATGCGGGACGGGGTGCGGGCGATGCCGGTAACATGGTGGCCGCGACGGGCCAGCTCTTTGGTGATTTCAGAACCAGCATGACCGCTGGCGCCCAGCACGGTGACTTTCATCGACTTCACTCCTAGTAGGTTTCCGTTGGTAACTAGGTGTGCTATGGAAAGTTCCTATGCAAGAAGGCACTTTTCTCTCACCTGGTCACTCGCCGGTAACCGCCCGCACAGGTGAGCGCGGCAATGTCTATGCGGCACAGTGCCCGACGCGGCTCTTGCTGGACCGGATTGCCGATAAATGGACGTTCCTACTGCTGGGCACGCTGGCGGGCGGACCGATGCGGTTCAACGCCCTGAAACGCCACGTCGAGGGCGTATCGCAAAAGATGCTAAGCCAGACCCTAAGGCAGATGGAACGCGATGGTCTGGTCTTACGCACCGTCGAAGCGACGGTACCGGTGACCGTTATCTACGAGATCACCCCGTTGGGCGCGACGCTGGTCGAGGCCATGCAGCCGGTCATCAACTGGGCCGAAACCCATATGGCGCAGGTGGCCGAGGCGCAAATGGCCTACGACAGGCGCAACCGCTAGGCGGATTGCAGGTTATTCAATGCGGGCGACAAGGCCTGCACACTTTTTCGGGGAACACATATGGGTCAGCTACTGAAGATCGCTGTGGCGGTGGGCAGCGCCCGCAAAGGCTCGCTCAACCGCGCCTATGCCGGAGCGCTTGAGGCCCTGGCCGGCGATCTGATGACCTTCGACTATCTGCCGGTGGGCGAACTGCCGCTCTACAATGGCGATCTGGAGGCGGACCTTCCCCCTTTGCTGCTGGATATCAAGGCGCGCATCAAGGCGGCTGACGCGGTGCTGTTTGTGTCGCCCGAGCACAACCGCTCGGTGACAGCCCTTATGAAGAATACGTTGGACTGGGGCTCGCGCCCCAATGGCGACAACAGTTGGTCGGGCAAGCGCGCTGCCATCTGTGGCACCTCGCCTGGCGCACGCGGCGCGGACCTGTCGCAAATGCACCTGCGCCAGATCGCGGTGTGTCTGGGTCTGGAGGTTTTGCCCCAGCCGGAAGTCTATGTGCAGTTCAAGCCGGACATTTTCGATGAAGATGGCCTGTTCGCGTCGGAACGCGACCGGAATTTCCAGCGTCGTTTTATCGAGCGATTTGCGGCTTGGGTGCGCCAAGCTTAACCCAATTTGATCCGTTCACAGCGGATTGATACCCTTGATCCGCTATTGACCCGGACGCCGAGAAGCGGGATAGGCGCCGCCCTCACTATTTCCCTTGGATGGAGCCGAGCGGCCCTGTGCGCCGCTATGACCCTATGAGTAAACGTCGCGATACCCCCATGCGCCAGATTGCAGCCCTGCCGTGGCGTCGGCGCGGGGATGCGGTGGAAATCTTGCTGATCACCTCGCGCGAGACCAAGCGCTGGGTGATTGCCAAGGGCAATTTGATGGTCGATCTGGAAGACCCGCTGGCGGCCGCTCAGGAAGCCTATGAGGAAGCGGGCGTTCAGGGCGATATCGCGCGCGAGCCGATTGGTTGCTTCCACTATGACAAGCGACTGAAGGACGGGCGCATGGAGCCGTGCGTCGTGGACGTTTATCCGCTGGAAGTGCTGATCCAGCTGGGCAGCTGGCCGGAGGCGACCCAGCGCAGTCGTCAATGGATGTCTCGTGCCGAAGCTTCGGTCTCCGTGCATGAGCCGGAATTGGCGCGGCTGATCGCAGGTTTCGAGCCGCGCTGACCCAAGATTTGTGGTAGATCAGCCTCGTCACATCAAGAGAGCCTCCATGTTCAAGACGATCGCTATGTTGGCCGTGTCGGCCACGGTTGTGTGCGCCGCGCCGGCCATGGCGCAGAATGGCGCGGAAGGTTCTATCGAGCGAGGGCTTGCCGCTCGCGTTGTGGCGCTGACCACGCCCGACATCGAAAAGCAGTTGCTGGACCACGTGGGGCAGATCGCGACGCAGCTGGGGTTGGCGGATGTGGATGCCGACGCTGCCCGCTGGTTTAACAAGAATGCGGGTCCTCTGATGATGCCGCACATGCGCACGCTGATGGCCGATATCGAGCGGCTCTATGCCGAAGCCCTGACGCGCGAGGAGCTTCAGGCCATGGTGGATTTCTACCAGACCCCGATGGGGCGCAGCATCGCGCGCAAGCAGGTGGATCTGGGGCTGCAAATGGGAGAGCCGATTTCCCGTATGCAGAGCGCCTATATCACCGACCTGCTCGACAGCTATTGCCGCGATAACGATTGCGGCGACGCTGTACCGGCGGGCACGGCGAATAAATCCACCAGCCGTTGATTTTCTCGCAAAGCGGTGTATAGAAGCCGCCTTCCTGATGAGTCCTCGGACTGATCAGGTCCTGTCCGAGAACTTCGGGGCATGGGGGTCACCCAAGCCGTAACTGCCGGAATAGCCTTTCCGGTGCCGTGGGGAGATGGGGATGCAAAGACCTCGATCCAGCCCTTGTGGCGGGATGAGGCGCGCTTCCTTCGGACAATCTACCGGCTTGTGTTCCGTGCGGCGACGTACGGGCATGAACCAAATCCGTCGTCGGGAATAAGCTCGGCGACGAATGCCTAATCTGGAGACCGCAATGGACCGCGCACAAAAAGCCGAGTCGATCGAATCGCTGAAGAGCGTGTTCGCCGACGCGGGCGCCGTGGTCGTGACCCACAACCTGGGTCTGACCGTTGCGGAGATGGAAGACCTGCGTGGTCGCCTTCGTAAAGAAGGCGGCGCGTTCAAGGTGGTGAAAAACCGTCTGGCGCTGAAGGCGCTGGGCGTCGAAGCCGGCAGCGAATACCACGACCTGTTCAAGGGTCCGGTTGGTATTGCCTACGCTGCTGACCCGGTCACCGCTGCCAAGGTCTCGGCCGAATTCGCCAAGGGTAACGATCGTTTCGCTATCGTTGGTGGCTTCATGGGCGACAAGGTTCTGGACGCCAAGGGCATCGACGCCCTGTCCAAGCTGCCGTCGCTGGACCAACTGCGCGGCAAGCTCATCGGCCTGCTGCAAGCTCCGGCAACCAAGGTTGCTGGCGTCCTGCAAGCCCCGGCTGGCCAGTTGGCTCGCGTCTTCAACGCTTACGCTACCAAAGACGCCGCCTAAGACCCTCCTGCATCTCTGCATATCTCTCTAATACCAATCCTACCGAAGGAAGATCAAAATGGCTGACCTCGCCAAGATCGTTGAAGAACTGTCGGCTCTGACCGTACTGGAAGCCGCTGAACTGTCGAAGCTGCTGGAAGAAAAGTGGGGCGTTTCGGCCGCTGCTCCGGTTGCTGTTGCTGCCGTTGCTGGCGGTGCTGCTGAAGCCGCTCCGGCTGGCGAAGAGCAAACCGAGTTCACCGTTGTCCTGGTTGACGGCGGCGACAAGAAGATCAACGTCATCAAGGAAGTCCGTGGCGTCCGTACCGACCTGGGTCTGAAGGAAGCTAAGGAACTGGTCGAAGGCGCACCGCAACCGGTCGTCGAGAACGTTTCGAAGCAAGCCGCTGAAGAGCTGAAGAAGAAGCTCGAAGAAGCCGGCGCCAAGGTCGAAATCAAGTAAGATTTCTGATCTGGCCTGCGACCTCGTCGCAGACAGCTTTAAGGATTGGGCCAGAGGGAAACCTCTGGCCCTTTTCTTTTGCGCTCACGGAATGTTCAGTCCGCCGAGGTGGCACGCGGGCGGGGCAGGGACCATGTGAAGGGCGAACCGAAAGGAGACCCCCACATGAAGATTTTGATGGTCCTGACCTCGCACGACAAACTGGGCGACACGGGTGAAAAAACCGGTTTCTGGCTGGAGGAGTTCGCTGCGCCCTATTATGCGCTGAAGGATGCGGGGGCCGAGATTACGCTGGCCTCGCCCAAGGGCGGCCAGCCGCCGCTGGATCCCAAGAGCGATGCCGAGGACGCCCAGACGGACGACACCCGTCGTTTTAAAGATGATGAGGCCGCAAAGGCCGAACTGGCCAATACGCACAAACTCTCTGACGTGAAAGCCGAGGATTTTGACGCGGTCTTCTATCCGGGCGGCCACGGTCCGCTGTGGGATCTGGCCAATGACAGCCACTCCATCGGCCTGATCGAGGCCTTCGCCAAGGCAGGCAAGCCGACCGGCTTTGTGTGTCATGCGCCCGGTGTCCTTAAGGACGTCAAGGGTGCCGACGGCGAACCGCTGGTCAAGGGCAAGTCGGTGACGGGCTTTACCAACAGTGAGGAAGAGGGCGTCGGCTTGGTCGATGTGGTGCCCTTCCTTGTCGAGAACATGCTGACCGAAAAGGGCGGCCGTTACAGCAAGGGTGACGACTGGGCGTCCTATGTGCTGACCGACGGCACGCTGGTGACGGGGCAAAATCCGGCCTCGTCGCGTGAGGCCGCCGAGGCTCTGCTGAAGTTGCTGAAGGCCTAAGGCTTTCTCGGAAGCCCAAACGATAAGGCCCGCGAGTTGATCTCGCGGGCCTTGTCTCGTTTGGTACCGGTGTTAGCGACGACGGGGGCTGAGGATTTCTGTCAGCCGGTCGCGGGTGCCGTCGATGCGTTCGAGGCGGGGATGGCGAAGTCCGCCAGTGTAGTCGAACTGGACCGTGCGATACTGCTCGCCACGCTTCATCAACAGCTTGATCGGAGCCGAGCCGTCCTTATTGGCGGTGACAGCCTCGCGCAGTTTGTCGGCACTGGCGGCGGTGTCGTTGATGGCCACCAGTTCCCAACCCGGACCGATGTCGGCCTCGAACGCCAGACCACCCCAGCGGATACTGCTGATGCGGTTGTTGCCCGACAGGGTGAAGCCCAGCGAATATTGGAAGTCGTTCTTCCAGCCGATCTGGATCTTCTTTTCGGCGTCGCTCAGAGCATCCGTATAGGTCAGACGCCAGCCCGCGCGGGCCAGACCATCCAGCGGGGCCTTGGCATCGGGGCCAGCCGCGTCCAGACGCTCGCGTAGGAAGCTCGCCCAGTCGTGCGGGTGCACGGCATTCAGGTTTGCCACCACATCGTCGAACGTATAGCCGCGCGGTGCGTATGAGCCTTCATCGCCGCCGAAGAAGCCCTTGGCGAAGTCGTCTAGTGACTTGCGGTCATTAGTGGCTTCGCGGATCAGGGTGTCGGCATCCAGCCAGATCAGCAGGGCCTCGCGGTAATAGTCACCCGTGCCGCGCATCCATGAAGAATAGGGGTTGGAGGTGCGGTAGCCGAGCAGGTTGTGGTTGTTCACATCCTGAAGCGGACGCCAGCCACGGCCCGGCTGATTGTCATAGAAGGCTGCGATCTCGGCAAAGGAGGTCACAATGTCCTGCACTGGAGCCAGACCCGAACGGGCCGTCAGCACATCGCCCCAATATTCCGTCTGGCCTTCATAGACCCATAGCAGGGTGTTCTGGGTCGGGATGTTGTGGTTGGCCGTCAGTTCATCGGCGGGGCGGTTGCGCTTGCCGTTCCACGTATGGACGTATTCGTGCGGCAGCAGGCCGACCGAGCCGAGGCTCTTGCCCCAGTTGGTGAAGAAGTCGGTCGGGACCGAGTTTTCCGAGGAGCGGTGATGCTCGAGGCCGATGCCGCCCAACTGGCTGGTGGCGGCCACCAGGAACTCATAGCGGTCATAGGGGCGGGCACCGAACAGGCGGTCGGCTTGTGTGATCAGGTTCTCGAACCAGCCGATCTGTTCGGCGGTCGGGGTGATCTGGCTGGCCTTGTCGCCGACGATGTTCAGGTGGACGTTGGTGCCCTTGGGATCGATGTCCACGCGGTTGAAATGGGCACCGCCGAACAGGGGGCTGTCGATCAGATTGTACAGGTCTACCGGCTTGAAGGTGGCGACGCCGTTTTCAAAGGTCTCGGTGTCCAGAGAAACGCCGTAGTTCCAGCCCTGCGGCAGCTTGATCGACGGGGCGAAGGTGATGCCGGTGGAATGATAGCCTGCCGGATACAGCAGGGCCTTTTCCCATTGCAGGTTCAGCATGTCGGGCGTCATGACCACGCGCCACTGGCTGTTGTCCGGCTGGGTCAGCCACTGGAACTCGACCACGATTTCCGACACGCCCTGCGGCACGTCGATGTGGAAGGCGTAGGGGTCGATCGTGTCACGCAGCCATTCGATACGCTGTCCCGCGCCCGAGACCGTGACGCCCGAGATCAGCTGGATCGGGCCGGTGTCGGCGTGGTTGCCCGGTAGGAACTTCGGGTACAGCAGCACCAGCGGGCCGGACTTGACCGGAATGGTCTGGCGCACGCTAACGATCTTGCGCTCGACGTCGGTGGCATCGACCTCATAGCGGATAATACCCGGATAGGTGGCCTCGGTCGGGGCCGGAATGGGCGGCAGGGCGCGCGGCAGGGCCAGCGGCGTGTTTTGCGGCGTCGGCGTGACGGGAGCAATGGTGCCTTGCCACGGCTGATGCTGGGCATGGGCTATGGCCGCAGGCGCGACGCTGGACAGCAGAAGGGCGATGGCTGGAGCCGTCAGGCGGAAGGTCATAGTCAAAACTCTCTACGAAAGGCTCAGCGACGCGCGCGGGCGCGGGTGTCGCGGCGGGCGCTCAGGATATCGCCCAGACGGTCGGGCGTGCCCTCGATCCGTTCCAGATGCGGGTAGCGCAGGCCGTCGCGGTAATCGAAGGTCACGGTACGGAAACGGTCGTCGCGCTTGACGATCAGGGTGATGGCGGGGCCGCCATCCTTTGCGGCGGTGATGGCCTCCTTGATCGCCTCTTCGGAGGCGGCGCGGTCGTTGACGGCTACCACTTCCCAACCGGCGGTCAGGCCCTGCTGGAAGGCCAGACTGTTCCAGCCCACCGAAGTGATGCGGTTGGACTTGTTCATCTGGATGCCCAGCGAATATACGAAGTCCACGCGGCCCAGTTCCTTGTTCAACTGGGACATATAGGCGTTGGGCGTATCCTTCCACACGAGGCGATAGCCACCTTGCGCGACGCCATTGATCGGGGCGGGGGCATCGGGGCCGACGGCATCCACGCGGTCACGCAGGAATCCGGCCCAGTCGTGGACGACCACGCTGTTCAGGGCCGCGACCACATCGTCGAACGTATAGGGTTTGGCTTCCCAGTTACCGTCCTCGATGCCGAAGAAGACCTTGGCGAAATCGTCGAGCGATTTACGGCCATTGGTTTTCTCGCGGATCAGGGTGTCGGCATCCAGCCACACCATCGAGCCTTCGCGGTAATAATCTTCAGAGCGCTGGACGCTGGGCCACGGCTGCGGGCGGCGCTGCTGGATGATCGGATCGTTGGTGGTGTCCTGCATCGCGCGCCACTGACGCGAGGGCGTGGTGGAGTACTGGGCCGCATTATTGGCGATCACACCCAGCGCCTCTTCCTTGGTCATCAGACCGGCGCGGGCCGTCAGGATCAGCCCCCAGTACTGCGTCTGGCCCTCATAGACCCAGAGCAGGGAGTTCTGCAGCGGCTCGTTGAAGTTGGCGACCATTTGGTCGGCGGGGCGGCGCCATTTGCCGTTCCAGCTGTGGACGTACTCGTGACCGAGCAGGTCGCGGTCCACGATGGTGGCGGTGGGGTCTGTGAAATATTTGGTGTCGACGCTGTTTTCGCTGGAGCGCGTGTGTTCCAGCCCAATGCCGCCCAGCTTGTCACTGACAGCGACAAGGAAGTCGTAGCGGTCGAAGTGACGCGCGCCGAACAGTAGATCGGCCTCGGTCACCAGATTGCGATGTTGCGCCAGATGCTCGTCCTTGACCTGCACCACATCGGCGGTATCGCCGACAATGTTCAGGCGTACCGACGACGGGCCAATAGGCGACAGTTCGTGCTGGGCGAAGTGCTGACCGGCAAAGACGGGGCTGTCTTGCAGGTGCTCAAGGTTGATCGGCTCCAGTTCCAGATAACCGTCAATCGTGCCCTCGGTCTTAAGCGCGCCTGCATATTGCCAGCCCTGCGGCAGCTTCAGGCGCGGCAGGAAGCCTATGTGGCTGCTGGCATAGCCTGCGGGATAGAGGACGGCCTTTTCCCACTGATGGTTCAGCATTTCGGGGGTGATGACCACGCGGCCTTGGGCACCATCGATCGGGGTCAGCCACTGGAAGCTGACGTCCACGGTCTGCACGCCCTGCGGCACGTCGATCTGATAGGCCCACGGGTGCAGGGTATTGCGCACCCATTCAATCCGCTGGCCATTAGCCGAGAACTGTAGATTGGCGATCTGGGAAATCGGGCCGACGGGGCCATGGTTGCCGGGGATCCATTGCGGATAGAACAGCACCATAGGACCCGCTTGCGTCACCGGAATGCGCTGGCGCACCTTCATGATGCGGCGGTCGATGTCGGTGGCGTCCACCCACAGCTCGATCGGCTGGGGGTATAGCTCTTTCTTGGCTTCCGGGATCGGGGCCAGCGTGACGGGCAGGGCCGGTGCGCCGCTCTGGGCGAGGGCAGGGGTGCTGACCAGCAGGGCCAGAGCCGAGGCGGCAAGCGCGAGGGTGTGACGGGACATACGGACGTTCCCCAAAATGAGGCCGCAGGACGGCGGCATAGTGTCCCCGGAAGGCAAGACGCTGCCGAACTGTCCCGTCAAGGATGAAATGTTACGTTGTACGGTTCATCCACCGATTAGCGTCACGACTATGGATTGACCTTTAGCAGTTCGACTGTGAACAGCAGGGTCGAGTTGGCCGGTATGTCGTTACCCATGCGGCGTGCGCCATAGGCCAGCTCGGCAGGGATGACGAACTCGAACGTCTCGCCTTCACGCATCAGGGCCACGCCTTCGGTCCACCCCTTGATGACGCGGTTCAACGGGAACCTGGTCGGCTCATTGCGTTTGTAGGAACTGTCGAACTCGGTGCCGTTGATCAGCGTGCCGGCATAATGGACCATAACCGTATCGGTCTCGGCAGGCTGGGGCGCGTTCTTGTGGGCCCTGCCGACGCGACGATATTGAAGTCCGCTCTCGGTGGTGGTCCAACCGCGACGCTGGGCGTTCCAGTGTTCATAGATTTTCTGTCCGCCGTCCCACGCACTCTGGGCGGCCTGATAGGCGGCCAGCGCCTCTTGATAGGCGGTATCGGATTGGGCCGTGGCCGTGGCGGGCAGGGCGACAAGGGTCAGGGCCGAGGCGGCCGCGCAAATCATGAGCTTCATAAAGCGACGCTATCATAGCCCGCGGTGTTTCAGGTAGGGGCTAACGCACGGCGCGCGCTCTGTCCTGTTCGCGCTGCGCGAGCGCAGTTTACGGACATCTGTAGCAGGCTGAAAATAGACGCCTGATCTGTGGTGAGAGGTCTTTATTTTGCCGTGTCAATCGTTATATATGGCCACTTCGCAGATTCCCTGAATCCGCGCGACGAGCGCCGAGGCCCGGTTTGAAGCCCTCCAAACCGGTGCGAAGGCGTCGCTCCTTCCCAAGGGAGCGTGACATTTCAGGCGTCCTGATCTGCCCGGCAGATCGAGGGTGGATGCCGAAAGACGTTTAACGGTCACGGACCGCCAAAAGGCGTGCCGTGGCTGCTGCATTGAGAGCTGAGCCTTCCCCGAGGCTCACGATTGGGAAAACAGAATGGCCAAGTCCACCGACGGTCTCGCCTTGGGCAAGATCGCAGCCGCGACCTCCTTCACCGGCAAGAAGCGCATTCGCTACAGCTTCGGGCGTATCCCGGAAGCCGTGCAGATGCCGAACCTGATCGAGGTTCAGCGCGCTTCCTACGAGCAATTCCTTCAGCGCGAGAGCCGTCCGGGCCTGCGCCGCGACGAAGGCATCGAGGCTGTCTTCAAGTCGGTCTTCCCGATCAAGGACTTCAACGAGCGCGCCGTTCTCGAATACGTCTCGTACGAGTTCGAAGAGCCGAAGTACGACGTTGAGGAGTGCATCCAGCGCGACATGACCTTCGCGGCTCCGCTGAAGGTCAAGCTGCGCCTGATCGTCTTCGAAACCGAAGAAGAAACCGGCGCGCGCTCGGTCAAGGACATCAAGGAACAAGATGTCTACATGGGCGACATTCCGCTCATGACCGAGAAGGGCACCTTCATCGTCAACGGCACCGAGCGCGTCATCGTTTCCCAGATGCACCGTTCGCCGGGCGTGTTCTTCGACCACGACAAGGGCAAGACCCACTCGTCGGGCAAGCTGCTGTTCGCTGCCCGCGTGATCCCGTACCGCGGCTCGTGGCTGGACTTCGAGTTCGACGCCAAGGACATCGTCTACGTCCGTATCGACCGTCGTCGCAAGCTGCCGGCCACCACCTTCCTCTATGCCCTGGGCATGGATGGCGAGGAAATCCTCAAGACCTTCTACGAGACCGTTCCGTACGAGAAGCGCGGCGAAAACTGGGTCACCCCGTACAAGCCGGAACGCTGGCGCGGTGTGAAGCCGGAATTCGACCTGATCGACGCCGATACCGGCGAAGTCGTCGCTCCGGCTGGGCAGAAGATCTCGGCCCGTGCGGCCAAGAAACTGCAAGACGGTGGTCTGAACTCGCTGTCGCTGGCCGCTGACGCTCTGCTGGGCAAGTATCTGGCTAACGACGCCGTCAACTTCGAAACCGGCGAAATCTACGCCGAAGCCGGTGACGAGCTGGACGCCGAGTCCATCGCCCTGCTGGAAGCCCAAGGCTTCTCGACCATCGAAGTTCTGGACATCGACCACGTCACGGTCGGCGCCTACATGCGCAACACCCTGCGTCTGGACAAGAACACGGGCCGCGAAGACGCCCTGTTCGACGTCTATCGCGTGATGCGTCCGGGCGAGCCGCCGACGCCGGAAGCGGCTGAAGCCATGTTCAACTCGCTGTTCTTCGACAGCGAGCGCTACGACCTGTCGGCCGTGGGCCGCGTGAAGATGAACATGCGTCTGGAAACCCCCGAGGTTTCGGACGAGATCCGCGTCCTGCGCAAGGATGACATCCTCAAGGTCCTGCAAATCCTGGTCGGCCTGAAGGACGGCCGTGGCGAAATCGACGATATCGACAACCTCGGTAACCGTCGCGTGCGTTCGGTGGGCGAGCTGCTGGAGAACCAGTACCGCGTCGGCCTGCTGCGTATGGAACGCGCCATCAAGGAGCGCATGTCGTCGGTCGATATCGACACCGTCATGCCGCACGACCTGATCAACGCCAAGCCGGCTGCGGCTGCTGTGCGTGAATTCTTCGGCTCGTCGCAGCTATCGCAGTTCATGGACCAAACCAACCCGCTGTCGGAAATCACGCACAAGCGTCGTCTCTCGGCGCTTGGCCCAGGCGGTCTGACCCGTGAACGCGCAGGCTTCGAAGTCCGCGACGTGCACCCGACCCACTATGGCCGTATCTGCCCGATTGAAACGCCGGAAGGCCCGAACATCGGTCTGATCAACTCGCTGGCCACCCACGCCCGCGTGAACAAGTACGGCTTCATCGAGTCGCCGTACCGTCGGGTGAAGGACGGCCAGGCCCAGGAAGAGGTGGTCTACATCTCGGCCATGGAAGAGGCTCGCTACACGATCGCTCAGGCGAACATCGAGCTGAAGAATGGCGAGATCGTTGAAGAAATCGTCCCGGGTCGTGTGAACGGTGAATCCCAGCTCCTGACCAAGGAGTCGGTGGACATGATGGACGTGTCGCCGAAACAGGTTGTTTCGGTCGCTGCGGCCCTGATTCCGTTCCTCGAAAACGATGACGCCAACCGCGCACTGATGGGCGCGAACATGCAACGTCAGGCCGTGCCGCTGGTTCAAACCGACGCCCCGCTGGTGGGTACCGGTATGGAATCGGTCGTGGCACGTGACTCGGGCGCTGTTGTGATCGCCCGCCGTGACGGTGTGGTCGAACAGATCGACGGTACCCGTATCGTTGTCCGTGCGACCTCGGACGTCGACGCCGGCCGTTCGGGCGTTGATATCTACCGCCTGTCGAAGTTCCAGCGTTCCAACCAGTCGACCTGTATCAACCAGCGCCCGATCGTGCGCGTGGGTGATGTGGTGAAGTCGGGTGACGTTATCGCCGACGGTCCCTCGACCGATCTGGGCGATCTGGCTCTGGGCCGTAACGTCCTCGTCGCCTACATGCCGTGGAACGGCTACAACTTCGAAGACTCCATCCTGATCTCCGAGCGCATCGTGCGCGATGACATCTTCACCTCGATCCACCTCGAGGAGTTTGAAGTCATGGCCCGCGACACCAAGCTTGGGCCAGAAGAAATCACCCGCGACATCCCGAACGTCGGCGAGGAAGCCCTGCGCAACCTCGACGAAGCCGGTATCGTGGCCATCGGCGCCGAAGTGCAGCCGGGTGACATCCTGGTCGGTAAGGTGACGCCGAAGGGCGAAAGCCCGATGACGCCGGAAGAGAAACTGCTGCGCGCCATCTTCGGTGAAAAGGCTTCGGACGTCCGCGACACCTCGCTGCGCCTGCCGCCGGGCGTTGCCGGTACCATCGTTGACGTTCGCGTCTTCAACCGCCACGGCGTCGACAAGGACGAACGCGCTCAGGCAATCGAGCGCGCCGAGATCGAACGTCTGGGCAAGGACCGTGACGACGAGCTCAAGATCCTCGAGCGCAACGTCTATGGCCGCCTGAAGCCGCTGCTGATCGGCAAGTCCGCTGTGTCGGGTCCGAAGGGCATTGGCCGTGGTGAAATCACCGAGGACACCCTCGGCGAAGTCTCCAAGGGTCTATGGTGGCAGATCGCCCTCGAGGACGAAAAGTCCATGGGCGAGCTGGAAGCCATGAAGAAGCAGTTCGAGGATGCCCGTAAGCAACTCGACCGCCGCTTCGAAGACAAGGTCGAGAAGCTGCAGCGCGGCGACGAACTGCCGCCGGGCGTGATGAAGATGGTCAAGGTCTTCGTGGCTGTGAAGCGCAAGCTGCAGCCGGGCGACAAGATGGCCGGCCGTCACGGCAACAAGGGCGTTATCTCCAAGATCCTGCCGATCGAGGACATGCCGCACCTGGAAGACGGCACGCACGTCGACATCGTTCTGAACCCGCTGGGCGTGCCGTCGCGCATGAACATCGGCCAGATCTTCGAAACGCACCTGGGTTGGGCATCGGCTGGCCTCGGCAAGCAGATCAAGGCCCTGCTGGAAGAATGGATGGATGGCGGTGAGCGCGAAGCTCTGATCAAGCGCCTCAAGGACATCTACGGCGAGGACACCCCTCTGCCGGAGACCGACGAAGAACTGATCGAGCTGGCTCAAAACCTGTCGAAGGGCGTTCCGTTTGCGACGCCGGTCTTCGACGGTGCGCGCATCTCGGACATCGAAGACCGTCTGGAAATGGCCGGTCTGGACCGTTCGGCCCAGTCGATCCTGTACGATGGTCAGACCGGTGAGCAGTTCAAGCGTCCGGTCACCGTTGGCTATGTGTACATGCTGAAGCTGCACCACCTGGTCGACGACAAGATCCACGCCCGCTCGATTGGCCCGTACTCGCTCGTCACCCAGCAGCCGCTGGGCGGTAAGGCGCAGTTCGGCGGCCAGCGCTTCGGGGAAATGGAGGTCTGGGCTCTGGAAGCTTACGGCGCCGCCTACACCCTACAGGAAATGCTGACGGTGAAGTCGGACGACGTGGCTGGCCGTACCAAGGTTTACGAGGCGATCGTCCGTGGCGACGACAGCTTCGAAGCCGGTATCCCGGAAAGCTTCAACGTCCTGATCAAGGAAATGCGCTCGCTGGGCCTGAACGTGGAGCTGGAGAACGGCTGATCCTGATTTCCCTCCCCGCACCGGCGGGGAGGGGACCTCTCGAAAGCCCCTCTGCTCTGAATGATTTTCGCGGCCTCTGCCGCAGAAGGAAAAAAGATGAACCAGGAAGTCCTGAACATCTTCAACCCGGTCCCGGTCACCCCGACCTTCGACCAAATCAAAATCGCTCTGGCCTCGCCCGAGAAGATCCGCTCGTGGTCGTTCGGCGAAATCAAAAAGCCGGAAACCATCAACTACCGCACGTTCAAGCCTGAGCGTGATGGCCTGTTCTGCGCCCGTATCTTTGGCCCGACCAAGGACTACGAATGCCTGTGCGGCAAGTACAAGCGCATGAAGTACAAGGGCATCATCTGCGAGAAGTGCGGTGTCGAAGTCACCCTGGCGCGCGTCCGTCGCGAGCGTATGGGGCACATCGAACTGGCTGCTCCGGTGGCCCACATCTGGTTCCTGAAGTCGCTCCCGTCCCGTATCTCGCTGATGCTGGACATGGCGCTGAAGGACGTGGAACGCGTTCTGTATTTCGAGAACTACATCGTCACCGAGCCGGGCCTGACCCCGCTGAAGCAGAACCAACTGCTGACGGAAGACGAGTTCTATCGCTATCAGGAAGAGTTCGGCGACGACGGTTTCACCGCTGAAATCGGCGCTGAAGCCGTTCGCAACCTTCTGATGTCGATCGACCTGCATCAGGAAGCCGAGAAGCACCGCGCCGAACTGGCCGACAATCCGTCGGAAATGAAGGCGAAGAAGGCTTCGAAGCGTCTGAAGCTGCTGGAAGCCTTCATCGAGTCGGGCAACAAGCCGGAATGGATGATCCTGACGATCGTCCCGGTCATCCCGCCGGAACTGCGTCCGCTGGTTCCGCTGGACGGCGGTCGCTTTGCGACGTCCGATCTGAACGACCTCTACCGTCGTGTGATCAACCGTAACAACCGTCTGAAGCGCCTGATGGAACTGCGCGCGCCGGACATCATCATCCGTAACGAAAAGCGGATGCTGCAAGAGTCGGTTGACGCTCTGTTCGATAACGGCCGTCGTGGCCGCGTCATCACCGGCGCCAACAAGCGTCCGCTGAAGTCGCTGGCCGACATGCTGAAGGGCAAGCAAGGTCGCTTCCGTCAGAACCTGCTCGGCAAGCGCGTCGACTACTCGGGCCGTTCGGTTATCACCGTGGGTCCGGAACTGAAGCTGCACGAGTGCGGCCTGCCGAAGAAGATGGCTCTGGAGCTGTTCAAGCCGTTCATCTACGCACGTCTGGACGCCAAGGGCCTGTCGGGCACCGTCAAGCAGTCCAAGCGTATGGTCGAGCGCGAGCAGCCGGCCGTTTGGGATATCCTCGACGAGGTTATCCGCGAACACCCGGTCATGCTGAACCGCGCACCGACGCTTCACCGTCTGGGCATCCAGGCGTTCGAGCCGAAGCTGATCGAAGGTAAGGCTATCCGCCTGCACCCGCTGGTCTGTACCGCGTTCAACGCTGACTTCGACGGCGACCAGATGGCCGTGCACGTTCCGCTGAGCCTCGAGGCCCAGCTGGAAGCGCGCGTCCTGATGATGTCGACGAACAACATCCTGTCGCCGGCCAACGGCAAGCCGATCATCGTGCCGTCGCAGGATATCGTGCTGGGTCTTTACTACCTGTCGCTGGTCAAGGACGGCGAAAAGGGTGAAGGCAAGCTGTTCGCCAACATGGGCGAAATCGATGCCGCCCTGGACGCTGGCGTTGTCACCCTTCACTCGAAGGTCAAGGCACGCTGGACGGAAATGAACGCCGACGGCGAGCTGGTCACCAAGGTGATCGACTCGACTCCGGGCCGCATGAAGCTGGCCGCCCTGCTGCCGCAGAACCCGAACATCGGCTACCGTCTGGTCGACAAGAACCTGACCAAGAAGGAAATCGGTAACCTGATCGATCAGGTCTATCGTCACTGCGGTCAGAAGGCGACGGTCATCTTTGCAGACCAGATGATGGGCCTGGGCTTCAAGGAAGCCGCCAAGGCCGGTATCTCGGTCGGTAAGGACGACATCGTCATTCCGGACGCGAAGTACACTCTGGTCAATGAAACCAAGGCTCAGGTCGAAGAGTACGAGCAGCAATATGCTGACGGCCTCATCACCAAGGGCGAGAAGTACAACAAGGTCATCGACGCCTGGTCGAAGGCCTCGGACAAGATCTCCGACGCCATGATGGCCGAGATCGCCCGTCCGCGAGTCCTGATCGAGGGGCAAAACCCCGACATCAACTCGGTGTACATGATGGCCAACTCGGGTGCTCGTGGTTCGCAAGCCCAGATGAAGCAGCTCGGCGGTATGCGCGGCCTGATGGCCAAGCCGTCGGGTGAGATCATCGAGACCCCGATTACCTCGAACTTTAAGGAAGGCCTGACCGTTCTGGAGTACTTCAACTCCACCCACGGTGCCCGTAAGGGTCTGGCCGATACCGCACTGAAGACCGCCAACTCGGGTTATCTGACCCGTCGTCTGGTGGACGTCGCTCAGGACTCGATCGTGACGGAAGATGACTGCGGTTCGACCCGTGGCATCACCCTGCGCGCCGTGACCGAAGGTGGTGACGTTCTGGTCTCGCTGGGCCAACGTGTTCTGGGTCGTTATGCGGCCGAGGACATCATGGTTCCGGGCACGGACAAGGTGCTGTTCAAGGCTGACACTTACCTGCAAGAGGAAGAGGTCGAGGCTATCGACGAGGCTGGCGTCCAGTCGGTCAAGGTCCGTTCGGCCCTGACCTGTGAAGCCACTGCCGGCATCTGCGCTCACTGCTACGGCCGTGACCTTGCGCGCGGTACCAATGTGAACATCGGTGAAGCTGTCGGCGTTATCGCTGCCCAGTCGATCGGTGAGCCGGGTACCCAGCTGACCATGCGTACCTTCCACATCGGCGGTACCGCCCAGGTGTCGGACACTTCGTTCTACGAAGCGACCAACTCGGGTGTGGCCAAGGTGTCGGGTCCGACCGTTACCGCGCCGCACGGCGATCTGGTGGCCATGAGCCGCAACGTGGTCGTGTCGATCATGGTCGACGGCAAGGAACGCGAAACCCACAAGGTGCCTTACGGTGCACGCCTGCGCGTCAAGGACGGTGCAGAAGTGGCCAAGGGCGCTCGCGTGGCCGAGTGGGACCCGTATACCAACCCGATCATCACCGAAGTGGGCGGCAACATCCGCTTCGAGGATCTGGTGGAAGGTCTGTCGGTCAAGGAAGAGACCGACGAGGCAACCGGTATCGCCCAGCGCGTGGTCTCCGACTGGCGTGCAAGCCCGCGTGGCTCGGACCTGCGTCCGGCCCTGGGCATCATCGCTGGCGAAAGCTACGCCCGTCTGTCGACCGGTACGGATGCCCGCTACCTGCTGCCGGTGGGTGCCATTCTGTCGGTGTCGAACGGTGACGAGGTCAAGCCGGGTGAAGTTATCGCCCGTATCCCGACCGAAGGTGCCAAGACCCGCGACATCACCGGCGGTCTGCCGCGCGTTGCCGAACTGTTCGAAGCCCGCCGTCCGAAGGACTGCGCCGTCATCGCCGAAATGGATGGCCGCGTAGAGTTCGGTCGCGACTACAAGAACAAGCGTCGTATCAAGATCACGCCGGAGCCGGATGCCGATGGCAACCAGGGCGAAGCCGTGGAATTCCTGATCCCGAAGGGCAAGCACATCTCCGTCCACGACGGCGATCTGATCCAGAAGGGCGACTACATCATCGACGGCAACCCCGATCCGCACGATCTGCTGCGTATTCAGGGCGTCGAGGCTCTGGCCGAGTACCTCGTCAACGAGGTGCAGGAAGTCTACCGTCTGCAAGGCGTGCCGATTAACGACAAGCACATCGAAGTGATCGTGCGTCAGATGCTGCAGAAGGTCGAAGTCATCGACTCCGGCGAGACCACCCTCATCAAGGGTGACACCGTCGAAGTGGCTGAGGCCGAGTACGAGAACGCCAAGGTCGAGAAGCGCGGTGGCCGTCTGGCGATCACGCAACCGGTCCTGCTGGGTATCACCAAGGCGTCGCTGCAAACCCGCAGCTTCATCTCGGCGGCATCGTTCCAGGAAACCACCCGCGTGCTTACCGAGGCTTCGGTCCACGGCAAGAAGGACACGCTGGAAGGCCTCAAGGAAAACGTCATCGTCGGCCGTCTCATCCCGGCTGGTACCGGCGCTTACCTGCGCTCGATGCAGAAGATCGCCAACGAGCGCGACGCCGAGCTTACCCAAGCTCGCGAAGACGCGGTCGAGCCGCTGCCGGCCGATCTGGCTCTGGAACTGGACAAGGACTAATCCGCGTCCAGCTTCGGCTGAACCTAAAGGGAAGGGCGGTGCCGCAAGGCACCGCCCTTTCTTTTTGTCCCGTGGTTTAAGGTCAGGTCAGTCTTCCTCGCGAGGAGGAGGGCGCGGGGCACTGCTGGCCCGCATCTGGTCCTGAAGTTTCTGGACTTCGCGGTTGGTGCCGGACATTTCGTCGAGGATTTCGCCATTCTCCGAGCCGCCGAGGCGCGACCCCTGACTCACACCGACGCCAGAGCGGAGCGGCTCGCGGCGGCGTTCATGATCATAAAGGCGCCGGGCCCCCTGAGCGCCGAGCTGGGCGTCGCGCTCGGCATCACCGGTGCCCTGAATGCGACCGGCCCGTTCCATCGACTCTCGTAGCCGCCGCTCATTGGCGCTGTCGCAGAACAGCCGCTGCACGTCGCTGAGCAGGTTGGGGCGGGTGCAATCGACAGGCGTGCCTTGGAAATAGATGGTGCCTGTGCGGGTGGCGGTGTTGTTGCCGTCCGGGCCGCCGCCTGCCTGACCGGCCGCCTGTCCACCGCCTTCCGGCTGAACGGTCCATGCGCCGTCGAGTATGCCAGAGGCCGCTGCCGCCGCCAGTGCCCGCTCGGCCTCTTCATCCAGACGGGGGCGACGCGGCACAGGCACATCCAGAGCACTGTCGGATGCATCTGTGGTGTCGGTGCTCTGGCTGGGCGCGGTCTGCACATTGGGCAGGTTAGATCGTCCCAGCGGTGTGACCTCGCTGGGACGCGACGGGCCATCGATGGCTTCAATGGTCGGACGGGTGACAGGGGCCACCACATCGGGCAGGGCGTTGCGGTTCAGATCCGTAACCGAGCGATCCAGCGACGGGGTATGCAGGTCCTGCACTTCCTGAATACGTTGTTCGACAAGCTCGACTGCCAGTTGCTGCAGTGACTGGACGGGGGCGTCGGGATTAATACGCTGTAGCTCTTCAACAACCCGATCCACCGGTGGCACGGGCGGAGTTTCGGGCACGTCCTGTGGCTGATCGGCCGTGGGATTCCGCGGATCGCGGACCTGTTCTTCAGGCGTGCGCTCGACGGGCACAGGTTCGGGCCGATCGGGTCGCAGGTCCAGCCAGACTTCAAAGTCCCGGTCGTCGTTGATGTCCGGCAAAAAGACGGTGTTCAGTGCGATCGGAACCAGAATGGCGGCGTGTAAGGCGACCGATGCCAACAACAAGGCCGTCCGCTGCCGCGGGGGCGCGGCGGGGATAGTCCGGCTCTCACCTGATAGACTATAGGTCATGGTTGGCACCGCGCGTTTAGGGGAATTATCCGCACGCAAGTTACAGTTCCATGAACTGGCGTTACGCGATAGCCCCTAGAAGGGCGTGCGGGACCGTTCGATGCGCTCGCGCTCGGCGGGGCGGCCTTCGCGTCGTGTCGTTTGTATCGGGCCGGTAGCGTCGGGCTGCATTGACGGGTCCAGATGGCGACCGGCCACACCGATGCCGAAGTTGGACCCCGCACCGTCTTCGGGCCCTACTACACCTACGCCGGATGGTTGGGGCGCGCGGCGGCTTTCATAAGCCCTCAGGCGTGCGCGACCCTGGGCTTCGAACGCGCGATCGCGGCGGACATTGCCTGTGCCTTCTATGCGTTGACCCTCTTCGAGTTTGCGCACGGCCCTGTCTGTGCTGCGCTCGGCGCAAATCTGCCGCTCGCCTTCGCTGAGCCGTTCGGGATAGTCGCAGCCGATGGGGGAGGTACGAAGCGAGCGGGCGACCCGGCTGCCAATCGATTCTTCCTGATAGGTCCAGCGGCTGTCGCCTTCGGTATCTTGCCGCGTACCGGACGTACCGGCGGGGGCCGGTGCCGCGACACGCGGGCTCGGCGTGCCAGGGGTTTCCGATGCGGCCTCGGACGGGCGCGCGGTGCTGGTGTGGCCCAAGGGTGCGGGGCTGTTTTGCGGTCGGGTAGCGACGATACGCTCGCGTGGGATCATGTCGGTCGGCAGAGTGACCGGAATCAATTCAAGATCAATCAGCCGTTCCGGCAAGGCTCTGGCCTCATAGGGCACCAGCGTCGGCTTGATGACGATCAGGCCCAGACCCACCAGAAGGTGAAAGAAAACAGAGACCACAACCAGCGGCCCGTATCGCTTCCAAGCGCGTGCCGAACCCGTTCGGCTCGGTGGACTATAAGCCGCTGCGACCACGCCTGTTCTCCGACAACTGGAGGACGTTGGGAGCGTTTTGCGGCGCGATAATGGCGTCATGTTTAATAAGAGGTAAGCGACATTTCACCCGCACCTTGACGTAGCGGCCCGCCCCGCGTAGAAGCCACCCACTTTCGAGACGTGGGCGGTTCGCCGTCCGCTGAGAGTGCACAATCGATCGGACGGGCTGTGTCCCGCCGGAACGCCCAAAGCGCGCGTTCCGGTTTTTCCGTTTGGAGAAGGCAGTCTCAGCTCGATACCACCCGTGTGGGGCCTCGGCCTCATGCAAAAGAAGGCAATGAGGCGCTCCGGCCGAAAGGCACACGCCTCCATATCTCAAAGAGACGAATTCGAATGCCCACGATTAACCAGCTGATCCGCAAGCCCCGCAAGCCGAAGCCGGTCCGCAACAAGGTTCCGGCCCTCGAGGGCTCGCCTCAGCGTCGCGGCGTTTGCACCCGCGTCTACACCACCACCCCGAAGAAGCCGAACTCGGCTCTGCGTAAGGTGGCCAAGGTCCGTCTGGCCAAGAACGGTGTGGAAGCTGTGTGCTACATCCCGGGTGAAGGCCACAACCTGCAAGAGCACTCGGTTGTGCTCATCCGCGGCGGCCGTGTGAAGGACCTTCCGGGTGTCCGTTACCACATCCTGCGTGGTGTTCTGGATACCCAAGGCGTCAAGGACCGTAAGCAGCGTCGTTCGCACTACGGTGCGAAGCGTCCGAAGTAAGCCACACGCGTTCTGCGCCCTACAGATTTAAGAGGATACTCTCATGTCCCGTCGTCACCGCGCCCAGAAGCGTGAAGTTCTGCCGGATCCGAAGTTCGGTGATCTGGTCGTCACCAAGTTCATGAACTACGTCATGTACGAAGGTAAGAAGGCTGTTGCCGAAAACATCGTCTACGGTGCTTTCGACATCCTGGCCGAGAAGAAGAAAGACCAGACCGCCGTGGAAACCTTCCACCAGGCTCTGGAAAACGTGGCTCCGCAAGTCGAAGTCCGTTCGCGCCGCGTTGGTGGTGCTACCTATCAGGTTCCGGTTGAAGTCCGTCCGGACCGTCGCCGTGCACTGGCCATCCGTTGGGTCGTCAACGCTGCTCGTAACCGTGGTGAAAACACCATGACCGAGAAGCTGGCTGCCGAACTGCTGGACGCCTCGAACAACCGCGGCACCTCAGTCAAGAAGCGCGAAGACACCCACAAGATGGCTGAAGCCAACCGCGCCTTCAGCCACTACCGCTGGTAAGCGTCTTAAAACCGTCCCCTTACTTCGGTATGGGGACGGTAGCGATCTAAGACGATCTGGCGCGGGCGTTCACACTGAATCGCCCGCGCCGTCATATCTGACAGAACGGGGCGCTCGCGGCGTCCGCAAGCTACCCGGAAGGCAAGACCAATGGCCCGTACACACAAAATCGAAGACTACCGTAACTTCGGTATCATGGCCCACATCGACGCGGGCAAAACCACGACGACCGAACGTATCCTGTTCTACACCGGTAAGAACCACAAAATGGGCGAGACGCACGATGGTGCCTCGACCATGGACTGGATGGACCAGGAACAAGAACGCGGCATCACCATCACCTCGGCTGCGACGACCGCTTTCTGGCGCGAAAAGCGCCTGAACATCATCGACACCCCAGGCCACGTGGACTTCACCATCGAAGTGGAACGCTCGCTGCGCGTTCTCGACGGTGCTGTGACCGTTCTGGACGGTAACGCCGGCGTTGAGCCGCAAACCGAAACCGTCTGGCGTCAGGCCGACAAGTACAACGTTCCGCGTATCGTGTTCGTCAACAAGATGGACAAGCTGGGCGCTGACTTCCAGAAGTCGGTCGAGTCGATCCGCGACCGTCTGGGTGCCAAGGCTGTGCCGATCCAACTGCCGATCGGTGCTGAAAACAACCTGAAGGGCGTCGTCGACCTGGTCGAAATGAAGGCCCTGGTCTGGGAAACCGACCAAGTGGGTGCCGCTCCGGACATCCGCGAGATCCCGGCTGACATGGCTGACGCCGTGGCCGAAGCTCGCCAGTATCTGGTCGATAACGCCGTCGAAATCGACGACGAAGCCATGGAAGCGTACCTGGGTGGCGAAGAGCCGTCGGTTGAAGTGCTGAAGCGCTGCATCCGTAAGGCCGTCATCGAAGGTCACTTCTATCCGATCCTCGCTGGCTCGGCCTTCAAGAACAAGGGCGTTCAGCCGCTGCTCGACGCCGTCGTCGACTACCTGCCGTCGCCGGTCGACATTCCGCCGACCCCGGGCATCGACTTCAAGACCGAAGAGCCGATCGTTCGTAAGGCTTCGGACGACGAACCGCTGTCGGTTCTGGCGTTCAAGATCATGGACGACCCGTTCGTGGGCTCGATCACCTTCTGCCGCCTGTACTCGGGCAAGATGGAGACCGGCCAATCGCTGCTGAACTCGTCGCGTGACAAGCGTGAACGTGTCGGCCGCATGCTGCTGATGCACTCGAACAACCGTGAAGACATCAAGGAAGCCTACGCCGGCGACATCGTCGCTCTGGCTGGCCTCAAGGAAACCCGTACCGGCGACACCCTGTGTGACCCGCTGAAGTCGCCGGTTATCCTCGAGAAGATGGAATTCCCGGCTCCGGTTATTGAAATCGCTGTCGAACCGAAGACCAAGGCTGACCAAGAGAAGCTCGGCGTGGCTCTAGCCAAGCTGGCTTCGGAAGACCCGTCCTTCACCGTCTCGACCGACCACGAGTCGGGCCAGACCATCCTGAAGGGCATGGGCGAGCTTCACCTGGACATCAAGATCGATATCCTGAAGCGTACCTACAAGGTCGAAGCCACCATCGGCGCTCCGCAGGTTGCCTACCGTGAATCGATCACCCGCGCTTGCGAGATCGACTACACCCACAAGAAGCAGACCGGCGGTACCGGTCAGTTCGCACGCGTCAAGCTGCGCTTCGAGCCGGGCGAGCCGGGCACGGACTTCGTGTTCGAGTCGGCCATCGTCGGCGGTGCTGTTCCGAAGGAATACATCCCGGGTGTTGAAAAGGGCCTGAAGTCGGCCAAGGAAAACGGCCTGCTGGCTGGCTTCCCGGTTATCGACGTCAAGGCAACCCTGATCGACGGCGCGTTCCACGACGTTGACTCGTCGGTTCTGGCCTTCGAAATCGCTTCGCGCGCTGCCTTCAAGGAACTGCGCGAGAAGGGCGGACCGAAGCTGCTCGAGCCGGTGATGGCTGTGGAAGTCGTGACCCCGGAAGAGTATCTGGGTTCGGTCATCGGCGACCTGAACGGTCGTCGCGGTATGATCCAAGGCCAAGACATGCGCGGTAACGCGGTTGTCGTGAACGCCTTCGTGCCGCTGGCCAACATGTTCGGCTACGTGAACACCCTGCGCGGCATGTCGCAAGGCCGTGCACAGTTCACCATGCAATACGACCACTACGAGCCGGTGCCGCAACACGTCGCCGACGAAGTGATCAAGAAGTACGCCTAATCAGCCGTCTTTTTGACGACTGACACTTGAAATCGGGGCGGTTTGTAAGCAAATCGCCCCATATCAATCCCCAAACCTAAATGGACCCCGGTTCGGGGATTCCAGGAGCTAGAGAATGGCCAAGGAAAAGTTCGAAC
>NZ_DIGV01000007.1:8334-52491 GCF_002419815.1 Brevundimonas sp. UBA5713 | reverse complement strand
CCCGCCTCGGAGACGGTGCGCTCTGTCTCGGCATCAATGGGAATGGTGGACTCACCGCCGGTGGCCGCGGCGCGGCGACGGCTTTGGTATTCGATCAGGCTGCGCACGGTGGAACGACCATCGCCGATGACCTGCGGCGGGCGGCGCACGGCAGCGGCCACAACCTTGTAGTCGATGACGACCAGCCTCAGGTCTTCGCCCTCCACCTGTTCTTCGATCAGCACCTCGGCACAGATGGCGCGGGCGGTTTCAATGGCTGCGCGAATGGCATCCATCGAGCGCAGGCCAACAGCCACGCCCTTGCCCTGTTCGCCGCGCGCGGGTTTGACGACCAACTGGCCATAGGTTTGCAGAGCGGAGGCAATGGCGTCTTCGTCTTCGGCATCGATGCGGGCGGGCACGCGCACTCCGGCAGCCTCGACGATCCGGCGGGTCATGCGCTTGTCGTCACAGATGCTGAGCGCGACAGCAGACGTCAGCTCCGACAGGCTCTCGCGGCAGCGGATCGAGCGGCCGCCCCACGTCAGCCGGAACAGGCCGCCCTCGGCGTCTATGATGTCCGCATGAATGCCCCGACGGCGGGCCTCGTCGACGATAATACGGGCATAGGGATTGAGGTCGTGCGCATCGGTGGGGCCGACGAACAGGGCCTCGTTGATCGGGTTTTTGCGCTTCACGCCAAAGAAGGGCAGGCGTCGAAAGCCCAGCTTTTCATAAAGGGCGATGGCCTGCCGGTTATCGTGCATCACCGACAGGTCCATATAGCTCAGGCCCTGCGTGGCGAAATGCTCGGCCAGACGCCGCACCAGCGCCTCGCCAATGCCCGGCTGGGTCGCCTGCGGATCGACGGCCAGACACCACAGTGACGACCCGCATTCCGGATCATCAAAGGCGCGGTGGTGGTTCACCCCTGTCACCGTGCCGATCACCGCTCCGGTCACGGAATCCTCGGCCACGAAATAGGTCAGGGTACGATCGTCGCGGTGGTCCCACAGAAAGATGGGGTCCACCGGCACCATCTTGCGCTTGGCATAGATGTCATTGATGGCCTGGGTGTCGGCCTCATTGGTCAGGCGACGCACGACAAAGCCGCGCGGCTGGCGGCGTCCGGCCTTATAGGTGGACAGGTCCAGCCGATAGGTGTGCGACGGGTCCAGAAACAGTTCCTGCGGTGCCGAGGCCAGCAGCACATGTGGGTTGCGCACATAGAAGGCGATGTCGCGCCGGTCCGGTCCTTCGGCTCTCAACGCCTCGACCAGCGGCGTGCTGGTCCGAAACGTCTGTGCGAACAGTAACCGGCCCCAGCCACAGTCCACCACGGCATTGGGCACAGGGCCGTCGCCGGCCTGCACCGGCGGTTTCAGCCCCTCGTGGCGCAGCCTTTTCAGCCGGTGTGCCTTGGCGTGCTCTGCTCGGGTGTCAGAGGCCATGTTGCTGCATCCACATTTCCAGAACGGCCACCTGCCATAGCTCGGAGCCGCGCAAGGGGGTGATGTGGCCGGTCGGATCGTCGAACAGGCGGTCCAGATAGTCGGGATTGAAAAGACCGCGCTCGCGGGCGGCCTGATTGGTCAGGGTCTCGCGCACCATGTCGAGATACGGCCCCTGAATGTATTTCAGGGCCGGTACGGGGAAATAGCCCTTCTTGCGGTCGATCACCTCTGACGGGATGACCAGACGGGCCGCTTCCTTCAGCACACCCTTGCCGCCTTGGGCCAGCTTATGCTCGGGCGGGATGCGGCCTGCCAGCTCGACCAGATCGTGATCGAGGAAGGGCACGCGGGCCTCCAGACCCCACGCCATGGTCATGTTGTCGACGCGCTTGACCGGATCGTCCACCAGCATGACCTGACTGTCCAAACGCAGGGCCTGATCGACCGGCGTGGCCGCGCCTCCTTGCGCAAAATGCGCTTCGACCAGTGCGCGGCTGACATCGGTGTCGGCCATATAGGCGCCGTTCAGCTGGGTCTTGAGTGTCTCGTGGCTGCGGTCGAAAAAGGCCTTGGCATAGGTGTCGACGGGATCGGTGGTGTCCAGCATCGGCGGGTACCAGTGGTAACCGGCAAATACCTCATCGGCCCCTTGGCCCGACTGCACCACCTTGATGTGTTTCGAGACCTCCTGTGACAGCAGGTAGAAGCCGACGTTGTCATAGCTGACCATCGGCTCGGACATGGCTCCGATGGTGCCGGGCAGGGCCTCCATCAGGCGCTGGTGCGGCACAAAAATCTGGTGGTGTTTGGTGCCATAGTGTTTGGCGATCAGGTCCGAATAGACGAACTCGTCGCCCTTCTCGCCATTGGCCTCTTCAAAGCCGACCGAGAAGGTCATCAGGTCTTTCTGGCCCAGTTCGGCCAGTAGGCCGACGATCAGGCTGGAATCCACACCCCCTGACAGCAGCACGCCCACGGGCACATCGGCGACCATGCGGCGTTTGACGGCGGTACGCAGGCTGTCCAGCACGCGGTCGCGCCAGTCCTCGGCGCTGAGGTTGGCGTCTTCCTCGTGGCGGGTCATGTCGACCTGCCAGTATTGGTGATCCTTATAGGCCCCGTCGGCCTCATAGACGCGCAAGGTCGCGGCGGGGAATTTCTGAACGCCCTTCAGAATGGTGTGCGGCGGCGGCACCACGGCGTGGAAGGTCATATAGTGGTGCAGGCCCACCGGATCGATGCTGGTATCCACATCGCCCGCCGCCAGCAGGGCGGGCAGGGTCGAGGCAAAGCGCATGCGCTTGCCCTTTTGCGCCATATACAGAGGCTTGATGCCGAAACGGTCGCGCGCCACCACGGTGCGGCCGCTGTCGCGCTCGTACAGCACAAAGGCGAACATGCCCTTGAAGCGCTCGACGCAGGCGGGGCCCCAAGCTTTCCACGCCTTGATGATGACTTCGGTGTCGCCGGTGGAGAAGAAGTTGAACCCCATCCCCTGCAGTTCCTGACGCAGTTCGGGATAGTTGTAGATGCAGCCGTTGAAGGCGAGCGTAATGCCCAGATCGGCGTCCACCATGGGCTGCTGGGCTTTTTCCGACAGGTCGATGATCTTCAGGCGGCGGTGACCCAGACCCAACGGGCCGCGCAGGACTATGCCCGAACCGTCCGGCCCGCGCGGGGTCAGGGCATCCGTCATTTTTTGCACCGCACCGGCGTCGGCAGGTCGTCCGTCGAAATTAATCTCGCCGCTAAGACCGCACATGGGCCCTCCTGAACATTATGGAAGCAGCCCAATTCAATGGTTCGGTACCCAAAGGGTTCACCCACTGCGACGCTTTGTGTCCAGTCCGCAGCAGTGGAACCGGCGCAAACCGCCACGCTGTGGGCTCTAGATGCGGTGAAAAATATTTCGCCGGAAACAAGATGTTGCGTGCTTTGACCTAAGCCGCACTCGCTTTTGGCGCGGATTTCCGCTAGGGGAAGTCATGAAAGATAAGATGACCCCCCAGGCGGTAATCGACCGCCTCGAAACCCTCTACAATCAGTCCGTGACCAACCTTCGCGATGCGGTGAAGGTTTTCATCGAAACCGGCGCACGCGCCGATGCCGAAGCCCGCGCACACGGCCTGTTCGCCTATCCCCGTCTGAAGATCAGCTGGTTCGGCGACAAACCCCAGAATCTGGAAACCCGTGCGTTTGGACGCCTGTCGCGTCCGGGTATCTATGCCACCACGATCACGCGTCCGGACCTGTTCCGCAACTATCTGCTGGAACAGCTGACCCTGCTGGCCGATGAATATGGTGCAGAGTTCGAGGTTGAACCCTCGGATCAGGAAATCCCCTTCCCCTATGTGCTGGATGGTTCGGGCGTGGCGCTGGACAGCTCCATGACCGCTTCTATCGCGCGCTGGTTCCCGACCACGGATCTCGCCCACATCGGTGACGAGATCTCGGACGGCCTGTTCAATCCGGGCGAAGACTTTCCGCTGTCGCAGTTCGACGGCCTGCGCACCGATTTCTCGCTGGCGCGCCTGCGCCACTACACCGGCACGCCGGTCGAGGCGGTTCAGAGCTTCATCCTGTTCACCAACTACAACCGCTATGTGGACGAGTTCGTCCGCTGGGCGGCGGCGGAACTGAAAAAGCCGGACAGCCCGTATGACACCCTGACCTGCTCGGGCGGCGTAGTGATCACCAAAGACACCGACAATGCCGAGGCCGCCGTCATGGACTCGGCATGGCGCAAGCATCAGATGCCAGCGTACCACCTGACCCGTCCTGACGGTCAGGGCATTACGCTGGTCAACATCGGTGTCGGCCCGTCGAACGCCAAGACCATCTGCGACCACCTTGCGGTCATGCGTCCGCACGTGTGGATGATGATCGGTCACTGCGGCGGCCTGCGCGGCAGTCAGACCATCGGTGACTATGTGCTGGCCCACGCCTATCTGCGCGACGATCATGTGCTGGATGCGGTGCTGCCGCCGGACATCCCCATCCCGTCCATCGCCGAGGTCCAGCGTGCGCTTTATGACGCGACCAAACAGGTCTCGGGCGCGCCGGGCGAAGAGGTGAAGAAGCGCCTGCGTACGGGCACGGTCGTTACGACCGATGACCGTAACTGGGAGCTGCGCTATTCCAAGTCGGCCCTGCGTTTCAACCAGAGCCGCGCCGTCGCCATCGACATGGAAAGCGCGACCATCGCGGCCCAAGGCTATCGCTTCCGCGTCCCGTACGGCACCTTGCTGTGCGTCTCGGACAAGCCGCTGCACGGCGAGATCAAGCTGCCGGGTCAGGCCAACCGTTTCTATGAAGGGGCTATCTCCGAGCACCTCCAGATCGGTATCCAGGCTGTGGACCTGCTGCGCGCCGAAGGTGAGGCCATGCACTCTCGCAAGCTGCGTGCCTTCGACGAGCCGCCTTTCCGTTAAGCCGGGCCGTTAGCTTCGATATCAGACTGCGAAAGGCCGCTCCGAAAGGGGCGGCCTTTTTGCTGATCGACTACTACTGAAAAAGTACTTTACAATATAAAGTACACTGTGCATAACGTTGATCAACGGAGGACGACGCCTTGACCGAACATTCGATCGATAACGTGCGTGATGACATCGCCTATCTGAAGGCGCTGGCCGAAGAGGGACGCGCGGCACCCTTGCTGATGGGACCTGTTCTCGTGGCGGCGGCGCTGTGGTTTGGCGCAGCGACCTTGATCCAGTTCGGCGTGGCCTTGGACATAGTGCCCCTGCACGGGTGGGGCATCCTCGCCCTGTGGGTTGTGGCAGGGCTGGGCTTTGCAGGCCTGCTGTATGTGCTGATCCGGCGCATTCACGGTCAAATCGGCAGCCAGTCACGCGATAATATTGTTATGGGCGCGACGTGGTCGGCCTGTGGCTATTCGATCTTCGGGACGTGGCTGGTCCTGATGGCCTTTGCCTTGGGCACCCAGAACTGGTCGTCGATGGCTTTGATGCCTTCATTTGTGATGGTGGCCTATGGTGCCGCGTGGGTGATCTCGGGTCAGATTGCCAAGCGAGGCTGGATGCTGCTGACGGGGCTGGTGTGCTTTGTTGGAGCCGCCGGGCTGGGCTATTTTGCTTTTACCGTCTGGACCTACGCCATCTATCTGGCCTTGCTGATGGCGGTGGCCCTGATCCCGGGCCTACATCTGATGAGGCTGGCAAAACAGACGGGTGCGTAACCATGGCCCCGTCCCAAGACCCGAAAGCCGGGTTCGACGTCGGTAATATTGACGAAGTGATCCACGGCCGTATCCGGTTGGGCATCATGGCCTATCTATCCAGCGTCGAAGCGGCGGACTTTGCCGAGATCAAGGCCAAGCTGCAGACTACAGATGGAAACCTCTCCGTCCACCTGCGCAAGCTGGAAGATGCAGGCTTTGTGCAGGTGGAAAAGACCTTCGCGGGGCGAAAGCCCCTGACGCGGGCTCAACTGACACCCAAAGGACGAGAGGCTTTTATCGCCTATCTGGACCAGATTTCTGCGTTGGTGGCGCTGCGGTAGCTGGAAGAACGCTGCAATCGGTTTAAGGAAGGTGGTCATGAACGACCGCCTTCTGCCGTTTGAGCGCATAGAGAATTTCCGTGACTTCGGGGGGTATCACTCTGCCGAAGGGCCCATTGCCCGTGGAAAGCTGTTCCGCAGCGGCCTGCATGCGCGAGCCACCGATCAGGATCTGGATCAGATGTCGGCGCTGGGCATTGCCACGATTGTGGACCTACGCCGGCGCAGCGAACGCTTGGCCCAGCCGTCCCGCCGCCCGCAGGATTGGTCGGGCCGCGCCATCGAAAGCGATCTCGGTGGCGATGGCGAGGCCCCGCATATCCAGTTCCTGCAAACCCAACCTCTGACAGCAGACTCGGCCCGTACCTATATGGGCGGTGCCTATGCCCGCATGCCATATGAGCCGAACCATATCACCCTGTTTCGCGCTTATTTCGCGGCCTTGGCAGAGGGGCAGGGGCCTGTGCTGATCCACTGTGCGGCAGGTAAGGATCGCACCGGCCTGCTCGCCGCCCTGACGCACCGCCTTCTTGGGGTGCATGAGGATGATGTGATGGCCGACTATCTGGCCACAAATGACGCGATCAATCTCACAGGGCGGATCGACCAGATGACCCAGCGTCTGGAGAAGGTGACGGGTAAGCCTGTGGCACCGGAGGCTGTGGTTGCCTTTCTGGGGGTCGAGGCCGGTTTTCTGGATCAGGCATGGCGGACCATTGCCAAGGAGAGCGGCAGTCTGGACGTTTATTTCCGCCAAACTCTCGGTCTGGAAGCCAATGACATCGCGCGTGTCCGAAAACGGCTCCTCGCATGAGTTTGTGTCGGATCATGCAGCCTTGCGACTGGGTCGATCCCCTGTCGGTGCTGTGCGGTCTGTCGACGTATGACGGCGTTGCGGGGCTGTTAGCCGGAGCGGGAGACGTCAAGGCTCACGGCGGGAGGTGGTCCTATATCGGCTGCGACCCCGACAGGGTCCAAGTCTGGCCCCTGAGCGATGACCTGTTCGCGCACCTGAAAGAGAAGGCGTGGCAGGGCGTGCCGACCATCGGCTTGGTCAGTTATGATGCGGGAGCGAGGGAGGCGACCGGTCTTCGATACGCCATCTGGCCCGACCTGATCCTTGCCCACTATCCGGCCTTGCTCGTCTTCGATCATCACGATCGCTCGCTCGTGGCGCTTGGCGTAGGCCGGACAGAACCGGAGGCACGCGCTCAGGCCGCGAGGGCGCGAGGCTGGCTGGCGTCTGCGCGAGCGCCCCAATATCCTTCAGCACCGGCAGCCAGTCTTACCGAAACCCTGTCACCGGCCGACTATGCGCACGCTGTGGCAGAGGTGGTGAAGAAGATCGGCGAGGGAGAGCTGTTTCAGGCCAATATTGCGCGCGGTTGGTCAGGCTATCTCGCCCCCGAGAGGCATCCGTTCGATGTCTTCTTGCGCTTGTCACACGGGCGCGGAGCTGCCTACGGCGCATTTGCCCGCTGGGGGGACAGGGCGATTGTGTCAAACTCCCCCGAACTGTTTCTAAACGTGGATGCGGCCAAGGGACGGATAGAGACGCGTCCTATCAAGGGGACCCGCCCCAGAGGTACCGATGTCCAGTCCGACGCGCTTTTGGCGCGCGAACTGGAGAACAGCACCAAGGACCAGGCCGAGAATCTTATGATCGTGGACTTGATGCGAAACGATCTGGCGCGGGTGTCACAGCCGGGGTCGGTCACGGTCGAGGCCCTGTGCGCCCTCGAGGCCCATCCTACGGTCTATCATCTGACCTCGACGGTGTCGGCCAAACTTCGAGGCGACGTTGATCTGGCTGATGTTCTCACAGCGACATATCCGCCTGGCTCCATCACTGGCGCGCCAAAACATCAGGCGATGAAGCGTATTGCAGCACTGGAGCCTCCCCGCGGTGTCTGGTGCGGTAGCCTGTTCGGGGCGCATCTTCAAAGCGAGGGTGATCTGGTCGCCTCTGTCCTGATCCGCACAGCCAGCTTTCAGAAGAGCGGCGAAGTGTGGTCATGGCAGGCGCTGGCGGGTGCGGGCATCACGGCTGACAGCGATCCTCAGGAGGAAGCCGCCGAAACAGAAGCCAAATTCTCGGCGCTTAGAATGGCGATCAGCAATCCAGACAGCTGACTTCCACCACGTCGCGCGGACGCAGGTAGAACTGGCGGCTAAAGGTTGTCAGTCCTGACAGGTAATCGGGAAAGCCCGGAATGGCGACGTCGTAAGGCGAGTCATAGGCATAAATGCTCTGTGACATGATCAGCGTATCGCCGTCCTTTTCCAGTAGGCCTTCGGGCAGGACAATCTCGTCGCCGACCGTATCGGGCGACAGGCCGCGTGCGTGGCTCCAACGGATAATATTCTTGTCGTCCATGCGGGTCACACTGGTCAGCTTCGACTGCATGGGCGCGGCCCCGAACGGAGACATGATCAGCTGGGCAATATCAAAATAGCTGTTGAGCGTGGCCTTGGTCACCTGACCGGATTGGGCGGTAATATCGGCCACTTGCGACGTCGCGTGCGCGACGCGCCGCTGCACCATAAAGGCCTGGGTGAACTCGACCACGCACAGATAGATCACCAGAATGATCGGTAATAGCAAAGCAAACTCGACCGCCGCTGCGCCACGATCATCACGTCCAAAGCCAGTCAGAGAGCGCAACCGGATCATCAGTAAGGCTCGTTTCGGAAGGCCGAGGTGGCGTGAAGAAGGGTGTCTCCGCTCACACGCGACATGGCTTGGTTGAGAAACGGGGTCATTGTGGGCTGGCGATACCAGACACGCACCACCATCAGATCTCGCGGCTGGCCCGGCTGAAACGCCGTCTGTTCTTCGTCAAATACTGTCTTGCCCTGTCCGTCCTTGCCAATGGGATCGGGCACGAGGGGATTGCTGAAGGTGTTGACCGGACGCACATCAAGAAACAGGCGGCCCATACATTGCGAGCGGAATACCAGCATCCTCTCGCAGATTTCGGCCTTGAACTCCGCCTGTGTCATGGTCTGGGATACCTGACCGGTACGCACCAGACGGCCGCTGTTCAACGTGGCGGACTCTAACAGCGCACTGACGGTGAGAACCACAGCAATCTCGAGTATCGCAAAGATCAGCACGAAGAAGGGCAGAGCGACGAGCGCAAACTCGACAGCGGCGGCCCCCTCGCGACTGCGCCTGATCAATGGTCGACATTTCATAGTCTTACACCCCTCGCCGGACGGGCTGTCAGGCTGCCCTATAAGCTATGCGGTTGCAGGATCACAGATGACCCTCAACAAACCCTTATGAAGTCCAAAACCTTAGCCTTTAGTCGAAAAACTTATAGTAAACAGGCTGATAACCACGATTTCAGCAGTCTTCATGCCCAAATTTTACCCGCAATTAAGGTTCGCCGCGAATAGTGAAGCTGCACAGGGGGTCAAGCGGGCAGAACCGTGTGGCCCTGCAGAGACCTGCAATTGCTCGCTAACATGATGAGGACATCACATGCGTAACCTTCTGAACCGCTTTGTTAAAGACGAATCCGGTGCGACGGCCATTGAATACGGCCTGATCGCTGCTCTGATTGCTGTGGCCATCATCGCCATTGTCGGCACCGTAGGCGGCAAGCTGAAAGATGCTTTCACGGAAGTCAGTGAAGGTCTGGAAAAGACGCCGGCTGAAGGCTAAGCTTCTGCCTGAGCCGAAAGGACAAAAGCCAAGGGCTCTGGCCCTTGGCTTTTTTCTTATACGCGGCCTTAATCTGTTATCGGCCAAGCTTGGCCTATGACACTCGCTTCACTGCTCTGCTTGCTGTTTCCGGCCATGGCGATCTTGGCCGCCGTTTACGATGCCCGCTCGATGACTATCCCGAACTGGATCTCGATCGTTCTGGCCATCAGCTATGTGCCGGTGGCCTTCATCGTCGGCCTGCCCATGGCGGATATAGGCTGGTCGGTCGGCATAGGCTTCATCGCCTTGGTCCTGGGCATCGCCCTGTTCGCTTTCCGGATTCTGGGAGGCGGTGATGCCAAGCTGTTGGCCGGGTCGGCCATGTGGGTAGGGTTGAGCGGCCTGCTCCCCTTTCTTCTCTATACGGCATTGGCCGGTGGCGCGCTGTCCCTGTTGCTTTTGCTGGCCCGCAAATGGATGCCGTTGATGCCCGTCGTGGTGGGTCCGCAGTGGATGCAACGCCTGCTGGAGCCCAAGGGTGACATTCCCTACGGCATCGCTATCGCAGTCGCTGCCGTGCTCGTTTATCCGCAAACGGCGTTGGTCGTGACTAGCTCATCGATGGCGTAATTACGTTTTGCGAGCGGGCATATGGCACGCTTAGGGTCGTGTTAATGTCCTCATGTCAGCTTGGCCTTATTATTTAAGGCGAAGCCTGAGAAGCGGACTTCGTCTGGTCGGAGACATCTGATGAAGCCCGCTAAGATTGCTGTCATCGTCGTTGCTGCGATAGCGGCCATCGGCCTGGCCCTAGTGGTCCGCTCGATGGGCACGCCGTCTCAACAGGATAGAACCGAGGCTGTCGTAGAAGCGGCACCCACGGCCAAGATACTTGTCGCTGCGGTGGATCTGCAGCCCGGACGCCGTCTCGTCGCGTCTGACATGGTCTGGAAGGATTGGCCGCTGGCCGACGTGAATCCGGCCTTCATCACCGACGGTTCCGTGCCGATCCCGACCGCTGCGGCTTCGACCGAGGCAGCTGCGACCAAGGCTGATGAAAAAGAAGGCAATGCGGCCACTCGCGCCATGGAGGCTGTCGCGTCCATCAACGGGCCGACGGCAGCGGATGGCTTTGTGGGTTCGGTAGTGCGCGAAAGCATCCTTGCCGGAGAGCCTATTGTTCTGCGCAAGATCGTTCGTCCGGGCGAAAGTGGCTATCTCGCCGCCTTTCTCGATCCGGGTATGAAGGCCATGTCCATTCCGGTCTCGGTGGATACCGCCGCCGGCGGCTTCATCCTGCCGGGTGACCGCGTGGATGTGGTGCTGACCCGTGAAGTCGAGGTCCCCAATCCCGCTAATCCCGAAAACACGATCAAGCGCAACGTCTCCACCACGGTGATGCAGAATCTGAAGATTTTGGCCATCGACCAAAGTGCCCAACCTCCCACCGAAGAAATGACGGTCGTAGGGGCCACGGCGACGCTAGAGGTCAATGCGCGTGACGCAGAAACCCTCGCCCTTGCCCGTGCGGAAGGTAATCTGACGCTTCTGCTTCGCTCCTATGCCGATGCAGCGGGACCGCGCGGCCTGATCCCTGGGGCGGTCCGCCGTGGCGACATGGCCCCTCGCCGCGCGTCTTCGACAGCAGGCAGTGCGCCTGATGACGGCCGCACCGTGCGCGTGTTCCGCGGTGAAGCCACGCCTGAACTGGTGGTCCTGCCATGAGACGTTTTCAGATGAAGCCACTTCTTTCTCTGGCCATCGCGGCCACACTGTCGGCAGGGAGCATGGCGCTGCCTGCGCAGGCTCTGGCCAGCGGTCAGTCTACCGTGTCGGTTGGCTCTGATGTGCGCCATATCAATCTTCCGCGCGGCTCCTCCTTTGCGGTCAACCTGCCCGCCGATGTGCGCGACATTGTCGTAACCAATCCGGCGGTGGCCAATGCCATGCTGCACACCCATCGCCGCATCACCGTCGTCGGGCTGGCACCGGGCGAGACCGATGCGGTGTTCGTCGGTGCGACGGGGCGGGTCATTATGACCCTGAAGATCCGCGTCGATGCCGGTGTGGCGGCGCTACAGGATAACCTGTCGCGTATGATCCCCGGTTCGGCCATCCGCGCAGAAGCGGTAAACGACAACATTGTCCTGAGCGGCACCGCAGCCAACCTCGGTGAGGTTGAGCGCGCGGCCCAACTGGCCCGCGCCCATGCGTCGGACCCTTCCAAGGTCGTGAACATGATCTCGGTCGAGGGTTCCGATCAGGTGACGCTGAAGGTCCGCGTGGTCGAGGTTCAGCGCAATGCCATCAAACAGCTGGGTTTCAACACCCAGGCGCTGATCAACGGAAATGGCCGCCATCCGCTCAATCTCAGCAGCGGCGTCAGCTATGCGGTCAACTCGGGCCTGCAAGGCGGCCTGTCCGGCTCGTGGCAGCGCCTGACCGATGTGGGCAGCGACCTGACCTCGGGCCGTATCGATATCGGGGCGTTCGAGCGCGTGGGTCTGGCCCGCACCTTGGCCGAGCCGAACCTGACGTCCGTCAACGGCGAGGCCGCCAGCTTCCTTGCCGGCGGCGAGTTCCCCGTTCCGGCCAACCGTGACCAGAACGGCCAGATCACCGTTGAGTACAAACCCTATGGTGTGGGTCTGTCCTTCCGTCCGGTGGTCCTGTCCGAAGGCCGCATCAATCTTCAGGTCAAGGTCGAGGTCTCCGAACTGAACCCCGGCTCGGGCCTGACCATCGGGGCGGGTACGCCTTCGGCCATCACCCTGCCGGGCCTGACTGTACGTCGCAGCGACACGACCGTGGAAATCCCGTCGGGCGGCGCGATGATGATTGCGGGCCTGCTGCAGGAAACCACGCGTCAGGCCATCGACTCCCTGCCGGGCATGACCAACCTGCCGGTGTTGGGCCAGTTGTTCCGTTCGCGTGACTATCTGATGGGCGAAACCGAACTGGTGGTCATCGTTGAGCCCTATATCGTGAACCCGACCTCGCCGTCGCGCATGCAAACCCCCGCTGACGGGTTGCAGGTTGCCACGGACGCCCAATCCATCTTCTTTGGCCAGCTCAATCAGGTGTACGGCTCGCCCGCTTCGACTTCGGTCGGGCGTGGCTGGAACGGCCCGGTTGGCTATGTGATCGAGTGACCGCGATGAAGAACCGATCCCTTACCCTTCTGGCGCTGGCCGGTAGCACCTTGGCCCTGACGGCCTGCGTCGGCACCGATGCGGGCATGCACAAGCCCACGCCGATCAACACCCTGTCGCGCTATGTGTTGCAGGTCGAGCCTGACCAGGACCGCATCGCTCTGGCCGTGCGCGAAAATGGTCTGTCAGAGAACCAGCGTGTGGCGCTGGTCCAGCTGGCCCAGCGTTATCGCGCCAGTGAACAGAGCGGCCTGACCGTCGAACTGCCAGAAGGCAATGATCCGGTGGCCCGCCGTTCGGCCGATAACATCGTGCAGGCACTCTATGCGGCTGGCATTTCGCCCCAGCACATCCAGTACACCACCTATGCGGCACCGGACGTCCGTGCGCCGGTGGTGGCTGGCTTTGCCTCTATCCGCGCCGCCGTGCCGCGCTGCGGGGCGGAGTGGGGCAATCTCAGCCGCACGGGCGAGAACGCCGTGGGCTCCAACTTCGGTTGCGCCGTGAATGCCAATCTGGCCGCCCAGATCGCCGATCCGCGCGACATCGTTCAGCCGCGGACCATGACCCCGCCGAACGCCCAACGACGCACGGTGGTGTTCGAAGCCTATCGTCAGGGGCAACCAACCTCTTCCCAACGTGAACCCATGCTTGAAAGCAGCCGCATCTCCGAGGCTGTGAACTAACCTATGACCACCCACCCGACTCCAACTGATCCGCTTGATGGCTTCGAGGTCGATGACGACTTTCTCGAAACCATTCAAAATCTTGCGGCGGAAGAGGGAAGCGCTGACGCCTTGGTCAGCGCATCAGTAACTGCGTCCCCAGAAGAGGCACCGACGATCAATTTTGTCGCCAGTGCCCTTGGTAAAGTTGAGGCTGCCTTCAATCCCGTGACCCCGACGCCGGAGCCTTCGGCACCGGTGGGTGACGGATTCGAGAGTGTGGACATGACTGCTACAGCTGCTGCGACCTCTGTCTTTGATCTTCCTCGCGACGCCGAGGTTTCGCGGATGCCGACTTCGGCACCGGCCAATGACCTACCGCCCCCTTTGCCGGGTACGGATGATCTCATTGAATCACCTAACTTCGTCCTGCACTCGGGCCCCGAGGCCAAGGCGGTGGACGAACCTGTGATCCAGGCCATCGATCCCAATAATGCCGCCAAGCCCGAGCCGGCGACCACCATGCCGGTGCCGGTTGGAGCCGCAGGGCTGGCTTTCGACGGCGACGCTGTCGAGGTCGCCATTCCGCGCATAGCCATTCACATCTATGCCGAGCGTCAGGACACGCTGGCCGCCGCCGAGCGCGCCGCACAGGATCGCCGCATGTCTCGCGCGACCACTCAGGTGCGTGTGGGTGGTATTCAGGCCGCGATAGAAACCTATCAGTCAGAGCCGACCCCGCCTTTGATCCTCGTGGAATGTATGAAGGACGCGCGGACCCTGCTGGAAGAGATCGACCAGCTGGCCGAGGTCTGCGATGCGGGCACCAAGGTACTGGTCGTCGGGGCTGCAAACGACATCCTGCTGTACCGCGAACTGATGCGGCGCGGCGTCAGCGAATATATGGTCGCGCCGATCCAGCCGCTGCAACTGATCGCGGCCATTGGTGGTCTGTTCACCGATCCCGATCAGCCCTTTATGGGCCGGACGATCGCCTTTGTCGGCGCACGAGGCGGGGCCGGTGCCTCGTCGGTCGCCCACAATACCGCCTTTGCGATGTCAGAGCGGATCGGCGTGAACACCGTCATCGTCGACTATGACCTTCCGTTCGGTACCTCGGGTCTGAACTTCAACCAGGACCCGCTGGGTGGCGTCGCCGATGCTCTCAGCCAGCCCGAGCGTCTGGATAACACTCTGCTGGACCGCATGATGGTGCGCTGCACGGACAAGCTCAGCCTGTTCGCCGCCCCCGCCACTCTGGATACCGACTGGGAAATCGAGGCCGACGCCTTTGACGAGGTGACTAGCCGCATCCGCAATACTGCCCCGTTTGTGGTGCTGGACCTGCCGCATCTGTGGTCGGGCTGGATGCGCGGCCAGCTGATCTCTGCCGATGAGGTGGTGGTGGTTGCCACGCCTGATCTGGCCTCTTTGCGCAATGCCAAGAACCTGTTGGACCTGATCCGTCAGGCCCGCCCGAATGATGCCCCGCCGCGCGTGGTGCTCAATCAGGTCGGCATGCCGGGCCGCCCGGAAATCCCGGCCAAGGAATTTGGTCAGGCGCTGGGCATCCATCCGTGCCTCAGCATTCCCTTTGACGCAAAAATCTTCGGGGCCGCAGCCAATAACGGCCAAATGGTTCTGGACAGCGGCGCCAAGACCAAACCCGCCGAAGCCTTTGAAACGCTGGCCCAGATCGTGACCCAGCGTCAAATGCCGACCGCTCCTGTGAAGGGACGTCTGCCGGGCTTTGCGAGCCTGTTCCGGAAAAAATAATCATGTTCGGCAAGCGCCAGCCCTCCAGTCTGTCCAAGCCCGCAGCGGCTCCGGTCGAAGCGGTCACCGAGGCTGACTCTCCGATATTGGGAGACTCCCCCGCCCCGGCCCCCAAGGCCGAGCGCAAGCCCGCTGGCATCGATGGTTTCGGACTGGAAGATCTGGAAGGCGCGGCCCCGCAGCCTGCCGTCGAAAAGCGCGCCGGTCCGCGCAAGACCGCTGGTCTCGAACAGATCAAGAAGGCACAGGCTGTCACGGAAATCGTCCGTGAACAGAGCGACTATTATCACGCCACGAAGACCACCATCTTCAATGCGCTGATGAACACCATCGACTTGTCGCAACTGGCCCAGTTGGACCAGAAGACCGCGCAGGAAGAAATCCGCGACATCGTCGCCGAACTGGTGGCGATCAAGAACGTCTCCATGTCGGTGGCCGAGCAGGAGCATCTGGTTCAGGACATCGTCAATGATGTGCTGGGCTATGGCCCGCTGGAACCGCTGCTGGCGCGCGACGACATCGCCGACATCATGGTGAACGGTGCCAACCGCGTCTTCATCGAAGTGGGCGGCAAGGTCCAGCTGACCAATGTGCGCTTCCGTGACAACGGCCAGCTGATGAACATCTGCCAGCGCATCGTGTCGCAGGTGGGCCGTCGCGTGGACGAAAGCTCGCCCATCTGTGACGCGCGTCTGCCCGACGGCTCGCGTGTGAACGTGATCGCGCCGCCGCTGGCCATCGATGGTCCGACCCTGACCATTCGTAAGTTCAAAAAAGATAAGTTGACGATGCGCGATTTGGTGGAGTTCGGCTCCATCAGCGCCGATGGTGCGCGGGTGCTTGGCGTGATCGGGGCCTCGCGCTGTAACGTGCTGATTTCGGGCGGTACGGGTTCGGGTAAGACCACCTTGCTGAACACGATGACCGCCTTCATCGATCCGACCGAGCGCGTCATCACCTGTGAGGACGCCGCCGAACTGCAACTGCAACAGCCACACGTGGTGCGTCTGGAAACCCGCCCGCCGAACCTCGAGGGGCAGGGCCAGATCACCATGCGCGATCTGGTCAAGAACTGTCTGCGTATGCGCCCTGAACGCATCATCGTCGGCGAAGTTCGTGGCCCAGAAGCCTTCGACTTGCTTCAGGCCATGAACACCGGTCACGACGGCTCGATGGGCACGCTTCACGCCAACAGCCCGCGCGAAGCCATTAGCCGTATGGAATCCATGATCACCATGGGCGGTTATGGCCTGCCGTCCAAGACGATCCGCGAGATGATCGTCGGCTCGATCGACATCATCATCCAGGCCGCCCGTCTGCGTGACGGCTCACGCCGCATCACCCATGTGACCGAGGTCGTTGGCCTTGAAGGCGATGTGATCGTGACGCAGGACCTGTTCGTCTATGACATTCAGGGCGAAGACGCCGCCGGCCGCATCAGTGGCCGCCACCGCTCGACCGGTATTGCCCGCCCCCGCTTCTGGGACCGCGCCCGTTATTACGGCCTGGAGCGCGAACTGGCCGATGCGCTGGACGCTGCGGAGTAAGCGCTGATGATGATGTATCTGGCGGCTTTTCTGGGCTTTGTGGTGATCGCCGGCCTTGGCTGGGTTCTGGTCGGCGGCGACGACGGCGACTCGGGCGTCAAGCGCGCGAAAGCCATCGCCTCCAGCAATCCCACCAGCGGCACAAAGGGGCGGGCAGGGGCCAAGGACGCCAACTCGCCCGAGACGCGCCGCAAGCAGATCATGGCCCAGCTGAAGGACGCCGAGCGTCAGGGGCGCAAGGCCCGCACCAGCATCTCGGCCAAAATTCGTCAGGCTGGCCTGTCGTGGTCGATGCGTACCTATGTGATCATCAGTGTAGTGTTCGGCATCGTTGGCCTGCTGCTTCCGCTGGTACTGGGGGCCAACATCTTACTGGCTCTGGGTGCCGCCATCGCAGCGGGCTTGGGCCTGCCGCGCTTCATCCTGTCTTTCCTGGGCAAGAAGCGGATCAAGAAGTTCCAGAGTTCGTTTGCCGATGCGGTGGACGTACTGGTGCGCGGTATCAAGACCGGCCTGCCGCTTAACGACTGCTTCAAGATCATCGCCCGCGAAAGCCCCGAGCCTCTGCGCGAGGAGTTCCAGCGTCTGACCGAGGCCATGGGCGTAGGTCAGACCTTGCCGGAAGCTTTGGACCGCATGTACGAGCGCATGCCCACGCCGGAATTAAACTTCTTTCGCATTGTGATTGCCATTCAGCAGAAGACAGGCGGCAACCTCGGCGAGGCCTTAACCAATTTGACTACCGTGCTGCGGGCGCGCCGGATGATGCGCGAAAAGATCAAGGCCATGTCCTCCGAAGCCGTGGCCTCTGCCCTCATCATCGGCTCGCTGCCGCCTCTGGTTATGATTATCGTCCTGATCAGCAGCCCGGGCTATATGATGACCATGTTCACTGATATCCGCGGGCATTTCATGCTGTTGGTTTCGGCCGCGTGGATGGGGTTGGGCATTATGGCCATGCGCAAAATGATCAACTTCAAGATCTAGGGGACGGGAACGATGGGTGACGTTATTCGCTTCGTGACCGACCCGCAGAATCTGCTGACGGTCTTTATTGCCATAGCGGCCTTCGCTTCGGTCTTCACCCTGCTCAGCGGCCTGGCGGGCGGGAATGATCTGGACAAGCGTATCAAGCACGTGGCGGAGCGTCGCGAGGAACTGCGTCGCCGCTCGCGCGCGGCCTTGGCGCAAAACCAGAATGTCTCCCTGCGCCAGACGGACGAAGGCTTTAAAAAGCGCATCGTCGACCGCCTGCAACTGAGCAAGCTGCTGGAAGACCCCACGGTCAACGAAAAGATTATGCAGGCAGGTTTCCGCGGCCAGAGCCCGGTGACCACCTTCTACTTCTTCCGCTTTGCCATGCCGTTTGTGCTGGCCGTGCTGGCCTTGATTTATGTGATCGTCGCCGGTCAGGCCGAATGGCCGTTTATTATAAAAGTGGCCATTGTCGTCTTCGCCTTCGCCATCGGCTTCTATGCGCCGAACATCTATCTGTCGAACCGCATTCAAAAACGCCGCGACAAGATCGTCGAGGCCTTTCCCGATGCGCTCGACCTGCTTCTGATCTGCGTGGAATCGGGCATGTCGATCGAAGCCGCGATCCAGAAGGTCAGTCAGGAAATCGGAAGCCAATCGATAGAACTGGCCGAAGAGTTGACCCTGATGTCGGCAGAGCTGTCCTATCTACCGGAACGCCGCATGGCCTATGAGGGGCTGGCGCGCCGCACGAACCATCCGGGCATCAAGTCGGTGGCCACGGCCATGACCCAAGCCGAAACCTATGGCACGCCGCTCAGCACCGCCCTGCGCACCATGGCCAAGGAAAATCGTGATCTGCGTCTTGCTGCTGCGGAGAAAAAGGCCGCCGCCCTGCCGGCCCAGCTGACCGTTCCAATGATTATCTTCTTCCTGCCGGTTCTGTTCGTGGTCATCATGACCCCAGCGGTCATCAGCATCTTGGATATGATGTCATGAGTGCAAAAAAGGGCCTCCCGATGGGAGGCCCTTTTCGGTCAGACCTCCACAAAGGCCTTTAGATTCTCGTTGATGGTCATCAGATGCGGCCTGATCTTGCCGCGATGCTTGTCGTGGTACATCTCGCCGCGCAGGCCGGCGAACAGAATGCCGTTGGTCACCACGCAGGCGTTGGTTTCCAGAGATTCGATCTCGTAATAGCGGATCGAACGGAACAGAAAGCCGCGGTTTTCGGACCACAAAAGCTGGCCGCAGGGTTCCCATTCACCAATCGTAGCCTGGACCTGACGCTGGCCGACAGACGGGAAGTTCTCCTCGAAGGTTAGGGGCGCGCTAAAGCCCAGCTTGCCCCTGAGGTTGGTCTCGAACGGATTCCAGCGGTGCCAGTTTTCCAGATCAGCAAGGGCGTCCCAGATTTTTTCTGCCGGGGCGCGAACGCCAATGCGGTTCTCGATGCGGGTCGTTTCCATAGTGTGGATGTGACACGCTCTCGCTTGTGACGGAAGAGGGCATGGGGCGCGGGCCAATGAAATCCATTCTAAACCCTTTGGGATCACAACCGTAGCTGGAGCGTTCGAAGGTAAACACGCACGATATTGGAGCGTTGCCATGAGCCGCATACCGATCGATTTACCACCCGATCCCTATCCGCGTCGCCCGCGACCGCGCCGTGGCGGGAACATGCTGACCTTGTTGGTGGTCTTTGCGCTGGTGTTCGGTTTAACCTATCTGGCGCTGGAATTCCTCTAGCGGTCCGACGACTGCGGGGCTAAGTGCAGCCCCATCCATTTCGCGTTCCGTTCAGAGCAGACCATGATCCAGCGCTTTCAAAAAGACCACCGGATGAGCCAGGCCGTGGTCCACAATGGTGTCGTGTATCTGGCGGGTCAGGTCGGCGAACCCCACGAAGATGTGGCGGCCCAGACCCGCACCGCTCTGGCCGAGGTCGAAGCCTTGCTGGCGGAGGTCGGTAGCGACAAGTCCAAAATTTTGATGGCGACTATCTGGCTGGCCGATATGGCGGACTTCGAGACTATGAACAGCGTCTGGGACGCCTGGGTTGATCCGGAGAATCCCCCGGCGCGCGCCACCGGTGAGGCCAAGCTGGCGGCCCCCGAATACCGTGTTGAAATCATCGTGACGGCGGCTGTCTGATGGATGATCGTTCGGAACTGGAGCGCTTTCGCGCGACGCGTGTCACTGCGCTTTATCGCCTCGATCTGATCGAGAAGGGTGCACAGCTGCACTATGACGACGGCACGCCCGTCGACATGAAGTCCGAGGCCCAGCGTCTCAACGATCAGGTGGCCGATATGGACCGCCGTATCCGTTTGCTGGAAGCCAAACTTAAGCTGAACTAGGCTTAGGGGCCTCAGGCCGCCGGCGAGGCCTGCGGCGTCTCAGAGGGCTGAGCCGTAGCCTCCTCTGTTGGCACCACAGGTTGCATGCGCATTTGATCGCGCATGTCTGAGGGCTCAAGCGTTGCGGCAGGGGCGTTGTTCTGTGCCAGCAACGGGGCCAAAGCAAAAACAGCCACGGTAGCACCGGCCAAAAGGGCCATGATCGCGACGATGGTCAGAACCAACGCGGGACGGCGACGACGGCGGCCAATCCCTGACCGGACCTGACGCACGATAATATAGCGTCGTCCGTCAAAAGCTTCGGAACCGATAATATTGTGTTGCGACAAGGTGGAACGCTCCCGCACCGCGACTGGAAAGGGCGCGTCCCACACTGCCGATCGGTAAGGCCGAAACATGGCCCCCGCGTGATGGTGTTTTGTCCTTTGACGGACGAAGCGTTTACAGGCTCAGTTGGACGGCGCGATTGCCACGGGTTTGCACGCGGCGCATCAGCACAGTCACGTCTCCGTCACCGGCCTTCACCGGCACGATCACGAACCAGCTGCCTTCCGGCAGATTGTGGAAAGTGAAACGGTTGGCTTCACAAGCTTCCGAACGCACGAAGCTGCGATAATCGGCCTGCGCATCCTCGACGGTACGGGCACGCACCACGGCGGCGGGCAACTGGGCGCGGTCGGTCGAGCCGTAAAGCGTCTGGAAGCGGGCGCGGGTATACGGAGTGTCCGGCGTCAATCCGGCCGATCCGATGCAGGCGAACGGTACGCCATTGTCGCCGCTGGCGATCTGGCCCTCGATGCTGTTCTGGCCAGCGGCGGCCGACCAGCCGAACTGTTCGACGCTGAAGGCGCTGGAGGCTGCCGGAGCAGGTGTGGTCATTGGTGCGGTGGCGCAGGCCGCCAGCAGGGCAGCGGCACCGGCCAATGTCAGCAAGGCGCGGTTGCGGCTGTTCTCGAGGGTTGCGCGGATCGTCATCGGGGTGCCTCCGTGAATGTCTTCCATCGGCATGGCCTTTGCGGCTGGGCGGTGTCAAGCTTGTGGGGAACGGCGGTGTGCGTCACAACTGGCGGTCACCGTTCCGTTGCGTGAACTATCATGCCACGGTCGCCCCCATTAGGAAGCCTCGCAGACCCCATGAGCGTAAGTTTCGACGATATCATTGCCGCGCAACAACGAATCGCAGGTCAGGTTGACCGCACGCCGGTGCGCTATTCGCGCCGCTTGTCGCAACTGACCGGTGCGGACATCTGGATCAAGTTCGACAACCTGCACTTTACCGGATCGTTCAAGGAGCGTGGCGCGCTGAACCGCCTGCTGCAACTGACACCCGAAGAGAGAAAGCGCGGTGTCGTCGCGGCCTCGGCGGGCAACCATGCGCAGGCTCTGGCCTATCACGGTGGCCGACTGGGCGTGCCGGTCACCATCGTCATGCCCGAGGGTACCCCTTTCGTGAAGGTGGACGGCACGCGCGCCCACGGGGCCAATGTGGTCATCCACGGCCTGGACTTTTCCGGCTCGACCGAAGAGGCCCACCGCCTGCGCGACGAAAAGGGCTTCATCTTCGTCTCGGCCTTTGACGATGCGGGCATTGTCGCCGGTCAGGGCGTGTGCGGGCTGGAGTTTCTGGAAGATGCGCCGGACCTCGATGCCCTAATTGTGCCGATCGGAGGTGGAGGCCTGATCGCCGGTACCGCCATCGCCGCCAAGGGCATGAAGCCCGACATCAAGATCTTCGGTGTCGAGGCGGCCCGCTATCCGTCTTTTACCGCCCGTCGCCGGGGCGAGCCGCCGGTCTGCACCGGACAGACCATTGCCGAGGGCATCGCCATTAAGGCTGTGGGCGACATTCCTTTCAAGCTGGCTGACCCGCTGGTCGACGAGGTTTTCGTTTGCGAAGAGGCGGATTTCGAAAAGGGCGTGGCCCTGCTGGCGACCCTTGAAAAGACCGTGGCCGAGGGGGCAGGGGCCGGAGGCCTTGCTGCCATTCTGGCCAATAAGGATCGCTTCAAGGGGATGAAGATCGGCATCGAGCTGACCGGCGGCAATATCGACGCGCGCATGCTGGCTGTGGTGCTGAACCGCGAAATGGTCCGCGAGAAGCGCCTGATCGTCTATCGCATACTGGGTGATGACCGCCCGGGCATGCTGTCGGCCATGGCGGCTGTCATCGGGGGGCTTGGCGGGAACATCATAGATGTGGTTCACAACCGCCTCGCACTGGACGTGCCGGCCAAGGGGGCAGAGTTCGACATCATGGTCGAGACCCGCGATGCCCGCCACGCCGAAGACATTGGTCAAGCCTTGAAGGACAAGGGTTATGAACTTCGCATGGGCTAAGCCCGCACTGACGGCCGTTGCCATTCTGGCGCTGGGCACGGTTGCCGCTTCGTGTGGCCGCAACGATAATGCCGGCGCGCCTGCGGTCGCCGACGAAGAGGCGCAAAAGGCCGCTCAGGAATTCCTGATCAAGAACGGCAAGGAAGAGGGCGTCGTCACCACGCCATCGGGCCTGCAATATAAGGTGGTTGAATCCGGCCCCGCCGGTGGCACCTCGCCGGACAGCAATGATCTGGTGCGCGTCCATTATGAGGGCACGCTGACCGACGGCACTGTGTTCGACTCTTCGTTTGAACGCGGGACGCCTGCGGTCTTCTCGCCAGACGCTGTGGTGCCGGGCTGGACCGAAGCCCTGCAACTGATGAAGCCGGGCGATGAATGGCTGCTCTATTTGCCGCCCGCATTGGGCTATGGCGACCGTCAGGCCGGTCCGATACCGGCCAACTCCGTGCTGGTCTTCCGCCTGAAGATGCTGGATGTGGCCGCTGTTCCGGGTGGCGAGCGCAACAGCGTGCGTCAGGCCAACGGCTGATAGATTGAAGCGGGCCGGTTCATCCGGCCCGTCTTTTTATGGGTGGATTGCGGGCCGCCACTCGGCCTGAACGGCGATGTCGCCTTCCATGCCTTCGCGGTCGCGGCGCAGATGCTCGAACCGCGCCGGATCAAGCTGGCGCAGGGCCCAGATGGCGGTGCCCCGCACAACGGGTGCCAGATCATCCAGCAAGCTCTCGACATGAGGGATCAGGCTGTGGTCGCCGGAGTTGCCCGCTGCATGAAGCACATTGCGGATAAAGCGGTCACGCCCGATGCGTTTGACCGGGCTCTTGGTGAACAGGGCGCGGAACGCCGCATCATCCAGCGCCAAGAGAGCGGACAAAGGCGGCGAGCGCAGGCTGTCGCGCGCTTGTAGCCGCATTTCCTGGGCGGATTTGGCAAACTTGTTCCACGGACAGGCGGCCAGACAGTCATCGCAGCCATAGATGCGGTTGCCCGTCATGGCGCGGAACTCGCTCGGCCACAGGCCGCCGTATTCAATCGTCAGATAGGACAGGCATCGCCGCGCATCGATCTGATAGGGGGCCGGAAAGGCATGGGTCGGGCAGGCGTCCATACAGGCGGTGCAGCTGCCGCATCCTCCGGTTACCGGCTCATCCGGTTCCAGTTCGGCGGCGGTCAGTATGGTGCCGATGAAGAACCAGCTGCCCAGATCGCGGCTCAGCAGATTGGTGTGTTTGCCCTGCCAGCCCATGCCCGAACGGGCAGCCAGCGGCTTTTCCATCAGGGGCGCGGTGTCGACAAACACCTTCACTTCCTGACCCAACCGCGCGGCGATCTGTCCGGCCAGTATCTTCAGCCGTCCCTTGATGACCTCGTGATAGTCATCGCCGCGCGCATAGACCGAGATATAGCCGTCCGATCCAGCCTCCAGTTCGGGGCGCGGGTCCTGATCGGGGCCATAGTTCATGGCCAGTACGATGGCGCTCTTGGCCCCGTCCCACATGGCGGTGGGGTGGCTGCGGCGCTCCAGCGTCGTTTCCATCCATGCCATCTCGCCATGGCGGCCTTCACCCACGAAAAGGGCCAGCTTCTCGCCTGCGCTCCACGGCTCGGCCGCCGACGCAAAGCGGCACGCGTCGAACCCCAGTTCGGCGGCGCGTTTGCGGATAAAGATGCGCGGATCGGCGGCCATGGCCGAGGGTTTGCCGCCTAAAGGCTCAGAAGTCGAGATCGGTGTACCAGCTGGCCGGTGCCACCCCACGGAAACGGTCCGACAGCAGGGTCCGGAAACTGGGGCGCGACTTGATCTTGGAGTACCAGTCCTTGAGCGACGGTACGATGCCCCACGGCATCTCTCCGAAATAGTCCAGCACCGACAGATGGCCTGCGGCGATCAGGTCGGCCTGCGACATGCGGCGACCGGCCAGCCATTCGCGTGCCGAGGCCAGACCTTCCAGCATGGCCAGATGATCCTTCAGCGCCTCGCGGCCCTCGCGCAGTTGGCGCGCGTCGGGCGAGCCGAGCTTGAGCAGCGGCTTCTCAACCCGCTCATGCAGCAGGACGGAATCCACATCATCGGAAAAGCGGCGCGCGAACCACGTGGCCAGACGGCGGGCCTCGGCGCGTTCCATCACATCGGACGACAGCAGCAACTCACCGCGACTGCGATCTTCGATCCAGCCCAGAATGGCGTCCAGTTCGCACAGATGGATGTCGCGTCCGCGCTCGTTCACCTTAAGCACGGGCGGCATGCCGGACGGGTTGAGGTCGAAGAGAGGGCAGTCGGCTTCCCACGGGCGGACGATTTCCTCGCCCCAATCCACCTTGGCTTCGCCCAGCGCCAATCGCGCGGCGCGCGAGGCGGGGTGAAAGTTGAAATGATACAGAACGGCGGGCGCGGACATGGGCCCTTATCCATGCATGGCGTGCGTTAAGACTGTGTTTACCGCAACCGCTGCGCGCAAGTTTTTCGACTAGCCCCACGGCCCTTTCGCTGACGCTTCGGCATCGGTGATCAGGTCGGAAGTGGCATCGGCGGCCGGCTCCGGCGCGGCCATGTCGGCATCGCCGGACAGACTGTTCAGGGCGGGATCGGCATGGATGATGATGTCCACGCGCGGAAAGGCCGCCATGACGCGGCGTTCTGCGGCGGCCACAATGTCGTGGGCGTCTTTCAGCGAAAGTCGACCGTCTAGATCGACGTGCATCTGCACCATCAGCACCTGTCCTGCCTTGCGGGTACGCAACTGGTGGACATTGCTGATGCGGTCATCCTCCAGCACCAGCGCGACGACAGTGTTGCGTTCCTCGGCGGGGGCGACCCCGTCCATCAGATGGTCTGCCGATTTACGAAGCAGGCCGATGGCCCCCCACGCCAACCAGATGGCCACGACCAGACCGGCCAGAGCATCCAGCCCCGGTGCATTCAGCAGCGCGCCCGAGCCGACACCGATCAGCACTACAAAGTTGGCGGCCAGATCGGCGGCATAATGGGCGCGGTCACCTTCGACAGCCAGCGAACCTGTCTGCTTGATCGCGCGACCCTGTTGCCAGATCAGCCAACCGGTAACGGCCATGGAGACAGCCATTACTCCAATCGCCCACATGCCCCCCGTCACCTGTTCGGGGCGGATCATGCCCTTGATGGCCTCGAAGCCGATGAAGAAGGCCGACGCCAGCACGATGCCCGACTGAACCAGAGAGGCCAGCCCCTCGGCCTTGCCGTGGCCATAGCGATGCTCCGCATCCGGATCGGCGGCGGCCCAGCGCACTGCGAAAAAGGTGGCTAGAGAGGCAATCAGGTCCAGCGCCGAGTCTGTCAGGCTGGCCATGATCGACACCGAACCGGAGGCACCCAAAGCAAATGACTTGAGCACAATCAGCACAATCGCCACCGCGACACTCAAGGTGGTGATACGGCGCGTAATGTGATGGGGGTCGGATGCTGGGGAGGTCATGGTCCCGTTAAGTAACATGCTGGCTATTTCGTGCAAAAGGCACATTGACCCATGGCGGCGCGACTGACGGGTCTTTAAGGAAGTGTGGCGCACATTCCCCCTGTCGTTGCAGGGTACCAGTTTCGAGAGAAAAAATGGCTGACTGGCTGATCGCCATCATCATGGGCATTGTCGAGGGGCTGACCGAGTTCATCCCTGTCTCCTCGACCGGACACTTGCTTCTGCTGGGCCACTTCATCGGGTTCGAAAGCAAGGGCAAGACCTTCGAGATCGTTATCCAGCTGGGCGCGCTGCTGGCCATCATCAGCCTGTACTTTCGCAAGCTGTGGTATCTGGCGACCCATTGGCGCAGTGATGAAGAGGCGCGCCGTTTTCTGATCGGCCTGCTGGTGGCCTTTGCACCGGCGGTGGTGATCGGATTCACTGCCTACGGCTTTATCAAGAATGTGCTGTTCGAGACGCCGCTGGTTATCTGTGTGGCCCTGATTATCGGTGGCTTCTTGCTGTTGTGGCTGGACCGGATGAAAAAGGTGCCGGTTTATCTGGATGCGGACAAATTCCCGATCCGGGTCTATTTCCTGATCGGGCTGGCACAGTGCATGGCCATGATCCCGGGTGTGTCCCGTTCAGGGGCCACGATTGCGGGTGGCCTGCTGCTGGGCACCAACAAGCGCGCGGCGGCCGAGTTCAGCTTTTTTCTGGCCCTGCCGACCATGGGCAGCGCGGTCTTTTTTGATCTGTTCAAGAACCGCGCAAATCTGAACTTTGACGATATCGGCCTGATCGTGATCGGGTTCGTGACCGCGTTTCTGGCAGGCCTGCTGGTGGTGCGCTTCCTTCTGGATTTCGTTTCCAAGCGCGGTTTTGGCCTGTTCGCCTGGTGGCGGATCATCGTCGGTGTGGCGGGCCTGATCGGTCTGGCCGTGACGGGCGGCTTCTAGACCCGCGCATGTCCAAGGCCATGAAAAAGCCCCTCTGATCGCTCGGAGGGGCTTTTCTTATTGGGGCAGGAGGGTTGAAGCCCTCAGGCTTCGATCTCGGCATATTGGCCGCCGACGCGGTAGCGCCACAGATAGCCCTTGGCCACGGCCTGAACACCGGTAGGCTCGATGCCCAGATCGGCCAGACCCTTGGCACCTTCGGTCACCACATTGTCGGTTTCCAGCATGTTGACCTGATCGACCGTCAGCATCGGAGTAAGACCGATGGCGGCAGGAATCTGGGCGACGGCGCCGATCATACGCGCAACGGGGAAGGGCAGCGGCAGCAGGAAGCGATCGCGGCCCGTCTCGCGCAGGATATAGGCCATCAGCTCCTTCATGGTCCAAACGGCAGGGCCGCCCAGCTCATAGGTTTCGCCTGCGGCGTCGGTGCGGGTGGCAGCGACGGCCACGGCCTCGGCCACGTCGCCGACGCTGACCGGCTGGATGCGGGTCTCGCCGCCGCCGATCAGCGGCAGGAAGGGCGAACGGGTTGCCATGGCGGCAAAGCGGTTCAGGAAGTTGTCTTCCATGCCGAAGATGATCGACGGACGCACGATGACTGCCTGCGGGAACAGCTGGCGGACCACGATCTCGGCCTCGCCCTTGGTGCGGGCATAGTCGGCCTTGCTGTCAGCATCGGCACCGATAGCCGACATTTGCACCAGTTGCTTCACGCCGGCAGCGGCAGCCGCTTCGGCAATATTGTAGCTGCCTTCAACGTGCAGGGCATCGAATTTGCGACGACCCGTCTCGGCCAGAATGCCCACCAGATTGATCGCCACGTCGGCCCCGATCAGGGCTTCGGCAACCTCTTCCTTTTTGTTGATGTCGCAACGGGTCAGCTGCACCTGACCGACATCGCCAGCCATACGCAGTTCATGGGCCAGCGCCGGACGGCGCACGGCAATACGCACGCGCCAACCGCGACGGGCCATAGCGCGGGCCACCTGGGCACCCACAAAGCCCGAGCCGCCAAAGATCGTCACCAGACCGGGGGCAAGTTCAGCCATAAAACTCAGTGCTCCAACACCAAGCTCCGCCAGCCTAAGCCTGCGGAGGGTAAATCCTATGCGGTGGCCTTAACCGATGCGGGCCAAGGCCGCAACGGATGGCGGCCCATGCAAGACCTTAGACGGTGGCAAAAGCGGGATGGTCGCAGCTTTACGTCCGCTTTGGGCGCATCGACATGTCAGAACGGAGCCTGTCGAACGCCAAGCTGTGAGATTGCTGCATCAGTCGTCGCCGGAAATGGTTGGCAGACCGCTGGTCCGGAACCAAACGCGGCGCATACGACTAGGTTTCAGGTTAGGACTTCGGTGTTCGGTGCTGTGGTATCGTGTGTCGCCTGTCTCTGTTCCCCCCTCCGTTGCCGTTGCGGCTGAAAGGTTGAGAGATGTTCGTGGCGTTGGTCACTCTGATGTTGGCAGGCACCTTGCCCGCCCAGCAGGCCAGCCCTTCGGATCCGGCACCTGCGGTCCGTCAGGACGCCCCCACGCCGCCGCGTGTCTTGCGACCCGCCTTGCCGGTGATGCGCTATAATGCGTTGCGTCCGGTCGCGCCCAATCTGCGTGAAGCCACTATCTGTGCGGCCCATATGGAGTTGCTGATCGAACGGGTGAGCGCACGAGGCATGGATGTGAACTCTCCCATCTGGTTCATTCAGGAATACTGGCTGGAGCATCTGCCCGACCCGGATGGTGCCGAGGCCATCCCCGCGTCTGTGATGGTGGAGTTGAAAGATCTGCTGGAGCAAAAGGCCGTGGACGATCCGGACAAATATCTGCGCCAGCTTCAGGCCTGCGTCACCGAGGCCGCCCACGGCGGGGCGCTGGATAACTGACCAGGAAAAACGCCCTGCCGGATCGACAGGGCGTTTCGCTTTTTAGAGCTTGTCTTGAGCCTTACGGGCGGCCCACCACGGCATCGACCGAGTTGGTCGTGACAGGGTGATACAGCGGGCGGGCCTTGGCATAGATGCGGCGGGCGTGCGCCTTGCCCCAGTCGCCTTGGCCCCACAGGGTCTGGAACAGCGGCAGGACGAATTTGCGGCGGCCCATCTGGGTCAGGAACGCGTCTGCCGAAGCGACCGCAGGCTCATAGCGGGCCGCCAGCGCCAGTTGGAGCCATGCGAAGCGGACCTCCGCATTGCCCTCCTGGTTCAGCTTCAGCGCGGCATCCAGATCGGCCAGTTGGGCGGTATTGGCGACCGGTGCACCCGAGGTCCCCTGTGGCTTCCAGTTCAGGAAGCGCTGGCGCTGCTGGGTGTTCCAGCCGGCCCACGGAATGTCCGAGGCCTTTCCGCCTTGGGTATAGAAGGCCGACGCGGCCTGATCGACCACGGTAAAGGCGTTGGACATCGGAGCCTGCACGTTGGACGGCAGGCCCGGCTGGTGCACCCATTGCTCCAGCATCAGATCGGCTTCCAGCTTGGCATCGCCGCGAACCAGATGGGTGCGGATATCCTCAAGGAAGCGGTCGGTCGTCATTGGACGCCAAGCATTGCGCTCGAAATAGCCCCGCATCCACGCATCGAAGGCTTCGCGTCCGGCAATGCGCTCGATCGTGCGCAGGAAGGCGGCACCCTTGTCATAGGCGATGGCGTTCATGCCCTCGTCGGGATCACGACCGGCCAGGTCCAGCTTCAGGCGGGTGTCTTCGGGCGGCAGGCTGGCCAGTTCGTCCTGCAGACCTGCCCATGCCAGCACCTGTTCCTGAACCGCAGCGTCATGGCCGTAGATGGCCTCCATAATCCGGTTCTCGAAATAGGAGGTGAAGCCTTCGTTGAGCCAGAAGTCGTCCCACGTCGCATTGGTGACGAGGTTGCCCGACCAGCTGTGGGCCAGTTCGTGCGCCACCAGCGCCACCAGCGAGCGGTCACCGGCGATGATCGTCGGCGTGGCAAAGGTCAGCATGGGGTTTTCCATACCGCCGAAAGGGAAGCTGGGCGGCAGGACCAGCAGGTCATAGCGACCCCACTGATAGGGACCATAAAGCGCCTCGGCCGCATCGATCATCGGTGCGGTCGGCACCAGTTCATGGTGGGCGCGGTCCAGTTCGCCCGGCTCGGTCCAGACGCCCGAGCGCTGGTCGAAGGCCTTGAAGGCAATGTCGCCGACGCCCAGAGCGATCAGATAGGGCGGTACCGGCTTGTCGAGGTTGAAATACCAGGCCGAGCGGCCATCGCCCATCGGGGTGGCTTCGCTGGACAGGCTCTCGGCCGACATGACGGCGCGCAGATTGCCCGGCGTGATGATCCGGGCGGTATAGGTCTGGCGGATGCCGGGGCTGTCCTGCGTAGGGATCCACGTACGGGTCAGGATCGCCTGACCCTGACTGAACAGATAGGGGTGCTGGCCACCGGCTGTCTGTTGCGGGGTCAGCCACTGAAGCGCCGCCGCATCGGGACGGGTGGAATAGTGGATGACGATCTCGCGCACATCGCCCGACTGGAAGGCGGGCACGGTGATGGTCAGCGGCTGGCCCTTGATGGCGTCGCGCTGGCCTTGGGAGAAGGGCAGGCCGTTGCCGTCCTTGTCGGTGACCGAGCGGATGTCGAGGTTCTTGATGTCCAGCACCAGCGAGGTGGCACCGGGCTTGCCCGTGACGATCAGAGTGGCGCTGCCGGACAGGGTCTTGGCGTCGAAATCGGCAACCAGATCCAGATTGACGTGATGGACGCGCGCTTCTTCCGGACGGGCGAAGGAATGGACGTCACGGACATATTCCGTCTGCGCCGTTGGCCCGGCGCTCACGTCGGCCGTGGCGGCGTTCACAGCGGCGACATAGGCCGCATGGGCGTCAACGCTCCGAATGGCGCTGGACGGGTAGGTCGAGGTGGTCGTGGCGCAGGCCCCGAGGCTGGCAGCCAGAGCCGTCGCAAGAGCAAGTGCGGATACCTTGCTCGCCAGACGGAGGTTCATCGGCAACTCCTTCAATCAGATGTTGTCGAAGTGCCCCCGTTCTGGCGCAAAGATCAAGTTACAGGCTGTTGATGTGAATGCCGCGCTTTGAACAGACGGCCCCGCTCGGCCCACAGCACCAGAAGCAAGGCCACGCTGGACAGAATGGCAAAGCCCAGCGTCAGCGGCACCGTGGTGCGGTCAAAGCTCTGACCGATAAAGAAACCCAAACCGGCACCACCAATAGTGGAGATAAAGCCCTGCACCGAAGAGGCCGTGCCTGCGATATGGCCCATGGGCTCCATGGCCATGGAGCCGAAATTACCCGCCACCAGACCGAAGCAGAACATCTTGCAGCCTTGCAGGATGGAGAAGGTCCAGATGTTGTCGTGGCCGGAAAGGGCAATGACGGCGTGGATGATGCTGAAGACGATAAAGCCGATCAGTGCCGAGTGCGAAATCAGGCGCGACCCGAGACGCTCGACCAGCTGCGAGTTCAGCAACGACGACACGGCAATGCCGCAGGCCACCAGCGCAAAGACGATGGTGAATAGCTGGGGCTGTTCAAACACGTCGAAGAAGATTTGCTGCGACGAGTTGATGAAGCCGAACAGGCCCCCGATCACGAAGGTCATGGCCAGCATGGCCTGACGGTTGGTCAGGGCATAGCGGAAGGCCTGGGCAATCGGGGCAAAACGGATTTCGCGGCGGTCATCCGGATGCAGGGTTTCGGGCAGGCGGATTGCAGCCCAGACCATGAAGCTGGTCCCGAACAGGGCAAACACCCAGAAAATCCATTGCCACGGTCCGACCAGCAGAACCAGCTGGCCCACGGTCGGGGCGATGATTGGAATGCCGAGGAAGACAAGGAAGCTCAGCGACATGACGCGCGCCATGGTGCGGCCTTCATAACGGTCACGCACGATGGAGACGGCCAGCACACGCGTTGCGGCTACGCCGATACCCATGCCGACGCGGGCCAGCAGAAGCACGGCAAAGGTGTGCGAAAAGGCCGCCACGACGGAGAAGGCGACATAGATGCCGATGCCGACCATCAGGATCGGCTTTCGGCCAAAGCGGTCGGACAGCGGGCCATAGGCCAGTTGCGCCACGCCGAAGCCCAGCAAATAGGCGGTGATGACCCACTGGCGCGTGTTTTCATTCACCACACCCAGATCGGCCCCGATAGCAGGCAATGCTGGCAGCATGGCGTCGATCGCCAGCGCATTGAGCGCCATCATAATGGCGATCAGGCAGACAAACTCGGCAAAGCCGGGGCCCTTGGCGGGCGTGGGGGTGGTCGATGTCATATCCTGCTGATGCCGCCTGCGGTCTTTTGGCGCAACCCTGTTTGATGTCTGCGCCAGAAAACGTGCGCCAGTAGGCCGGTAACTCTTGCTATTTATATTGATATATATGTCAGTAGAGTATGGCAGGGATACGAAGCGCGCGTCGCAAGTGGTGGGTGTGGGGGCTGATCGCGGGATCGGCGGCATCGCTCTTGGCCGGATGGGTGGCGATCAATCTGCGCCCTTCGCTGGAGATGTGGCCTGAACTGCCCATGGCACGTCAGGGCGCGATGGAGGTGCGATTTTTCGGCACGGCCTCACTGGCTGTCATTGATGAGGCCGAGGCCTTTGTGATCGATGGCTTCGTCAGCAGGCCGAGGCTGGGCCCTGTGCTGCTGACGCGGTTGGCTTCCGATGAGCGCGCACTTCGCCAGACCTTTTCGCAGGCCGGTATCAACAAGGTGTCTGCCGTGCTGGCGACGCACAGCCACTATGACCACGCCATGGATGCGCCAGCGATCGTCAGACTTTACGGCGGCGAAGTCTGGGGCGGGGCCTCGACGGGGCGCATTGGTCGCGCCGATGGAGATGTGCCGTTTCGCCAGATCGCCGCTGCGGATGTGCTGAAGGTGGGCAGTATGACGGTACGTATCTTTGAGATCGATCACGCGCCGGATGGTTTGATGATGGGCGATGTCGCTGAAGATTTCGCCGTTCCGGCCAAGGCTGGCGACTATCGCTTTGGCAAGGGGTACGGCCTGCACATTACCCATGGCGAATGCCGGATCATGGTCATGCCCAGCGCGGGCCTGCCGCATCAAGACCTGAGCCACTATCCAGCCGATGTGATCTTCCTGTCTGTTGGACAGTTAGGCCTGCAGGATAAGGACTATATCCGCCGATATTATGCTGCGACGGTCGGTGCCAGCGGGGCCAGACTGGTTGTCCCGATCCACTGGGACGACTTCACACGCCCTTTGGAAAAGCCTCTGAAGCCACTGCCCTATGCCGTAGACCGGATTGATCTTGCCCTGACCGAGATAAGCGCACTGGCAGGAGGCGGGGTAACCGTGGCTCTGCCCATCGTTAACGCGCCTTTGGACCTTTCAGCCTCAGGCCGTTGTTAGAGTCCGAGCCTAGCTGTTACCTGCTTCAAGCAACTCCAGCGCGTCTTGCAGGGTCTCGACCCAGCCGCGTTCGTGTCTCAGGCCAGCCTTCAGGATCATGTGGCGTAGTTGGCTGGCACGGTCATTTAGACCCTTGGCCGTGTCACGCGCCTCGAACTGTTCGAACTCTAACAGCTTGGCGCGGTGGTGGGCCAATCGCTTTTGCAGGGTGTCGCGAAGGGCGCGTGCGCCGTCATGGCTGTTCAGCACCGCCTCAGCCCGCAGCTTGACCATCAGCGTGTCGCGAAGCGGCGGCACAGGCTCTTCTTCGCCCAGCCACTGCGTCAGCATGGCCTTGCCCTTGGGCAGGACATGATAGTTGCGCTTGCGCCCACGGGCATCCGCTTCGGCTTCCGAGGCGATCAAGCCTTCGTTCTCGAGGCGGCTGAGCTCGCGATAGATTTGCTGGTGTGTGGCCTGCCAGAAATGGCCGATCGACTTGTCGAACCGCCGCGCAAGTTCCAGTCCGGAACCGGGGGATTCAATCAGGCTGGTCAACAGGGCGTGGGGCAGGGACATGGTGTGCAGTTAAGACCGGAAGCGCGTCATGCTCAAATGTTTTTGCAACCCGTTGCAAAACAATCGGCCCTATGGCTCAGTTAGGCTCAGACTTCTGCCACCGCGCTTCGGGGAGCCTTCGTGCCCATGACCCACTATCCGCTATTGAACAGCCCGCTTGATCTGGGTTTCACCACGCTGAAAAACCGCGTGCTGATGGGCTCGATGCACGTGGGGCTGGAAGAGGCACCGAACGGTTTCAACCGCATGGCCGCCTTCTATGCCGAGCGTGCGGCGGGCGGGGTCGGCCTTATCGTCACTGGCGGTATCGCGCCTAACAGCCGCGCGGCACCGTGGCCGGGTGGCTCCAAGATGACCACGACCGAAGAGGCCGACCACCACAAAGTCGTGACCAAGGCCGTGCATGATGCGGGTGGCAAGATCGCCATGCAGATCCTGCACTTTGGCCGCTATGCCTATTCGTCGGAGCTGGTGGGGCCGTCGGCCATCAAGGCTCCGATCAACCCCTTCGTGCCGCATCCGCTGACGGGCGAAGAGGTCGAGCAGACCATCGAGGACTTCGTCAACGCTGCCCATCTGGCCCAATACGCGGGCTATGACGGCGTCGAGATCATGGGCTCCGAAGGCTATCTGATCAACGAGTTCATCGCCGCGCGCACCAACCAGCGCGACGATGAATGGGGCGGCTCCTACGAGAACCGCATCCGCTTCCCTGTCGAGATCGTGCGCCGTGTGCGCGAAAAGGTCGGGCCGAACTTCATCATCATCTACCGCCTGTCGATGCTGGACCTCGTGGAGGGCGGCTCGACGCTGGACGAGGTGATCCAACTGGCACAGGCCATCGAGAAGGCCGGTGCCACCATCATCAATACCGGCATCGGCTGGCATGAGGCCCGCATCCCGACCATCGCCACCAAGGTGCCGCGCGCAGCCTTTGCCTGGGTGACCAAGAACCTGATGGGCAAGGTCGGTATTCCGCTGGTCGCGACCAACCGCATCAATACGCCGGACGTCGCCGAGCAGGTTCTGGCCGACGGCAATGCCGATATGATTTCTATGGCGCGGCCCTTCCTCGCCGACGCCGAGTTCGTGAAGAAGGCTGCCGAGGGCCGCGCAGACGACATCAACACCTGCATCGGCTGCAATCAGGCGTGCCTTGATCACACCTTCTCCTTGCAGATCACCTCTTGCCTCGTGAACCCGCGCGCCTGCCACGAGACGGAGATCGTCATCACGCCGAGCGAGGCTAAAAAGACCATCGCGGTGGTCGGCGCTGGCCCCGCAGGTCTGGCCTTTGCCACCACGGCAGCCGAGCGCGGTCACGCCGTCACCTTGTTCGATGCCGACGACAAGATCGGCGGCCAGTTCAACATCGCCAAACAGGTACCGGGCAAGGAAGAGTTCTACGAGACCCTGCGCTACTTTGGCCGCCGCCTTGAACAGACGGGCGTGACGGTGAAACTGAACACCCGCGTTTCGGCCGATGATCTGGGCGGGTTTGACGAGGTGGTGCTGGCGACAGGTATCGCGCCGCGCCGCCCCGAGATCGAAGGCGTCAACGGCCCGAACGTGCTGGGTTACCTTGATGTGTTGCGCGACAAAAAGCCGGTGGGCGAGAAGGTCGCCATCATCGGTGCGGGCGGCATCGGCTTCGACGTGGCCGAGTATCTGGTCCATGAGGGTACCAGCCCGTCGCAGGATGCCGAACTGTTCAACACCGAATGGGGTGTGGACCGCACCTATGCGACCGCGGGCGGCCTGAAAACGCCACAGCCCCACGCTCCGGCTCGCCAAGTGACCCTGCTACAGCGCAAGACCTCCAAGGTGGGTGCCAATCTGGGCAAGACGACCGGATGGATCCACCGCGCAGGCCTCGTGGCCAAGGGCGTGAACATGATCCCCGGCTGCACCTATGAGCGCATCGATGAAAAGGGCGTGCACGTCACCATCGACGGCCAGTCGCAACTGATCGAGGCCGACACGGTGGTGATCTGCGCCGGTCAGGAGCCGGAACGCTCGCTGCACGCGGCGCTTACCCAGAAGGGCGCATCGGTTCACCTGATCGGGGGTGCGGACGTCGCCGCCGAACTGGACGCCAAGCGCGCCATCAACCAAGGCACGGTTCTGGCCGCCGCCATCTAAGGGGAGGACACTATGCTCAGCACCGAAACCCAACTGAATCCCAAGGTGATCCAGACGCTTGAGCGCTGGCACGGCGTTGTGGCCAATAAGGACATGGAGACGCTGCAGGCCATTTTGCACCCCGACGCCGTGTTCCGTTCCCCCATGGCCTTCAAGGGGTATGAGAGTGCAGCAGCCGTTGTTCTGGTGCTCAGCAATGTGATCGAGGTGTTCGAGGACTTTACCTACCACCGCGTCTTTGCGGGGGCTGATGGGCAAAGTGCGGTGCTCGAATTCAGCGCCAAGGTTGGTGACAAGTCGCTGAAAGGGATCGATATGATCCAGTTCGACGAGGACGGCCTGATTACCGATTTCGAGGTGATGGTGCGCCCGTTTAACGGCCTTCAGGCTTTGGGGGCGGCTATGGGCGCGCGCCTTGGTCATCTGCTGCCGGCCTACAAGGGCAACTAGGCACCCACATTCGGACAAGCACATTTGAAGGGGCCGCGCGGAAAGCTGCGCGGCCTTTTTAGTAGGTTCAAAAGCTTATCAAGCTTCACAAAAAATTCCCCCGCACACCGAAAATAGAGATTTCAGTGTTATCACATGATGCCGAATCAATGGTGACGGTTGTGTCTTTGGGGGTTTGAATGGTCCGGACGTTACGTAACGGGGGATGTGTTTCAATCGCCGTTTTGGCTCTTGCTCTGGGCGCACCCGCTATCGCGCAGACGACGCCGCCCGCCACCACTGCCGTGGCCCCTATCTCGACCAATGCCGAGCTGGGTGCGGCTATCCGCGAAGCCTTGGCCCGAGACCCCGATGTCCGCACCGCGCGCGCCGAACTGGGTGTCGCAGAGGTGGAAGGCGACATTGCGCGCAACGGCTATCTGCCCGCGCTTAACGCCTCGGCAGGTCCGGAATCATCCGGCGTCGGCTATGACGTTTCACTTTCCCAGACCCTGTATGACTGGGGTCAGGTCCGCTCGACCATCGACCGTGCCGATGCGTTGAAGGACAGGCAGGAAGCCCAGCTGCTGGTGACGCAGGACGATGTGGCGCTACAGGTTGCAGAACTGTGGCTCGATATCGCCGGAGGCCGCGCCCAGCTGGAAATGACGCGCGGTCATCTGGAGCGTCTGGGCCGACTGCAATCCATGGCGCAAGAGCGTGTCTCGGGCCGCTTCTCGGATCAGGCCGAACTGGGCCGCGCCAATCTGGCCATGGCGACGGCAGGTGGCCTGCGCGCCCGCATCAACGGACAGTTGGCCGAAGCCGAAGAAATGTTCACCGTGCTGGTCGGTCGCGAGGCGGGCAGTGTGCGCCTGCCCGAGATGCCGACCTTCCTGATCCCCCTGCGGTCGGAGCCGGTGCTGGAACAGGCCATAGTGGCCTCGCCGCTGTATCGGCGTTCGGTGCTGGAGGCCCGCGCCGCTGACGCCACCGTCCGCGAGGCCGAGGCCGCGCGTTATCCGCGGCTGGTATTGGAAGGTTCGGTTCAAAAGCGCGAAATCGGCGGACGCCTGATCGATGACAGCGCCATTGGCCTACGCCTGCGTATGTCGACCCAGCAGGGACTGACCGCCTTCCAGCGTCCGCGACTGGAGGCGGCCCGCCGTGATGCCGCCCGTCTGGGCGTGGATGCCACAGCCCGCGATTTGAAGCGCACCGTCAGTTCCCTGGTGGTGACGGACCGCGCGCTGGACGAGCGGATCAATGCCCTGTCGGATCAGGTGACCCAGTCGTCAGGTGTGCGCACCGCCTATGCCGAGCAGTTCATTGTCGGTCGGCGGGATATCCAGGACCTGATCGTCATGGAGAATGAGTATTTCGATGCCGAGCGCCAGATTCTGGAACTGACAGTCGAGCGGTTGCGAAACCAGTACCGTGCCGCTGCGCAGCTGGGCATGCTGGCCCACAGCTTCGCTAGCGAAAGATGACACGTCCTCTCCCGCCCGAGGTCGACCCGCTTCGCGAGGGGCTGAGCCTTCTGGCTGCCGAACTGGGCTGTACGGCCTCGGCGGCCATGTTGGGCGATGGCCTGCCGCTGGAGAACGGGCGTCTGCCACTGGATCAGGTGCGCCGCGCCATGCGCCGTGCGGGCCTGTCGGCGCGGGTGGTGCCCCTGCCTCTGGACGAGGTGCCGGAGGATTTGTTCCCGACCCTGATCCTGCTGCGTAATGGCCGCTGTCTGGTGTTTGCCGCGCGCGAGGACGAAGAGGCGGTCGTTCTCAGTCCCTTCACCCACGGCGGGGCCCAGCGCGTCTCCATGGAGAAGCTGCGCAAGGCCTATTCTGGGGACATGGTGTTCGCGCGCCCCATCTATACGGGCGACAGCCGCGCCGGAGCCTATGCCCAGCCGGAAAAACGCCACTGGCTCAGGTCCACAGTCGCACAGGCATGGCCTGCGTTTATGGAGGTGGGCGCAGCGGCGATCTTCGCCAACCTGCTGGCGGTGGCCAGTTCGCTGTTCGTCATGCAGGTCTATGACCGTGTGGTGCCGACCAGCAATTTTCCGACCCTGTGGGTGCTGACCACGGGTGTGGTGGTGGCTATCTTGGCCGAACTTTTGCTCAAGAGCCTGCGCGCCCACCTGCTGGAAGCCACCGGAAAGACGCTGGATTCCCAGTTGTCATCGCGCCTGTTTGAACAGGTGATGGCGGTGCGTCTGTCGGCCAAGCCCGGATCAACGGGGGCCTTTGCCAGTCAGGTCAAAGAGTTCGAGACCGTGCGCGAGTTCTTTACCGCCTCGACTGTGGCGGCCATCAGCGATGCGCCCTTCATCATCTTCTTCCTGATCGTTATCGGCTTCCTCGGTGGTCCGGTGGCTCTGGCACCTGCGGCGGCGGTCATCATCATGCTGATCCCCGCCTTTGCCTTGCAAAAGAAGATGGCCGAGCTGTCGCGCGCCAACCTGCGCGAAGGGGCGGTCAAACATGGCCTCTTGCTGGAAACGGTCGACAATCTGGAAGGACTGAAGGCCGCGCGCGGCGAGGGCCGCAACCTTCGCTTGTGGGAACAGCTGACGGCGCAGCTGGCCGAAAGCGGCCTGAAAAACCGCAACCTGTCCAGCATGATCTCTTCGTTCGGATCGACGGTTCAGCAGTTGGCCTATGTGGGCACCGTGGTCATCGGCGTGCATCAGATCGCGGCAGGCCACATGACCATGGGGGCCTTGGTGGCCTGTTCTCTGCTGGTGTCCCGCGCCGTGTCGCCCACGGCCCAGTTCACGGGCATTATGGCCCGCTGGCAGCATGTGAAGGTGGCGCTGGAGGGACTGGACCAGTTGATGGCCTCGCCCACCGAGCGGCCTGCCGATCGGCAGTTCACGCGTAAACCCGAACTGACCGGCCACTATAAATTGCAAGGTGTCGAGGTGCGGCTCGCCCCTGACAGCCCGCCGGTGCTGACCCTGCCGCGTCTGGAAATCCGCACGGGCGAGAAGATCGCCCTGATTGGCGGCAATGGTGCGGGCAAGTCGACGCTGCTGCGGGTGCTGTCCGGTTTCGGAGAGGCAACGGCGGGCAGTGTGTTGTTGGATGACGTCAGTCTGCTGCAGATCGAACCGGCGGACCGGCGCCGCGCCATCGGCTTCCTGCCGCAGGATGCCGTGCTGTTCCATGGCTCGTTGAGGGACAATCTGACGCTGGATGGCGGTCGCCACAGCGATGAGGAGCTGTTCGAGGCGCTGGACGCTGTGGGCCTTGGCGGCTTTGTGCGCGCCCATCCGCACGGGCTGGACCTGCAACTGATCGGGCGCGGCAGTGTGTCGGGTGGCCAGCGTCAGGCCATCGCCCTGGCGCGGCTGATCCTGCAAGACCCGCGTATCGTTCTGATGGACGAGCCGACGGCCGCCTATGACCAAAACAATGAGCGGCGGTTGATCGAGTATCTATCCGGCTGGCTACAGGGTCGCACGGTCGTCATCGCCACCCATCGCCGCTCGGTTTTCTCCTTGGCTGACCGCGTGATTGCCCTGTCGAACGGGCGGCTGGTGGGCGATGGCCCTGCCGGCACGGCGTCGATGGGGGAGGTTCGGAGGGCCAATGCCGGTTGATCGCAGCATAGAGCGCCGCATCCGCCGCGCCTTGGCCGACACCCGTGAGGGTGAGGCCCATCCGCTGGCGCGGCCTATTTTGTGGGCGTGTGTGGGGGTGGTGGCTGTCTTCATCATCTGGGCCGCTTGGGCCAAGGTCGACGAAGTGGCGCGCGGCGAGGGCAAGGTCATTCCCAATAGCCGTGTCCAGGTGATCCAGAGCCTTGAGGGCGGCATCCTGCAAGAGCTGTTGGTGCGCGAGGGCGAGATCGTTTCGGCAGGGCAACCGCTGGCCCAGCTGGACGACACCCGCTTCACCACGGCCACGCAGGAAACCGCCGCTCAGGTAAAGGCCTTGACGGCGGCCATCGCCCGACTGGAGGCCGAGGTACTGGGCGCGACCAGCATCAGCTTTCCGTCCTCCATTCCCGCAGGCGATCCGGTGATCGCCTCGGAACAGGCCCTGTTCCGCGCTCGTCGCCAGAACCTGAACGCCACCTTGGCCGCCCTGTCGTCCGAGACCACCTATGCCCAGCGGCAGCTGTCGCTGGTGTCGCCACTGGCCCAGCGCGGCGTGGTCAGCGAGGTCGAAAGCCTGAAACTGGGCAAGGACATTGCCGCCCTGACAGGTCGCCAGACCGAGGTGCGCAACACCTATATGCAGGAGGCCTATGCCGAGCTGGCCAACAAGAAAGCCGAGCTGGCCGCCCAGAGCGAAATCCTCAACCAGCGCAGTGACCAGCTGAAGCGTACCCGCCTGACGGCCCCCGTCCGGGCGCGCGTCAACGAGATCATGGTCACCACGCGCGGTGGGGTGGTCCAGCCGGGCGAGCCGATCATGCAGCTGACCCCCGTGGACGACCAGCTGTTGGTCGAGGCCAAGGTGCAGCCCAGCGATGTCGCCTTCATCCGCGAGGGCATGCCGGCCAGCGTGAAAATCTCGGCCTATGATTTCACCATCTATGGCGACCTGCCGGGGCGGGTAGAGCAGATCAGTGAGGACACGCTCGAAGAGGATACGCCGCGCGGTAAGATGGCCTATTACAGCGTGCTGATACGCACTGACCGCGCCTATCTGGAAAAGAACGGCGAGCGCCTGCCCATCCGGCCCGGCATGGTGGCACAGGTAGACATTCAGTCTGGTCGACGTTCTGTGCTTAGCTATTTGCTCAAGCCGTTGATGAAAGCCCGCCTCACTTGATTTCGACCCTTGAATAAGGACCTATTGCTTAGCTGTTAGCCCTCGACATGTCCCAGAAGCCGTCTCTCACATCTTCGGGGGGCGCACCGCATCCATCGACTGATACGGGTCAGACCGATATGGCGCGGACCGCCGCTACCCTTTCCGGAATGACGGGCGGTTTCGATCCGGCAGGCGATCCGCCGTGGCTGGCGTGGATGACCCATTCGCCGCTGCCCATGGGCGTCGTGGCGCAAGGGAAGGTGTATTTTAATGACGCCTTCGGGGAAATCGAAGGACTGGATGTCGGGCTGTCCGGTCAACAGCTTCCGGCTACGTCGCCGCTACACGACTGGATCAGGGCGCCTTTGCCGCCTGAGGTGTCGCTGGCGGCTTCCGATAGTAGTCCCGTAAGCTACTGGCAGGTCCAGACGTGGCCCGTGGATGGGGCATCGTCCACCCATGCCATCTGTCTGGTCCCCCAGACGCGCAGGGTTTTGGCCGAGCAGGCCCTACAGACCAGCGAAGAGGCGTTGTCTGCCCTGATGGCCCAGACGCCGAGCCTTCTGTGGCGTTGCACGCCCAGTGGAACTCCGGTGTGGTGCAATCGAAAGGTGCGCGACATGGCCGGTGTGGGCGATGACGCCGTCGCGCCCTGGCATGCGCTGATGGTGGCAGAAGATCTGGACCGGCTGCTGGAAAATCTGTCTGCGCACACACACGACCGCCGACCGTTCGCTGTGCATGTTCCGTTAAGCGCCAAAGACACAGCGGCACACTGGCACAGGCTGCAGTTTAATCCGCTTTTCGACACAAGCGGCACCGTCAGCTCCTGGGCAGTCTCGGGCGTGGATATCGATTTCTGGCATCGCGGCTGGAGTATCGGAGCGCAGGAAGACGCCGAGCTCCCGTCCGGCGACGACCTGATTTGGCGTATGGACGGCGATGGATCCGCATTGCGTCCCATCGGACCCAGCGCCCGCCACGACTGGGCCTTGGCGCCGGACGGTCAGCCCACCTACTGGGAAGAATGGTGTGCCCTTGTTCGGGCGGAAGATCGCGCACAGGCCTTCGCTATGCCTGAGCGGGTTTTGGCCGGCGAGACGGTTCGGTTGACCCTGCAGCTAGCCAGTCCTGCAGCCGATCGCGAGGGCGTTTTGGTCCACGCCTTTCCTCTGGGCATGCGCGAGGGCGGCCCAGAAGCCATCGGGGGGCTCTTCCGTCCTGTCGCCCGTATTGTCGAAAGACGAGCCTATTGGGTGCGTATTGGCGAAGGGAATGATGATCTTCTGGATTATCAAAAGCAGACCCTCGCCATGGATCAGATCAGACTGCTGTCGTTCAACGATGGGGGGACATTTTCAGCAGTGGCCCGAAATCTCGAGCCGGGTGCCCTGGTGTTTGAGGCCCCTAACGACCCGGCGCGGCTGTTTGATCTGCTGGGCGGGCTGGAGATGGTCGCCAGCAAGCTGCCATGGGTGGTTATTGGCACCCATAACTACCCGCTTGAAGCTATCGTCCGGCTGATGCGCATGGGGGCGATAGACGTTTTGTCAGCCACGACGGGGCAGAGGATCGTCGCGGAGTCCATACGCGCTGCGGTCGCCAAAACGCCCCAGCCGGAACCGATTACGCCTGTACGCGATGAAAAGGCGGAGTTGCGCGCGAGATTTGAAGGTCTGACGAAACGGGAACGACAAGTGCTTGAGGGACTTTTACAAGGAGGTACCAACAAGACGATCGCCATCAATCTGAAACTCAGTCCTCGAACGGTCGAATCCCACAGGGCCCATTTGATGGATCGGGTCGGGGCTAAGTCGCTCGCAGACCTGTTGCGCATCGCCGCAGAAGCGGATTGGCGACGGTAAAAATCGCAAATTACATTTTTAGGAAAACACGTAAGTCGACCATCTACGTAATTATACGTAAATCGCGGGTGTTGTTCCGGGAGTTCTGGGTGACCTCCACATCGGCAAATTTGGCTTAAAAGTGAAAATCTTGTGGCGGGTCTACCGCAAGAGCACTCACAGACTCCGTATAAAAAGACAATGGATTACATAGCTTTAGGGGATTGTACCTAGTAATCCTACCCAGCAACGCATTGCCGTACTGCCAAGTTCTAAGTGTCTGATTGGCCCCACATGGGGCAAGAATTGACCTTGGAGCTTCCCCATGCAGACCCCTACCGCTGCAAAACCTATGATCCTGGAGGCCAAGCTGGCCCAAGCGGGTCAGGTCCTGAAATCTGCACCGACTGTCACGGCTACGGGCGAGATCGTCGTGGGTGCGGCAGACCGCATCACCATGCGGATGTATGCCGGCCATGTGACCTCGATGATCCGTGAAGGTGCAGACCTGATTGTGGTCAATGCCGAGGGCGAAGTCATTCGTTTGGTGGGCTTCTACGAGGGTGTCGATCCTCGTCAGCTGTTGCTCATGGATGGCGAAGGTGGCTTGGTTCAGATGGAGACCGCGCGCGCCATTACCGATGGGCCGATGAGCGTGTACTCGACAGGCAGCACGGAAGAGGCTCCCTTTGAAGGTCTCACCGGAAGTGGCGGAGAGGTGCTGGGTGCTGTCGCTGCGGGCGGCATTGGCGCGGCTGCAGCTGTGATTGCAGGCGTGGGCCTGGTGGGGGGTGTGCTGCTCAATGATGATGACGACAATGACAATCCGCCAGGCAACGATGATCAGCCGCCGCCGCCACCGACCGACACCACCCCGCCTGCGGCTCCCACCGGTCTGACGTTCAATGCGGACGGAACCAAGCTGAGCGGTACGGCAGAAGCCAACGCCAACGTTACCGTGCGTGACGCTGACGGCAAGGTCATCGGCACGGCCAAGGTCGGTGCGGACGGCAAGTTCGAGGTATCGCTGACCCCCGCTCAAGCCAATGGCGAGCGCGTCAGCGTGACGGCTGCCGACGCGGCGGGCAATGTATCGCCGCCTGCCAATGCCACGGCACCGGATATTACCGCCCCTGCTGCGGCTGAAAATCTGGTTGTCAGTGATGCAGGCCAGACCCTGACCGGTGAAGGCGAAGCTGGAGCCAAGGTCGAGGTCCGGGGTCCTGATGGCACGGTGATCGGTA
>NZ_DIGV01000007.1:0-8240 GCF_002419815.1 Brevundimonas sp. UBA5713 | reverse complement strand
AAACCGTCTCGGTGGTCCTGGCTGACGCGGCGGGCAATGCGTCGGGACCTGCTACGGTTACCGCTCCCGATGTGACGGCTCCCGAACCCGCTGAAAATCTGGCCGTCAATCAGGACGGCAATGTCTTGAGCGGCGAGGGTGAACCGGGCGCGACAGTCGTCGTAGAGGACGAACTGGGCAGCACCATCGGCACCGGAACTGTGAACGCCGACGGCACCTTCACTGTCGATCTGGCCCCGCCGCAGACCAATGGCCAAACCTTGAGCGTGGTTCTGGCCGACGCTGCGGGCAATCAGTCGCAACCGGCTTCGGCGATGGCTCCGGACGCCGGTAGCGAGACCCCGCTTCCGCCGATCGGGCAACCCGAACTGACCATTGTCGGTGCCGAGGAAGGTATCGATGCGGACGAGCTGGAGGCGGGTATCGTGGCACGCGTCACGATTCCGGAGGGCGGTGACGTCGGTCAAACCGTCACGGTCTCAGTGATGCACCAAGGGTCGTTCTATGAGTTCGAGCACGTCATTCAGGGCGACGATATCGCCTTTGGCTATGCGAGCGTGAATCTGGGCTCGAACTTCGTGGACGGCGAGTATTCGGCTATCGCGTTCTTCTCTGCCCCTGACGGCCGCATGGGCGAGTACTCGGAACGGGTCTACTTCGAGATCATTGCGGGCGACGGAAATTACGGCGATCCCCTGTTGGGCAGGCCCGAAGTGTCCGTTCCTGAAGCTGCGGACGGCATCGACGAGGCCGAACTGGCCGATGGCGTTCAGGTTGTCGTGCAACTGGGCCAAGGCGCCGACGTAGGCGTAAGGATCGTTGTCACCGTGCAGGGCGGCGACTCCTACGAGCATGTGCTGACCGGCGACGATATCGCTACCGGTAATGTCACGGTGACGATCCCGTCGGCAGACCTGGCGGCCGGTGATTATGTGGTCACGGCTGTCATGGCGACCGCGACCCGCACCTCCGACGCTTCGTCTCCGGTAAACTTCACCATTCCGGTTTTCGGGGTGGCTGACGTGGTATCGGTCACTATCGACACCATCGCAGGGGACGACATCGTCAACGCTGTCGAAGCTTCGGGATCGGTTACCATTACTGGTCAGGCCAGCGGGGCAGGCACTTTCCGCGAAGGTGACACTGTTGAAATCACTACGGGCGGAAACACCTATCGCGGCACCGTCGATGCGGATGGCCGCTGGTCTGTGACAGTCATGGGGTCGGACCTGACCGGTGGCACGCTCCAAGCTGTCGTCAAGGGTACAGGGTCTGACGGCGTGGTTCGCGACGGGACCGGCAGCCGCAGCTACGGCGTCGATCTGTCGCCGCCGTCGAATGCGGGTCCTATCCTCATCATTGCCGACGCTATGGACGGTATGGTCACGAAGGCCGAGCTGGAAGACGGCTTGTCGGCCGAGGTTCTCCTGCCTGCGGGTGTGAGTGCCAATGACCAGATTGTGCTTCGGATCACGGTTGGCGGCGACGTCCGCGAGTATGTGCACACGCTGACGAATGCTGACCTCCAGAACGGTAGGGTGACGATAGACCTTGGGGCCGATTACCCTGATGGCCAGTACACGGCCGAGGCTGTTCTGAGGGATCCTTCGGGCAATCTGTCGCCTCCGTCCTCGACCCTGCGCTTTGAAGTTGATGCGATCAATCTGGAGGTCGGGACCTCGGCAGGCACCGTCAGCGAAACGGATCTATCCGTCATTGCTGCCGGCCAGATTGGGCTTCAGGATGTTCAAGGTGCCTACACCATCGCTCTGGCCGGACCGAGCGACGCCTATACCTCGCGAGGCGAGACCATTAGCTGGCAGGTAGACGCCGATGGCACGCTGACCGGCAGCGCTGGCGGCCGTCTGGTCGTCACGGCCACGATTGGCCAAGACGGCAGCTACACGGTTCGACTGCATGACGGTATCGACCACGCTGTCGGCTCCGACAGCCTGGTCCTGCCGATCTCGGTCATCGTCACGGACAGTGAAGGTACAGCTTCCGGTGCCATCAATCTCACCGTGCAGGACGGCGGTCCGGTGGTGTCTGCTCCGGTCAGCCTGGCTCCGACACAACCGGGCGTCGTCACCGGCACTCTGGTCACCGACATGGGTCTGGACGGCGGTTACATGCAGTCGGTCACCGTGGACGGGGTGGTCTTCAACTATAACCCGTCAGATGGTGTCTCTGTTTCCGGCACGTCGCCGACAGTGCTGTCCTATACCTCCGATGGTGCCAAGCTGACGGTGACGACTGTTCGCGGCGAAACCATCCAGATCGACATGACGACCGGTGCCTATGAAGTGGCCGTAACCGGTCGCGGCGCAGAGCCGGTTTCCCAAGGCGGCCCGCATGTGGCTATGGCCAGCGCCGGTGGTTTGCTGGGTCTGGTGAATGCTGACGTGCTCGGCATCATCAAGCTTGAACAGGAGCAGTTCTTTACGGCTTCGGACATCAATAACGATCTCGCGACAATCGAGATCAGCTATGCTTCGCTGGTGGGTACGCCCGGCCTGCGCTTCGTCTATGACGAGAAGCTGGCTGCCGAGTTGGGCATCAGTGTCAATCAGAACACGAACAGCTTCCTGCTGTTCCCGAACAGCACGATCACCATCACGGCCTTGAATGGCGGCGTTCTCGACAACTGGAAGGTGAACGAGTTCCTCGGTTCTCTGACTCTGGGCGGTGGACTGAGCGACATCGGCCAACTGGATCTGGCGACTTCCCTGTCCATCAAGGCCATCGATTCCCAAGGCAATGAAGCGGTCAAGAGCGACTTCAAACTGGCCGATGTTTCCATCGGGGCTCCGGCGCTGTCCGCCGTGCTGCCCGAGACCTATCACAGCGGCACAGCCTCCGGTGAGACCCTGACGGCTTCCACCGCCGTGGGCGGCGGAGCGCTCAATAACCGCCTGTACGGTCACGGTGGCAATGACCGACTGGAAGGTGGAGCGGGCAACGACATCCTGCGCGGTGGCGAAGGCAACGACACCCTGCTGGGCGGTGCGGGCAACGATGTGCTGGTCGGCGGCACGGGTGCCGACACCATGACCGGTGGCGAGGGGATCGATGTCTTCCGCTTTGAACGCGGCGATCAACAGGGCCTGAACGGCGTCCCGACCGACGTTATTAACGACTTCAACAACGCTAGCCTGGCCCAGCAGGGCGACGTGCTGGATCTGGCCGACATGCTGCAAGGCGAGGGTGCCGTCGGCAAGAGTGCCGGCAATCTGGCCAACTATATCCACTTTGAACTGACGGCCGAGGGCACCCTGGTCCATATCTCGTCCACGGGCGGGTATGCCGGCGGCTTCAGCGCCTCAGCCACGGATCAACGCATTCTGCTGAAGGATGTGGATCTGACAGCAGGCTTTGATTCAGACGTCGCAATCATCAACGACCTTCTGGCACGTAACAAACTGCTGGTGGATGCGTTTACAACGCCAGCCGGTGCCGACAACGGTGACCTGCTGATCGTCGGAGACGTTGTCGACGGCGATGGTGACAAGGGTCAGACCTCGGTCGCGATCGACGATGACCTGATCGGCGCTCCCGGACAGAATGCTGCCCCGGAAGTCGGCGCAAATGCGCTGAACGTGTTCAGCATTCTGGGCGGCGGTCTGCTCGGCTTTGATCTCAACACCCAGGACCTGCTGGTTGGGGATGCCGACGAAAATCTGGCCAAGGTCGAGTTGGAATATGCCCCCACTCTGGCCATTAACCCCTCGCCGATCGGCTTTGCCTGGGATGCCAGCTTGGCCAATGCCTATGGCTATGAGGTGCGCCTGACGACTTCCGAGGGTCTGCTGGGTGTTATCGCGCCGCGTTCCCGCATCGAGATCGTGTCACGCAATGGCGAACCGCTCGACAACGAACAGATCAACACCTTCCTGGCGACGGTCCATGTGGCCGACCAACAGGGTGGACCACTGTCCAGCTCGCTGATCAGCGCCAGCCTGCTGAATGCGATCACCTTGTCGGCCACCGATGTCTGGGGTGCCAGCAACACGACCGTTATCGGCTCGTTCCTGGATGTGAACCTGCTCAACAGCATCAATGGTCCTGATGGTTCAAATCTGGGTGGGCTGCTCGCCCGACTGGACCCCCAGAACATGGGCGGACAGCTGGCTGACTGGTTTGACGGTGACCTCTCTACGGGTCTGGCGCAAACGCGCATTGCCCAGTTGGCTCAGCAAGCCTTCGAGACTGTGAAAGCTGGCTTCGAGCAGAGCGACGTCTTCGACTTCGCCTTGCAGATCAGAGACCGGTTCCAAGATGTGATGGGGCGCTTTGATCCCCGCGACGTTCTGGGAGAGATCCGTGAACATCTGGAAGGCAAGCTGAACGGGGGCCTGCTTCAGCAGTTCTTCGACCACGTCTCTGGCCGTCTGGGCGAGGTCCTTCAGGGCGGTGCTCTGGGCCAGCTGGGCAACATCGCCGAGATGTTCCAGCTCAACAAGCTGATCGAGTTCCTGAATCCGAACGGGCTGGGCGACGGGCTGGGCAGTCTGCTGCCTACAGGCGACGTGGCCAAATGGTTTGACGGCGATCTCAGCACGGGCTTTGCAGAAACGCGTATCGGTCAACTGGCCAGCGCGGCTTTTGAAGCTCTCCAAACCGGCTTTGAAAACAGCGACATCTATGACTTCGCCTTGCAAATCCGCGATCGCTTCCATGACGTGATGGGCCGCTTTGATCCGCGTGATGTACTGGGTCACATTCGAGAGCATCTGGAAGGCAAGCTGGATGGCGGACTGCTCGATCAGTTCTTCGACCATGTGTCGGGTCGTCTGGGTGACCTGCTGCAGGGCTCCGGTCTGGGACTGTTGGGCAACCTCACCGCGCTGATCGATCTTCGCAGCATTCTGGATCTTGGCAATCTGGGCGGGCTGAACGGTCTTGCCGATCTACACAATGTCCTTGGGGGCGTGATCGGCGGCGTTACCGATACAGTCGGTGGCCTTCTGGGTGGCGGTCTTCTGGGCGGATTGGGCGATCTGACCAAGCTCGACAGTCTGCTGGATCTGGCAAACCTCAACGTTCTGGGGAACCTGCCGGGGACGGTGATCGGACTGGTACCCAACCTCACCGGCGGGCTGCTGTCGGGTGGTGTGCTGGGCGGCCTCGGCCAACTGCTTCAGCTGGATGACTTGCTCGACTTCGGCAATCTGGGGAATGTTTCCGCCTTGCCGAACCTCCTCTCCGGACTGACGGGCAACCTCCTGAATGGTGTGCTGAGCGACGGTATCCTGAGCGGTTTGGGTGACCTGACCAATCTGGGCAACCTGGATCTGGGCAGCGTGATTGATCTGGGTGATCTGGGCAGCGTGACCACTCTGCCGAGCGCGATCATCGAGCTCACCGGCAGCCTTGTTGACGACCTGTTGCCCGGCAATGGCCTGAACCTTCTGGATGATCTGGTTGACCTTGATGGTCTTGTCGACCTGGGCGGCCTGATCGATCTGGGTGGTCTGGGCGGCATCGGTGATCTGCCCGGGACTGTCGGCGGCGTCGTGGACAATCTGTTGGGTGGTCTGGGCGGTAACCTGTCCGGTTTCGACGACCTGAAAGACATGGTCGATGGCTTGGTAGAAGATGTAGTCGGTGGCTGGTTGCCGGGTGGTCAGGGCAATGCTCTGGCTCCGCTGGGAACCGCGCTGTCTCCGGTGTTCGACAGTGCGGGCTTGATGCCGGTGCTGCAGCCGCTGACAGATCCGCTACAGGATTTGCTGAACCCGCTTGGGTAAGGGACAGCGAGCGTAGGGGTCGCAGTTTCTTCCCCGGTGAAGGGGCGACGCAGTCCGCTGCGTCGCCCCTTTAGTTTTTTCGCGCAGACGAATGCGCAACGGTGCCGCGTTAGAAAACTTCGAAATGTCGGAGAAGATCGTCCAAGTGGTGCGGGCGGTCGGACTCGAACCGACACTCCTTGCGGAACCGGATTTTGAGTCCGGCGCGTCTACCAGTTTCACCACGCCCGCACGGCTTGGGAAGGAGGCGCAATCTAGCGATGACGGGGCGCGGGTCAATCCGGTTCGTCAAAGAAAAACGCCGCCCCGAAAGGGCGGCGTTTCGCTTGACCGTTCCGGCCCGATTTAGACCGGAGAAACCGTCTGTTCGATGGTGCCGAAAATCGAGTGGTTCTTCTCGTCCAGCATTTCGATGCGCACTACATCGCCGTGCTTCAGGAAGCCGGTCTTGGGCGCACCTTGCTGGATGGTTTCCACCATCCGCACCTCGGCGATACAGCTGTACCCCAGACCCCCTTCGTTGACCGGACGGCCCGGACCGCCGTCGGCGTCCTTGTTGGAGACCGTGCCCGAACCGATGACCGTACCGGCGCACAGGGCGCGGGTCTTGGCCAAGTGGGCGATCAGGGTACCGAAGTCGAAGGTCATATCGACACCGGCGTCGGCCTTGCCGAACTCTTCGCCATTGATGCTGACCAGCAGCGGGCCGTGCAGCTTGCCGTCCTTGAAGCGGTCACCCAGAGCGTCAGGCGTCACAAACACCGGCGACAGGGCGCTGGCCGGCTTGGACTGGACGAAGCCGAAACCCTTGGCCAGTTCGCCCGGGATCAGGTTGCGCAAGGACACGTCATTGACCAGCCCCACCAGACGGATGGACTGAAGCGCCTCCTCACGGGTAGCACCCAGCGGGACATCGCCGGTCACCACCACGATCTCGGCCTCGAGGTCGCAACCCCAGGCTTCGTCCTTCAACGGCACCGGATCGCGCGGGGCAAGGAAGCCGTCAGAGCCGCCCTGATACATCAGCGGATCGGTCCAGAAGGTTTCCGGCATCTCGGCGTTGCGAGCTTTGCGGACCAGTTCGACGTGGTTCACATAGGCCGAACCATCTGCCCACTGGTAGGCACGGGGCAGGGGAGCGGCGGCTTCGCGTTCGTGGAAGCGGCCACGCGGCACCGATCCGACTTCAAGGCTCTCGGCCAAGGCGCGCAGCAGCGGTTCGCAGCGCTCCCAGTCATCCAGAGCCGCCTGCAGGGTCGGCGCGATCAGAAAGGCGTCCGTATACCAGTTGAGGTCATTCGAGACGACGACGAGGCGGCCATCACGGCCGTGCTTGAGCGAAGCGAGTTTCATGGAACACAACTAGTCGACTAAAGGAAAAGTTTAAAGCCGTGCGAGGCAAACACGCACATCTAGCGCGCGTCCGGCCCGATCACGGCGCGGGCTTCGGCACCGGTTTGCAGGACAGGATCGCGGACCTCCACCTCGATAACGATGGCACCACCGACCACGCCGTTTTGCCACAGATAGCGGCGCTCCACCTCGACCTCGCGACCAGAGGGAGCCATGGCGTCATAGGTATCGCCCCAAGGCGTGATCTGCTTCATTTCGACGAAATGCAGGCCGCAGGCCGCGTCCAGCTCTTCGAGCGCCATTTCGCTGAGTTCGTTTTCGTGTTCGGGCGGAGTTACAGCCAACGGCGCACCTTTTGTCGGTAGGTCTCGTATTCGGCACCGAATACGGCAGACAGATGGGCCTCTTCACGCGCAATCACCAGCCGGTCGATGACCCACAGGCACGGCAATAGGAGGACCAGGGCCAGCGGCGCATCCATGGCAATGGCAAAGCCCAGATAGCTGACGCTGAAACCCAGATAGATCGGATTGCGGCTAAATCCGAACAGGCTGCCGGTCAGGAGGGTGGTTGCACCCTTCCACGGCTCGACGGCGGTCTGGTGGCGGCGCATCTGCCCCGCCGCCAGACCATCCAGTCCCAAACCGATAACGATCAGCACCACAGCCACAGACCGTCGCAGCGTATCGCCCAATCCCAGTGACAGATCGGGCAGCAGATAGCCTGCGCCCCAACCGGCTAGAAGGAACAAAAGATAGATCAGCGGCGGCGGGAATTTGATCCCCGGCGTGGCGTGGATGTCGGGCATTACTTCTCTTCGTCGGCGTAGATGGCCACGCGCGGTGCGCTGCGGCTGGAGACGGTGCCGCGATACATGCCCGAGGTGTTCATCGCAAAGGCGACCGAACCATCGGCTCCCACCACGATCACACCGCCGTCGCCACCGATCGAGCCGACCTCGGCGATTTCGGCGTCGGCGGCCTGCTGTACGGATTGGCCTGCGCGGGTGCCGTGGCAGATGTCACGGGCGACGGTGGCGCGGATGAAGTACTCGCCCGTGCCGGTGGCCGAGACGGCGCAGCCATCGGCGTTGGAGGCATAGGTGCCTGCGCCGATCACCGGCACATCGCCCACGCGGCC
>NZ_DIGV01000018.1 GCF_002419815.1 Brevundimonas sp. UBA5713 | reverse complement strand
GGGCGGGGGCGGGCGGCGTCGCTGCGACCGGTGGGGTGGCGTCAATCTGCATCGCCACCGGTACCGGCGTTGCTGTGCCCTCGGCTACTTCGATCGTCGGAATCTTTAGCGGGCCATTACGTGCGTCCCACAGCTGATGCGGGGACATCAGTTCGACGCGCAGCGCCGGAGAGGGGCGTTTCTGTTCGTCCTGTTCGGCGGGAGCCAGCATGGCAGTGACCACGCTGGGTGCCGGTTCGCTGTCATCGGGTGTCAGCGGGATAGTCGCCACCTTGTCGGCCCATGCCTGATAGCCGCCGTCGGTGCCTTCGCTGCACGCAGCAAGGCCGACGGTGCTGGCCATCAGAAGCAGGAGGGGACGCAAGGTTACAATCTTCATGGCGAGAGTTTCGCCATTTAAGGTTGCGGCGTGGTTAATGAGGGATAACCGCGATCAGCCGATAGCGCCGACACAGCCCTCGACGTCGCCAACCGACAGCGGGGCGTCGGTCAGGGCCAGCGTCCAGCCGTGGTGGGTGTTCAGGCCCCAACGGCGGGCACCCGAACCGTCACCGGCATCCCCACCAGCGGTCACCGTGACGCGGCGACCGGTCGGCAGGGCGGGGGGATCGATTTTGCCCACGGCCAGCGAGGTCGGGGTATCGTTCGGGCCGAAACCTTCGAACACGCTCAGCATTGACCATTCCTTGCGCAGGCCAATCCACCATGCGTCGTCGCCGCTCACGGACAGGACCGAGACGCCGTGGCCTTCTGCCGCGTGAGCCAGAGCGGTTTGGGCGTCGTAGACCACGCGGATTTCAGCAGCGGCACCGAAGCGCAGGCGAGCGGCGTCCATGGCGCGGGCACCATCGATCGGGGCGTAGACCTGAACTTGCAGGCGGCCTTGGCGGGCCAGACCCCAGCCGACGATTTCCCGCCACAGCGATGCGACAGCCTCGCGATTTTCTTCCTTGGCCTTGGAGACCAGACGCGACAGCACAGCCTGTTCACGGTCGGGGCGCAGCTTGGTGTGCGGACCGGACGGAGCGTCCTTGGCCTTGCCCACCTGTGCTGCGATGGCCAGACGGCGCTCGAACAGTTCGAGGATTTGATCGTCGATGGAGTCGATCTCTGCGCGCAGGGCCGACAGCGCCATTTGTTCGGCGGTCAGTTCCAGCATTTCAGCAGGCAGGGCTTTGTTCAGGGTCGAGAGAGTCATGGCTTGGGCTTGTCTTTGGAAATTCGGTTTCGATGGGGAGAAAGGCGCGCGCAGGCGCAGTGCCGCTCTGGGGAGAAGCGGTCGCCGGAGAGACTGTCAGGAGAGGAAGTGCCCCGAAGCCTCAGCCGGCGTATCGAAAGCCGTAAAAGCCGTAGCCATAATAGAAACCGGCCACTTCAAAAGAAGCGGTTTGAGCGACGAATTGTGCGTTCAGCGACGACATGGTTCGTACCGGTTTCTGGATCGGAATTGATCCAGTGCCTTAAAAAGAGGAAAAATTATGCCGCGTCAAGCGTTGCGGGCGCTTAACAGCACAAAACGTGTGCGGTTGTCGCTGAAATCTTGAAGGTCGTTGCGCAGGATCTGCAGGTTATAAACCTCTGCCGCGCGAGCCGGAGCGATGGCAGCGCGGGTGAAATCGCCCGACTGGGCTACATCGCGAGCGGCACCGGCGGTGTCGAACACAGTGACGGTTTCGATGTTCAGCGCCTTCAGATTTTCCGTGCACTGCTGCAGGGCAATCGGGTGGCTTTCGGCGGTCTTGATGTCCGACAGGCGGGCACCGGGTAGGGCCAGCAGCGCATGCCGGATCGGACGCCAAGCTTCGCTCAGGGCCACCAGTCCGGCCTCGCGCACCAGGGTCGCTGCGGGTTCGACGGTGCCGACAGTGGAGTTTTCCAGCGGGATGAGCGCCAGATCACAGTCGCCGCTCAGCACCGCAGCAATCGCCCCGTCAAAGGTCTCGAAGGCTACAGGAATGTCCCATGGGCGCAGATCGAGGCAGGCTTCATGGCTAAAGGCTCCCGGAGCGCCTTGGTAGGCAATGCGCGCCGGTCGGACGTCGTCGTCCATCATCTGCATGCTCATGCGGCTTCGGAGCGGGCCTGACGACCATCCTTGAGGCGCTCGGCCACGAGGAAGGCCAGTTCCAGAGCCTGATCCGCATTCAGACGCGGGTCGCAATGGGTGTGGTAACGGCTGGACAGATCGTCCTCGGTGACGGGCAGGGCCCCGCCGAGGCATTCGGTCACGTTCTGGCCGGTCATTTCGAGGTGGACGCCACCGGGGTGCACACCCTCGGCCTCGGCCACGTCGATGAAGCTGCGAACCTCGCCCATGATGCGGTCGAACGGACGCGTCTTATAGCCGTTGGCGGCTTTCAGCGTGTTGCCGTGCATCGGGTCGATGGACCAGATCACGCGCTTGCCCTCGGCCTTTACGGCACGCATCAGCGCGGGCAGACGGTCGCCGACCTTGTCGTGGCCAAAGCGGCCGATCAGGGTCAGGCGGCCCGGCGTGTTGTTCGGGTTCAGCGCATCGATCAGCGGTAGAATGTCATCCGGCGTCATGGTCGGACCGCACTTCACGCCGATGGGGTTGGAGATACCCTTCATGAACTCGACGTGGGCACCGTCCAGCTGGCGGGTGCGCTCGCCGATCCACAGCATGTGTGCCGAGGTGTCGAACCAGTCACCCGAACTGCCGTCCAGACGCGTCAGAGCCGACTCAAGGTTCAGCAGCAGGGCTTCGTGGCTGGTGAACACCTCGACCCGCGACAGCTCGGGGTGGGTGTCAGGCGTCACGCCCACCGCTTCCATGAAGGCCAGGGCTTCGGTGATCTTGTCGGCCAGTTCGCGATAGGCGGCACCGGCCCCCTTGTCGGCAAAGCCCAGCGTCCAACGGTGGATGTTGTACAGGTCGGCATAGCCGCCACCCGCAAAGGCGCGCAGCAGGTTCAGCGTTGCCGCCGACTGGTGATAGGCCTTCAGCAGGCGTTGCGGATCAGGCACGCGCTCTTCGGTGTTGAAGCCCATGCCGTTGATGATGTCGCCACGGTAGGACGGCAGCTCGACGCCGCCGATTTCCTCGATGGGCGAGGAGCGGGGCTTGGCGAACTGTCCGGCGATACGGCCCACCTTCACCACCGGCTTGCGTCCGGCAAAGGTCAACACCACCGCCATCTGAAGGATCAGACGGAAGGTGTCGCGAATGTTGTCGGTCGAGAACTCCTTGAAGCTCTCGGCGCAGTCACCGCCTTGCAGCAGGAAGGCATTGCCAGCCTCGACCTGTGCCAGATGGTTGGTCAAACGACGCGCTTCGCCCGCAAACACGAGGGGAGGCATAGCCCGCAGCTCATCTTCGACGCGGGCCAGTTCGGCCGCATCAGGATAGTCCGCCGGCATATGCAGGGCGGGCTTCTTTCTCCAGGATTCTGGGGTCCAGCGCGTAGTCATTTCTCTAGGATAGGCGTTCGTGGGTCTTAGAACAATGAATATGCGCGGATTTGTGCGACGCAACGAAAAAGAGCCGCCAATAGGCGACTCTTGATCGGTTAGACGTCCAGCACGTCCTGTGCGAAGCGGGCGTTCTCCTGAATGAACTGGTATCGGGCCTCGGCCTTGCGGCCCATCAGGCGTTCGACCAGATCCTGAATATCCTCTTCGCTGTCAGGCAGGGACACGCGGGCAAGGGTGCGCTTCTTCGGATCCATGGTGGTCTCTTTCAACTGGGAGGCCATCATTTCACCCAGACCCTTAAAGCGGCCGATTTCGAACTTCTTGCCCTTGAAGACGGTCGCCAGCAGCTCGTCGCGGTGGGCATCGTCGCGGGCATATTCGGACAGCGGTCCTGCCGAGATACGGTACAGCGGCGGTAGTGCCATGTAGAGACGGCCCTGACGGATCAGGTCCGGCATGGAGCGGTAGAAGAAGGTAATCAGCAGCGCCGCGATGTGCGCACCGTCCACGTCGGCGTCGGTCATGATAACGATACGCTCATAGCGCAGGTCATCGACGCTGAAGCGCGTGCCGGCCTGAACGCCCAGAGCCAGCATCAGATCGGTCAGTTCGACGTTCTGGCGCAGCTTGTCTGCCGTAGCCGAGGCGACGTTCAGGATTTTACCGCGCAGAGGCAGGATGGCCTGGGTGGTCCGGTCACGCGCCTGTTTGGCCGAACCGCCTGCCGAGTCACCCTCGACGATGAACAGTTCGGTGCCCTCGGCGGCCTGACGCGAACAGTCGGCCAGCTTGCCCGGCAGGCGCAGCTTGCGGGTTGCAGCGGCGCGCTGGACTTCCTTGTCCTTGCGGCGGCGCAGGCGATCCTCGGCGCGGTCGATGACGAAGTTCAGCAAGGCCGAAGCCTGCTTGGGGCTTTCGGTCAGCCACAGATCGAACGGGTCGCGCAGCAGCTGCTCGGCCAGTCGGGCCCCTTCGGGCGAGGACAGGCGGTCCTTGGTCTGGCCCTGGAACTCCGGATTTCGGATGAAAATCGAGATCAGGGCGCCAGCATTGGCGATCACGTCTTCGGCGGTGATCTGACTGGCGCGCTTTTCGCTGATCAGCTCGCCATAGGCCTTGAGGCCCTTGACCAGAGCCGCGCGGAAGCCCGCTTCGTGGGTGCCCCCGTCCGGCGTCGAAACCGTATTACAGTAGGAGGCGACAAAGCTGTCGCTGTCACCAAAGCCAATCGGCGACCACGTCACGGCCCATTCCAGCGCACCGGCCTCGCCCTTGCGCTCTACACGACCTGTGAAGACGGGGGTGACGGTCTCGATCTCGCCGACACGTTCGGCCAGAGCATCGGCCAGACCGCCGGGGAAGTGCAGGGTGGCCTGAGCGGGCGTCTGGTCGGTGATGCGTTCAGGCGCGCAGGTCCATTTGATCTCGACGCCACGGAACAGATAGGCCTTGGCGCGGGCCATGCGGAACAGGCGTGCGGGCTTGAAGGCCGCGCCCATGCCAAAAATCTCCTCATCCGGCTTGAAGCGGATGCGGGTGCCCTTTTTCTTCGACGGGCCGACCTGTTCAATGGGGCCCTGCACATGACCACGGCTGAACGACTGACGCCATTCAAAGCCGTCACGCCAGACGGTGACATCGAGGCTTTCCGACAGGGCGTTCACCACGGATACGCCCACGCCGTGCAGACCGCCGGACGTCTCATAGGCCTTGCCCGAGAATTTACCGCCCGAGTGGAGGACGCTCATCACCACTTCCAGCGCCGACTTACCCGGGTATTTCGGATGCGGATCGACAGGAATGCCGCGACCGTCATCGCGCACCGACAGATAGCCGTCGGCGTCCAGATCGACCGTGATCAGCTTGGCGTGCTTGGCGACGGCTTCGTCCATCGCGTTGTCGAGCACTTCGGCAAACAAATGGTGCAGGGCGCGTTCGTCCGTGCCGCCGATGTACATGCCGGGGCGTTTGCGGACGGGCTCCAGACCTTCCAAAACCTCGATTGAGGAGGCCGAATAGCCGGTCGCCATGGCCACACCGGCGCTGTCCGCAGAAGACGGCGGCGCGACAGGCGCGGTCGCCTTAACGGGTGCGGGGACCGCAGAAGCCTTCACTTCAGCCTTGGCCGGTTTTGCCGTTTCGGGCGTGGGCTCGGGCTGGTCGTCATTCAACTGGGAAAAAAGGTCCATCAGCTCAGTCTGCGGCGATTCGGAACTTGGTCAGGTAGGCCGCTAGGCCACAGGGCGCAAGCGCGACCTGACATACGGATTGGGGACAGGATGTGGGTTAAGGGGATTAGGGGCGGCTGTATAGCCAGCCTTGGGATCAAATGCCCGTGCAAGCACCGTCAGGCACAGGGCCCACGGAAGAGATTGCGGGCTCAACACCACGCTTTCCGAAAACGACAGGGCCATAAAGACGCTGAGATAGGCAATGCACCAAAAGCCTTCGCCCGAGCCCGCGCGGTTCAGACGGAACAGATTGCCCAGATAGCCCATGACCACCGTCAGTCCCGCCAGCGTCACACCGACCCAGCCCAAACCTAGCAGTACATCCAGCCAGCCATTGTGGGCGGACGGCACGATCCAGCCCGTCTGATAGCGGATCCAGTTGGCGGGGGCGGACTCCAATCCCCAAAAGGCATTGTAGCCATAGCCCAGCAGGGGGCGTTTCTCCGAGGCGGCCAAGACCTCGGCCCAGATGCCGGTGCGGCCTGTCAGGGTCGGATCCTTGCCCAGTGCGGTCAGCAGGGTGGCCGAATATTCGGTCCATATCCACCAGCCTGCGCCCAGACACACGACGCCGAACCACACCGCGACCACGGTCAGCGCCGGACCACCACGCCGGATCAGCTTCAGCGCCACGATCAGGCCCAGCCCCAGCATCAGACAGATTAGCGAGGTTTTGGACGCGGTTGCCAACATCAGCAGGGTACATAGCGCCAATGTAAGCAGCGGCCACAGTTTGGGCTTGGGCAGGGTGGCCTGCCATGCGGCGGCCGATATACCGCCGATGACCATGTACAGGCCCATCTGGTTTTTCTCGTACCAGACGCCGCGCCACAGGCCGTCATTCACGCCATGGTGCACGCCCACTGACGGCATGGCGAAGACAAAGACCAGAGACAGCACCGCCATCCACAAGGCCGCCAAACTCAAAAGGCGCGGCAGGGCCGCGCCCCGGAACCGCGCACCCAGATAAAGGGCGAACATGCCATTGACGGCCATGGCCATGACGCGCCGCTGTGTTGTTGCGGGATCAAGCGACCAATAACGCGATGCCAAAGCCAGCAGCACCAAGAGACCCAGCATGACAATCGCAGGCCAAACGCGCAGCAGGTCCTTGATCCGCCACAGGCACAGCCCGGCCGTAATGGCATAGGACGGCAGCCAGAACAGGCGCAGCACGGGGTTCTCGCCCTGATCGGGAGCAAGCACCGGCCCGATCAAAGCCCCTGTCAGCATCAGCAGCACAAAGCCCGCGCCGAATTGCTCCCACAAAGGGATAGCGTCTTGGCGCATGTTTTCGGTCTGGCTTTGCACAGGCGGCACGCTCGTCGAACAGGGTTAAATAAAGGTGGGGATCAGGCCTTTTCCACGAAGGTGTCGATGACCTTTTTCTCACCGGCCTTTTCAAAAGCGACGATCAGCTTGTTGCCTTCGGTCGCCTTGACCGAGCCATAGCCGAACTTCTGGTGGAAGACGCGGTCGCCGCGATTGAAGCCCGCGCCCGATTTGGAATCGGCGGTGGCAATCAGACGGCCTTCGCCTTCGATTACGGCGCGGCGGGCATAGGCGGGCTGGGGCGTGGCATTGGCCGTGGCGGCCTGTCCGCGTTTCCAGCCTGGGGAGCTATAGCTGCCCTGGAACGCAGGCGTGTCGTCCCAGCGACTGCGGGCGTCCTTCATACCTTGGGACGCGCCGTAATAGCCGGTGTCGGAGGCCACATCGACGTGCTCGATCGGCAGTTCATCGACAAAGCGGCTGGGTAGCTGTGTCGTCCAACGGCCATAGACCATGCGGTTGGCAGCAAAGCTGATGCGGGCGTCGCGCTTGGCGCGGGTCACGCCGACATAGGCCAGACGGCGCTCTTCCTCGAGGCCCTTAAGGCCCTTTTCATCGATGCTGCGCTGGCTGGGGAAGACGCCTTCTTCCCAGCCGGGCAGGAACACCAGCGGGAACTCCAGACCCTTTGCCCCGTGCAGGGTCATGATCTGGACCGCGCCGTCGCTCGATTCCTCGTCGGCGTTGCGCTCAAGGTCCATGACCAGCGAGACGTGTTCCAGATAGGCCTGAAGCGTGTCGAACTGCTGCATGGATTGCACCAGTTCCTTGAGGTTATCTAGGCGGGTCTGACCGCTGGTGCGGTCGGCCTTTTGCATGTCGGTGTAGCCGCTCTCTTCCAGAACGGTCTCCATCACCTGCCAGTGCGGGGTGCCCATCTTCAGCAGGTCGCGCCAGCGGTCGAGGTCACGCACGAAATTGGTCAGCGGCGTGCGCGTGCGGCCCGGCAGTTCGTCGGCCTGCATCAGATGGCGCACCGCCTGCATGGCGGAGACGCCGTTTTCGCGGCCGATGTGAAGGATTTTCTGGACCGAGGTGTCGCCGACGCCGCGCTTGGGCACATTGACGATGCGCTCGAAGGCCAGATCGTCATTTTCGGACTGCAGCAGGCGCAAGTAGGCGTGAGCGTCGCGGATCTCGGCACGCTCGAAGAAGCGTGGGCCGCCGATCACCTTGTAGGGGATGGCCAGCATGACGAACCGCTCTTCGAAGGCCCGCATCTGGAAGGAGGCGCGCACCAGAACGGCGATGTCGCGATAAGGGATGCCGCGACGACGGGCGTCCTCGACCTCTTCGGCGATCATGCGGGCTTCGGCGTCGCCGTCCCAGAAGCCGCGCACGCGAACCTTGTCGCCGCTCTCGTCCTCGGTCCAAAGCTGTTTGCCGAGCCGTTCCTTGTTTGCGGCGATCAGCGCACCGGCGGCACCGAGAATATGCACCGTCGAGCGATAGTTTTGCTCCAGACGGATCACTTTCGCGCCGGGGAAGTCCTTTTCGAAGCGCAGGATGTTGTCCACCTCTGCGCCACGCCAGCCATAGATCGACTGGTCGTCATCACCCACGCAGCAGACGTTGCCGGTGGAGGAAGTCAGCAGGCGCAGCCACAGGTATTGCGCGACGTTGGTGTCCTGATACTCGTCGACCAGAATGTATTTGAAGCGGCGGCGGTATTCCTCGGCCAGATCGGCATTCTGGCTGAGGATCGTCAGGTTGTGCAGCAGCAGGTCGCCGAAGTCACAAGCGTTCAGTGTGCGCAGGCGGTTTTGATAGGCGGTGTACAGCGCCTTGCCGCGTCCCTCGGCGAAGTCTTCACTGGGGGGCAGCTTTTCGGGCGTCCAGCCACGGTTCTTCCAATGGTCGATGGCGGCAGCCAGCGATTTGGCCGTGTGCTTCTTGGTATCGACATTGGCCGCTTCCAGCAGCTGCTTCAGCAGGCGCTCCTGATCGTCGGTATCCAGAATGGTGAAGGACGATTGCAGGCCCACCAGTTCGGCATGGCGTCGCAAGATTTGCGCGGCGACCGAGTGGAAGGTGCCCAGCCAGCGCAAGCCCTCGGCCTGATCACCGATCAGATGGCCGATCCGCTCGCGCATCTCGCGCGCGGCCTTGTTGGTAAAGGTGACGACCAGCATTTCCCAAGGACGGGCGCGGCCTGTCGCCAGAATGTGTGCGAGGCGGGTGGTCAGCACCCGCGTCTTGCCTGTGCCCGCACCGGCCAGCACCAGAACGGGCCCTTCCGTCGTTTCCACGGCCTCGCGCTGTTCGGGGTTCAGACCCGACAGATAGTCTTTTACAGCGCCTTGCGGCGGCTGCGGGCGGGCGAGGTCGGAGATGCGGACGGGCGGTTGATCGGACACAGTTCACTCGGGCGGCGGAATCGTGAGTGAAACATAAGCGGAACATGGGCCAAAGTCAGGCCCGCATGCGCATAAAGTCGAAATCAGTCCTGTACGTCGAGAAAGCTGCGGTCGCCGGCGGCCCACTGCAAAGCGAGAACGCGACAGGCCGAGGCCAGCGGTCGGCGGCCTCTCCATGCATCAATGCGGATCAACAGTTCAGCACGCGATGCGGGCAGTTCCTCGCCGATCTGGTCCAGCACAGCCCAAAACTCGGGCTCCAGCGCCACAGAGGTGGCGTGGCCAGACAAAAGAACCGAACGTTTGACCAGATTACTCAACGGACACCGACCATGGCGACATTGACGGCCAGAGGCTGACCTTCAAAACGGGCTGGCGCGGGGGACGCCGTGACAAAGCGGGGATCCCTATACGGTCTCTGGTCGCGCCACGCACGACATTGTTTACGCGTGTCCGATAGACGTCGCTGACAGGCAGCCAACGTCCGCCGACATACCCGCTCCAGGTTGTCATCGTCAGGACATGTCGCACAGCGTCTCTCCCGAAACCGAACTTCACAGGAAGTGAACGAAAGCGGGGCGGTACGGTCCCCATTTGCAGTCTTCAACCTTTGCCAAAACGGTGTAAGCCGACACCCCGTTCCCTGAGACATGTTTTGGAGTGATGCGTCATGACGCGTCCCGACGCGCCCGTGCCCCCTTCGTCCGCCAGTGCTGCCAACTCGGCAGCCTATGGCACCGTGGTCATTTGCGCGCTGGTGTGGGGCACGACATGGTATGCGATCACCTTCCAGTTGGGGGCAGCTGATCCCGCCATTTCGGTCATGTTGCGCTTCGGCTTGGCGGCCGTCGGGCTGGCTGTGGTCGCGCGCCTGTTCGGGCAGAAAATCTGGCTCAACCCTCGACAGCATCTGGCAGCGCTGAAGCAGGGGGCGTTTGCGTTCGGCCTGTCCTATTTCTTTGTCTATTCCGCCGAAGAGCGGGTGGCGTCTGCCGTGGTGGCGATCATCTTTGCCGCCCTGACCTTTGTGAACCTGATCGTGTTTCGGCTGCTGTCCCGACAAAAGGCCTCTGCTGCGGCATGGAGCGGAGCCGTGCTGGGGGTTATTGGTGTCGGTGTGCTGTCGTGGGACGAGCTGTCCGGCGTGGGGCTGGGCGATCAGGCGGCGATAGGCGTGGCGTTCGGCTTTATCGCCGTGCTGGCCTCGGCCATCGGCAACTGGTTCGCCTTCAAGGGCCAAGAGGCTGGCGCTTCGGTGCTGCCAGCCACGGCATGGGCGATGGCCTATGGCACGGCGGCGCTCGGGCTCTATGCTTTAGCGACCGGCACGTCATGGACCGTGCAGTGGAGCGCGGCCTATGTCTGGTCGCTGCTCTATCTGGCTTTGATCGGGTCGGTCCTGACGTTCGGCCTGTACTTCAGTCTGGCGCGCAGCCGTGGCTATGCGCTGGCATCCTATGTGTCGGCTCTGACGCCGCCGATCGCCATGCTGGTGTCCATCCTGTTCGAGGATGCCCATTTCGGTTGGTCGGCTTTTGCCGGACTGGCTTTGGTGCTGGCGGGGCAGGTCTGCATGATCCGCGCGCCGCGCAAGTCAGCCGCCTAGTCCTCGCTTTCGCGGCGGTGGGCCTCCAGCTTGGTCAGGCGCGACGCTTCATTGGCCTTGGCCTGATCGCGCTCGGCCTTGGTGCGACCAAAGGTGACGCGATTGACCTCGGCTTGTTTCTTCGCGCCCTGACGCTGCGCCTGTTTGCGGGCGCGGTTCAGATTGATGATCTCAGCCATGATTGTCGTTTTTGACCGTGGGCGTTTCGGCAGGCCCCTGACCGGTGGCATTGTCATCGTTTGCGGGCTGTTCTTCGACCTTCAAAGGCTCGGGGATAGCCTCTTCGCGCACGACGTCTGAGGGCACAAAATCCTTGGAGGGGTCATCGGTATCCAGACGACGCCATGCCGATCCGTCACGCCCGCGCTGACGCGCCAGTTCGAACAAGGCGGTCATGGACTCCTGATCAAACGCCAAAGCGGATGCCTGCACATTGTCGGGAATGGCCGTGAATGACAGTTCCAGCCCGTTGCGGCGTGCAAAACCGGCGGTAACCGCCAGATGGGTGCGCAGTGAGGCCTTGCTCATACTGTCGTAGGTCCGGCCCAGAATTCCGGTCAGGCGACCGGGAGTCGTGCCGCTGTTTCGACCCGTTTGGCCATTGACGATCACATACATCGCGCCTCTGCCGATGTTGGTGGCATTTTCGGGGGCCGTCCATAACATCAGGCCTTCGGGCACGGCCAGATAGGGCAGGTTCACGCCACCATCGACGTGCATTTCCATCACCACTTCGCCCTGATCCGTCAGGCCCGGAAGAAGCACGGGCGGAAAGACGCCAGGAATGGATGCCGACGCCACGAGCACGTTTTTAAACAGCTCCCGAGCGTCATCATCACCTCGCGCAGCGATCACGCCCATGTCCCAGATGACGGATTCCTGCGTGTCAAGATTTGTCGTGACCACCAGAAGCCGTCGTCCGTTCGCATGCTCACGCGCAACAGCCGCCAACAGTTCGGGCGACACATAGGACTCCACTAGATCATGCAGCCGGCGATTGGAAAACAGGCTCGGGTTAAAGGCTGCGGCGAAACTGCGGGCACTGATAAGATTGTCGGATTGGCCGCTGGTGTAGGCCTCGCGGAGCTTTTCGTCCCACTCGGAGCCAAGGAAGGCAAACGGGGCGGCCAGAGCGCCCGTCGACACGCCGGTGACCACATCGAACATAGGGCGGTTGCCAGACTCGGACCAGCCGTACAACAGGCCACCCCCGTAGGCTCCGTTGGCTCCGCCACCCGAGAGTGCCAACAGGTTGGTGGCGTGACGGTCGTTCATCAGATCACCGAAATCGCTAAGGAAATCGGTGACCCGTGCATCTACGCTGGCTTGGGCCTGAGCGGGCGAAATAGGGGCCGCTGGGTCGCTGAGGCGCAACGGACCATCCGGACGGTCAAGCGTGCCGCAGGCCGCGAGAGTTGCGGCAAGGGTCATGGCGGCTAGAGAACGGAGATGGGCGCGCATGGTGCTTCCAAGTGATCGCTGTTTAGACGAGAACTGTAAGCTGAAGCGTTGCCGATCGCTATGCGTTCCCCTTTTAGTTGGAGACTTGTCGCTAAATCGGCGATGCAACAGTGTTTGCAAAGGATACCTTGTTGCCCCTTCTACGACTAATCCTGAACCTGCTGTGGTTCTTTACGGGCGGTTTTGCCACAGGTGTTGCGTGGCTGTTTGGCGGTCTGTTGCTGCTGCTGACAGTCGTTGGCGCGCCGTGGGCCTTTAGCGCGTGGCGCATCGCATCCTATAGTTTCTGGCCTTTCGGACGCGAGATCGTCTGGAGAGAACCGGAGGCCAGCGTGGTGGGCACGGGCTGTCTCGGCGTGGGTATGAACATTGTCTGGCTGGTGCTGGCAGGGTGGTATCTGGCCATCGGTCACATCCTCGTGGCCGTCCCCCAGTTTATCAGCATCATCGGCATCCCGTTTGGACTGAAGAATTTGGAGCTGGCTAAACTTTCACTGGCTCCGGTTGGGCGGACTATCCAGGCCAAGGCCTGAGACCTGAAACCGTAAAGCGTCAGGCACCCTCCTAAGCCTGCCCGATACCAGTAAAAAAAAGCCCCGCCGGAGCGTTCCGGCGGGGCTTTCTTTTGATCTTTGATGGCCGAGCTTACTTCGGCGAGATCATGTTTTCCGGGCGGACGTACTGATCGAACTCTTCGTTCGTCAGATAGCCGCCGCCGACGGCTTCCTCGCGCAGAGTGGTGCCGTTCTTGTGTGCGGTCTTGGCGATCTTGGCGCAGGCGTCATAGCCCAGCTTGCCGTTCAGGGCCGTGACCAGCATCAGCGAGTTTTCCAAGCCACGCTTGATGTTGTCTTCGCGCGGCTCGATGCCGACGACGCAGTTATCGGTGAAGCTGATGGCGGCGTCGGCGACCAGACGGACCGACTGCAGGAAGTTATAGGCCATGACCGGATTGAACACGTTCAGTTCAAAGTGGCCTTGCGAACCGGCGAAGGTCAGGGTGGCGTGGTTGCCGAACACCTGGGCGCAAACCTGGGTCAGGGCTTCACACTGGGTCGGATTCACCTTGCCCGGCATGATCGACGAGCCCGGCTCGTTTTCCGGCAGGGCCAGCTCGCCAAGACCCGAACGCGGGCCCGAACCGAGGAAGCGGATGTCGTTGGCGATCTTGAACAGCGAAGCGGCAACCGTGTTGATCGCGCCGTGCGAGAAGACCATGGCGTCGTGGGCGGCCAGAGCTTCAAACTTGTTCGGAGCGGTGGTGAACGGCAGGCCCGTGACGGCGGCGATGTTTTCGGCGACCTTTTCAGCGAAACCGACCGGAGCGTTCAGACCGGTGCCGACGGCGGTGCCGCCCTGTGCCAGTTCCATCAGCTTAGGCAGGGTCTGCTCGATGCGCTCGATGCCGTTGGCGACTTGCTGGGCGTAGCCACCGAACTCTTGGCCCAGCGTCAGCGGGGTCGCATCTTGGGTGTGGGTGCGGCCGATCTTGATGATGTGGGCCCATGCCTTGGCCTTGGCATCCAGTGCAGCGTGCAGGTGCTTCAGGGCCGGGATCAGGTCGCTGACCACCTGCTCGGCGCATGCGACGTGCATGGCCGTCGGGTAGGTGTCGTTCGACGACTGGCTCATGTTGACGTGGTCGTTCGGGTGCACCGGCGACTTGGAGCCCATTTCGCCACCCAGAATCTCGATGGCGCGGTTCGAGATGACCTCGTTGGCGTTCATGTTCGACTGGGTGCCCGAACCGGTTTGCCAGACGACCAGCGGGAAGTGGTCGTTCAGCTTGCCTTCGATCACTTCATTGGCAGCCTGGATGATGGCGTCGGCCAGCTTGGCGTCCAGCTTGCCCAGATCGCGGTTGGTTTCGGCAGCGGCGCGCTTGACGATGCCGAGGGCGCGGACGACCGGCAGCGGCTGCTTTTCCCAGCCAATCTTGAAATTGCCGAGCGAACGCTGGGCCTGGGCACCCCAATAGCGGTCTGCGGCGACCTCGATAGGGCCAAAAGTGTCGGTTTCGGTGCGTACGTTGCTCATCACGAACTCTCAGACGTGGCGGGAAGTTGGTTGGGGGTGTAGCACTTGCGGCGGTCAGGGCAAGGGAACTGACGCAAGGAAAGGCAAGTTCGCGTGGTGCAGGGTTGGATCGGAGCCGGAAAGGTTCGCGCACGCGAGGACGGGCAGGCGGTCGAAATCGTCATCGACGGGCTGACCACACAGGCCAAATACTACAAGCCGCTGGTGTATGAGTTCATGCGCAAGGAGTGGCAGTCGCGCCCCGCGTGGGGCGATCATGTGGTCGAAATCCGTATGGAGCACGTCGGCGATCCGCCGTGGATGGACCTCGACAATCTGGCCAAGGCCCTGCTTGATTCCATCAAGGGCTATCTGTTCCACGACGACAGTCAGGTGGCCCGCCTGTTGGTCGAGCGCTTTGAAGGGGACCGCGAGCGTATCGTGATCCGCTGCTTCCCCCGCTAGTCCATCGGCGGATAGCGCTCGAAAGCGGGCAGGGTGTCTAATTTACCCATCCAGCCAATGCGCTCAGCGGTCTGGATCTGCCCCTGCATCGCGATAGCATCCGGATCATCGAGAGTGGCTGACTGCACATCGATCATGCCGGGGAAGATGGTCTCGTTCACGAAGAACAGGCTGGTCCCGCAGTCGGCGCAGAACAGTCTCTGCGTCCCCGGTGATGACACATAGGCCTTGGGTTGCCCCTCGATTGTGATGTCCTCGCGCTTGACCAAGGCCCAGGACACCGCCGGTGCCCCCGACGCGCGCCGACAGTCCGTGCAGTGGCACAGGCTGTGATGCGCCACATCGGCGCTCATCTGATACTGAACCGCTCCGCAATGGCATCGACCCGACAGCATGTGTGCCTCCTTAATGTTTATGTTTTGTTCCGGCTATAGTTCTCACGTAACTCTGTTTTTGACAAGGCTCATAACCCTGTGTTGAACCGCAAGGTCGGCAAGCGGATTTGCATTTCGGCACCGACAAAGAGCTGGGGTTCGGAAGGGCGGTCGATTTCGGCCTCGGTTTCACGTCGCGAGACACACGCGCGGGTCAGGCGGGCGAGGGCGAGGAAGTCGCTGGCCTCGGGCAGGCTTTCAAGCACGCAGGCATCGAACCACGGATAGGTGTCGCCCTCGCCGCAGCCGAAGCTGGTGCGGTCACGGCGTGCCGCGGTCAGGATCATGCGGTTGGGCGCACGCAGGGCGTCGATGAAGGCACCTGAAAAGCAGGCCGAGATAATCAGCACTGTAGGGCGGTGGCCGCACCATTGGCGGGTCATTGTCGCCAGATCGACCGGCTCGATGCCCTTGGTGTCGCCAAACACCAGCTTTTCGGGCGAGCCGTGGGTGGTGATGTAGAACAGACAGCCGCGCGTCTGCTGCTGGGCCAGATCATTGATCCGGCGCAGGGTTTCAACGGGCGACAAATGGTCGGGCTTTTGCGGGTTCAGGGTCACTGACAGATGGAGATCGTCGGGAAAGCCTGCCGAGCGAAAGGCCGCTGACAAATCCCTGCGTGCGTTATCGAACGCCTCAATCGTGCGGCCATCGCTATCACGCCAGTCTGCGGCAAGAACGGTGGACTGCCATCCCTCGAACCGCGATTGCGCATTGACGGGCAGGGCGCAGAACAGCGCCAGCACAGCCCCGGAAATCAGACGACCTAACCCCAACGCCACCTGCACCCCCATTGCAGACGCCAAGATAGAACGGCAACGGCCGACCCTGTTCAGGATCGGCCGTTCAGATTACCGCATTATCTCAAACTGCAAAGATACAGTTCAGGATTGTGCGTTGCTGATCATGGTTTGAACGTCCTGCGGCTTGCGGATGTTCGAGCCGTCGGTCTTGTAGGTGGTCAGCTTGCCGGCTTCCCACAGGCCGACTTCCAGAGCCTTGGTCTGCGGGTGAACCAGCAGATAGGCCTGATCGCTGCCGCCGGCGTGTTGCTTGTTGCCCGAGGCGAACAGCACGTCGCCATCCTGTTGGAGGGGCGATTCCACCTGCATATTGGTGAGGAATGCCGCATGCTTGTCGCCAAGCAGCGTGCGCAGATCGGCAGCAATCGGGCTGTCAGTGAACAGATTGCTCTGGGATGGCGACTTGTTGACAAAGGTCTGCAATGCCGCCCATTCGCCAGTGATCGGCGTGGCAGTCGGGGTGGTAGCCGTGTCCGGTACAGCGGGAGCTTCTACTGCCGGCGGGGTCGTAGGTTGCGGTGCCGCCGCGTTGTCACCGCAGGCCACGAGAGCCATACCGCCCAGCGCGAGGGTGGAGACGACGCCAATGCGCGAAAGGGTCAGGTTGATCATTAATACACTCCATGCGGGCGCAACACCGACGCCCACATGGAAACGTTAAACCTGACTTGGCAGTTGCCGTTATTTTTTCCGGAACTGATCCAGCGAGACCACCTTCGGACCGTCGTCGTCGCCGGTGGGCGGCGGCGGGGCAGCCTCGGGGTCGCGGGCAGGCGGAGTCAGAGGCGCAATTTCGGCCTCGACGATTTCCGGCTCGTCGAACTGCAGCATGAACTGCACGCTGGGATCATAGAAGCGGACGATGGCGGTGTAGGGTACCACCAGTACTTTCGGCACGCCGCCGAACTTCAGCATGACCGAGAACCGGGCGTCGGTGACGTCCAGATCCCAATATTGATGCTGGAGCACGATGGTCATTTCGTCCGGATATTTGGCCGAGACATCGGGCGGGACCGATACGCCAGCGGCGCGGGTCTTGAAGGTGATGTAGAAATGGTGCGCGCCGGGGATGCCCTCGGGGCTGGCGGCCTGCTCCAGAGCCGCGCGGATCACGCCGCGCAGGGCGTCCTGAGCGAGCTGCTCATAGTGCATCTCGTCGACAGGGGGATTGTGGTCGGTCATCGCGGCCTCTGAACTCAGGAGTGCCTGACTGTTACTCGCGTGTTTCGACAGACGGAAGATACAGATCGCCTGTTGAGCCAAATTTTCGCGGTATGAGGGGATGAAAAGTGGTGGGTTTCTGTTGCCAGGCACCCACCGGGCCCCGCCTAAGGATCTGAACCCCTAGGACTTAAGTCGGAAATCTACCGAACCGCATTACGCAGCGAGGCGGACTTCACCAGCGAAGTTATCGTTCGCATTTAGTTTAAATAGCCCGATACGATGAGCCACGTCGGGCGAAAGCAACCTCTTTACACGTCCGTCGATGCTAGTCGGCCCCATGCTCGCCCCGCCGATAACGCAGGAAGGAAGAGATTGGTGGAGCCGCCGGGATTCGCACCCGGGTCCGGTCCGCTTATTACAAGCGCGTTTATCGCCATAGTTCGGGCGAACCCGAACGCATTGAATATAGGCGCGCTTTCAGTCGCTCACAAGGGAAAGCGCTGCGAAAACGCCGATTGGCCCCTATGGGCGATGGCGGGGCCAGTCGCCCTGCTGATTGCGGAACCACGTCAACTGACGCTTGGCATAGTTGCGGGTGGCCTGTTTCATCGCGGCGATGGCGTCTTCGCGGCTCATGTCACCCGCCAGCCAAGCGGAGATCTCGCGCACGCCGACGGCCTTCATGGCGGGCAGGCCAGCATCCAGATTGCGGGCCATCAGGGCGCGCACTTCCTCGACCGCGCCGGTTTCAATCATCACATCCACGCGGCGATCGCAATTGGCATAAAGCACCTCGCGATCCGGCTCGACGATGATGCCTTGCCAATGGTCGGGGCGCAGCAGTGGTTGTGTGTCGGCCTTATAGGCGGACAGGGCGCGGCCACTGGCGCGATAGACGGACAGGGCACGGATCAGCCGCTGTCTGTCTGAGGGAAAGATTTTGGCCTCGGCCTCGGGATCGACCTCGCGAAGTCGGGCGCGGAATTCTGCCTCTCCTATGGCGTCATAAACGGCTTCGACCGCGTCGCGCACCTGTGCCGGCACAGGCGGGATATCGGCCAGCCCTTTCACAAGGGCGTTGAAATACAGGCCCGTGCCGCCCACCAGAATGGCGCGTTTGCCCTCAGAATGGGCCGTCTCGATTTCGTCCAGCGCCGCGCGGGCCCATCGTCCCACCGACCACGCTTCACCGGCATCGGCCACGCCATAGAGGCGGTGTGGAGCCTTGGCCTCGTCCTCGGCAGGCGGGCGGGCGCTCAGTACGTCCAAATCGGCGTAAAGCTGCTGGCTGTCGGCGTTGATGATCACAGCGCCCTGTGCCAGCGCCATATCCAACGCCAGACGCGACTTGCCCGAGGCGGTTGGGCCGCCGATCAGGGTTATCGGATACAGGTCTTTTGCGTCAGACAATGGTTCAGGCTCGCGGTTCGTGTCGTCCGGCGATAGAAGGCCCAGACCGGTCGGGCAAGACCTGCCGGCAGCTTTGGAGTTTTCACCGTGATCGATCGCGCCTCAGTCATCGCTGTTCTGGACCAAATCACCGATCCCAAGTCGGGGCAGGGACTGGCGCAGGCCGGTCTGGTGCAGGGGCTGTTGGTGGAAAACGCCCGCGCCGGTTTCGTGATCGAGGTGCCCGCCAAGGAAACGGCCCTTTATGCGCCCGTACGCGATCAGGCCGAGGCGGCACTCAAGGCCATGCCGGGGATGGAAAAGGTTTCGGTGATCCTGACAGCCGAGGCCGTGGCTCAGCCTGTGCGCCGCACGGCCAGCCTGTCGCCTGCGGCGGTCGAGCAGACGCGTCCCAAGGCTCCGGTGCCGACAGAGCGTCCGGCCCATGTGCGCCGCGTTTTGGCTGTGGCCAGCGGTAAGGGCGGGGTGGGCAAGTCCACCGTCTCCGTCAATCTGGCGGCGGCATTGAAGGCGCGTGGTCTGTCCGTCGGGGTGCTGGATGCGGATGTCTACGGTCCGTCCATGCCGACCATGCTGGGTGTGTCAGGGCAACCCGCCTATGTGGACGGAGCGATTGTCCCGCACGAAGCGCATGGGTTGAAGGTCATGTCCGTAGGCCTTCTGACCAAGGGCACCGATGCCATGGTGTGGCGCGGGCCAATGGCCTCGCAAGCCATCAACCAGATGCTGAGCCAGACCCGCTGGGGCACCGAAGAGCAGCCGCTGGATGTGCTGGTGGTCGATCTGCCGCCGGGAACGGGTGACGTGCAACTGACCCTGATCCAGAAAACGCCGCTGGACGGGGCCGTCATCGTCTCGACGCCGCAGGAAGTGGCACTGGCCGATGCGCGCCGTGCGCACACCCTGTTTGAAAAGGTCGGCGTGCCGACGCTGGGCCTGATCGAAAACATGAGCGGCGACATCTTTGGACGCGGCGGAGCCAAGGCCGAGGCCGGGTGCCTGAATGTCCCCTATCTGGGTGATTTGCCGCTGGACGCCTCGGTGCGCGAAGGGGGAGATGCTGGCACGCCGGTGGTCGTGGCTGCGCCCTTCGGCGATCTGGCCGAACGCTTTGGCCGCATTGCCGAGGCCGTGGCAAGATCTTTGAAGGTTTAGCACAGCAAACGGACAGATTTCCGCTCGCACGGACGTTTTGTGCCAATTTGAACAAACCTTGGCCATACAGGCTGCTGGCTGATTCTCTAATGGAGACCCAGTCAGTTGGAGATGTGTAAATGAGTCAGGTCAGTCTGCTACGTAAACCCGTTGCCGAAAGCACCGAGGCGACAGCCAAGTCGAAACCCAAACCCAAGGTCGCGACCAAGACTTTGCGCGACGATTTTGCCATGGCTGCTCTGGACCACGCGACCGCCGTTTACGCCAAGATGACCATGACCGAGCTGGATCGTCTCATGGGACGAAAGAACTTCACGAAAGACGAGGCCGTGGCCCGCCTAGCGTATAATATGGCCGATGCGATGCTGGCGGCTAGGGAAGTTTAAAATCGCAACTGACCTTTAACGCCAATCAGTGCTACCCATGTTCTGAAGCTTGAACATGGGAGACTATGCGTGAGTGTTGATCTGTTTTTCCAGCCGTTTCGTCTAAAGAACCTGACCCTGCCGAACCGGCTGGTGATGGCCCCGATGACGCGGTCCTTTTCACCCGAAGGCATCCCGACAGATGAGGTGGCAGCCTACTATCGCCGCCGTGCCGAGGGGGAAGTCGGCCTGATTGTGACTGAAGGCACGGTGGTAAACCGTCCGGCGGCCCGCAATGACCCGCGCGTACCGATCTTCTACGGCGACGCCCTACCGGCGTGGAAAAAGGTCGTCGACGAGGTTCACGCTGCCGGTGGTTTGATCGCTCCGCAAATCTGGCACGTCGGCTCGGCCCGTGGCCGTCCGGACTGGCAGCCGCCGGGCAAGGTCGACAGCCCCTCGGGGCTGGTGGCACCGGACAAGCCCAAGTTCGAGCCGATGACCGATGAGGACATCGCGGACACCATCAATGGTTTTGAGCAGTCGGCCCGTCACGCGCGAGAGCTGGGCTTTGACGCGGTCGAAATCCATGCGGCGCACGGCTATCTGGTCGACCAGTTTTTCTGGGATGGCACCAATACCCGTTCTGACAGCTGGGGTGGTCCGACGCTTGCCGAGCGCAGCCGCTTCGGCATCGAGGTAATCAAGGCCGTCCGTCGCGGCATCGGCGAGGACATCCCGCTGATTATCCGTCTGTCGCAGTGGAAGCAGCAGGACTACACGGTGCAGATGGCCAAGACGCCGGACGAGCTGGCAGACTGGCTATTGCCGATGAGCGAGGCGGGTGTGGACGTGTTCCACTGTTCGCAGCGTCGCTTCTGGGAGCCGGAGTTTGAAGGCTCTGACCTCAACTTTGCCGGTTGGGCCAAGAAGCTGACGGGAAAGACGACCATTACGGTGGGTTCGGTGGGCCTGAACGGCGAGTTTCTGGCCAGCCTGACCAAGGGGGCCGGTGCCGATAGGGCGGACCTGACCGAACTGTTGCGCCGTCTGGAGCGTGAAGAGTTCGATCTGGTCGGCGTCGGTCGCGCGCTGTTGTCCGATCCGCACTGGGTCAAGAAGGTGCGCGAAGGGCGAAATGACGAACTGATCGACTTCGACCGTTCGCATATGGCGACCCTGACCTGATGAACAAAAGGCCGATCCGCAGCGGATCGGCCTTTTCTTTAGACAGGTTCGACCAAGACCGCCGAACCATAGGCCAGCACCTCGGTGGTGCCGGGCATGATCTCTGTCGCATCATAGCGCACAGCCAGAATAGCGTTGGCACCCAGTTCGCCCGCGTGCTTGACCAGTTCGGAATAGGCCTCGGCGCGGCCCTGTTCGGCCAGTTTCACATAGGCTCCGATGCGCCCACCGATCATGGCGTGAACCGAGCCGATGAAATCGGATACAGCATTGCGCGATCGGACGGTCACACCACGGGCCATGCCCAGATGTTTGACGATGCGATATCCGGCCAGATCATTTGTGGTCACGACCAGCATGGGCAATCCTCCTTAACGGCGGTCCAACGTGCGGAAGGTGAAAGCATGATCGTCCTTCTCTCCCGCAGGGTGGCTTTCATTCAGCGTCTCGATCCAGTCGGAGGGATCAAAACGGGGAAAGAAGACATCGCCTTCGGGGGCGGCGTCTACCTCGGTGATGTACAGGCGTTTGGCGCGTGGCAGGGTGGCTTCAAATATGGCCGATCCGCCGACCACGCAGATTTCGTCTACCTCATCGTCGCTGGCCTGCTCACGGGCGATGGAGAGGGCGTCATCCAGACTGGTGCAGACGACACAGCCCTTGGCCTTGGGGTCTTCGTGATAGGATTCGTCCTTGGTCAGGACGATGTTGAGACGACCCGGCAGGGGGCGCAGAGGCAGGCTTTCCCAGGTTTTTCGGCCCATGATGCAGGGCTTGCCGATGGTCACGGCCTTGAACCGTTGCAGGTCCGACCGGATACGCCACGGAAGGTCGCCGTCGCGTCCGATCACGCCGTTGGAGCCGCGGGCGACGACAAGGGCAATGTGGGGTAGGGGCAATCTTATTCTCCGCAGGGAATCAGGGGCGGCACAGGCCGCCCCTTCATCTGCAGAGTTAGTCTTGGGGTTCCAACAGTTTCAAGCGGAACAGTAGGCCACCGATGGCACCGCCGATCAGCGGCGCGACGATGAACACCCAAAGCTGGCTCATGGCCTGACCACCTGCCAGCAGGGCCGGGCCAAAACTACGGGCCGGATTGACCGACACGCCGGTCACCTGAATGCCGACAATGTGGATCAGGGCCAGAGTGATACCGATAGAAACACCGGCAAACGCGCCATGCCCCTTGGCCCCCGTCACGCCCAGAATGGCAATCAGGAACACTGCCGTGGCGACGATCTCGAAAATCAGCGCGGCTTGCAGGCCGTAACCGCCCGGCGATCCGGCATCAAAGCCGTTCTGGCCCAGTTGGGCAAAGCCGGTCTTGGCGATGCTGGCGAGGATAAAGGCCCCCACGACGGCACCGATGAACTGGGCGATCCAATAGATCACCATGTCCTTGGCCGACATGCGGCCCGCGATAAACGCACCGAGGCTGACGGCCGGATTGACGTGACAGCCGGACACCGGACCAATGCCATAGGCCATGGCGACAATGGCAAAACCAAAGGCGAGGGCGATACCCAGCTGGCCGACAACGTCAAAGCCAGCCAATACAGCCGCACCACACCCGAACAAAACCAAGACGGCAGTGCCGATCAACTCGGCTGCGAACTTCTTGATCATGGACGTTCTCCCGAAAGCTGCGCCCGCAGACGGTCTGAGGGAATCAGCTTTCGAAGAGTGGCGCTAGATCAGCCCCTTTGGCTATCCGGTGTGTCGTAAGTTTACGTTTGGGGATTGAGCCAGCTCAGCCATTTGCGCTGCATGGCGGCCTCGATGTCGATGCCCGCGTGGTCGCAATAGATCAGAAGCATACCAAGGACATCGGCGGCCTCGTCGGCCTGTGCCTGCGGATTGCCTTCGCCCCGTGCTCGGCGGCTTAGGCGCAGGTGTTCGGCCGTCAGCTCGCCCAGCTCTTCCTGCAGTTTCAACAGCGCCCAGTCACGGTCACGGTCGATATTGTGCTCGCGCGCGTAGATATCAGAGATGCGGAGAACCGCATCCTGTAGGTCTTTGATCGTCATAGTAATTTAAGACCTCAGACCGAAACGGCGGCCTTGATGTGAGGGTGTGCCTCATAGCCGACCAAGGTGAAGTCCTCCGGCTGGAAGGCGAACAAATCAGTATGCGCGGCCATTTCCATCGTCGGGAACGGCAGCGGCGTGCGCGTCAGCTGTTCGCGGGCCTGATCCAGATGGTTGAGATACAGGTGCGCATCACCAAAGCTGTGCACGAACTCGCCCGGCTTTAGCCCCACCACCTGCGCCACCATCATGGTCAGCAGAGCGTAGGAGGCGATGTTGAACGGCACGCCGAGGAAGACATCAGCCGAGCGCTGATAGAGTTGGCAGCTCAGCTTTCCGTCCGCGACAAAGAACTGGAACAGGCAATGACAGGGCGGCAGGGCCATATCGTCCACGTCTGCCGGATTCCACGCGCTGACGATATGACGACGGCTGTTCGGATTATTCTTCAGGCCGTGAACCAGTTTTTCGATCTGGTCGATCACGCGGCCATCGGGTGCCGTCCACGAACGCCATTGCTTGCCATAGACGGGGCCTAGTTCGCCCTCGGCGTCGGCCCATTCGTCCCAGATACTGACCTTGTTTTCCTTGAGCCAGGCGATGTTGGTTTCGCCGCGCAGGAACCACAGCAGCTCGACGATGATCGAGCGCGTGTGCAGCTTCTTGGTCGTCAGAAGGGGAAAGCCCTTGGACAGGTCAAACCGCATCTGGCGGCCAAACACGCCCAGCGTGCCCGTGCCTGTGCGGTCGCCGCGCTCAACGCCATTGTCCAGAATATCACGCAGCAGATTCAGGTATTGCCATTCAGGATGGTCAGCGGGGGCCGCACCTGAGCGGATTGAAAGTTCGGCGAGGGCGGCATGGGCTGTCATGCGCACTAGAATGCCTCCGATTCGGCACGGACGCATTTCACGGATTCGAAATACCACAGCCAAAAAATACGCCCGCCGCTAAACCGCGACGGGCGTTGGATTTTTATGCTGATAGAGGGTGTGGATTATTTTAGGTGCCGGGCGCGAGGCGCTCGTTCTGGACCCAACCGACATTGTCGTTGTCGTCCATAACTTCCCACCAGACGCCGCTACGGTTGCCGGTCGGATACAGGCGCAGGCCCACGGGCAAGGCGCGAACCACAGAACCACCATCCGGTGCCGAGCGCAGGGTCGAAGGCTGCTGCACCGTATAGGTCTGGATCGGCGCGTCTTGTGCTGCATCACCGCTCAAGCCGCCCAACTGGGTGACCATGTCGGTGTACGCCTGAATGAAGGAAGCAGCGACGATGCGACCGATCTCGGTGTTCTCATAGGCACCGCCGCCCAGCGCACCGGCACCGAAGCCCGCAGCACCGGCACCCCACGACATGTTGTTACGCGAGGCGTAGCCTTCGGTCACGGCGACGGTTTCCGAGGTGCGCACGCTGGTCAACGACAGCACGGTGTTGGCTTCCTGACGGCGCGTACGCAGGCCGCCGACAATGGCACCCGCGCGACCGCCCAATGCCGCACCGGCCAGACCAGCCAGAGCCGATCCGCCCGCATTGTCGTTCTGGCTGGCAATCTCGCCCACCAGCACATAGTCGGCCGCGCGCACCTGACCGCCGCCGATGTTCGAGCCGCGTTGCAGGTCACCGCCTGCCGCCATGTCGCGCTCGCGTTGCGCCACGTTCATGCCCGCACCGCGGTCCACCAGTGTGAAGCAACCCGAGCGCTGGATAACCACGCGCAGCAGCGACTGCGGGGGCGAAAGCTGGAGCTCGCGCCAATACGACGACTGACCATCGGTGATGGTCACGGTGCCCAGATTGGTGGTGCAACGGGGGATGTTGGCCATCTGCTGGTTTTGTGCGCGCTGGGCACCGGTGGGCCGGTTCTGGGCCTCGGCCACAGCCGGAAGGCCTAGGCCGATAGCCAGTGCGGCAACCGTAGACGTCTTGAGCATTGCTTTCACGGCATTCCTCTCCAAATTTTACTATGGGGGTTAGATACGATCAGCTTGAACCCAGCCGGTCGTATCGTCGGCTGTACGCACTTCAATCCAGCTGTCGTCACGGTTGCCCGTAGGACGCAGCGTGTCTCCGGGGTTGAGCGCCTTGACCGGACGGCCGCTCGGCGCGTCGCGCAGTACCGAGGTGCGGCTGGTGGTCAGCTCTGCATGGGAGGCGGGGGCCACGGCGAATGCCGCGCGTGATGGGGTCGGGTTAATGTCGACTGCGGCCTCGGCAGCCAATTGGCGAGCCGGAGCAGGGGCGTCGGTCAAATGGGAAACCGCTTCCCGCTCGGCGGCCAGACGTTCGCGCTCTTCACGGCGGATCTGTTCTCGGATGCGGTTTTCTTCGGCCAATCGGGCCTGCTCCGCACGTTCACGCTCGCGGATTTCCGCCTGGCGCGCGCGATCAGCTTCGGCTTCGCGCTCGGCCTCGGCTGCGCGCAGGGCTTCACGGTTGGCGACGACGACCTCTGGCGTGGCATCACCCGTCCCGCCCAGGCTGGTCACCAGATCGGCGTAGGCACGTACCAGAGCCAGAGCGACAGTCTTGCCTGAATCTTCGCTTTCATAGCCCGCCCCGACGCGCCCACCGAAATGGTTGTCGCGGATACGCAGGCGGCGCAGGTCATCCTTGTTGGCAATCGCGCGGGTGTAACCGACCGTCTCGGCCAGCGGCACGCTGGAAAGTGACATGACGACTTGAGCGTCCTCCTTGCCCTTGGACAGGTCCTTTTCCAGTTCCTTCAAGGAATCCACGGTCCGACGGTTCAGCGACTGGGTCAGCTGGTTGGTGGCCACATTGGCCCCCATGCCCAGAAGCTGGCTCATTCCCTGACCAAGTTCCGCACCACCTTCGCCTTGGGTCAGTGCCGCCATGCCAGCCGTCAGAGCCATGCGCGCACCCGATGACATCAGCGTGCCCATCAGCCCGCTGCTGCGATCTTCGGTAGCGGCATCCACGGTGTTGCCCAGTTCGGCCACGAGCACGAAGTCGGCGGTGCGGATACGGCCCGCAGCGCCAAGACTGCGCTCGCGCTCAACGACATCCATACCCGGCCCGCGCTCGATCAGACGGAAACAGCCCGACTCACGAATAAGATGGCGCAGGACTTCCGTGGGGCTACCCAATCCCAGCTGGCTGAACATCTGGGACTGGGTGTCGGCAATGGCCAAGGTCCCGAAATTCTGGGTGCAACGCGGCACCTCGTTGATCACGGAAGTGGATTCGGTAGCCTTACCGCGACCGAAAAACTGCGCGTCGGCAGTGGTCGGCAACAAGCAAACCAAGCTGGCGGCGGCCAGCAGGCCAAGACGTCGATGTGACATGTCGTACTCAATGCGAATTCAAACTTGGAAAGACGCATAGCATAGGTTGTTCACATTACCGCACCGTCTAGGACACAAAAAAGCCCTAACCCGAGAAGCCGCCGCCGTCCAAAAAGGCCTGTTCTGCAGCGGTAGTCGTGCGGCCAAGTGACTGGTTTCTATGAGGAAAGCGTCCAAAATCGCGGATCGCATCGCGATGGATGACCGCGTATTTATAGGTGTCGGGATGAGTCTCTTCGGACAGGATGCGCAACAGCTCTTCCTGATCCTCAAGTGATTCAGAATGCATCAGCGGCATCAGGATAAAGGGTTGGAGGGGGAGGTCGACGGCCTGATGATAGCCTTGGGCGATCGCGATGCGGGTGAAATGCACGGCCAGTGAATCGGTCGCGAACATATGCGCCGTATCGCGGAAGGCGTTGCGCGGCAGTTGGTCGAGCAAAATCAACAGCGCCAGTGCGCCGTGTGCCGTTTCCATCCAGAGGTCGAGATCTCGCCGCGCGGCGGCATAGTGCGCCTCAAGAAAGCGGTCTTTGAAGGCCTTATCGAAGGCGTCGTCCTTGGAAAACCATTTGGACGGGCCAGCGTCGATCCAGAAATTCACGACATCGGCGGGGGAGGGCAAAACATTTTCTGTCATGGCCCCAGCATAGCCTATCAACGACAAAAGCCACCCCGAACAGGATGGCTTGGCGATCAACAGATTGTTGAGGGGAAGATGGTCGGAGTGGCAGGATTCGAACCTGCGACCCCCGCGTCCCGAACGCGGTGCTCTACCAGACTGAGCCACACTCCGACTTTTCTTCGAACAGGAGAGCCGCGGCCCGCCGTCGAGGAGTGGGTGTATAGCTACCCTCTTTCTGGTGCGCAATAGGGGAAATAGCACTTTTAAAAAAACACATTGCTCCATGAAAATTTCTGCAATTTCAGCACGAAAGGTGTTGCGCGCCGCGAAGTGTGGAGCTATCAACCACACATCGCCGGGGCGCACTGCTTCGGCGGGCACCGGACCGCTGGGGAATGGTGTAATGGTAACACTACGGTTTTTGGTACCGTCATTCTAGGTTCGAGTCCTAGTTCCCCAGCCATCCGTTCCGCAAAGGGCCGCCTGATTAAGGCGGCCTTTTTGCTGTCCGGGCCCTGACAATCCCATAGGCGCGGGATGAAGTTCGTTCTCCGACTTGAATAGGGTCATGCTTCTCGGTGGGAGGTAGAGATGACACGACGCTCAGGTTTCAAGTTTTCGACGCTAGCGTTATCGAGTGCAGCGCTTTTGATTGTGTCGGGCGCAGCCTTCCTGTGTTGGCCCAAAACGCCCGCATCGACCGAAAACGTGGCTGAATCGGTCGCGCAAGCAGAGACGATGGCGATCACGACCGTGATGGACACGGACTCGCAGCTAGATCCGATGCCATCGTCGAGGGTTCAGCCGATTATCGAGGGGGATTTGCGGGCCTATTCCGACTCCATTCGCCATCTGTGGGCCAGCGGACCGAATCTAGCCGAGCACTATGTGCAGATGGTTATTCCGTGCGGGGCGCGATGCCGTCAGCTGGTCATCGGCAATATGACGACTGGTGAACTGGTGCAGACCGGCATGGGGTTCGACGATATGGACGATCTGGACAGCGATTCACTGCGCACTGCCGATTTGTTGCTGCTGATGTGGGTGAACGGCGGGCAAGGGAACTGTGCGCGCGCCATCTACCGTTGGGATGGTCGACACCTGATGGGTGTCAGCGATGTGGTGACCTACAGCTATACGGACGCGGGGTGCGGCCAGTTCACCCTCCCGTTAGTGATGGGGGACATCGGCTAGCTCCCGCCAGAGTGCCAACAAAAAAGCCGCCGGAGCGATCCGGCGGCTTTCTTATGAAGTGTTGTCGTCCGCTTAGAACTTGAAGCTGGCGCGCAGCAGCAGGGTGTAGCGCACATAGTCTTCCAGCAGCTCTGCATCACCGGTGATGGACAGCATCCCCAGATCGTTGCCGACGTTCAGACGGAAGCCCAGGATCGGACCACCACCTTCGATGCCGTCCGCCTTCAGGCGGAAGTAGTCGCCGCCCGACTTGAAGCGGGCCACGGTCTCGCCTGCATCCATCGAAAGGATGTGGCGATAGCCGATGCGCACTTCCGGACGAACCCAGCCATTCTGACCAAAGCCATAGCCGATGTTCAGAGCGGCCACGCCCGAGGCGATGTGGCTGTCACGGTCGTTGATTTCCAGATCAAAGCCATCACCGCCGCCGCTTTCGCTGCGTCCATCTTCGCTTAGCGAGAAGTATTCCGCGTAAACCTCGGGGCGGACGTTGAGGCGACCATAATGCTTCTCGTACGAAGCCCCTGCGGCAGCCGACAAGGTAAAGCCGTTCCAGTCGGATTCGTTCTTCAGGTTCACGCCATCGGCAACCAGACGACGCGTCGCCTCGAACTGGGCATAGCCGCCAGCGGCGCGGGCCCACGTGGTCCAGTTCTGGCCTTGAGCACGCCAGTACAGGCCCAGCTCCAGCAGGTTCGCCGACAGAACTTCTTCAGCCGCCGATTCCGGATCCTCGATGTCCGAGGAGGTGAAAGCCGCCGACACGCCGAAGGCACCGGCCTTGGTGCCGCGTTCCACGCCACCGGCGACGCCAAAGCCTTCCGAGCGGAAGCCGTAGGAGTCGGTCTTGTCCTTGTCGGCGTAGAAGTTGATTTCCTGCAGCCAGGCGCTGGTCTCGCCTTGGGCCGCCGAAGCGTTACGGCCGGTGAGGGCGCGGGTCACCGCATCCACACCGGAGGCCAGCGACATCAGCGGGCCGCCCGAGTGATCCGGCAGCATCTGCTCGTACAGATCGAAGAAACCGTCGCGCGTGGTCTGGCCCAGCAGGGCGCGGCGGATCACTTCGTTTTCGGCCAAGCCCTGATAGAGCACGTCATAGGCCTGAGCCTCGACGCCGATCATACCAGCCTCGGACGCGGTGCGGCGGCGGGCATCGATATAGACCTGGCCCGCAGCAGTATCTGCGTCGGACTCTACCACATAGGCGTAGGGGGCATTTTCATCGAGGATCAAGTCCTTGATGTCGCCGCCCAGCGTCAGAGTGTCGGCGTCGATGATGGTGAACCGTGTTTCGTCCTGCAGCAGGGTATCGAAACGTACGCCCAGATTGGCTCCATCCGCGAGGTTGGCCGCCCCGTTGACCTTAAAGCCACCTGCGGTGCCCTTGCTGGGGTCCAGCGACACGATGAGGGTGCCTTCGTTACCGATATTCAGGCCGGTAACATTGGTGGTGCCCGTCTGGCGGGCATCCAGCGTGCCCTTGCCGATGTCGATGTTCAGGCGACCATCACCCGTATCCAGCGCGCCCGCTACGGTCGCGCCGCCCGAAATGCGCAGGGTATCTGCGCCGGTGCCGAACGAGATGTCGCCATTGACCGTGCCATTGCGGATGTCGATGACGTCATTGCCGGAGCCAAGACGAATATTGCCCGTGGTGCGTGCGCCAGCTTCGGCAGTCGAGCCGATCTGGATGTCGCCGCCTTCAGACGTGGTCGCGGTGCCGGCCGGCTTGTCCTGCACGAACGTAAAGCCGGTGGTGTTATTGCTGGCATTGATGGCGGTAGCCACGCCGGTCACGGTGTCTGCATCGTCGCGCGGACCCACCACAGCCGTGATGTTACCCGTGTTGGTGACGGACGTCAGCGTACCCGAAAGGTCGTTGATGGCGGTGGCGCTGGCCTTGCCGCCAGAGACGTCGGCCTGAATTGTGCCGCTGTTCGTAAGCGAGGTCAGGTTGGAGCCCGCATCCAATTGAATACCGCTGACCTGGTCGGCGGACTTGGTCGTGGCAGTGGCGCGGATAAGTCCGGAGTTGTTCAGCTGCGGCGTCGACGCACCGGCGCCCAAGCGCACGGCCGTGGCACTGCCCTCGGTGGCTACGGCAACAATGTCGCCCTGATTGCGAAAGCCGCCGTCAATCGTCACGGCTTGGCCACCATCGACGCCCACGCGCAGTGCGGTCGCGTCCACGTCGTCATAGACGCCGAACGCGCTGATCTGACCGCGGTTGATAAGGCCATAGGCGTTTTCGCCGGTACCGACATTGCCGAGCGTGATATCGCGGTTGGCAGAGCCGACCTGCAGAGCAGGGGCAGCGCCGTAGGCTACGATGTTCGCACGCCCCTCTTGGGCGTCGGTCAGGCCGTCGCCGTCGCGGTCAGGGTCTTCGCGGTTCTTGATGCCGTCGCCGTCATCATCCTCGTCGCCGTTTTTGACGCCGTTGTCGTCGTCATCGCCCTCGATACCGCCAGGCCCGTAAGTCGGGCCCGAATCCAGTATCAGGCCTTGGCTGAGGTTGGCTGCGATGCTGACAGCCGGACCGCCTTGCAGCAGGTCGTCTTCATCCAGCTTTTCGAGATAGACGCCCTTGGGATTGGCATTGGTTTCCGGCGCGTTGGGCGGACGGGTGTTGTAACGATAGCCCGTGGCGGTAATGGCACCTTGAATATTGGCGCGGCCGGTGACGTCGCCTTCGACGACGACACCTTGAGCGTTTTCGCCCTTGGCGTTGACCGTGCCCAGAATATCGACATTGCCCGTTGTCGCGCCGCCGATGTGGATGGCGGTCGAGTTGTCGCCGGTAACGCTCACCTGACCATAGCTGGTGAAGTTACCCTGACGATCGCTCTCGATCGAAACGGCGCGGGAGTTGTTGCCTTCGACGGCGATGGTGCCGGAGTTCTCGATCAGGATATTGCCGCGCGACACGCCCGGGCCGGTGACGCGCAGGCCATAGCGGTCCTGGCCCTCGGCAAACGGACCGTCGGGAATGCCGTCATCGTTCGTATCCGGTGCGGTTTCCAGCTTGTCGTTAACGGCGATGCGACCGCCGATGGTGACAGGGCTGTTGTACCCGCCTTCTACCAGAACCGCAGTCGAGCCGTTCTCGGACTTGTCCATGGTGATGGACGAGCCTGAATCCATATCGAAGCCGTTGGAGGAGTTCACCCGAACCGCCACGCCGGAAGCGATGGCGATTGATCCGGCATTGGACATACGAATGTCGTCGGGGGCAGAGCCGGTCGCCGTGGCCGTCGCGATAGGAGTCGTACGGGCAGTGGAAACAACAGTTTCCGCCCACGCACCTGAGGCAACGGTCAGAGGGGCAATCGCCGCCGCAGTTACGAGTAGTGCACGCATTCGAAACAAACCCCTCGAAGCAATCAGTCGTCAGGACGCAAGCCGCCCGTTTAGCAGCACATCCATTTGTTGACCCCAAGTTTCTTAGTTTTAAGTCGAAAGCAAGGGCAAACGGCGCATTTCCGCGTCTAGAGATATAGTCACAAGACGCAGTTACGGCGTTATTATGGCGGCAACCTGTACTGGTGATGAACAGAAGCGATTCGTCTTTTTCGGACGCATCCCAAGCTAAGCTCACGCGTTGTGGGTGGTCCGGTCGTAAAGGTCCTGCTTCAATGAGCTATGTAGAAATTCAGGAAACGGAACTCAGCCTTGTTCCGGCGCTTGATGAAACCGTCACCCGCACCCTGAAAAGTCTCAAGCAAAGGGCACAGGATCCGCGTCCCCGGCTTGTCGATTCGACCATGCTTTATGCGCCGCGTTCGGGCGGGGTGAAGCGCTATCTCCTGGCCAAAAAGGCCTGGCTGGCAGAGCAAAGACCCGGGGTGGACCACACGCTGGTCGTGCCGGGCGCGAAATATGCCTATGGCAATGACGGTATCGTCCAGATCCGTTCGCCCAAGCTGCCGTTCGGTGACGGTTATCGCTGGCCGAGCTCGGCGCGCAAATGGGGCGCATGGGTATCGGCTCTGAACCCGGCGATTATCGAGGCAGGCGATCCTTACACGGCGGGCCAAGGGGCTATCGAGGCCGGTCAGCGGGTCGGCGTGCCCGTCATCGGATTCTGCCACTCTGATCCCGCTGCCCTTGCGGCACTTCATTTTGGTGAATGGGCCAAAAAACCCGTCCAGCGCCGCTGGGCCAAGCTGTTCTCCCAGTTCGACCGTGTGGTCTCGCCCAGCCGCTTTATTGCAAGTCGTCTGGAAGAAGCCGGCGTGCCCGATATCGTCATCCGGCCTCTAGGCGTTGAAATCGACACCTTCCGACCCGATCGTCGCGACCGCGATTGGCTGCTTAAAAAGACGGGTCTGCCGTCGCACGCTCGCTTGCTGTGTTTTGCAGGACGACCTGCGCGCGAGAAGAATATCGACGTGCTGATCGACGCTGTTCAAGCGCTGGGCGATCCCTATTACCTCGTTTTGGTCGGTGCGGGCGCGGGCCTGCCCGCCGAGGATCGGGTCATCTCGCTGGACTATGAAAAAGATCCCCGCGCCGTCGCGCGCATTGTCGCCAGTTGCGATGCCTTTGTGCATGCCAACGACAAGGAGCCGTTTGGCCTGATCGTGTTGGAGGCCATGGCGTGCGGTAGGCCAGTCGTGGGCGTCAATGCGGGCGGCGTGGCCGAAACCGTCGATTCCAGCGTCGGTCAACTGGCACGTTCGGCAGATCCTGATGATTATGCCCAGGCGATCGAAGCGCTGTTTCAGCGCGACATCGAAGCCTTGGGGCAGGCGGCCCGTCAGAAGACCGTCGAACAGTTCGCTTGGTCGCGCGTGTTCGAGGAACTGTCCATGCTCTACGCCGAGACCAGCGGCTGCGCAGAGTTTGCGATGCCGGGAGTGCAACAGCCCGTCAACTGACGGGCGAAGCCTCTCACCGAGGATCACAGCGACCAAAGTCTGATTTTAAGGAGAGGGGGAAGGGCGGTGTGCGCCACTCCGTCTTCAATCAGATTGAAGGGGAGTGGCGCGAGTGACGGGGCTCGAACCCGCGACCTCCGGCGTGACAGGCCGGCACTCTAACCAACTGAGCTACACCCGCGTTTCCCGGCCGGAGCGGCGATGCGCTGCGGCGAGGGCGGTCGTTTATGCGGGGCAGGGCTGCGCGTCAAGCGGCAACCCTGTGGATAAATGCACTTTTCTGAAATTTCAGCAGATTGTCCGCCAAAAACACGCTTCAAGGTCGGGGAGTAGACGTCGGTGAACCGTCTATTGCGGCGGCAACCCGCTTAAAAACCGCACCTTATATAAGGAACTCCTCGGCCCCCTGTGCGTCCTCTTCAGTCAGGCCATTTTGCATAACAGCGTTGCAGAATGAGCGCTCTGTTTTTGCGAACGTTTCTCAATGTGCGCTTATTGGCCAGAGGGGTTTGAACCGTGGCGGAGTTGGGTCTAAGAAGCGCCGAATCCGCCCCCTCTAACCGGCGGGCGAGGCAGCTCGAATGAACGCATTTCTTTTAGAATACCTTCCGATCGTTGTTTTCCTCGGCATCGCTGTGATCCTGGGCTCTCTCTTCATGATTGCCGCCTGGGTTCTGGCCCCGAAGAATCCGGACACCGAGAAGCTCTCGGCCTACGAGTGCGGCTTTAACGCCTTCGACGACGCGCGCATGAAGTTCGACGTCCGGTTCTATCTGGTGTCGATCCTGTTCATCATCTTCGACCTCGAAATCGCCTTCCTGTTCCCGTGGGCCGTTTCGATCTTCGATCTCTCGCACGGCGAGATGGTCTTTGCTTTCTGGTCGATGATGATCTTCCTCGGCGTGCTGACCGTGGGCTTCATCTACGAATGGAAGAAGGGAGCACTGGAATGGCAGTGATCACGCCTTCGTCGTCGGTTATCGCACCGGCTTCTCCGCTGGTGCCGGCCGGTAGCGCCGCGCGCTCGACCGTTGAGGGCTACGACCCCAAGGTCCACGACAAGTTTTTCGAGGCTGTGAACACCGAACTGGGTGAGCGCGGCTTTCTGACCACGTCTCTCGACGACGTCATCACCTGGGCTCGTACGGGTTCGCTGATGTGGATGTCGTTCGGTCTGGCCTGCTGCGCCGTGGAAATGATCCAGCTGTCGATGCCGCGCTTCGACCTGGAGCGTTTCGGCACGGCTCCGCGTGGTTCGCCGCGCCAGTCGGACCTGATGATCGTGGCCGGTACCCTGACCAACAAGATGGCTCCGGCCCTGCGCAAGGTCTATGACCAGATGCCAGATCCGCGCTACGTCATCTCGATGGGCTCGTGCGCCAATGGCGGCGGCTACTACCACTATTCCTACAGCGTCGTTCGTGGTTGCGACCGCGTGGTGCCGGTTGACGTTTACGTCCCAGGATGCCCGCCGACCTCGGAAGCCCTGCTGTACGGCATCCTGCAACTGCAGAAGAAGATCCGCCGCACGGGGAGCATCGAACGATGAGCGAACTCGTCCGCGTGGCCGAGCGTGAATCGGCCCTGACCCCGCTGGGTACGGAAATGGTGGCGGCTCTCGGTGTCGAGGCCGTCGTTGCCTTTGGTGAACTGACGCTGATCGCTCCGCGCGAACAGATCGTGGAGGTCATGAAGGGCCTGCGCGACCAATTCGGCTTCCAGCAACTGATGGACGTCTGCGGTGCCGACTATCCGGACCGCAAGGAGCGCTTCGAGGTGGTGTACCACCTGTTGTCGTTGACCCGTGCAGCCCGACTGCGCGTCAAGGTCTCGACCGATGAAGTGCAGCCGGTGCCTTCGGTAACCTCGGTCTATCCGTCGGCTGGCTGGTTCGAGCGCGAAGCCTTCGACATGTACGGCATGATCTTCTCGGATCACCCGGACATGCGCCGTATCCTGACCGACTACGGTTTCCAGGGTCACCCGCTGCGCAAAGACTTCCCGATGACGGGCTATGTCGAAGTTCGTTACGACGAAGAGCAGAAGCGCGTGGTCTATGAGCCGGTGAAGCTGGCTCAGGAATATCGTACCTTTGATTTCCTCTCGCCGTGGGAAGGAGCCGACTATCCGGCTCCGGTCCTGCCGGGCGACGAGAAAGCGGGAGCCTGAGCCTATGGCTGACGGACACAACACCCCCGCGCGTCCTCTGGGTGCCGCCATCGATCCGTTCGAGGATTACGAAGACGGCCTGACCCCGCACGCCCGTGCGATGGACGACCGCAAATTCACCATCAACTTCGGCCCGCAACACCCGGCTGCGCACGGTGTGCTGCGTCTGGTGCTGGAACTGGACGGCGAGCTGGTCACGCGCGTTGACCCGCACATCGGCCTGCTGCACCGCGGCACCGAAAAGCTGATGGAATCGCGGACCTATCTGCAGAACATTCCGTATCTGGATCGTCTCGACTACGTGTCGCCGATGAACCAGGAGCACGCCTTCTGCTTGGCTATCGAGCGCCTGTTGGGCGTGGAAGTTCCGTACCGTGGTCAGCTGATCCGCGTACTGTATTCGGAAATCGGCCGCATCCTGAACCACCTGCTGAACTCGACCATGCAAGCCATGGACGTGGGCGCTCTAACCCCGCCTCTGTGGGGCCACGAAGAGCGCGAGAAGCTGATGGTCTTCTACGAGCGCGCCTGCGGTGCGCGTCTGCACGCCAACTATTTCCGTCCGGGCGGCGTCCATCAGGACCTGACGCCCGAACTGATCGACGACATCGACCTGTGGTGTAAGGAATTCCCGAAGGCCCTCGACGATATCGAGAAGCTGGTTACGGAAAACCGTATCTTCAAGCAGCGTAACGTCGACATTGGCGTCGTCTCGAAAGAACAGGCCATGGCCTGGGGCTTCTCGGGCGTGATGCTGCGTGGCTCGGACATCCCGTGGGATATCCGCAAGGCCATGCCTTACGACTGCTACGCCGACATGGAATTCGACATTGTCGTCGGCAAGAACGGCGACTGCTGGGACCGTTACCTGTGCCGCGTCGAAGAGATGCGCCAGTCTGTTCGCATCATGGAGCAGTGCATCCATAAGCTGCGCAACTGCCCGGGTGAGCCGGTTCTGGCCGAAGATCACAAGATCACCCCGCCGCGTCGTGGCGAGATGAAGCGCTCGATGGAAGCGCTGATCCACCACTTCAAGCTCTATACCGAGGGCTTCAAAACGCCTGAGGGTGAAGTGTACGCAGCCGTCGAAGCGCCGAAGGGCGAGTTCGGCGTCTATCTGGTGTCGGATGGCACCAACAAACCTTACCGCGTCAAGCTGTCTGCACCGGGCTTCCGCCACCTGCAGGCCATGGACTGGATGAACCGCGGCCACATGCTGGCTGACGTGTCGGCCATCCTTGGTTCGCTCGACATGGTGTTCGGAGAAGTGGACCGATGAGCGTTCGTCGTCTGGCCAAAGACCAACCCGTTTTCTTCGAGTTCTCGAAGGAGACGATGGAAAAGGCCCAGTGGTGGATCAAGAAATACCCCGAGGGCCGTCGCCAATCGGCGGTGATCCCGATCCTGTGGCTCGTTCAAAAGCAGGAAGGCTGGGTCTCGGAGCCCGCCATCCGCGCCATCGCCGAGCTGCTGGGCATGGCCTACATCCGCGTTCTGGAAGTGGCCACCTTCTACACCATGTTCCAGCTGGAGCCGGTGGGTAAGGTTGCCTTGATCCAGGTCTGCGGCACCACCCAGTGCATGATCCGTGGCTCGCAAGACCTGATGCGCGTTTGCAAGGAAAAGATCGGCCCGAAGGACACCCTGTCCGCCGACGGCCGCTTCACCTGGCAGGAAGTCGAGTGCCTTGGTGCTTGCTCCAACGCGCCGATGGCCCAGATCAACGACTACTACTACGAAGACCTGACGCCCGAGAACATGGCCCAGATCATCGACGATTTTGCCGCTGGCAAGCCGCCGAAGCCGGGCCCGTACAACGGTCGTCACAACTCGGCACCGATCGGTGGGGCCAAGGTCCTGCTGGATCCGAAACTGTACGACGGTTCGGCGGCCAAGCCGATCAAGAAGCTGCCGAACTCCGAACCGGCAAAGGCTGACGCTTGATGGCACGGCCCGATCTCGAATCTCCTGAAGGCAGAGCCGCCTACCGCGCTGAACTGAAGCGCGTGGGCTGGAAGTACCGTCTGGGCGGCTTTGTGCTGATCGTGGTCGCGGCCCTGCTGGTAGTAATCGCTCGGGATGGCAAATTCGGCCTGACCGAAGATGCGGTGAAGGTTGCATACGGCATGTTGTTTGCCGGTTGGGCACTGGTTATCACGGCCATTTTCCAACGCACCCGCCACCACAAACGCCGCATGGCGGAAGGACTTTAAGGAACCATGGTCGGAATCCTCGAAGACAAGGATCGGATCTTCACCAACCTCTACGGCTTCCATGATTGGGGTCTTGAGGGGGCGAAGCAGCGCGGCGCGTGGAACGCCACCAAGGACATGCTGGACCTTGGCCGCGACTGGATCATCAACAATGTGAAGGCCTCGGGTCTTCGCGGCCGTGGCGGCGCCGGTTTCTCGACCGGTCTGAAGTGGTCGTTCATGCCGAAGGAAGTGAAGGACCGTCCTCACTACCTCGTCATCAACGCCGACGAGTCCGAGCCCGCGACCTGTAAAGACCGCGAGATCATGCGTCATGATCCGCATCTGCTGATCGAAGGCGCTCTGATCGCCTCGTTCGCGATGCAGGCCCATGCTTGCTACATCTATCTGCGTGGCGAATACGTGTTCGAGCGGGAGCGCATGGAAGCCGCCGTCAAGCAGGCCTATGAGGCCAAGCTGATCGGCGACAACAACGTCCATGGCTGGGACTTCCACGTCTATATCCACCACGGCGCTGGCGCTTACATCTGCGGTGAAGAGACCGCACTGCTGGAGTCGCTGGAAGGCAAGAAGGGTCAGCCCCGCCTGAAGCCGCCGTTCCCGGCTGGCGCAGGCCTGTACGGCTGCCCGACGACCGTGAACAACGTGGAGTCGATCGCCGTGGTCGGCACCATCCTGCGCCGTGGCGCGGATTGGTTCGCTGCCATTGGCCGTCCGAACAATACCGGCACCAAGCTGATGTCGCTGGCCGGTCACGTAAACACCCCGTGCGTGGTCGAAGAGGCCATGTCCATCCCGCTGCGCCAGCTGATCGAAGATCATGGCGGCGGCGTGCGCGGTGGCTGGGAAAACCTGAAGGCCATCATTCCGGGCGGCGCTTCGTGCCCGGTGATCACCCGCGAACAGGCCGAAGTCGCTCTGATGGACTTCGATTCCATGCGCGAGCAGCGCTCGTCGCTGGGCACCGCCGGTGTGACCGTCATGGACAACTCGACCGACATCGTGAAGGCCATCGCCCGCATCAGCTACTTCTTCAAGCACGAGAGCTGCGGCCAGTGCACGCCGTGCCGTGAAGGCACCGGCTGGATGTGGCGCGTGCTGGAACGCATGGCTATCGGCGATGCCGACCCGTCGGAAATCGACCTGCTGCTGGACGTCGCCAGCCAGGTTGAAGGTCACACCATCTGCGCTCTCGGTGACGCTGCGGCATGGCCTGTCCAAGGCCTGATCCGTCACTTCCGTCACGAGATCGAAGACCGCATCAATCTGTACCGCAACAGCCGCGCGAACTTCGCCGGTCACGCGATTGCGGCGGAGTAAACGTAAATGCCTATCGCCAAGGTAAATGGTGTCGAGGTCGAGTTCGAACCGGGTATGACCGTGCTTCAGGTGGCTGAGCGCGCGGGTCAAGAAATCCCGCGCTTCTGCTACCACGAACGCCTGTCCATCGCCGGCAACTGCCGCATGTGCCTCGTCGAGGTGAAGCCTGGACCGCCGAAGCCGCAAGCTTCGTGCGCCCTTCCGGCTGCCGACGGTCAGGAAATCTTCACCGACACCCCGATGGTCAAAAAGGCCCGCGAAGGTGTGATGGAGTTCCTGCTCATCAACCACCCGCTGGATTGCCCGATCTGCGACCAGGGTGGTGAGTGTGACCTGCAAGACCAAGCCATGGGCTATGGCCGTGACGGTTCTCGCTATGCCGAGAACAAACGCGCGGTCGAAGAAAAGAACATGGGCCCGACGGTGAAGACCTTCATGACGCGCTGCATCCAGTGCACGCGTTGTGTCCGCTTCATCACCGAAGTGGCTGGCGTTCCGGACATCGGCATGATTTCGCGCGGCGAGAGCGCCGAGATCACGACCTATCTGGAAAAGAACATCGACAGCGAGCTGTCGGGCAACGTCAACGACCTGTGCCCGGTGGGCGCGCTGACGCACCGTCCGTGGCAGTACCACTATCGTCCGTGGGAGCTGAAGAAGACCGAGACCATCGATGTGATGGACGCTCTGGGCTCCAACATTCGCGCAGACTATCGCGGTACCGAAGTCATGCGCGTTCTGCCGCGCGTCAACGAAGGCATCAACGAAGAGTGGCTGTCCGACCGTTCGCGTTACGCTGTCGACGGCCTGCAGGCGCGCCGTCTGGACCGTCCGTGGATCCGCGAGAACGGCAAGCTGCGTGCTGCGTCGTGGGATGAAGCCCTTAACGCTGTGGCCGCCAAGCTGAAGTCGGCTCCAGCGAACCGCATCGGCGCGATTGCAGGCGATCTGCAAGACGCTGAATCGATGAAGGCCGTGCTGGATCTGTTCCGCGCGCTGGGCTCGAACAATACCGATTGCCGTCAGGACGGCGCTGCCATCGGCGGCGGTCCGCGCGAAGGGTATCTGTTTAACACTTCGATCCAAGGCATTGAAAACGCTGACGCTATCCTGATCGTGGGGGCCAACCCGCGCACGGAAGCCCCGCTGCTCAACGCCCGTATCCGCAAGGCCTGGCTGAAGGGCGACGTCGAGATCGGCGTCATCGGCCAGAACGCTGACCTGACTTACGGCTACACCTATCTGGGCGAAGGCTCGAAGGTGGCTGGCAAGCTGCCGAAGGCTGCAACCGACTTCCTGATCAAGGCTGAACGCCCGGCGATCATCGTCGGCATGGGCGCTCTGATCGGTGAAAACGGTGCGGCTGTACTGAACGCCATGGGCGCGCTGGCCAAGAAGGTCGGTGCAGTCAAGGATGGCTGGAACGGCTTTAACGTCCTGCACACCGCCGCTTCGCGCGTTGCGGGTCTGGACATGGGCTTCCTGCCGGGCGAGGGCGGTCTGGCTGTCGCCGACATGCTGAAGCCGGGCGCTCTGGACGTTCTGTTCCTGCTGGGCGCTGACGAAGTGGCTGCCAACGGCTCGGACGCTTTCCGCGTCTACCTCGGCTCGCACGGTGACCGTGGCGCTCACAGCGCCGATGTGATCCTGCCGGGTGCCGCCTTTACCGAGAAGTCGGGCCTGTATGTCAACACCGAGGGCCGTGTTCAGCTGGCTGATCGTGTGGTGTTCCCGAAGGGCGAGGCCAAGGAAGACTGGGCCATCATCCGCGCCCTGTCGGAACGCGTGGGTCACACCCTGCCGTACGACACCTTGGACCAACTGCGCACCAAGCTGATGGCTGATGTGCCGTCGTTCGGCCGCATCGACTATCTGGCTCCGTCGGCTTCGTTCGCCGTGGCCTCGCTGGGTGTGAAGGGTGATGTGGGCGATGTTGCCTTCGTTTCCCCGATTGCCGATCCCTATCTGACCAACCCGATTGCGCGCGCCAGCGAAACCATGGCCGAACTGTCCCGTGAACGGGTCGCGCCGGTCGCACTGGCGGCGGAGTAAGACATGGACGCTGCGACTTCCTTCTGGGCTACTCCGGTCGGCTGGACCCTCATCACCGTTGGTGGGATCCTGCTGGTTACCGTCGGTATCCTGATTTCCCTGGCCTTCCTGCTGCTGGCCGACCGCAAGATCTGGGCGGGCGTGCAGCTGCGTAAAGGCCCGAACGTGGTTGGTCCTTTCGGCCTGCTGCAGTCCTTCGCCGACTTCTTCAAGTTCGTGCTGAAAGAGATCGTGGTTCCGGCTGGTTCGGACAAGGTGGTGTTTCTGGCGGCTCCGCTGATCACCTTTGTTCTGGCCTTTATCGCCTGGGCTGTGATCCCGTTTGCTCCGGGCTGGGTCATCGCCGACTTGAACGTCGGCATTCTCTACATTCTGGCGATCTCGTCGCTGGGCGTTTACGGCATCATCATGGGGGGCTGGGCTTCGAACTCGAAGTACCCGTTCCTCGGCTCTCTGCGTTCGGCGGCACAGATGGTGTCGTATGAAGTGTCGATGGGTCTGATCATCATCAACGTCATCCTGCTGACCGGCACGATGAACCTGACCGAGATCGTGACCCAGCAAGCCGGCTACTTCTGGAACTGGCACGTCTTCGGCGGCGGAGCAGGGACTTGGCCGACGATCATCGTTATGATCCCGATGACGATCGTCTTCTTCATCTCGGCTCTGGCTGAAACCAACCGTCCGCCGTTCGACCTTCCGGAAGCGGAATCGGAACTGGTGGCCGGCTATCAGGTCGAATATTCCTCGACCCCGTACCTGCTGTTCATGATCGGCGAATACGCCAACATCGTCTTCATGTGTGCCATGATGACGCTGCTCTTCTGCGGTGGCTGGAACCCCGGCTTCCTGTCCGAAGACTTCATGGCCAGCCTGCCGTCCTTCATCGCCTATGCGATCTATCTGCTGACCTTCATCGTCAAGACGGTGTTCTGGTTCTGCATGATCGCACTGGTTAAGGCGTTCGTACCGCGTTACCGCTATGACCAACTGATGCGTCTGGGCTGGAAGATTTTCCTGCCGGCGTCCTTGGTCGCGGTTGTGTTCGTCGCCGCATGGCGCGTATTCGCGGTCGGAGCTTAAGCCTATGATCCGTTCTGTGGTTATCCTGACTGTCGCGACCTTGGGTCTTGGGGCAGGGGCGTGCAGCTCGTTAGCGCCCTATGACTACTCCAAATCGCGTCAGGGCGAGTCGGCTGAAGCCGGTATCGCCCGTCAGGAAACCGAAGCGCGCGAGCGTCAGGAACGGACCGTTCGCTGCCAGACCATGAGCGAGCGTGATCGCCGGGCCAGCGGGGACTGTTTCTGATGAAACATCACCTCGCCGGACTGGGCGCTCTAGCGCTTTTGGGTTCGACGGCGTGCGCCGCTCCCTATGAGGCTGACCCTGTGTCGGTCTATCAGTGGGAACGTCGCCAACAAGAGATTGAACGGCGTAGCGCTGAACAACAGCGTCTGTGCCAGACTTTGGATAAGGAAAGCGCCCGCTATCAACGCGAGTGCGCCGGAGTGAGATCGTAATGCTGACCCGTATCGTTCAGGCGGCCAAGGGCGCGATGCTGACCGACGTGTTCGGTGCCGTCGGCCTGTCAGTCAAATACATGCTGAAGCCGAAGGCGACGGTGAACTATCCGTTCGAGCGCAACCCGCAGTCGCCGCGCTTCCGTGGCGAACATGCTCTGCGCCGCTATCCGAACGGCGAAGAGCGCTGCATTGCGTGCAAGCTCTGCGAAGCCATCTGTCCCGCACAAGCCATCACCATCGAGGCCGAACCGCGCGCCGACGGCTCGCGCCGTACGACCCGCTACGACATCGACATGGTGAAGTGCATCTACTGCGGCCTGTGCCAAGAGGCCTGCCCGGTGGACGCTATCGTCGAAGGTCCGAACTCCGAGTTCGCGACCGAAACACGCGAAGAACTGCTCTACGACAAGGAACGCCTGCTCGATAACGGCGACCGTTGGGAACGTTTGATCGCGAAGAATCTGGAACTCGACGCCCCGTACCGTTAAACGGAGCGTCGATTCCGCCGTACTGACCCCGTCCGTAGGGCGGGGCCGCAATTCTGGAAGGGTTCAGGCTCCGGTCTGAACCATTGGTTTTGAAGGGGGCATCGTCCCGCACATGCTGCAAGGCCTGGCCTTCTATCTTCTGGCAACGGTTGCCGTGGTCTCCAGCCTTTTGGTGGTGACCGCGCGTAATCCGGTGCACTCCGTCCTCTGGCTGATCCTGACCTTCTTCTCGGCAGCCGGTCTCTTTGTGCTGCTCGGTGCCGAGTTCCTCGCCATGCTGTTGGTGGTGGTTTACGTCGGCGCGGTCGCGGTTCTGTTCCTGTTCGTCGTGATGATGCTGGACGTCGATTTCGTCCGCCTCCGCGAGGGCTATGCCCGCTACCTGCCGCTGGCGGGTATCGTGGCCGCTGTCCTGCTGGCGGAGATGATCATGGTGTCGATCAGCGTCGCCACCTCGGGCGCAGCCAAGGACGCGGTTGAGCCGGTTCTGGCGGCCGCAGGCACCACGAACACCGAGAGCATCGGCCGTGTGCTGTACACGGACTATGTCTACTTCTTCCAGGCTGCGGGCATTGTTCTGCTGATCGCCATGATCGGTGCGATTGTTCTGACCCTGCGCAAGCGTGAGGGCGTTCATCGTCAGGATCTGGCCGCTCAGGCCAACCGCCTCCGTGTCAATGCCGTCGAGATCAAGTCGGCTGCCACCGGTGCTGGCGTGAAACCCGAGGAGCTTCTGTAATGGACATCTCGCTCCAACACTATCTGGCGGTTGCCGCCATCCTGTTCACCATCGGTGTGTTCGGCATCTTCGTGAACCGCAAGAACATCATCATCATCCTGATGTCGATCGAGATGATCCTGCTGGCGGTGAACATCAATTTCGTCGCCTTCTCGACCTACCTCGGCAATGTCGAGGGTCAGCTGATGGCGATGTTCGTGCTGACCGTTGCCGCGGCAGAGGCCGCCGTCGGTCTGGCCATTCTTGTGACCTTCTTCCGTAACCGCGGCGATATCGCTGTGGACGACGCCTCTGTGATGAAGGGCTGATTGGGACCGTGTCTATCCAAACTCTCGTCATTCTAGGCGTCTTCGCCCCGCTGCTGGGGGCGATGATTGCTGGCTTCTTCGGACGCCGGATCGGCGACATTGCCTCTCAGGCAGTGACGACCGGCCTGCTGTTCTTCTCGTGCCTTGTCTCGTGGATTGTGTTCAGCCAGTGGACCTGGGGTGGGCTGGAAGCCTTCACCGTCAAGCTGCTGCCGTTCATCCACGTCGGTGACTTCCAATCGAACTGGTCGATCCGCATCGATGCCATGTCGGCGACCATGCTGATCGTGGTGACCAGTGTCTCGGCGCTCGTTCACCTGTACAGCTGGGGCTATATGAAGGAGGACGACAGCCGTCCGCGCTTCTTTGCCTATCTGTCGCTGTTCACCTTCATGATGCTGTCGCTGGTGACGGCCGCTGACTTCCTGCAGATGTTCTTCGGCTGGGAAGGCGTGGGTCTGGCGTCGTACCTGCTGATCGGCTTCTGGTATAAGAAGCCGTCGGCCACGGCGGCCTCGATCAAGGCCTTCGTCGTCAACCGCGTGGGTGACTTCGGCTTCCTGCTCGGCATGATGACCATCTTCTGGATGTTCGGCACTATCGAGTTCGACAAGCTGTTCCCGCTGATCGAAGCCAAGGCTGGTACCGGTTGGGACTTCCTCGGCTTTACCTGGTCCGCTCTGGATCTGGCCGGTCTGCTGCTGTTCATCGGTGCCATGGGTAAGTCGGCGCAGTTTCTGCTGCACACCTGGCTGCCGGACGCGATGGAAGGCCCGACCCCTGTGTCGGCACTGATCCACGCTGCCACCATGGTGACCGCCGGCGTCTATATGGTCTGCCTGCTGTCGCCGCTGTACGAACACGCTCCGATCGCGGCCCAGTTCATCACCATCATCGGCGGTATCACGGCGATCTTCGCTGCCACCGTCGGCATGATGCAGAACGACATCAAGCGCGTCATCGCTTACTCGACCTGCTCGCAGCTGGGTTACATGTTCTTCGCCATCGGTGTGGGCTCGTACCAGTCGGCCATGTTCCACCTGTTCACCCACGCCTTCTTCAAGGCTCTGCTGTTCCTGGGCGCCGGTTCGGTGATCCACGGCATGCACCACGAACAGGACATGCGTAAGATGGGCGGCCTGATGAAGCTGCTGCCGATCACCTATGCAACCATGATGATCGGCACGATTGCCATCACCGGTCTGGGCATTCCGGGTCTGTGGGGCTTTGCTGGCTTCTATTCGAAGGACTCGATCATCGAGAGCGCCTTTGCCTCGTTCACCGAAGGCCATTCGGTGTTCGCCATGTTCGCCTTCGTGATCGGCCTGTCAGCGGCTCTGCTGACCGCCTACTATTCGTGGCGTCTGGTATTCATGACCTTCCACAACAAACCGCAGTGGAAGGAAGAGGAGGGCGCGCACCACGACGAAGCCCATGCTCACGCTCATGACGATCACCATGCTGCGCACGATGATCACGCGCACGACGTTCATCACCATGGTCCGCTGAAGCCGCACGAAAGCCCGCTGGTGATGATCCTGCCGCTGCTCGTGCTGTCTGTCGGCGCTGTGTTCGCAGGCTGGATCTTCTACCCGCACTTCGTGGGTTACGAGCAGGAAGCCTTCTGGCGTGGCTCGATCTTCACGGCTGAAGCCAACCACGTCCTTCACCAGAGCCACTATGTGCCGCTGTGGGTGAAGTGGTCGCCGTTGATCGTGACCCTGATCGGTACGTTCGCTGCCTTCTGGCTCTATGTCGTGAAGGAAGGTGCCGCCAAGGACATGGCCGCCAAGAAGGGCCCGCTGTACACCTTCCTGTACAACAAGTGGTTCTGGGACGAGCTCTATAACGTCACCTTCGTCAAGGCTACCAAGGCTCTGGGCGACTTCTTCTGGAAGGTGGGCGACGTGAAGATCATCGACGGTCTGGGTCCGAACGGCGCGGCTTGGGCCTCGCTGAAGTCGGGCGGCTTCCTGTCGCGCTTCCAGTCCGGTTTCGTTTACTTCTATGCATTCGTGATGCTGATTGGCGTGGCCGCGTTCCTTGCCTTCGCCATCTTCACGTGGGGAGCCTGAGCCTCGTGCCTCACATTCTGAGCATCGTAACCTTCCTGCCGCTTCTGGGTGCGGCGGCCATTGTGGTCGCCAGCCTCCTGAACAAGGGCACCAAGGAAGCCGCGGCCCCGGCCGCCCGCTGGATCGCGCTGGGCACGACACTCGTCGTGCTCGCGGTCTCCATTCTGCTGACGGCACAGTTCGACCCGTCGAACACCGCGTACCAATTCGTTGAGTACGCGCCGTGGTTCGCCGGTGCGGCCTATCATCTGGGCGTTGACGGGGTCTCGATCCTGTTCGTGCTGCTGACCGCCTTCCTCATGCCGATCTGTGTGATCGCCAGCTGGAAGTCGATCGAGCACCGCGTCGTCGAATATATGACCGCCTTCCTGATCCTGGAGACCCTGGTCATCGGCGTGTTCACCTCGCTGGACCTGTTCCTCTTCTACATGTTCTTCGAAGGCACTCTGGTCCCGATGTATCTGATTATCGGCATCTGGGGTGGCGCGAACCGCATCTACGCTTCGTACAAATTCTTCCTGTACACCCTGCTGGGTTCGGTTCTGATGCTGCTGGCCATGTTGTGGATGTTCCACGAGACCGGCACCTCCAGCATTCCTGAACTGAAGACCTATGACTTCGCGCCGTCGGTTCAGCCGCTGCTGTGGCTCGCCTTCTTCGCCTCGTTCGCGGTGAAGATGCCGATGTGGCCGGTGCACACCTGGCTGCCGGACGCCCACGTTCAGGCTCCGACCGCAGGCTCGGTCATTCTGGCCGGTATCCTGCTGAAGCTGGGCGGCTATGGCTTCATCCTGTTCAACCTGCCGATGTTCCCGCAGGCGTCGGAGATGTTCACCCCGCTGGTGTTCGCGCTGTCGGTGATCGCCGTGGTCTACACCTCGCTGGTCGCCTTCCGTCAGACCGACATCAAGAAGCTGATCGCCTATTCGTCGGTCGCGCACATGGGCTTCGTGACCATGGGTATCTTCGCCGGTAACGACGCAGGCGTGCAGGGTGCCGTGTTCCAGATGCTCAGCCACGGCCTGATTTCTGGCGCGCTCTTCCTCTGCGTCGGCGTGGTCTACGACCGCATGCACACCCGTGAAATCGCCTTCTACGGCGGTCTGACGGCCCGCATGCCTTGGTTCGCAGCCATCTTCCTGCTGTTCACCATGGCCAACGTTGGCCTGCCGGGCACCTCGGGCTTTATTGGTGAAGTGCTGACCATGACCGGTGCCTATCAGGTCTCGACCTGGACGGCTCTGATTGCGGCCTCGGGCGTGATCTTCTCGGCGGTGTACGCCCTGACGCTGTTCCGTAACGTCATGTACGGCCCGATCACCAATCCGAAGCTGGAAGGCATCACCGATATCGACAAGCGCGAGCTGCTGCTGTTCGTGCCGCTGATTATCGGCACCGTGGCTCTGGGTCTGTACCCGAACGCCATCCTCGACATCACGGGGCCTTCGGTTGAGGCCCTGACCACCGCCTATCGCGCAGCCATCGGCGGGTGAGAGCATAATGACTGATTTGTCCTCCGCACTCCAACTGGCCGCCCCCGAGATTACTCTCGCGGTTGGCGGTCTGGTCCTTCTCATGGTCGGCGCGTTCGGCGGTGAGAAGTCCACCCGTCTGGTCTCGGGCCTGTCTGTCCTGCTGCTGCTGGTCGCGACGGCTCTGACCGTTACCGGCCCGCTGGGTCAGGCCTTCAACGGCACCTACATCGCCGACCCGATGGCAGTGTACGGCAAGGCCGTTATCTTCCTGTCGGCGGCTGTGGCCATTGTGCTGGGCGATGGCTGGATGCATCGCAACAACATCGCCAAGTTCGAATACCCTGTCCTGATCACGCTGGCTTCGGTCGGTATGGGCATGATGGCGTCGTCGGGCGACCTGATCTCGCTGTACATCGGCATCGAAATGCACTCGCTGGCTCTGTACGTGCTGGCCGCCTACCGTCGTGACAGCCTGACGGCGTCCGAAGCGGGCCTGAAGTATTTCGTGCTGGGTGCCCTGTCGTCGGGTCTGCTGCTGTATGGTGCGAGCCTGATCTACGGCTTCGCGGGCTCGATGAAGTTCGACGAAATCGCCGCCTTCGCCTCGGCTACTCCGAGCGTTGGCCTGATCTTCGGTCTGGTCTTCCTGATTGCCGGTCTGGCGTTCAAGGTCTCGGCTGCGCCGTTCCACATGTGGACGCCTGACGTGTACCAAGGCGCGCCGACCCCGGTCGTGGCTCTGTTCGCCACGGCACCCAAGGTTGCCGCCATGGTGCTGATCGCCCGCGTGCTGGTCGACGGCTTCAATCTGGCGCATGACCAATGGGCTCAGGTCGTGATCCTGATCTCGCTGATCTCTTTCGCGGTCGGTTCGTTCGGCGGTCTGCTGCAAAAAGACATCCAGCGCCTGCTGGCGTACTCGTCGATCATCAATATCGGCTATGCCCTGCTGGGCGTCGCTACGGGTACCGAACTGGGTATCCAGGCCATGCTGATGTTCATGACCCTGTACGTCATCGACCAGTTCGGCTTCTTCGCCATTCTGCTGTCGCTGAGCCGCGGCGGTCGTCCGATCCGCAACATCGGCGATCTGGCTGGCCTGAAGCAGGACCGTCCGCTGACGGCGATCGCGCTGACTGTACTGGCCCTGTCGGCAGTCGGCATTCCGCCGCTGTCGGGTTTCTGGGGCAAGTTCTTCGTCTTCGGCGCTGCCGCTGACGCAGGCTACTGGATGGCCGGTGCGGCCGGTCTGGTCGCCTCGGTTGTGGCTGCCTTCTACTATCTGCGCATCATCAAGACGATGTGGTTCGACGCTCCGGCTTCGGACATCGCCACCGACAAGGCTCCGGCTGTCCCGCAATACGTGGGCTGGCTGGCTGCAGCCTTCAGCTTCCCGATCGTGATCGTGGCGCTGACCTGGCTGGAGCCGCTGACCAAGGCTGCGGCCGCTGGCGTGGGCGTAGGTTAAGGAGCCTTGGCGGCTCCGGTCCTGATCCTGCAGGAGATCGACTCGACCAATGCCGAAGCGCGCAGGCGCGCCGAGGCTGGCGAGTTCGGTCCCCTGTGGATCGCGGCCCAACGCCAAACCGAAGGGCGCGGGCGCAGGGGCCGTGTCTGGGAAATGCCGACGGGCAATCTGGCCCAGACCCTGCTTCTTACCCTCGATAAATCGCCTCTGGATGCCTCGCAGCTGACCTTTGTGTCGGCGCTGGCTGTCTATGATCTGGTCGCGCACTATGTGCCGCCCAGTCTGGTTTCGATCAAATGGCCCAATGATGTGCTTCTGGATGGCCGCAAGGTGTCCGGCGTGCTGTTGGAAAGCGGATCGCTGGGGGCAGGGGGGCTGTGGGTGGCCATTGGTATTGGGGTGAACCTCAAGGCCGCGCCTGTGAGCACCGAGCGCCCCGCCACCGCGATTGCCGAGCATCTGTCCGCCGATCATTTGTCGCCGCCGGATTTCGAAACCGGTGCAAAGCATTTGGCCGAACGCTTTGATCACTGGCTGTCGGTTTGGCAGACCCAAGGCTTCGGACCGGTGCGTCAGGCATGGATCGATCGCACGCCGGGCCTTTTTGGGCCGTGCATCGCGCGTCTGACCCACGAGACGCTGCACGGCACCGCCGACGGGGTAGAGGCTGATGGTTCGCTTCGGCTGAAGCTGGCGGATGGCTCGATTCGCATTATCTCTGCGGGCGATGTATTTTTCGGAGATAACGGCTGATGCTGTTGGCGATTGAACAAGGCAACACCAATACGCTCTTCGCCGTCCACGATGGCGAGAGCTGGATTGCCCAATGGCGCACGGCGACCGAAGCCACACGCACAGCCGATGAATACGCCGTCTGGCTGCACCAGCTGTTCGAGCTGATGAGCGCCAAGACCGGCCGTCGCCTGAATATGACGGACATGGACGGCTGCATCATCTCGTCTGTCGTGCCGCAATCCATCTTCAATCTGCGCAACCTGTCGCGCCGCTATCTGGAGGTTAACCCTCTGGTCATCGGCGAGAATGCCGACTTGGGTATCGAGGTGCGTATCCCCAAGCCTAGCGAGGCCGGTGCCGACCGTCTGGTGAACGCGATTGGTGCGCTGACAACTTATTCTGGTGACCTGCTGTTGATCGACAGCGGTACGGCCACCACATTTGATATCGTTTCAGCCGGTGACGCGCCGGGCCAAGGGGCCTTCGAGGGCGGCGTCATCGCGCCGGGCATCAATCTTTCCGTGCAGGCTCTGCACGAAGCGGCAGCCAAACTGCCGCGCATCGCTATTCAACGCCCTTCCGTTGTGATCGGCCGCGACACAGTCACCTCGATGCAATCGGGGGTCTTCTGGGGCTATGTGGGCCTCATTGACGGACTGGTGGCGCGCATCAAGGCGGAGTGGGGACGTCCGATGACCGTGGTGGGTACCGGCGGCGTCGCGTCCCTGTTCGAAGGGGCGAGCAACACAATTGACCGGTTTGATCCGGACCTGACCATCCGCGGCCTTTTGGAAATCTGGCGGCGGAACAACCTCCGTTAAGGACTGTATGACCCAAGTAAACCAAGACGAACTCGTTTTCCTGCCGCTGGGCGGCTCGAACGAGGTCGGTATGAATTTGAATGCTTACGGCTTTGGCCCCGAGCATGACCGCAAATGGATTATCGTCGATGTCGGCGTCACCTTCGGTGACCAGTCGACGCCGGGCGTGGATGTTATCGTGCCCGATCCTGCCTTCCTCGAAGGCGAGGAAATTCTGGGCATTGTGCTGACCCACGCGCACGAAGACCACATCGGTGCACTGGCCTGGCTGCTGCCGCGCATTCAGGCCCCGCTGTATGCCACGCCGTTCACCGCCTTCCTGATCCGTGAAAAGCTGCGCGACCGCAATCTGCTGGACGACGCAGAGCTGAACGAGGTCGAACTGGGCGGCAAGGTGAACCTCGGCCCGTTCGAGGTGACCTATGTCACCCTGACGCACTCGATTGCCGAGCCGAACGGCCTGTCGATCAAGACCCCGCTGGGCACTGTGCTGCACACCGGCGACTGGAAGCTGGACGACCAGCCGGTCGTGGGCGAGCGCACCGATGAGGCCTTCATCCGCCAACTGGGCGATGAGGGCGTGCTGGCCATGGTCTGCGATTCCACCAACGTCTTCGTTGAGGGCATGGCGGGGTCGGAAGGTGACGTGCGCCAAAAGCTGGTGGAGCTGATTACTCCGCTGAAAGGCCGCGTGGCTGTTGGCTGCTTCGCCTCGAACGTGGCGCGCATGGACAGCGTGATTCACGCTGCCGAGATGGCTGGCCGCCGTGTGGCACTGGCAGGCCGTTCGATGCACCGCATCACCGCCGCTGCCAAGACGGTCGGCATGCTGAAGGATGTGCAGTTCCTGTCCGAGGAAGAAGCCAAGGTTTGGCCTGCGGACAAGATTCTGTATCTGTGCACCGGCTCTCAGGGCGAAGACCGCGCGGCGCTATCGCGTATCGCCGATGGCACCCACCCGTTCGTGCGACTGGGGCAGGGCGACCACTGCATCTTCTCCTCGCGCGTGATCCCGGGCAATGAGCTGGCCATCGCTCGCCTTCAGGACAAGCTGGCCGAGAAGGGCGTGCGCATCTACACCGAGAAGGACAGCCCCGGCATCCACGTCTCGGGTCACCCGTGCCGTGCCGAACTGCGCCAGATGTATGAGTGGGCGCGTCCCACCATCGCCGTGCCCACCCACGGTCAGCGCCGTCACCTGATCGAGCACGCCAATCTGGCCCGCGATCTGGGCATTCCGCAAACCTGCACCCCGCGCAACGGCGACATGGTGCGGCTGGCCCCCGGCATGGTCGAGATCATCGACGAAGTGCCCGCCGGTCGTCTGTTCGTCGATGGCGGCATGATGGTGGAAGAGCAGGGCGAAGCCCTGCGTGAGCGCCGTCACGCGGCCAACAACGGCATGCTGATTGTGTCGTTCGCGCTGGACCGTCGCGGCAAGATTGTCAGCGACATCGACATCCGCTCAATCGGCCTGCCGGGCGATGAGAAGCACAAACTTGAAGACGTGCTGGACGATCTGGCCGAGCGCGTCGAAGATGTGGTCACCAACCTCAAGGGCTCGGCCCTCGAGGACGAGATGGTGGTCGAACAGGCCGTGGCGCGCACCTTGAAAAAGGCCAGCCAGAAGGTTTGGGGCCGTCGTCCTATCGTCGAAACCGTGGTGCTGAGGCTGTAATGGCGGACCGTCTTTTTCTGCTGAACCCTGACTGGTTCGATGATCAGGGCGGTCCGTGGTACTGCCCGCCCGGCGCGGTGATCGAGGGGGTGCTGAACCTCTATCCTCGCCTGAAGGATGTGACAGAGGTGATCCGTGTGGATCACCCGCGTCCGCGTGCAGCGGTCGTCGAGGTGGTGGGCGAGGCTGACCAGTCCTGCCCGATGCTGGTGTTGGACGGTGAGTTCGACTGGCCCGACGCCTTGGTCAGCGAGGCCACCGGTGCCCGCTATCTGAAGGATGAGAACATCCTGCCTTACTGGGCGGCCCGCTATGGCATTGGCCGCCCGCACCCGTAAGGCCTGATTTGGATCAGCCCGCTGTCACCTTGTGATAGTTGGGCTTATCCAGATCGACGATCTCTACAGAAATCTGGCGCGGCCCATCATACTGGGTCAGGTGCTTGACCATGGTGTCCTGCACGGCCTTGCCCAGCGCCAGTTTCTGTTCCGGCGTGCGCCCGCTGAGAATGCGCAGATCACAGTGAACCATGGCCTGATCGGGCGATCCGTCCGCAATGATCAGGTTTTCGGCCCGCACCACGCGGGTCTTGCACGACGCCAGCGTTGCACCGGTATGTTCGACGCACAGGTTATGGATTTCCAACGCCAGCGCGCGAAAATCGGCGCTGTCGAAATGGGTGGAGTGTTCGAGCGTGATTTGTGGCATGACAGGTCCTGAATAGGGGTGTCGCCATTTACGCCGAGCCGAGCGCGGCGTCACCCAAGCTTTGAACAAAGTGAGGCTGAGTTCATGCCGTTAGGCCCGTTTACGCTTGTCGCCATCTATCTGACGACGTGGTGGATCGTGCTGTTTATGATCCTGCCCATCGGGATGCGCGATCAGGTGGATGCGCCGCCGACCGATGGCAGCCAGTGGGGCGCTCCTGCGAACCCCAATCTGAAGAAGAAGTTCATCACCACCACCTGGGTTTCGGCCATTATCTGGGCCATCATTGTGGGCGTGGTGTGGACGGGCATCATGCCGATTCCGGATATCGACACCTCTCGTCTGCCGGCGTTGTAATCGGCGGAACCGAACGGTCCGCATCGCCCTTTTTCCAGTCCGCGCGTTGCCACGCCCTTCCGGCACGCGCTAATCACGCTGAACTAGTTTCAGGAAAGCCTACCCTCATGCGTCTGTCGCGCTATTTTCTGCCGACCCTCAAGGAAGCCCCCTCTGACGCCCAGATCGTCTCGCATCAGCTGATGCTGCGAGCGGGCATGATCAAGCAGGAGGCCGCAGGCATCTATGCGTGGCTGCCGCTGGGTCTTCGCGTGCTACGCAAGATTGAAAACATCGTCCGCGAAGAGCAGACCAAGGCCGGTGCCGTCGAGCTGTTGATGCCGACGCTGCAACTGGCAGACCTGTGGCGCGAGTCGGGCCGCTATGACGCCTATGGCCCGGAGATGCTGCGCATCACCGACCGTCACGAGCGCGAGCTGTTGTACGGCCCGACCAATGAGGAAATGGTCACCGACATCTTCCGTGGCTACGTCAAATCCTACAAGTCGCTGCCGCTGAACCTCTTCCACATCCAGTGGAAGTTCCGCGACGAGCGCCGTCCGCGCTTTGGCGTTATGCGTGGCCGCGAGTTCCTGATGAAGGACGCCTATTCGTTCGACATCGACGAAGCGTCGGCGCGCATCGCCTATAAGCGTATGTTTGCCGCCTATCTGAACACCTTCTCGCGTCTGGGCCTGAAGGCCGTGCCGATGCGCGCCGACACCGGCCCGATCGGCGGCGACCTGTCGCACGAGTTCATCGTGCTGGCCGACACCGGCGAGAGCGAAGTCTTCTGCGACCGCAAACTGGTGGAAATGGCTCCTCCGGGCCACGACCTGAGCGTCGAGCAACTGAACGCCGTCTTTGACGAGCGCACCGCCCTGTACGCTGCCACCGAGGAAATGCATGACGCGGCGCGCTTCGAAAGCGAAACCGCCGAGGCCGACCGCCTGTCGGCTCGCGGCATCGAGGTGGGCCACATCTTCTACTTCGGCACCAAATACTCGGCCCCGATGAAGGCCAAGGTCGCCGGTCCGGATGGCAAGGACACCGAAGTCCACATGGGCTCGTACGGTGTTGGCGTATCGCGCCTGCTGGGTGCCATCATCGAAGCCAGCCACGACAGCGCGGGCATCATCTGGCCGGACTCGGTCGCGCCGTTCGACGTGGCCGTGATCTCGATGCGCAACAGCGACGAAGCCGTCTCTGCTGCGTGTGAAGAGGCCGTCAAACTGCTGGAAGCTGCCGGCAAGGACGTGCTGTACGACGACACGGACGAGCGTCCGGGCGGCAAGTTCGCCACCGCCGACCTGATCGGTATTCCGTGGCAACTGGTCATTGGTCCCAAGGGCCTGGCCGATGGCGTGGTTGAACTGAAGCGCCGCGCCACCGGTGAAAAACAAACCCTGTCGCTGCAAGCTGCCGTGGAGCTGCTCACGAAATGACCGATAAAGCGACTGGATCCGCTCCGTCGCCGGCCGCCGCTGCCATGGCTGCAAAGCCTGCCGGTCCGTTCTCCGCATGGGAAATCGGACTGGCGCTGCGGTATCTCCGTGCCAAGCGCAAGGAAGGCGGCGTGGCCCTGATCGCCATCATCAGCTTCGTCGGCATCATGCTGGCTGTGGCTGTGCTGATTTCGGTCATGAGCATCATGTCCGGCTTCCGTGGCACGCTGATGGACCGGATCCTGTCGTTCAACGGTCATATGTACGTTCAGGGCCCTGTGCTTTGGGCCGAGGACCGCGATGCCGCGATCGAGCGCATCGGCAATGTGCCGGGTGTGGTTTCCGTGGCCCCACTGACGGAAAACCCCGCCATGTTTCGCGCCATGGGACAGGCCACGGGCGGTGTGGTGCGCGGCGTGCGCCCCGAAGACCTGTCGGGCTTCCCCTATGCCTATGAAAGCCTGAGCGAAGAGGCCCGCGCCAGCTTCGGCAAGGGCGAATGGGGCGGTGACAACATCCTGATCGGGAAGACGCTGGCCGAACAGATGGGCCTGCGTGTCGGCGATCCGATCAGCCTTTATTCGCCCACCGGTGCCGACAGTGCGTTCGGCAATCTGGGCGGTCTGGAAAAGACCTATATCGTCGGCGGCATCTACACCTCGGGCGCAGCGGACTATGACCGCGCCTTCGTCTTCATGCCGCTGGAGCAGGCGCAACTGTTCTTTGGCAAGGAAGGCGTCGTGGACGTGATCGAGTTGAAGGTCGCCGAGCCCGACAAGGTCGAAACCATGATCGGCGCAGTGGCCCGTGCGGCAGGGCAGGGCGCAGTCGTCAGCGACTGGCGTAACCGTCAGGCCGCCATCTGGGGCGCGCTGAAGGTCGAGCGCGTCGCCATGAGCATTATTCTGGGCATGGTGGTCGCCATCGCTGCCATGAACATCATCAGCGGCATCGTCATGCTGGTGAAGAACAAGACCCGTGACATTGCCATCCTGCGCACCATCGGGGCAAGCCAGTCATCGATCCTGCGCATCTTCTTTGTGTCGGGCGCGGCCATCGGTATCGGTGGCACGATTGCGGGTCTGGTTCTGGGCCTCCTGTTCTGCCTGAACATTGGCGCCATCCAGCATTTCCTTGAGGCCTTGCTGGGCGTGCAGCTGTTCAACGCCGACGTCTATATGCTGGATTCCATTCCGGCAGACGTGGACCCGTGGGACGTGACGTGGGTGGCTGTCTTCTCCTTCCTCATGAGCTGTCTGGCCAGCTTGCCGCCGTCGTGGAATGCGTCGCGTATCGATCCGGTGGAGGCTCTGCGCTTTGAATAGACTGTTGAAACGCAAAGCTTCGACCGGCCCCGTCGCGGGCGCACCGACCCTGTCGCTGCGTGACGTGACCCGCACCTATAAGATGGGGCAGGGCGAACTGTCGGTACTCAAGGGCGTCGACCTGGACATTATGCCGGGCGAGGTCATCGGGCTTATCGGGCCGTCGGGTTCGGGCAAGTCGTCGCTGCTGCACGCGGCGGGCCTGCTGGAGCGTCCGACGTCAGGCCGTGTCGCCATTCAGGGCGAGGACGTCACCGATCTGGACGAACGCACCCGCACGCGCCTGCGCCTGTCGCGTATCGGCTTCGTCTATCAGTTCCACCATCTGCTGCCGGAGTTTGACGCCCGCGATAATGTGGCCCTGCCCATGCGTATCGCCGGTTTCAGCGAGGCCGAGGCTCGCGAACGCGCCACCGAAATGCTGACGGCACTGGGGCTGGGCGAACGCGTGACGCACCAACCGGCGCAGTTGTCGGGCGGCGAGCAACAGCGCGTGGCCATTGCCCGTTCTCTGGCCAACCGTCCGGCCTTGCTTCTGGCCGACGAGCCGACCGGCAATCTCGACCCGACCACCAGCCAGACCGTGTTTGAATCCCTGCGCCGACTGGCCAAGGAGGAGGGCGTGGCCGCTCTGATTGCCACCCACAATATGGAACTGGCCGGTCACATGGATCGCGTCTTCGCCCTGAAGGATGGCCATCTGGAAGAGCGACAGGCCCAGAGCCAAGCGTGGTAATTTAATACCAATCACTGGGTATTTTAATACCAACAATGAAAAGTCGTTATAAAGCAAATGGTTGGCGCATTTCCGGCCTGTGGATTGCGTTTGACCTTTTGCGCGAGGCGCATTATCAAGCCCGCCAATGTCCAGTCCCTCGGGACGGACTGTTTTTACGTCTTTAGGACCCTCAATATGCTGAAGAGCACTACGGCTGCACAAAAGCCGGCTGAGGTCGAAAAGAAGTGGATCCATATCGACGCTGAAGGCGTCGTGGTGGGCCGTCTTGCGACCTTCATCGCTAACCGCCTGCGCGGTAAGCACCTGCCGACCTACACCCCGCACGTGGACATGGGCGACTACGTCGTCGTGACCAACGTGGACAAGGTGGTGTTCACCGGCAAGAAGAACACCGACAAAGTCTACTACCGTCACACCGGCCACCCGGGCGGTATCAAGGAAACCACCCCGGAGAAGGTCCTGAACGGCCGTTTCCCGGAGCGCGTCCTTGAGAAGGCCGTTGAGCGCATGCTGCCGAAGGAGTCGCCGCTGGCTCGCAAGCAGATGACTCACCTGCGTCTGTTCGCTGGTGCGACCCACGATCACGAAGCTCAACAGCCCGAAACCATCGACTTCAAGTCGATGTCGGCCAAGAACACCCGGAGCGCCTGATCATGACGGACGTTGCTCAAGAAACCGCCGCTGGCTTCGACGCCCTGAAGGGCCTCGGCACTGAAGCCGCTCCTGTCGTTGCCGAACCGAAGATCGACGCCCTGGGCCGCTCGTATTCGACCGGCAAGCGTAAGAACGCTATCGCCCGCGTGTGGGTGAAGCGCGGCACCGGCAAGATCACCGTGAACGGCAAGGACGTCGCTGACTACTTCGCTCGTCCGGTTCTGCAAATGATGGTGGCTCAGCCGCTGAACGTTGCTGACCGCGCGACCCAGTACGACGTCGTCTGCACCGTGACCGGTTCGGGCCTGTCGGGCCAAGCTGGCGCTATCCGCCACGGCCTGTCGCACGCTCTGACCCACTACGAGCCGGAACTGCGCAAGGTTCTGAAGCCGCACGGCTTCCTGACCCGCGACAGCCGCGTCGTTGAACGTAAGAAGTACGGCCGCGCGAAAGCACGCCGCAGCTTCCAGTTCTCGAAGCGCTAATCGCACCAGCGATTTGGTTTTGGAAAGGGCGTTCCGGAGAAATCCGGGGCGCTCTTTTCTTTTGCGGCTTTGGCGGGACGGCATTATGGAGGCCGTGTCGCACGGTTGCGGCTTAAGGATTAGAGTGAGTTGACCCACACCATCTTCATCGACGGCGAGGCCGGTACGACCGGTCTGGAAATCCGTGAACGTCTGGAAAAGCGTTCGGACCTTCAGCTGCTGCTGCTGGGCGACCGCCGACGCGATGTTGAGGCCCGACGCGAGGCGCTGAACAGCGCCGATGCCGTCATCCTGTGTCTGCCGGACGATGCCGCACGCGAGGCCGTCTCGATGATCGAGAATGATAAGGTGCGGGTGATCGACGCCTCGACCGCCTATCGCGTCGATCCTGAATGGGTCTATGGCTTTGCCGAAATGGACGCCGATCAGCGCGACGCCATTGCCAACTCGACGCGCGTGTCGAACCCCGGCTGCTATCCGACTGGCTTTATCGCCCTGATGCGTCCGCTGGTGAAGGCGGGTCTGGTGCCTGCGGATTATCCGGTCACCATCAACGCTGTGTCGGGCTATTCCGGCGGCGGCAAATCGATGATCGCAGAGTTTGAAGCGGAGGGCGCTTCGACCGCCTTCCGTGGCTATGGCCTGTCGCTGAAGCACAAGCATGTGCCGGAAATGACCAGGCACACCGGCCTGAACCGCCCGGTGTTGTTCTCGCCTGCCGTGGGCAACTATCGCCAAGGCATGCTGGTCGAGGTGCCGCTGCATCTGGCCGCCCTGCCGGAAACGCCGTCGGTCGAGCGCATCCACGGCGCTCTGGTCGAGGCCTATCAGGGCCAGCGCTTTGTCGAGGTTGTCGATCTGGACGCCAGCGAGGACATGACGGGCATCGAACCCGAAGCTCTAAACGGCACCAATATCGTGCGACTGCACGTCTTTGGTGATCGAGGCGGCGAACAGGTGCGTCTGGTCGCCATGCTGGACAATCTGGGCAAGGGCGCATCGGGGGCGGCGGTCCAGAACCTGAACATCATGCTGGGTCTGGACGAGACCACGGGCCTGATCTGACCGGACCGACCATGCATTGAAAAAGCCCCCGATCATGTGATCGGGGGCTTTTTGTATTCATAGCGGTAGAGGGGGCTTAGCCCACCTTCACGCGGACAGCGGCCTCGGGCAGGTCTTCGCCAAAGGCGCGCTGATAGAACTCGGCAATGGTCGGGCGTTCCAGCTCGTCGCACTTGTTCAGGAAGGTCAGGCGGAAGGCCAGACCCACATCGCCGAAGATCTCGACGTTCTGGGCCCAGGTGATGACAGTACGCGGCGACATGACGGTCGAAATGTCGCCGTTCATGAAGGCGTTGCGGGTCATGTCGGCCACACGGACCATGGCGGCGATCTGGCGACGGCCTTCTTCATCAGCGTATTGCGGCACCTTGGCGGCGACGATTTCGGCTTCCACGTCGTGATCCAGATAGTTCAGCGTGGTGACGATGTTCCAGCGGTCCAGCTGGGCTTGGTTGATCTGTTGCGCGCCGTGGTACAGGCCCGTGGTGTCGCCCAGACCCACTGTGTTGGCCGTGGCAAACAGACGGAAATAGGGGTGCGGACGGATCACGCGGTTCTGGTCCAGCAGGGTCAGCGCGCCCTGCGCTTCCAGCACGCGCTGGATCACGAACATGACGTCCGGACGACCGGCATCATATTCGTCGAACACCAGAGCCACGGGACGCTGCAGCGCCCACGGCAGAATGCCCTCGCGGAACTCGGTGATCTGCTTGCCGTCCTTCAGGACGATGGCGTCCTTGCCGATCAGGTCGATCCGGCTGACGTGGCTGTCCAGGTTGATACGCACCAGCGGCCAGTTCAGGCGCGCGGCGACCTGCTCGATGTGGGTCGACTTGCCGGTGCCGTGATAGCCCTGAACCATGACGCGGCGGTCAAAGGCAAAGCCCGCGCAAATGGCGATCGTGGTCTGCGGATCGAACTGATAGCTGGTGTCGATTTCCGGAACGTGGCTGTCACGCTCGTCGAACATCGGCACTTCCATGTCGGAATCAATGCCGAACACCTCGCGCAGGGTCACCTTGCGGTGCGGTGCGAGGGTCAACAGCGGATCGGCGGTTTCGAGCGGAGAGGTCATGGCAATCCCATAGAGCGGGCGAGTTCATGGCTCAACCGCCATAAACGCATACTGTTCGACGATCAGGCGGCGTATCCGGCCTTTTTGAGAGTCTTATAGGCCTTGATCACGTTCTGGAGCTTGGCTTCGGTGGCACGGTCACCGCCGTTGGTGTCGGGGTGGAAGCGTTTGAGAAGCTCGTGATAGCGGGCTTTCACCGCGGCCTTGTCTGTACCGGGTTCAAGATCCAGATCGGCCATGGCCTGACGCTCCAGACGGCCCATGCGGGCTTCGGCCTCGGACATAACAGGGCCGGTCTGCTCGTTTACGCGGCGACCGAACAGGCCAAAGCTGTCATTGAACGAACCTGTGCCAGCGTTATTGCCAGTGCCAAACTTGGCCGCAAAACTGGCTGCCTCACGCGAGTTGCGGCTGGCCTTCATGTCCCAAGTGGGACGCCCACCGGTCATGGCTTCGTTTTCCTGAGCGGCCCGAATCTGCGCCTCGGTCATGCCAGCGTAGAAGTTCCAGCTCTTGTTGTACTGCGAGGCGTGGGCCTGACAGAAGTTATAGAACTCGTTCAGGGCTTCACGCGACTTGGGGGCCTTGGCCGTGGCCGGCTTGGAGCAGTCGGCCCATTCGCAAGGCTTTTCGCCGGGCTTCAGGTGCAGTACGTCTGCCTCCGCCGCTTCCTCTTCAGGCTTGGGCGGCTTCACCCGAATGTCGGTGAAACGGGGTTTGTATTCGAAAGAAGCGGACATCCCTGCAAGTTTAGGCCTGATTTGTGTTGCTTCAAGGACTTGACCTATGGCTGACGGCCCGGTTGCCCAAATTATACGGCAAAAACTGCAATCCGCGCTTTCTCCGCAACGTCTGGAACTGGAAGATGACAGCTGGCGACACGCGGGCCACCACCATGAAGGCGGCATGGATGCCAAAGAGGGCGGCGAAAGCCACTTCAATCTGCTGATCGTGTCAGAGGCTTTTGAGGGTCAGTCGCGGGTGAATCGCCAAAGGGTGATCAATAATCTGTTGGCGGAAGAACTTTCTGGTCCTGTTCACGCCCTTTCAATTCAGGCGCTTACACCTGCAGAACACGTTAAAAGATAACGACGGTCCGCGATTCACGGTGTTTTAGAACCTTTGCCATAGCGTCCCCGTCGACATGGAAACCGGGGACGCGAGGGGGCGGCCAGAATGGTTGGTGGTGAAAGTATCGGACGCGGCTTAGAAGGAGACGCGCCCGGCACAGCGGCTCAGGCTTTGACGGCGATCCTGGAGACGCAGTATCTGCGATATCTGATCATCGCGAGCTGGGCTGTAGCGATGTGGTCGACAGTCGGGATTAAACTGGCTGTCGCATGGTTTGTAGCAACCCTTACCGCTGGGGCTGTGCGTGGATGGACCGAGCGCCGCGCAAGCCGCCGCGAGCGGCAAGGCTGGGGCACAGTCTTTCCGGTTGTAGCGACGCTGACGACCGCCGTCTGGGCGACAGCACCGCTACTGACGTGGTTCTCTTCTGCGCCGTTTGGCCGTGAGATGGCGTTGGTTCTGCTGGCGGCAGGGTATGTGCTGGTTTTTGCCCAGCTGCGAAACTCTCCGCGTCAGGCTGTTCTGATTTCGTCACCTTACGGGGGGGCGGCTTTGATCATAGCGGCTACGCTGTGGGGTAAGCCGGAGTTCTGGGGCTTTATCGCGTCCGGACCTTTGTTACTCGGCGGATTGTTCGTCCTGGTGCTGATGACGATGCTGCGCGAAGAGCGAATTTTGGCCTTTCAGGAGCATCAGACCCATCTGATCGCCGAGCTGGAAGCGGCGCGGGACAAGGCCAATGCGGCCAATACCGCCAAATCCAACTTCCTGGGCGTGATCTCGCATGAACTGCGCACGCCGATGAATGGTGTTCTGGGTGCAGCGCAGTTGCTGAGCGCCTCGCGTCTTGATCCTCAACAGCGCGAAATGCTGGCCATCATCCGCAATTCGGGTGACAGCCTGCTGTCGCTGCTGAACGACATTTTGGATCTAACCAAGATCGAGGCCGGCAAGATGGCCTTCGAAGTCGTTGATGTCGACATGCAGGAACTGCATGACAGGCTGGTATCCCCGTTTGAAGCGCAGGCCCGCGCCAAGGGGCTGGATATGGTGTCGACCTTCGAGGGCGATATTCCCGCCATCGTGCGTGGCGATCCGCTGCGGGTATCGCAGATACTCAGCAATTTGCTGTCAAATGCGATCAAATTCACCGATCGCGGCCAGATCACCTATCGCGTTTTGGGCCGCCGCTTGTCCGATACGCGCATCGCCTTCGAGTTTGCCGTGACCGATACGGGTGCAGGCATTTCGGAAGAGGATGTCAAACGCCTGTTCCAGCCGTTCACCCAAGTTGACAACTCCTCGACGCGCCGTTTTGGCGGCACAGGGCTGGGGCTGACTATTTCGCGTCGTCTGGCAAACATCATGCATGGCGATATCTCGGTGCAGTCTCAGGTCGGACGTGGCTCGACCTTCACCCTGTCGGTCGAGGCCGAAGTGGTGGCTTGGGACCGTGTATCCGACACGGCCGAGGACGCCGAGATGGCGGAGCCAGTCCGTCCCATGAAAGTGCTGGTGGTCGAAGACCATCCCGTTAACCGCATGATCCTTGAGGCATGGATGGGCAGTTCAGGTCATTCGGCCACCACGGCCGAAAACGGACAGGCCGCTGTCGATGTCGCACGGCAGTTGGCCTTTGATCTGATCGTTATGGACGTGAATATGCCCATACTTGACGGCCTGTCGGCCACACGGGCGATCCGCGCCGACAGTCTCAATCAGGATACGCCGGTGATCGTGCTGTCGGCCTCGGCCCGTGCCGAAGATCACGAAGCCGGTCTTTGTGCGGGGGCGGACGCCTATATGAACAAGCCGATCGACTTCCGCCAATTGTCCGCCTTTATGGTTCAGGCTGTCAAAGGGCGCGAAGCGCTGCAAGCGATCTCGAAGGCAATAGAGGTCAAGGATATGGCCGCCTAGGATGAGGCTGGGCTAAAATCGGTGAAAAGGTCTGGCCTCCTGCTTCCTTTTGCGGGCAGAGGCGTTAGCCTTGGTGCCATGACGACTACGCCCACCATTCCAACGGAGGGACTCGCTGCGCCGCTAGAGTCTCTCTCCCAACTCGAAACCAAACTATCTGCCGATGCCGTGGTGATTGCCAAGGCCATCGACCTGTTGGGCACGTTCGCGGTCAATCTGACGGTGGCGTTGATTATCTTCATCGTCACCCTGGTCGCGGCCAAGTGGGCAGCATCGGCGGCGCGTAAAGTGCTGTCGCGCACGCGTGCGGTTCGCCGCGATCCGACTGTGCTGGCCTTTATGGTCCAGATTGTCAGGGTGATCGTGATCGTCATCGGCATGATCGCGGTGCTTCAGCGTCTGGGCGTGCAGACGACTTCCATCATTGCCGTGCTGGGTGCCGCCTCTCTGGCTGTGGGCTTGGCCTTGCAGGGGACACTGTCGAACGTAGCGGCAGGCGTGATGTTGTTGATCCTGCGTCCCTATCGTGTGGGCGAACTGATTGAAATCAGCGGGGTTGGCGGGGCGGTCGTCAAGCTGGACCTGTTCACGACCCAGCTGAGCAATGGCGACAACGATCGCATCATCATCCCCAACTCCAAGGTTCTGTCCGACGTCATTATCAACCGTTCAGGGCAAAGCACCCGCCGTATCGCCCTCAACTTTACCGTCGGGTATGGTGATGATCTGAACAAGGCGCGCAATGTGTTGGCCACCGTGGCCGAAGCCCATCCGTCTGTTCTGAAAACGCCAGAAGTCTGGACGGGCGTGACCGGCCTGTTGGACAGCGCCGTGCAGGTCACTGTTCACGCCTGGGTGCGAGCGCCCGATCACTGGCAGACGTCTGCAGACCTTTGGCAGCAGGGTAAGGAAGCTCTGGATCGTGCGGGCGTCGACATTCCCTATCCCCATCAGGTGCAAGTTAACGCGCCGGATGAGGGAATCAGTCCACACCCTTCATCGAGTAACGATGCTGCTTGATGCGGCTGACTGAGAGATGAGTTTCTTGCGCTACGATTTTTCGTCTGACAACACCGCAGGCATGACCGCTTCGGCGATTGATGCCCTTGTGGCGGCCAATCAGGGCTTCATGGCCAGCTATGGTCATGACGACGTGTCTGCGCGCGCGGCCAAGGCGATCTGCGGTTTGCTGGACGTCGAAGCGGACGTGCGTTTTGTGTTCAGCGGTACCGCAGCCAACGCCATTGGCCTGTCCATGTTGGCTCAGCCCTTCGAGGCGGTGGCTGCGCACCACACCGCCCATATCTGCACCGACGAAACCGGCGCGCCGGGCTTTTTCGGTCATGGTGTGGGTCTGGTCGGCTTGCCGGGTTACTCGGGCAAGATAGAGATCGATGCCCTTTGCGCCGTGCTGGATGAGCCGGTCGTCGGTCACCGCCAACCATTGGCGGCGCTGAGCCTGACCCAGTGCACCGAATATGGCGCGGTCTATAGTGGCGACGAACTGGGCCTGCTGATCCGTACGGCCAAGGCCGCAGGCCTGGGCATCCACATGGATGGGGCGCGTTTGGCCAATGCCGTGGCGGCGGGCTTTGATCCCACGCTGATCGGCACGCTGGGCGTGGATGTATTGAGCTTTGGCGGTGCCAAGGCCGGCGCGCACGGCGTAGAAGCCTTGGTGGTGCTGAACCGCACCCTCACGCGCCGCCTCGACAACCGGTTGAAACAGGCGGGTCAGACGGCGTCCAAGGGGCGGTTGCTGTCGGCACCTTTACTGGGCCTGCTCGAAAGTGGTGACTGGCTGGCGGGCGCGCAGCACGCCAATGCCATGGCACAGAAACTGGCGGACGGGATCGAGAACCAAACCAGCTTTGTCTTGGCCCATCCAGTTGAAACCAATGCGGTGTTTGTTCGCATGAGCGATGAGGCATTGGCTGCTATTCGGGCCAAGGGCTGGGCGGTTTACGCCTTTGACGACGGCTCGATCCGCTTCGTCTGCTCGTGGGCGACCAAGCCGGAAGCGGTCGATGAGCTGCTCGGAGATTTACAGTCTATAGTTTAGGTGGGGGCCACAGCATGGGGGTGTTGAGATCAAGGAGCATCGTCCATGCGGGGTGAACGCAGCGGCCGTAGAGGCGACGTCACCACAAAGGCCAATCAGGCCGGAGCCGATCCGGTGACAGAGGCCCCCAAAACATGGGCGGCTCTGGCCAGCCTAGTGCAACTGGTCCGTCGCTCGCGCGCGCCCCAGCTTTACTGGCGTCTGGCCGGTGCCATTCTGTTGACGCTCGCCGGTAAGGGTTTGGGCGTTGCGGCACCGTTGATGCTGGGCGCGGCGGTCAACCGACTGGCTGCGGGGCAGGGCACCGGCGTCGCTCTCGGGTTGGGCTTTGCCGCGTTTGCTGTGGGTTGGGCCGTTATCCGCTTTCTGTCGTCGGCCACCCCCCAACTCTCCGACGTGGTGTTTGCCCCCGTGCGCGCCGCGGCCCAGCGGCAGACAGCAGCCGATACCTTCTCGCACGCGCTGAACCTCTCGCTGGATTTCCACCAGACCAAGCGTTCGGGCGCACTGTCACGGGTCATGGACCGCGGTGCGCGCGCCGTAGACTTTCTGCTGCGTATTCTGATGTTCAACCTCGGGCCGACGGTGCTGGAGTTGGTGCTGGCGGCGGCGGTGTTGGGCGGGCGTTACAGCTGGCGTTTCGCCGTTGTGGCTGTGCTGGTGGTTCTGGCGTATGCGACCGCCACCTTCATGATGGCCAACTGGCGTCTGGAGCACCGCCGCGCCATGAATACCGCCGATGCCGAGGCTGCGGGCCTGTCGGTCGATGCCCTGCTGAACTATGAGACGGTGAAGTCCTTCGGGGCCGAGAACCGCACGGCCTCGGCTTATGAAGAGTCGCTTGGCACCTATATGAAGGCCTCGCTGAAGGCCAATAATTCGCTGGCAGCGCTGAACCTGATCCAAGCCCTGATTATGAACGTGGGTCTAGGGGCTATGGCGGTGATGGCGGGCTATGAGGCCGCTGCGGGGCGCATGGGGCCGGGGGATGTGACGGCCGCCGTGCTGATCATGATTTCCCTCTATCAGCCGTTGAACATCTTGGGCTTTGCCTATCGTGAAATCCGGCAATCTTTCATAGACATGGAAGAGATGCTTAAGGTGACGCGTCAAAAGGCGCTCGTGGCGGATGCGCCCGACGCCAAGCCCTTGCCCCGCCCGGATGGCGACTGCGGAGCCGAAGTGGTGTTTGACCACGTCAGCTTCAGACATGATGCGCGCGCCAATGGTCTGGACGATGTGTCGTTCACCATCGCGGCTGGCACCACGACGGCTCTGGTGGGGCCTTCAGGCTCGGGCAAGTCGACCATTGTGAAGTTGGCGCTGCGTCTGCTCGATCCCCAATCGGGCTCGGTCAGCGTGGGCGGTCATGACGTTCGTGCGATCACTCAGGCCTCGCTGAGACAATCGGTAGCGTTGGTGCCGCAGGATGTGGCTTTGTTCAACGATACGCTGGCGGCCAATATCGCCTTTGCCAAACCCGAAGCCTCGGAGGCGGAAATTTGGGCGGCTGCCGAAGCGGCCGAGCTGGCCAACTTCATCCGCGGCCTGCCGGACGGGATGCAAACCCGCGTCGGCGAGCGTGGCTTGAAACTGTCGGGGGGCGAGCGCCAGCGCGTCGGCATCGCCCGCGCCTTGCTGGCCGATCCATGCGTGTTGATCCTCGATGAGGCGACCAGCGCCTTGGACAGCCGCACCGAGGCCTCGATCCAGCACACGCTACGCAAGGCGCGGGCAGGGCGAACCACGCTTGTGGTTGCGCACCGCCTGTCAACCATCGTGGATTCCCAGCAAATCTTGGTGCTGAAAGAGGGCCGAATTGTCGAGCGCGGTGCCCACCATGAGTTGGTGGCACGACAGGGCGGCGAATACGCGACCTTGTGGCGCAAGCAGACGCGTGGCGCGTCGGACGCCGGTTAAGCGTCCGTCTCGCCGACCTTTACGCGCAGTACGTCTTTCAGGCTGTCGACCACCTGCTGGCGTGCCTCGACCTCATCGGCGGGCAGGGACATCAGCAGGCGAAAAGCCTGCGCGTGCACGGTGACAATGCGCCAGTCGAATACTTCGGTCTCTGAAGCGGCATCCAGCAGGTCGCATAGATTGATCGCCACGGCGCACAGATCGGTGCGCGCAAAAGGCCCTGCAGCGTCGATCACGCTGCTGGATAAACGATAGGCCGTGTTCACAGCCAGTTTGTTATCTGCCAACGCTGTGGGCGCGGGCAGTGCCGACAGGTCGTGGATGGCCTGCCGGATAATTTCGAGGCTTTGGGCCTCCAGACTGGCCAGCTGGTCGGCGGCCTGCTTCAGTGCGGTACGCGTGCTGATGCCGCCCGGCTGATCAATCAGGCTGGATAGGCGCGAACGGCGTCTGTTGTGGGTGATGACGGTCATAGTGACTGCGATGCCCTCCGTTGCGCTTCGAACTGTTGCTTGCGAATTTCCTCGGCGCGGCGTTCTGGCCCGTTCCAAGGCACATCTTTGAACCGGCGGTCCGGCCCCAAATAATTTCCAACCTCAAGAAATGGTCGGTTGTCTCTGGAAACCCAGACAATTCGTTCGAGAAGAGTCAGCGAACTGAATGGCTTGGTGATCAGGAAGTTGGCACCGCAATCGCGCGCTTCGCTAACTTTGGAGCGACGTACGTGGGCGGCAGTCATGATCACGGGTGCAAAGGCATTCGGCTCCAGTTTGGAGCGGCGCAGCCAGCGTACGAACTCATAGCCACTCATGCCCGGCATATCCGAATCGACCAGTATCAGATCGATCGGTACTTCCTTGGCGATGGCGATAGCATCGGCGGCAGAGTGGCACGCATAGCGGACCTTGAGACCGAATCCGGCCAGCGCCTGAATGGTCAATTCGCGGGCAAAGTCGGAATCGTCGATGACCATGGTCACCGCGCCTTCGAAATTGAACACGGCACTGTCGCGCAATGTCTCGCCCATGCCGGGCGATCGAGACGTCAGGTAGGACACGCCGAGCCAACTCCAAGGCAAAATGAAAGTGTTGCGATTCAAGCATAGGGTTAAAATCCCTAAACAAATCGCAACGCTTCACATGTCGGCGAGGAATGTCTGTGGCTTAGCCCATACGGCCGATGGCGTAGAAACGGTCGGCGCGTTGGGCGCGCAACTGATCGGCGCTCAGCTTGGACAGTCCCTTCAGTTCTTCCTCGAGGGTGTCGCCGACAGCTTTGATGGCCACTTCCGGATCGCGGTGGGCACCGCCCAACGGTTCAGGAATTACGCGGTCCACGATCTTCAGACCCAGCAGGTCGGGGCCGGTGATCTTCATGGCCATAGCGGCTTCCTTGGCGCGCGAACCGTCGCGCCACAGAATGCCCGCTGCGCCTTCCGGCGAGATGACCGAATAGATGGAGTGTTCCAGCATCAGCACGCGGTTAGCGGAGGCGATGGCAATGGCGCCGCCCGAACCGCCCTCACCGGTAACGGTCGAGATATAGGGCACCCCCAGCGTCAGGCCGCGCTCGGTCGAGCGGGCAATGGCCTCGGCCTGACCCCGCTCTTCGGCACCAAGGCCCGGATAGGCACCGGCAGTGTCGACGAAGCTGAGAACCGGCAGGCCGAACTGTTCGGCCATGTCCATCAGGCGAACCGCTTTGCGATAGCCTTCGGGGCGGGCCATGCCGAAATTGTGCTTCAGGCGGGTCTGGGTATCGTGGCCCTTTTCGTGGCCCATGATGACTACGCCCTGACCACGGAATCGGGCCACACCGCCCAGAATCGCCTGGTCGTCGCCAAACTGGCGGTCGCCGTGCAGTTCTTCAAAGTCGGTGAACAGGCCATCGATATAGTCGATGAAGTGCGGACGCTGCGGGTGGCGGGCCACCTGCGTGCGCATCCACGGATCCAGATTGTCATAGGTCTCGCTGCGCAGGGCAGCGGCCTTGGCTTTCAGGGTCTCGATTTCCTCTTCGAAATCACCGCTGGAGGGAGCGAGCTGTGACAGCTCGGCGATCTTGGCTTCCAGTTCAGCAATCGGCTTTTCGAATTCGAGATAGTGCGTGGCCATAAAGCGCCCGTGTAACGACCGCGCCATCTTGGCGCTACGGAAAGTGGCGGACCCTAAAACCCGTCGGGCCACACCGCAAGAGCAAGCTTCATATCAGTTTTTGCGTGCCAGCGGGTGTTTGGATTGGACCACTTGCGACAAATGATCGGTCGCAAGGTGCGTGTAGATCTGGGTTGTAGAGATATCGACGTGCCCCAATAGCGTCTGCACTACGCGCAAATCCGCCCCGCCTTCCAGCAGGTGGGTGGCAAAGGCGTGCCGCAGAACGTGCGGGCTGATGCGCGACGGATCGATGCCGGCAGCCGTTGCGGCCTCGTCCAACAGCTGGGCAAAGCGGCGCGGCGTCAGGTGTCCGGACTTTCCGGTCGAGGGAAACAGCCACGGGCTGGCGGCGGTTTTCGCCTTGGTCTTAGGCTTGGCGTCAGGCGCATTACGCGCTTCCAGCCACGCCTTGATGGCCTCGCGGGCTGAACTGTTCAGCGGCACAAGGCGCTCTTTATTGCCCTTGCCGCGCACGATCAGATAGGCCGGATCGCGTTGGACGGCTTCCAGCTTCAGTCCCATAAGCTCCGACACCCGCATGCCCGAAGCATAGGCCATCTCTACCAGAGCCAGCAGGCGCGTGGCGGAGGCGCTGTCTTTCTGGGCGATGACGTCCAATAGGCGGCCGACCTCCTCGCGCGACAGGCTCTTGGGCAGGGAGCGGCCCTGTTTGGGCGCATCCAGACGCCGTGACGGATCATCTCCGCGCCAGCCCTCGCCCACAGCAAACCGATAGAACTGCCGCACCGATGCGCGCCGCCGTGCCGCCGTCGCTGCCGACAGGCCGCGCTTTGACAGGTCGGCGTACCAGGCCTCGATATCCGTCTGTGCAGCGCCTAAAAGCCCTCCTGCGTGCCCCAGATGCGTTTCGGCATCGGCCAGATCGCGCCCATAGGCCGCCAGAGTGTGCGGCGAGGCATCGCGCTCGACCGCCATCATCTCCAAAAAGGCTTCGATTTGTGGGGTCATTTCATCACGCTCGGGGGGTGTGGTGCCCGTTCATCCGTGTATAGAAGGAGGCGATACGAACATGAACTGCGCCTCGCCCGATTCTGCTATTTTAAACATGAACCGCACCATTGTTTTGGTGGGGCTAATGGGCGTGGGCAAGTCCACGGTGGGCCGCAGGCTGGCGTCGCGGCTGAATCTTCCGTTTGCGGACGGCGATAACGAGATCGAAGCCGCCGCCGGAATGACCGTTTCAGAGATATTCTCGACGCGCGGCGAAGACGAATTCCGCGCGGGCGAGGCGAGGGTGATGAAACGCCTGCTGGAAGGTCCGCCAGTGGTGCTGGCTACGGGCGGCGGGGCGATGATGAACCCGGAAACCCGCGCCCTGATGAAGGATCATTCGGTTTCAGTCTGGATGCGGGCGGATCTGGATGTGATTGCAGAGCGCGTGGCGCGCCGCGATACCCGTCCGCTGTTGCGAAACCGTGATCCGCTGGCGGTACTTAAGGATTTGGCGGAGAAACGCTACCCGATCTATGCCGAGGCCGACCTGACGGTTGATGTCGGCGTCGGATCGCACGGTGTGGCTGTCGAGGCCATGCTTCAAGCGCTGCGACAGTATGCAAAGGACAGGGCGGGCCAATGACCACTTCAATCCGGGTCGAGGGCGGGGCGTTCGCGCCCTACGACGTGATGGTCGGACACGACCTTCTGCCGCAACTGGGACAGATGGTGGCTGATCTTAGGCCCACGCGCTGTGTGATCGTCAGCGACGAGACGGTTGCGGCTATCCACGGTTCGGCAGCGCAGGCATCTTTGGCAGGTGCGGGATACGCCGCAGAGCTGGTGACTGTACCTGCGGGAGAAAGCTCCAAAAGTTTCCAACACTTGGAAACCGTTCTTGATCGCCTGATTGAACTGGGGCTGGACCGCAAGTCGCTAATCGTGACCTTGGGCGGCGGTGTGATTGGCGATCTGGCGGGTTTGGCGGCGGCGCTGTTCATGCGCGGCATCGACTTTATTCAGGTGCCGACCACCCTGCTGGCGCAGGTGGATTCCTCGGTGGGCGGCAAGACGGCCATCGATACCCCGCGCGGCAAGAACCTGATCGGGGCCTTCCATCAGCCGCGCCGCGTGCTGGCCGATATTTCGGTGCTGGCCACACTCCCGGTGCGTCAGGTGCGGTCCGGCTGGGCCGAGGTGCTGAAGCACGGCATGATCTGCGACGCGGCCTTCTTCGACTGGCTTGGGGGCGAGGGGGCTGCCGGGGCGTCGGGAGACAGGCATGCGCTGGAGCGCGCTGTCATTCGCTCGGTCGAGATTAAATCTCAGATCGTGGGCGAGGACGAAAAAGAAGCAGGCCGTCGTGCCCTGCTGAATTTGGGGCACACCTTTGGTCACGCGCTGGAGGTCGAGGTCGGCTTTGACGACACCCTGACCCATGGCGAGGCTGTCGCGGTCGGCTGCTGCATGGCCTTCCGCTATTCGGCGCGTCTGGGCCATTGCTCGGCGGAGGCCGCCGAAAAGGTGGAAGCTGGTACGCGCGCGGCTGGCCTGCCGTCGCGTGTGGGCGATATCGCGCATCGCTTCGATGCGGCCACGGTTCTGGCCCGCATGGCGGGTGACAAGAAGGCCGAAGGCGGGCGTCTGACACTGGTTTTGGCCAAGGGTATCGGAGAGGCGTTTGTGACCCGAGACGTCGATGCAGACGACCTGTTGCAGTTCCTGACCGAGGAAATCGCCTGATGCAGCTGTCTTCGAGGGCTCTGGAAAACGCCTTCGTTCGCTTGGAGCCCTTTGAAGACAGCCATAAGGAACAATTGCGTCCTGCGCTGGATCATGATGCAGACGCATGGAACGGCATGGTCAGCGCCGCCCATGGCGAGCATTTCGACAGTTGGTGGAATGCAGCGGTGACGGCGAGGGATGGCGGCAGTCGTATTCCCTATGTCGTGCGCCGCGTGCCGGATGGCGACATCGTCGGTACGACCAGTCTCTACGAGATCAAGCCCGAGCATCGGCGCTGCGAGATCGGTTCGACCTTCTATCGTCCGGATGTGCGCGGCACCAAGGTCAATCCGGCGGCCAAGCTGTTGCTGCTCCAGCATGCGTTCGATGCTGGCGCGTTACGGGTAGAGATCATCACAGACGCCAACAATGCGGCCAGTCAGGCAGCGATCCGCAAACTGGGTGCCACGTTCGAAGGCATTTTGCGCCAGCACAAGCGCACCTGGACGGGCCGTATGCGTGACACCGTACAGTTCGCCATTCTGGCTGATGAGGAATGGCCAGCGGTCAAGGCGGGGCTAGTGGCGCGTCTGGCCGCCTAGTCGATTGCGCGGCACTCGGTAGGATCACCCACGGCAGGGGTCCATGTCGCCTGACGGCCAGAGCCGCGTAGCTCTACACGGCCCGACTTGTACAGGATGCCGCTTACGGTCGGCTCTTGAACCAGATCATGGGCCAGTCCGTCGGATTTACGCACTGTCGCCATCTGGCGGGGGTTGTCGAAATCGACGGTCAGACGCTCGGCATTTTGGCAGACGTAGGTGGTGCGCAAGGTGCTGTTTAGCGCCATTTCCTGTAGTTCCGCGCCGGTCTGACGATCGTCCTTCAGCGCCTCTTGAGCGCGGGCTTGAACGGCGTCACCGTCATTGGAGGGTGGGGTGGTGGATGGACCGCACGCTGAAAGGCCAGTCGCCAATATGGCAAAGGAAATCGGCAACGGTTTCACGCCACGTCCTCGTCAAGCAGCGGACAGGAATGTCCGTTTCTTGGCTAACGCGGGGGTACCTTGGCGGTTCCTTTGCCGCGCCGTTCGCGAAAGAAGGTTTTCAACATGTTGGCGGCTGGCTCGGCCTGTACGCCAGCCTCGGTTTGCGGTCGCCAGTGGCATGTCGGCTGGTTAAAGAATTTCGGGCCATGGTGGACCGCGCCGCCCTTGGGATCATCGGCCCCCCAGACCACCCGCCCGATGCGCGCATGGCTGATGGCACCGGCGCACATAGCGCAAGGTTCCAGCGTTACATATAAAGTGAGGTCCGTGAGTCGATAATTCTCGACCGTGGCTGCAGCGTCGCGCAGCGCCACGATTTCGGCGTGAGCTGTCGGATCATGGCTTGTGATTGGGCGATTTTGCCCTTTACCTATCACTTCGCCGGTTATTTCGTTCACTATCACCGCGCCGACAGGCACCTCGCCAGCCTCAGCTGCCGCTTGCGCCAAATCGAGCGCCATGCTCATGAACCGCTCATCATGGATCGCCATCCCCGAGACAACGACAAGAAGCCCCGCGCCCGTCAAGATGACGCCTCGCGTGGTCCCCGCAAATTCGCCGATAAGGGCCCGAAATTCGGCTCCGGTGACAAGAAAGACCGCAAGTTTGACGACCGCGGCCCCCGTTCGCGCGATGAGAATCGCCCTGATCGTGGTGACCGCTTCGAGAATCGCGGACCTAAAGGAGGCAAGCCGGCTGGGAAGCCCGCGACCCCGGAACGTACTGAACGTATTGCCAAGGCTTTGGCGCGCGCCGGTATCGCTTCGCGTCGTGAGGTTGAACGCCTGATTGGCCTCGGCAAGGTTGCCGTGAACGGTCGCATCCTCGACACGCCAGCAGTGCTGGTGAAGCGCGATGACGTCATCACCGTCGATGGCAAGCCGGTCGGCGCCGCAGAGGCCACCCGCGTCTGGCGCTATCACAAGCCTGCAGGCCTGATCACCAGCCACAATGACCCTGCCGGTCGTCCGACCGTTTGGGACGCGCTTCCGGCAGATCTGCCGCGCGTGATCTCGGTCGGCCGTCTGGACTTGGCCACCGAGGGTCTGCTGCTGCTGACCAACGACGGTGAGCTGAGCCGCGCACTGGAACTGCCGGACACCGCACTGGTGCGCCAATACCGCGCCCGCGCCCGTGGCCGCATCACGCAAGAGCGTCTGGACAAGCTGAAAGACGGCTGTGAAGTGGACGGCGTCCGCTATGGCCCGATTGAAGCTACCCTCGACAAGGTCAAGGAAAAGGTCGACGGCGACGAGCGTTCGTCTGCCAACCTGTGGATCAGCGTTTCGATCACTGAAGGCAAGAACCGCGAGGTCCGCAAGGTTCTCGAAAGCGTCGGCCTGCAGGTAAACCGCCTGATCCGTCTGGCCTATGGTCCGTTCAACCTTGGCACCCTGCCTGTGAACACGGTCGAGGAAGTCGGCCCGCGCGTGATCCGCGAACTGCTGGCCGACTACATCCGTCCGGAAAACCTGCCGACCGGCAACACTGTCGCAACTCCGGCTCCGATTCCGGGCCGTCGTCCGGCTGGTGCCATCATCAAAGGCCGCTCGGGCTCGGCCATGTCCGATCCGTCGCGCAAGCCCAGCCGAGTCCGAGCCGCAAATCAGGCTGTGGAAGAAGGCGTGCCGGAGAAACCCGCCAAGCCGCTGAAGAAGGAAGGCTGGGCGAAAGCCGCGCCTAAGTTCGAGCACAAGAAAACCTTTAAGCCGCGCGCCCGTCCTGAAGGTGCTGAGGGTGAAGGCTTCGGTGGTGATCGCCCGCGCAAGCCGTTCAACCGCGAGCCGCGTGCCGATCAGTTCATTGATGACCGTCGCAAGCCCGCAGGTCGTTCATTCGGCGACAAGCCGGCAGGCCGTTCGTTCGGTGACAAACCAGCAGGTCGTTCCTTCGGTGACCGTCCGCGTGGCGCCGCCCCGCGTGGTGATCGTCCGTTCGGTGGCAAGCCTTCGGGTGGTCGCCCGTCCGGTGGCAAACCCTTTGGCGGCAAGCCGGGTGGCGGTGCAGGCCGTGGCGGCCCGCGCGGTCGCTCGTAAGGCTAGACGCTTATGAGGATTGTCGCTGGCAGTCTGAAGGGCCGCGCCATTGTTGCGCCGGAGGGGCAGGGCACCCGCCCGACCTCCGACCGCGCACGGCAGGCCATTTTTAACGTGCTGGAACACGCCGCATGGGCTGAAGACGTTCTGGACGGCGCACGGGTTATCGACCTGTACGCCGGTTCAGGCGCGCTCGGCTATGAGGCGATTTCGCGTGGCGCGGCCTTCTGCCTTTTCGTGGAAACGGACGACGGGGCCCGCGGCGCGATTCGCGAGAACATGGACGCCTACGGCCTGTTTGGCCGCACCCGCGTCCATCGTCGCAGCGCGACCGACCTAGGCCCGCGTCCGGGTTCGGCGGGTGAGGCCTTCACTCTGGCCTTCCTTGATCCGCCCTATGCAAAGGGCCTTGGCGAACAAACCCTAGCCAAGCTGCTGGAAGGCAACTGGCTGGCTCCCGATGCGGTGGTGATTTTCGAGCGCGGTTCCGACGAGCCGGAGATCGAAACTCCGGGCTATGAACGCATGGACGAGCGCGATTACGGTGCAGCACGTGTGCTGTTTCTGAAGGTCGCAGCGTCGCAGTAACGCTGATAGGCTGCGGCGCATGATGATTCATCGCCGCAGCCTGATCGCCTCTGCCGCCGCTACGGCGGTGCTCCCCAACATCGCAGCCAGTCAAAACAGCCCGCGCTGGCAGCGTCGGGCCGATATGCCGTGGGCAACGCAGGAGGTGTACTGCGCGGTGCTGGACGGCAAAATCTATGTCGCGGGCGGTCTGATCCGCGATGCGATCACCACCCGCATCAACGACCGTGTCGGCATCTATGATCCGGCGACCGACACTTGGACCGAAGGGCCGCGCCTGCCGCAACCGCGCCATCACCCGATGATGGCGGCTGTTCGCGGTCGTGTCTGGGCCTTTGGCGGCTATGACCGCCGTGAAGGTGGCGAATGGACATCCATGACCGATGTCTGGGCGCTGGATGACGGTCTATGGCAGCCGGTTACCCAGATGCCGCAACCACTGGCCGAGACGGTTGGCGTGACAGTCGGGGACCGCGTGCATCTGGTCACGGGTCGCTCGCCCAAGGACAAGAACGGCGGCTGGTACGATCAGGTCGACGTAACCACCCACATGATCTTCGATGCATCGGATGCGACGTGGCATACTGCCCGTCCGGCACCGCAGGCCCGTAACAGTGCCGCTGCCAGCGTTCATGGTCACCACATCTATGTGGCCGGTGGCCGTATGGTGGAGGGCGGACGCGGGACGGGGCAGCTGGACCGCTATGATACCGAGACCGATAGCTGGATCACGCTGGCCCCGATACCGGTGTCTCCGGCATCGGGCGAACAGGTCGGTGGCGGCCTTGCCATGGCCACGGTTGGTGATCGTCTGGTCGCCTTTGGCGGTGAGTGGCTGACGAGGCCGGGGGGCGTTTTCACCGAGACATGGATCTATGACATTGCGGCTGACCGCTGGGATCGCGGGCCGGATATGGGCGTGCCGCGCCACGGTCTGGCGGGCTGTGCGGTTGATGGCGTAGTTTATGCGTTGGCGGGCGGCGAGGTCTATTCCGGTGGTAAGGCCAGCGGTGTTGTCGAGGCGCTGAGGCTCTAATCGGGCTTTGGCAGCTGCCGCATGGCTGTTAGACGGGGCTGCATCTACCGGTTAGAGAGTTCGTGATGATTCAGCCCACCGCTTCGTTCAAAGACAATCTGCAACGGCTGCCGTCGATTGAGGGGCTGGCCCGTATCGAGCTGGCTGATTCCTCGGGCGCGGTGGTGGCAACCATCGAGAATGCGCCGGGCAAGCAAGGCTCGCTGGCGGTGTATCAATATCTGCAGCAGGTATTCGGTACGCTGAACGCCGGGGCCGCTGCGCATGGCATGGAAGTGTTCGGCGAGCATACCGCCGATGCCGAGGCCCGTCCGGGCGCGCATCCGAACATCGACCGCCTGATCGAGATCGTTGAAGGCGGCGCGCCATTGGCGATCATTCTGATCGCGGCCTGATTAGGACAGGTGGTCCGCCAAGCCCTTGGCGGCGGCTGACACGTCCGCCCAGGTGATGTTGAAGCCGCCTTCATCACCGTAATAGGGGTCTTGGACGCTCTCGCCCTTACGGCCTGCCCAATCCAGCATCAGGCTGAGTTGGGCCGTGCTGTTCGCAGGCATGATGCGTTTCAAATTGGCCAGATTATCGGCGTCCATCGCGACGATGTGGTCGAAGCGGGTGAAGTCCGCAGGCTTCACCTGACGCCCGCGCAGACCGGAAATGTCCACGCCATTGCGCTTGGCGGTGGCGATGGCGCGCGGGTCGGGCTTTTCGTTGATGTGATAGGCGGCGATGCCCGCGCTGTCGGTCACAATGGGAAGCTTGCGGCGGGCAACCTCGGTACGGAACGCGCCCTCGGCCAGCGGCGAGCGGCAGATGTTACCAAGGCAGACAAACAGCACAGACTTGAACATCACCGTCTCCCGAACAGTTTTTCGAGGTCGTTGAGTTTCAGCTCGACATAGGTCGGGCGGCCATGGTTGCACTGGCCGGAGTGGGGCGTAGCCTCCATCTGGCGCAGCAGGGCGTTCATTTCCGGCGCGCTGAGCACGCGGCCCGAACGCACCGAACCGTGGCAGGCCATGGTGCCGCACACCTCGGCCATGCGTTCTTTCAGAGACAGAGCAGAGCCATGCTCGGACAGGTCGTCGGCAATGTCGCGGATGAGACCCTGCACATCGGTATCGCCCAAAATGGCAGGCGTTTCGCGCACGAGAACTGCGCCTGCGCCAAACGGTTCGACGATCAGGCCCAGTTCGGCCAGTTCTTCGGCCTTGGCCGCAATACGCTCGGCTTCGGGGGCTTCAAGTTCGACCACCTCGGGCGTCAGCAAGGCCTGACGGGTGACCTTACCCTCGGCCATCTGCTCTTTCATGCGCTCATAGACGAGGCGTTCATGAGCGGCATGCTGGTCAACGATCACAAGGCCGTCGCGGGTCTGGGCAACGATATAGTTGGCGTGCAACTGTGCCCGCGCCGCGCCCAATGGGTAGTCGATCGGGTCAACCGGTGCGTGCGGATGGGGCGTGATCTGACCGGCATGTTCGGCCTGAACCTCGGCCAGAGTGCGGAAGGTGGGCGCGGCTTGCGGGCCGCTCCATGTATGCTCCACCCGGGCAGAACGCTCGTTCAGGCCGGGGATAATCTGGGCGGCAGCTTCGGGTTTGGACCAACCGGCCCATGCGCTAAAGCCCTGCGCCGACGGTTCGGTCGGTGTGTATTGCCCAAGGATTTGAACGCCCGTGTGCGGCTGAAAGCCGGATAGGGCGTCCGACGCCACGGTGGTCGAGGCGCGGTGGCCCGCCGCGTGAAGCGCGTGTTTCAACGCACCGACGATCAGGCCACGCACCAGTGCCGGATCACGGAAGCGCACCTCGGCCTTGGCGGGGTGCACGTTCACATCGACATAGAGCGGGTCGATGTCGATGAAGAGAACGGCTGCCGGATGGCGGTCTCTCGCAAGGAAGTCGGCATAGGCACCGCGCAGCGCCCCTTGCAGAAGGCGGTCGCGCACAGGGCGGCCATTGACGAACAGGAACTGGTGCGCCGCATTGCCACGCGAATAGGTCGGAAGGCCCGCATAACCGGACAGGCGCGTGCCGTCGCGCTCTTGATCGATCAGCAGGGCATTGGCTTCGAAGTCACGGCCCAAAATAGCGCCAAGGCGGCGCAGTCGGCCTTCATCGCCCTTATGTTCGGCAGGCAGACGCAGGGTCGTCTTGCCGTCCAGCGTCAAGGTGAAGGCGACATCTTCGTGCGCCATCGCCTGACGTTTGATTTCCTCCGAGATCGCCATGGCCTCGGAGCGTTCCGACTTCATAAACTTCAGTCGGGCTGGGGTGGCGTAGAACAGGTCGCGCACTTCGACCCGCGCGCCGTGCGGCCCGGGGAAGGCGGCTGGCGCTACGGGGTGGTGGTGGCCGCCCTCGACCGTGATGGACCAGGCGTCTTGCTGGCCCTGATCGGACTTGGCGCGGGTGGTGATGTTCAAGCGCGCGACCGAGCCGATGGAGGGCAGGGCCTCGCCACGGAAGCCCAACGTGAAGATACGCAGCAGGTCCACATCGCCCGCATCATCGGGCTCCAGCTTGGAGGTGGCGTGCCGCTCTACCGCGATGGGTAGCTCTTCTTTCGAGATACCCTTGCCATCGTCAGCGATCAGAATACGGGTCAGCCCGCCGCCATCTGCCTGTATCTCGATATGGGTCGCGCCCGCATCAATGGCGTTTTCCACCAACTCCTTGATGGCACTGGCAGGGCGTTCGACCACTTCACCGGCGGCGATGCGGTTGACGGTTTCGGTTGGGAGGCGACGAATAGGCATGTGAGTCTCAAGATAGGCCGCCCCCATCGTCTGTGCATCCTCCGTTTGAAAGAAGCGCACATTTCACTGTGATTATTTATCGGAGACGGGTTGCGCATCTAAAACTGATACATATACTGTTACCGTTAAGAGGCGGAATCATCCGTCGCTAAGGCCTTGGGCGCGTTGCTCGGGGCGTTTTTCCATGAGGCCCAACGTGAAGATCAAAGCTGCCTTTATCGCCGTGTCCGCTGCTGCCCTGCTGGCGGCTTGCAACGCTCCGGCCAACAACAATGACGCTCCGGCCGCTGCGGCTACGGCTGCTGCCGCAGGCCCGGTTGAGCTGAAGGCTCCGGCTGGCGTCTATGCTCTGGACCCGACCCACGCCATCCTGCAGACCTCGGTGCTGCACAACTCGATCTCGAACTACACCATTCGTTTCAACAAGATCGATTCAAAGGTCACGCTGGATCCGGCCAATCTGGAAAACAGCACGGTCGAGTTCACCGTTGATCCGACCTCGGTCGATGCCAACTTCCCGGGTGACTATGCCGGTACGCACGCCAACAGCGGCTTCCGTAACTGGAACGAAGACATTGCCAATAATCCGGCGCACCTGAACGCGCGCCAGTTCGGCCAAGTGACCTTTAAATCGACCAAGGTGACCAAGACCGGCGACCGTACGGCTGACGTGGTGGGCGACCTGACCTTCCTGGGTGTCACCAAGCCGGTGACCTTCAAAGCCACTTTCAACGGCGAGATCGAAAGCCACCCGTTCCTGCAGGTTCCGGCCATCGGCTTCGCGGCTGAAGGCACCTTCAAGCGTACCGATTTCGGCATGGCTCTAGGTTATGTCGGTGATGAAGTGACCGTCCGCTTTGACGGCGAGTTCATAAAACAAGCCGACGCCGCTCCGGCAGCTGCGGCCCAATAAGACCCGAAGAGCGGGGGCGGGAGGTCAAAGCCTTCCGCCCTTGTTCGTTTAACGCAATGGGCTCTCCTTGGGCGCACTGCGATGATGAGGCTCCCCCCGATGTCTGCTTCCGCTGTCGCGCGCACAGAGCGCTATTCGTCCGTCGCCATCCTGCTGCACTGGCTGATCGCCATCGCCATCCTGTCCATGATCCCCATGGGATGGTGGATGACGTCGGCTATCGAACAGCCGGATACGCAGGCCTTGGCGTATCGTGTTTTCCAGATTCACAAATCCATCGGCTTCCTGATCTTGGCGCTGACGGTGCTGCGGGTGGCTTGGCGTCTGACGCACCCTGTGCCGCGCCTGCCGCGTGAAATGCTGGGCTGGGAGCAGTTTGCGGCCCGTGCCACCCACGCCGCCTTCTATGCGCTGATGATCGGCCTGCCGCTGACGGGCTGGGCCTATGTGTCCAGTGGCTGGGCGGTTTCGACCGACACTCCGTTGGAAGTCCCGACCAGCTGGTTTGGCCTGTTCGTTATTCCGCATCTAGGCTTTATCGAGAGCGCCAGTGACGCCGTGCGCCGCTCCATCGGCTTCGCCAGCATGAGCGCACACAGCGCCATGGCATGGGGGGCGGTGGTGCTGGTGGCTCTGCACATCGGTGCCGCCCTGAAGCACCAGTTCATTAACCGCGACGGCGTGCTATCGCACATGGTTCCGGTTCTGCCGCATGCCGATGTGTCACTGGCTGACCGCCCGCGTGCGGGCACCAAATGGGCAGAGCGTTTGGTGGGGGCTTCTGCCATCGTCATTCTGGGCGTAGGTGCGGCTATTGCCTCCAAGCCTGCGCCAAGGTCGATTGATACCAGCGCCGCCGCGGCCACTTCGGAACAGGTGGTTGAGACCAGCCTGCAACCGGGTACCGCTCACGCTTGGGCCATCGTCTCAGAGGCCTCTTCGATCAGCTTCAGCGGTACCCACTCCGGTGCGCCCTTCACCGGCAAGTTCACCGAATGGACGGCGGATGTCCGCTTTGATCCGGCGGATCTGACTGGCTCGACCGCGGTGGTCACCGTCAAGACGGCCTCGGCCCTGACCGGTGATGCGACCAAGGACGGGGCATTGAAGGGCGCCGAATGGTTCAACCCGAACCAGTTCCCGGCCGCCTATTTCGAAGCGTCCGAGTTCAGGGCGCTGGGCGGCAATCGCTATGAAGCTACCGGCCAGCTGCGAATCAAATCTGACTCGGTGCCGGTGGTGCTGCCCTTCACCTTTGACGAGGCGAGCGGCAAGGCGACCGTCAGTGGCGAGGTCGAGGTGGATCGCACCGCACTGGACCTCGGCATGGCTTCTGATGCGGCAGGCAGCTGGGTCTCCAAGACCATTACGGTCAAGATCGATGTTCGCGCAGATCGTCAGGGATGAAATCTTACGCAGGTTTCACAGCCGGTGGGTTTGCTAGAGCGCCGGAGTAAAGGTAGAGCAGGGGCCTTTCATTAACTGCCCTAGCTTTAGGCCACGATCATGCACGACATCAGAGCGATCCGAGACAATCCCGCAGCCTATGTGGCGGGCTGGTCGTCGCGCGGTGTCGAGAATGCCCAGTCGGTCGTGGATCGTATTCTGGCTCTGGACATCGAACTTCGAGGCGCGCAGACCACGGGCCAAGAGGCCTTGGCCAAGCGTAATGCCGCTTCCAAGGCCATTGGCGCGGCCATGGGCAAGAAGGATATGGCCGAGGCGGACCGCCTGAAGGCCGAGGTGGAGAGCCTGAAGGCAGTCATCGCCGAAGCGGGCGACGTCGAAGCCACCAAGGGCGGCGAACTGCGTGATCTTCTCGGCGGCCTGAAAAATCTGGCCGCCGCAGACGTACCCGATGGTGCCGATGAAAACGACAATGTCGAAATCAGCAAATGGGGAACGCCGCGTACGGCGGGTCCGGCCAAGGACCACGCCGATCTGGGCGAAGCCCTGAAGCAAGTCGATTTCGAAGCCGCCGCCCGCATGTCGGGCGCGCGCTTTGCCGTGCTTAAGGGCGGCATCGCCCGTCTGGACCGCGCGCTGGGTCAGTTCATGCTGGACCTGCAAACCGGCACCCACGGCTACACCGAGGTGAATCCGCCGCTGCTGGTGCGTGACGATGCCATGTTCGGTACCGGCCAACTGCCCAAGTTCAAGGAAGACCAGTTCCGCGCCGTGGACGGTGATCCGGCTATCAGCGTCGATGAGGAAGCGGGCAACCGCTGGCTCATCCCGACTGCCGAGGTGTCGCTGACCAATCTGGTGCGCGAGCAAGTTCTGAGCGACGAATACGTTGCACAGCCGATCCGTTTGGCGGCGCTGACCTACTGCTTCCGTGCCGAGGCTGGCTCGGCTGGTCGCGACACGCGCGGCCTGATCCGCCAGCATCAGTTCCAGAAGGTCGAGCTGGTCTCGATCTGTAAGCCGGAGGATTCCGAGGCCGAGCACGAGCGTATGACCGCCTGTGCCGAAGCCGTGCTGCAGGCGCTGGAACTGCCCTATCGCAAGGTGCTGCTGTGCAAGGGCGACATGGGCTTCTCGGCGCAAAAGACCTACGATCTCGAGGTGTGGCTGCCGTCGCAGAACACCTATCGCGAGATCAGCTCGTGCTCGAACTGCGGTGACTTCCAGGCCCGCCGTATGGACGCCCGTTTCAAGCGTGCTGGCGAGAAGAAGACCGAGTATCTGCACACCCTGAACGGTTCGGGTCTGGCGGTTGGCCGTACCCTTGTCGCCGTGATGGAAAACTATCAGCAGGAAGACGGCAGCATTGCCGTTCCTGCCGTGCTGCAACCCTATATGGGCGGCCTGACCAAGATCACGGCGGCTTAAAGAGTGACCATGCGTATCCTACTGACCAATGATGACGGCATCGACGCCGAAGGCCTGACCTGTCTGGAAAACATCGCCCGCGCGCTGTCGGACGATGTGTGGATTGTCGCGCCTGCGGTGGAGCAGTCGGGCAAGGGCCGTGGCCTGACCCTGACCGAGCCACTGCGTGTCAACAAGCATGGCGAAAAGCGCTTTTCGGTCACGGGCACGCCGACCGACTGCGTCATTCTGGCGGTCAACGACCTGATGCCCGAAAAGCCCGATCTGGTGCTTTCGGGCGTCAATCGCGGCCACAATGTCGGTGAGGACGTGTCCTACTCGGGCACTGTAGCCGGTGCGCTGCAAGGCATGGCGTTTGGCATCCGCTCCATTGCCCTGTCGCAGTCGCTGGAGCGTTTCCACGATGAGGCTCGCGCCCATTGGGAAACCGCCGAGGCCTTCGGCCCCGGCATCATCCAGCGCCTGCTGGAGCAAAAATGGCCGGATGGCGTGGTGATGAACGTCAACTTCCCCAAACTGCCGCCCGAGCTGGTGAAGGAAGTGGAAATCACCCGTCAGGGCTTCCGCGACATCGGCGAGCTGCACGCCATCCGCCGTCAGGACCTGCGCGGTCGTGACTATTACTGGATGGCCTTCCGAGGCACGCCGCACGAGCATCAGCAAGGCACCGACCTGCGCGCCATGGACGAGGGCCGTATCTCGGTCACGCCTCTGCATATTGATCTGACGCACATGCCGATGATCAATGACCTGAAGAAGGTACTGGGTGGCGCACCGCCGAAGGGACCACACGAGCAATGAGTCTGGAGGACGATCGCGCCGGACGCCTGATCCTTGCGCTACGGCGGCAGGGGGTGGTGGATGCGCGCGTCCTTGCGGCCATGGAGTCGGTGGACCGCTCGCTGTTCGTGCATGAAAAGTTTCTGGATCAGGCGTGGGAAGATCAGGCCCTGCCGATCGACTGCGCCCAGACGATCAGCCAGCCCTTTATTGTCGGACTGATGACGCAGGCCCTGCAAGTGGGGCCGCGTCATCGCGTGCTCGAAATCGGAACGGGCAGTGGCTATCAGTGCGCGGTGCTCAGCCGCATGGCGCGCTTTGTCTATACGGTCGAACGATACAAGAGTTTGCTGACTGAGGCAGAAAGCCGTTTCAAACGTCTTGGCCTTGAAAATGTGTTCACGCGACATGGCGACGGCGGTGTGGGCTGGATTGAACAGGCCCCTTTTGACCGGATCATGGTCACGGCAGCGTCTCCGCACGAACCGACCGAACTTCTCAAACAGCTGAAACCCAAAGGGGTTTTGGTCTGCCCCGTGGGGCGCACCTCGGTACAAATGCTGAACCGTTATACCGGTCAGGATGACGGTAGTTTTATGCGCGAGAGCCTGTGCGAAGTGCGCTTCGTGCCTCTGGTCGAAGGCACCGCCAAAGAAGGGTGAATGGCCCGTTAACCTTTCTGCCCCACTTTTGCGAAACTTGGTCGCTTGGTTACGGACTGATTCCAGCGCCGAACGGCAAAACTGATTGAAGTATACGGAGACGGGCATGGGTAGCGTGCAGAACTGGCTCAAGGCAGGCCTGATGGCAGGGGGCGCGTTGGCCGCGGCAGCCTGTTCGACCTATCCAGAGGGGCCCCGCTATCCGACCCATCCGGTTCCGACCGGACAGTTGCCGCAGCCGTCGCCCTATGGCCAGCCGTACGGCCAGCGCCCTCNNGCCGTACGGCCAGCCCCCGCCGGTGCAGCAGCCGCAACCTCCCGTTCAGCAGCCGTCCAGCCCGTACTACAATTCCGCTCCGGTGCCCCAGACGCCGCCTCCGGTCCAGTCCGGTCCGGTGGCTCCGTCGGTCAGCATCGAAGGTGGCGGCCTGCCGCCCGCCGGTGGTCCGGCCTATCCGTCTACCAGTGCGCCGGGCACGGTGCCCTTGCCGCCGGCATCGACGGGCCCTGTCGTCGCAGGTTCGACCTATGTGATTCAGCCCGGTGATACGATTTCGGGCGTCGGGCGTCGTTTCCAGACGCCGGTTCAGGTGTTGATCGACCTTAATAATCTCGGTCCGCGCGGTTCTATTTCTGCCGGCCAGCGTATCCTGTTGCCCAACACGGCGGTCGATCGGGGAACGGATCCCTACGCAACCGGTCCGTCGCCTGTGGGCGTGACGGCAGCGACTGCCGGTGTGGCTCCGCCGCCGCCGCCGCCGCCCAGCGGCAATGCGCCGCTGCCACCTGCGCCGCGTCCGACCCAGCAAGCCGGTGCGGCTGTTGGTCAGCCGCTGGCTCTACAGTGGCCGGTGCGCGGGGACATTTTGCGCCGCTTCGGCCCTATGGGCATGGGCGAGCGTAACAACGGCATCAACATCGGGGCCTCTGCGGGCACCGAGGTAAAGGCTTCGGCCGATGGCACTGTCGCCTATGTGGGCGATGATATCGTCGGACAGGGGCTGACGGTGCTGATCGTTCACCGCGATGGGTGGCGTACGGTTTACAGCCATCTCGGCTCGGCCACAGTGCGTGACGGGGCGCAGGTCCGCGCCGGACAGGCTATCGGTACGGTGGGTCTGACGGCTGGTGATGGTCGTCCGTCGATCCACTATGAAGTGCGCCAGATGCGCGGCGACGATCCGGTCGCGGTCGATCCGCTGACAATTCTGCCGCGATAAGCGTCACAACATAAACTCGGCCGTGACTGTATTTGCGTAAAACATACAGTCACGGCATCTCGTCGCGTTGCAAAAGACTTCGGCGCACCCTAGTTTCCCCGCCTTGTTTCCAATGGGCCCTCCATGTCGGAGCGCGGCCCAGTTCGGGGAGTTTCCATGAACGCCACCCAAGATGCCGGCATGATGGCGATGATCGTCAACATCGCGCCGATTCTGCTGATCTTCGTCCTTTTCTACTTCCTGATGATCCGTCCGCAGCAAAAGCGGATGAAGCAGCATCAGGAAATGATCAAAGCCCTGAAGCGCGGCGATGAAGTCGTGCTGTCGAACGGCATGGTCGGCAAGGTGACCCGCGTCGAAGAAACCGAAGCCATGGTGGACATCGCCCAAGGCGTTTCGGTCCGCGTGGTCCGCACCATGATCGCAGAGGTGCGTAACCGCACCGCTATCGCTGCAAACGATAAGGGCTAACCAGCCCCTTTTGGCTTTAGCCACCCGGAGAGAGCTCTGACATGATTCAGCTTGCACGCTGGAAAGTCGTCCTGGTCGTGCTGTCGCTTGTCTTCGGCCTGCTGCTGGCATTCCCCAGCATGCTGTCGCCCGAGCAACGTCAGGCACTCCCGGGCTGGCTGCCCAAGAACGGTGTGAACCTTGGTCTCGACCTGCAGGGGGGCTCGTACCTCCTGCTCGAGGTTGACGTTCCTGCCATGCGCGAAAAGCGCGTTACCAACCTGATGGAAGATGTGCGCGTCACTTTGGGTGAGCAGCGCATCAACATCGCGGGAATGCAGCGCGAAGCCGGTGGCGTGGTCGTCACTGTCGCTGAAGGTGCGCAGTTCGATGCCGCCCTGACCGCCATGCGCACGCTGGCCAATACGGGTATTGGTGCCACGGGCGTATCGGACCGTCAGGTCACGCGCCTGAGCAATAATCGCATCCGTTATTCGTTCACCGACGTCGCCATGGCCAACATGGGGGCAACCGCTGTCGATCAGTCGATCGAAGTGGTGCGCCGTCGTCTGGACGGCACCGGCACCAAGGAAATCGCTATCACCCGTCAGGGCGCGGACCGTATCGTGGTTCAGGCCCCCGGTCAGAGCGATCCGGGTGAACTGGAACGTCTGGTTGGCCAAACCGCCCAGCTGACTTTCCAAATGGTCGATGTTTCCCCGTCGGGCCTGCAGGACGCTTTGGCCGGCCGCGTGCCGCCGGATGCCGAACTGCTGTTTGACGATGCGCAGACGCCTTATCTGGTGAAGCGCCGTGTGCTGGTGTCGGGTGAAAACCTGACCCGCGCAGGCGTGGGTACGGACCAAAACGGTCGTCCGGCTATCGACTTCCAGTTCGACGGCCAAGGCGCACGCCGCTTCGGTCAGGCCACGGCCCAGAACATCGGTAAGCCCTTCGCTATCATCCTCGACGGCAAGGTGATTTCGGCCCCGACCATTCAGGGCGCGATCACGGGCGGTACCGGCCAGATCACCGGCAGCTTCTCGATCCAATCGGCATCGGAACTGGTGAACCTGCTGAACGGCGGTGCCCTTCCGGCTCCGCTGACGGTGGAAGAGCGCCGCGTGGTGACGGCTGAACTGGGTGCTGATGCCGTTAAGGCCGGTGCCATTTCGACCGTCATCGGCTTTGCTCTGATTATCGTCATCATGCTGGCCTTCTATGGCTTCCTGTTCGGCGGTATCTCGGTACTGGGCCTGATCCTGAACGGCATTCTGATCATCGCGGCCATGTCTCTGGTGGGCGCGACCCTGACCCTGCCGGGTATTGCCGGTCTGGTGCTGACTTTCGCCGTGGCCGTCGACGCCAACGTTCTGATCTATGAGCGGATGCGCGACGAAGCCCGCTTGGGCCGTTCGGTCATTGCCACCATGGATGCCGGCTTCAACCGTGCCATGGGCACCATTGTCGACGCCAACCTGACCACCCTTGTGGCGGCGCTGATTATGTTCATGTTCGGCGCGGGTCCGGTTCGCGGCTTCGCCTGGACCCTGACCATCGGCGTCTTCACCTCGATGTTCTCGTCGGTGATGGTTGCTCAAGTCCTGCTCGGCTACTGGCTCAAAGTGGCCAAGCCGAAAAAACTGCCGATCGCGGAGTAATGTCGATGCGTGGATGGCCTCTCATCAAACTTATGCCGCAGAAGACCAACTTCCGGTTCGTGCGCCATGCCAAGCTCATGGGCGGTCTTGCCGCCCTGCTGTGCGTGGCGTCGATCATCGGTTGCTTCTATCCCGGCCTTAATCTGGGCATCGACTTCCGTGGTGGTGCCACCATGGAAGTGTCCAAGCCAGCCGGTCAGGTGCTTCAGCTGGAGCGCGTGCGTGGTGCCGTGGGTGACCTCGGTCTGGGCGACGTTCAAGTTCAAGGTATCGACAGCGAGTCTGCGGCAATCATCCGTTTCCAGATCCCTGAAGGTCAGAACCAGTCCGAAGTTGTGGCGCGCGTCGAAAAGGCGATCAGCGACAGCGTGGGCGAGGTGACCTATTCGGGTGTCAGCGTCGTGGGTTCGAAGGTGTCTGGCGAGCTGTTCCGCTCGGGCCTGTATGCTCTGGCTGCCGCGATCTTCCTGATGTTCCTGTACATCTGGTTCCGCTTTGAGCCGCAGTTTGGCTTTGGCGCGATCATCGGTCTGCTGCACGACGTGATCCTGACCTTTGGTTTGGTCGTGCTGTTCCGCTTCGAGTTCAGCCTGAACACCGTGGCAGCCATTCTGACGGTTATCGGCTATTCGATGAACGACACCGTGGTTGTGTTCGACCGCCTGCGCGAAAACCTGCGCAAGTATAAGACCATGCCGTTGCAGGACGTGATCGACCTGTCGCTGAACGAGACCCTGACCCGTACCATCATGACCGGTGTGACGGCGGTGGGTGTGCTGGCCATTCTGGCCATCTTCGGCGGCGAGGCCCTGTTCAGCTTCTCGATCATCCTGATGCTGGGCATCATCATCGGCACCTTCTCGTCGATCTATGTCGGTACGCCGATCGTGCTTATGTGGGGCGTGCGTCGCGGGAACATCTCGCGCGGTGGCGACGATGACCTCAAGCCGGTGAAACTGGGCATGGCCAGCCGTCCCTAACGGTTCGTCGTGCTGAAACAATCAACCCGCCTGACCTTTTGGACAGGCGGGTTTTTTGTATCCGGTGACGCAGGACGCAGAAGCGGCTTGCGCCGCTCCGCTTCGTGCCGCATGGCAGGGGCAACATGACTTCTGTTGATCTTGATGCTCAGGTACGCGCGGCCGACCTCGACCGCTGGCTGTCCAGCCGGTTTGTCGATGACGGTCAAGCGCGGGCGGATCTGATAACCCTTTATGCGTTCGAGGCCGAACTGGTCGCTATTCCCACGCGCGTGACCCAGCCCTTGCTGGCAGAGATGCGATTTACGTGGTGGGCCGAGCAGATGGACGGGGTGTTCACCAATACACCGCGCGTCGGCCATCCTGTGTTGGAGGGCCTTACAGAACTGGTGAACCGCCGCGGATTGGATCGTGCGCCGTTTGACGCTCTGATCGGGGCGCACATCGGCCGTGTGCACAAGGCTCCGCACGATCTGGACGCCTTTTTCGCCGGCCCCATGGTGCTGGCAGCGCGCATATTGGGGGCAGGGGATCATGCATCGGCAGCTAGGGATGCGGGGCGTGTCTTCGGCATGATGCAGACAGGGCGGGAAGCAGAGGCCAAGGCGTTGAAGCCTGCCGCAAATGCCGCTCTGAAGTCTCTGCCAGCCAAGGCTTTTCCCGCCGTGGCCCACGCCAGCCTTTCGCGTCAGCAGGCCGAGCCGACCAAGCGGCTGCAACTGTTCTGGAACACGGTGAGGGGCCGTATCTAAGATGACCAACGCCAAACTTCGCCGACCCGCCGCCCTGTGGCTGGCGGTGACCACCCTGTTCGGTCTGGCCGGAACATTCGTCGGCCTGATGCCGGTCGTTCTGACATGGGCCGCCTATCGCGAGGGGGCCGTGGGACTGGGCATAGCCTTGCAGACGATGATCCCGTATTGCGCCCTGATGATCTGCCCGCTGGTGGCGTGGTGGCTACTGCTGCGGCGGCAATATGGTCTGGCCATCATCGTCGCGTCGCCGCCGATCCTGATGTGGATCGTGAGCGTCGCCCTGTCCCAACTGAGCTAAGCCCGCCTACATCGCGTTGAGCGGCAGTTTCAGAAACCGCGTCCCGCTCTCTTCGGGGGGCGGCAAGGCTCCGGCGCGGATATTCACCTGAAGCGCGGGCAGGATCAGTTTGGGTGCCGACAAGGTGGCGTCTCGGGCCTCCCGCAAGGCCACAAACTCGTCCTCCGTGCGCCCTTGGCCGATGTGGATGTTGCCGGATTTCTGCGCGCCCACGCTGGTTTCCCAGACATAATCGCTACGGCCCTGCGGCAGGTAGTCATGGCCGACGAATATGCGGGCTTCTTCCGGAAGCGCTAGGATCTTTTCGATCGAACGATAGAGCGTACGGGCATCGCCGCCGGGGAAGTCACAGCGCGCAGTGCCATAGTCCGGCATGAACAGCGTGTCGCCGACAAAGGCCGCATCGCCGATCACATAGGTGACACAGGCAGGCGTGTGTCCCGGCGTGTGAATCACACGGGCGCTCAGTTCACCGATCTGGAAGCTATCGCCGTCTGTATAGGTCTCGTCGAAGACAACGGCATCGTGACTGACATCGTGGGCTTCAAACAGATTGCCGAAGACTTTTTGCACCTTGGTGATGTGCTGACCTATGCCGATAGGTACGCCGGTACGGGTACGGATTTCGTCAGCACCCGTCAGGTGATCAGCGTGGGCGTGGGTTTCCAGAACGCGCACCAATTTGAGGCCACGCTCGGAAACCGTCTGCATAATGGCGTCGATCGATTGGGTTGATGTACGCGCCGCTGCGGCATCGTAATCAAGCACCGGATCGATAATGGCGGCATGTCGCGTTGCAGGATCAACCACCAGATAGCTGACTGTATTGGTCTGAGCATCAAAGAAGCCAGTCACCTCTGGGGTGGGGGTATGGGTCATGATGTCCTCCATTCGGATTACAACATATTAGGTATTGCTAATTTAGCAAGTTCTTATATATTGGCTGCATGGTTGATCTCACGCAAATGAGCCTCGAGCAGTTTCAGGAAAATGCCGGAGAGGCAGCAAAGCTGCTTAAGGCCCTGTCTAACGAAAGTCGCTTGATGATCCTGTGCCAGTTGGGCGAGGGCGAGAAGCAGGTGGCCGAGTTGCAACTGGGCTTGTCCCAGTCCGCGCTGTCACAGCATCTGGCGCGTCTGCGTGACGATGGACTGGTCGAGGCCCGACGACAGGGCACGGCTGTTTTCTACAGCATCAGCGATCCTTCGGCTTTGAAGCTGATCGGTACGCTGGCTGAAATCTATTGCCCGCCGAGCGCGGGCTAAGGCCGAAAGGAATTCGACAATGAATCCTCTTGTGAACCTGCAACCGCAGGACGTTGCTGCACGCCTGAAAGCTGGCAAGGCTGTGCTCGTAGATATTCGCGAGCCTGATGAATATGCCCGCGAACATATCGATGGCGCAGTGCTGGCTCCACTGTCGATCTTCGACAACACCAATCTGAATCTGGAAGCGGACAAGGACACCATCTTCATGTGCCGCAGCGGCAACCGCACCACCGGGGCGTGCGCGCGTCTGGATGCGCGTGTTTCCGGCATGGTCTATGTGCTAGAAGGCGGTTTGGATGGCTGGAAGAAGTCGGGCTTGCCCGTGAAGGTCGATACCAGACAGCCGTTGGAGCTGATGCGTCAGGTACAGATGGCCGCTGGCGGCCTTATTCTGGTGGGCGCAGTTCTGGGCACTGTCGTGCATCCGGGCTTTTATGGTCTGTGCGCCTTCGTGGGTGCTGGCCTGTTTCTAGCGGGAGCGACCGGTTTCTGTGGCATGGCGCGCCTTCTGGCGGTGATGCCGTGGAACCGCGCAATGAAGAAGGCCTAGGGCAATGGAGCCGATACAGTTCCTGCTGGCAGGCCTCAGCGGAGGGCTTGTTGCTCTGTTGCTGACGGTCTTCGGCGGGGGTGGTTCGGTTCTGGCGGTGCCGCTGTTGCTCTATGTTGTGGGGATAGCTGATCCTCACACCGCCATCGGCATCTCAGCAGCGGGCGTGGCCCTAAACGGCCTGACGGCACTGGCCGGGCAGGCACGGGCAGGGCGTGTCCGCTGGCCCTGCGCTGTTATGTTCGCCGTGATTGGCGCGACAGCCGCATGGATCGGATCCAGTGTCGCCAAGACCATCTCGGGAGACGCCCTGTTGATCGCCTTTGCAGTGGCTATGGCGTTGATTGGGGCGTCAATGCTGCGGCCAAAGCGGGATTTGGGAAACCCGGACGCGCGTTTGAACCGGCAGATGGTGCCGAGATTGGCCGGCGCGGCGACGGTAGTGGGTAGCGCAGCGGGCTTCTTCGGGATTGGTGGCGGATTTCTGATTGTGCCGGGCCTGGTATGGGCAACGGGCATGACGCTGGCCGCCGCGCAAGCGACCTCGCTGCTGAGTGTTGCGGCCTTCGGAGCCAGCACGGCAGTCAACTACAGCCTGTCGGGAATGATAAACTGGTGGGCCGTCTTGGCCATGGCCCTCGGCGGCGCAGTCGGCACATGGGCCGGTCTGCCGACTTCCAAGCGACTGGCGGATCATGCCGCGATTAGTCGTCGCTTGTTTGCAGGGATGATCCTGCTAGTCGCCGTCTATGTCTTCGTCAAAACCATAACGGGCGGCTGATCGCTCAGCCGCCCGTTCGGGGTTTTANNCCCCCCCCCCCCCCCCGTTCGGTGTTTTAGAAGTTCACGTCGCGCCATTTCTTCAGCGCATCGAGAGCACGGATGCTCTGCAGGCGCTTCTTGGCACGGCCGCGTTCCTTGGGATGGATACGCTTGCCGTCCTCATCAACCTTGGGCGCCTCCAGCGGCGGAAGCAGGCCGTAGTTGATGTTCATCGGCTGGAATTTCGAGCCTTCCATGTGTCCGCCGGTAATGTGCTCGACCAGCGCGCCCATAGCGGTTTCCGGCGGCGGCGCGTCAATCTGACGGCCCAGTGCCTGAGCCGCAGCCAGACGGCCCGTCAACAAGCCCATGGCGGCGCTTTCGACATAGCCTTCAACGCCCGTGACCTGACCGGCAAAACGCAGACGCGGCATGGCCTTCAGGCGCAGTTGCTTGTCCAACAGCTTGGGCGAGTTCAGGTAGGTGTTGCGGTGCAGACCGCCCAGACGAGCGAACTGTGCATTCTCCAGACCCGGGATCATGCGGAAGACCTCGGTCTGCGCGCCGTACTTCATCTTGGTCTGGAAGCCGACCATGTTATACAGCGTGCCCAGAGCATTATCCTGACGCAGTTGCACGATGGCGTGGCACTTTACGGTCGGGTTGCGCGGATTGGTCAGGCCAACCGGTTTCATCGGGCCGTGGCGCAGCGTCTCGCGGCCACGTTCGGCCATCACTTCGATCGGCAGGCAGCCGTCAAAATAAGGGACGTGCTCCCATTCTTTCGACACTGCGGTCGGGCTGGCCAGCAGGGCGTCGATGAAGGCGTCGTACTGCTCCTTGTCCATCGGGCAGTTGACGTAGGCCGCGGTCTCGCCGCTGGGGCCTTCCTTGTCATAGCGCGACTGCATCCATGCGACGTCGAAATTGATGCTGTCGGCGTGAATGATCGGCGCGATGGCGTCAAAGAAGCTGAGGCCTTCCTCGCCACCGAGTTTCAGAATCTCGCTAGCTAGGGCTTCGGACGTCAGCGGGCCGGTGGCGACAATGACATTGTCCCAGTCTTCCGGCGGAATGCCTGCGATCTCTTCGCGCACGATGGAGATGAGCGGGTGCTCCATCAGGCGCTTGGTCACAGCATCCGAGAAGCCGTCGCGGTCTACCGCCAGTGCGCCGCCAGCGGGAACCTGATGCTCTTGGCCACACGCCATGACGATCGAGTTCAGCTCGCGCATCTCTTGGTGCAGCAGGCCGACGGCGTTGTATTCCCAATCGTCCGAACGGAACGAGTTGGAGCAGACCAGTTCGGCCAGACCTGCGGTCTGGTGCGCGTCGGTGCGGACCTGCACAACCGATCCATCGGCGGCAGTTTCATCGCGGCGCATTTCGTGCAGTATGACAGGTACGCCCGCATTGGCGATCTGCCATGCAGCTTCGGAACCGGCCATGCCGCCGCCGATAACGTGTACGGGGCGAGGAGTAGAGGGGGTGGACATAGGCGCGCTTCTAGCGGGCTATGGCCTCGCTGTCATGTTGTTCGCTTGTGTCGTATGCAGGGATATCAACGGAGGCTGAAATGAATCACACAGACGCGCGCCCATTCGATATGGGTTTGGCCCTTAAGGAGACCTGGCGTCTGATGATCAAGAAGCCGCTCCATGTGTTTGTGTGGGGCCTGTTGCTGACCCTACCGTCAGTGCCTGTCTTCCTCGTTATGTACGGCGTCATGGGCAATCTGACGCTGGATCAGCTTGGCAACGAGAACGATCCGGCCATGCAAAGCGTGGCGATGCAGATCAACATGGTATCTTGGGCCGTTCAGATCGTGGCTCTGGGAGCCATGGTTCTGGTCAGCAAGGCTATCAACGAACACATCATTCGCAGCGATAGCACCCATGCGTGGTTTGGACTGAAGCCGGATATGCAAGCCGTGCGCAGCTTTGTGGTGCTGCTGGCTTTGTGGATCGGTTTCGCCATCGTGATTTTTCTGATCGCTCTGATCGCCGTGCTGATTGGCGCGGCGCTGGCGGCGGTGTCCGGCCAGATCGTAGGCGTCTTGGTCGGCATTCTCATCGGAGTGATAGGACTGGTGGGCCTCATCTGGGCTGCGATCAAAACATCGTTGATTTTGGCCGCCAGTGTCGGCCTGCGAGATTTTGCCTTTGTGCAGGGCTGGCAGGCTACCAAGGGCCATTTCTGGCCGCTGTTGGGGTTGGGCGTGATAGTGGCGTTGCTGTACATCGCGGTGGCTCTGGTGATGTACTTTATCGGCTTCATCGTCATCATCGCCGCCGTATTTGCCATGCACGGTTCACTGGATAGCGGACTGCCGATCAACGAAATAATCGGATGGGGCGGGGTGATAGGCCTGTGTATCGCCTATGCTTTGTTTGCTGCGATTTTCAGCGGCATAGCCTATGTGCTGGCCTTCGGTCCGTTTGCCTCGGCTTGGCACCAAATGGCTTGGCGTGCGGCCAATGCTTCTGCATCCGTACCGACGACTGCGCCCACGCTTTAAGTTTGTAGAGATTTATATGAGTTTTATACCGACCCAGACCGCGCTGGAGGGGTTTCGCCTGACACGGCGTGAGCCCAAAGCGCTCGTCGCGTGGGCGTTGGTCTACTTCGTGTCTATCGTCATCAGCCTGGTGCTCCGCCACCGCATTCTGGCGGTGCTGATGCAACAGATCACGACCCTGTCCAGCGGCACGACCATGGGCGAGGCGCAGCTGATGCAGCTTTTCCCGCTCTATGGGCAGATGATGGCGATCAACTTGCCGATTACCCTGATAGCGACGGCGGTAGTGCATACGGCCATTATTCGCGCGGTCATCGAACCCCAGCAGAGCCAGTACGGTTATCTGCGCATAGGTGCTGACGAACTGCGTATGTTGGCAACGAAGGTTCTTGAGGTTCTGATCCAGGGCGCGGCTGCATTCCTGGGGATGGGGCTGGTGGCCATGGTCGCGGCTTTGGGCGGGATGGTGCACACCGCCCTTTCGGTGCTGTCGGTTCTATTGTTGGTGCCGCTCGTCGCCGGTTTGGTTTGGCTGACGCTGAAGCTCGTACTGGCGGCTCCGGCCACCTATGTCGAGAAGAAGATCGGCATTGCCCGCAGTTTCCAGCTCACCAAAGGCCGTCTCGGGCCCTTGCTGGGCACGGGCCTCTTGGCGCTGCTGCTGTCCCTATTGGTCAGCTTCCTTGCTTCTCTGGTCTTCACGCCACTGAGCCTGATGACGGGCGGTATCGAGAACCTGCTGGTCGCGACGAGCGGTCCGGTTTTGGCCGGGTTGTTCGTCTGGTGTGTGGTGAACGCGATCGTCACATCGGCCCAGATCAGCATCGTGTATGCGCCGTTCGCGTCGGCTTATCGCGATATCGTCGGGCGCTAAGCCACAGATTTGCGATTGGAAATAAAATGGGGCGGGATGATCGGATCATCCCGCCCCATTTTTATTAGGCCTTTTGCTTGGCCTTTGCCGCCTTGGTCCGGGGGGCTGCCGTGGTCAGATCGGCCACGCGCGCCCTGCGACGTTGCTCGTGGCGGTCGAGCACCTCTTTCAGATAGCGGCCGGTCCAGCTCTTTGGATTTTCGGCCACTTCCTCTGGCGTGCCATAGGCGACAATCTCGCCGCCGCCGTCGCCGCCCTCGGGGCCGAAATCAAGCAGGTAGTCGGCCACCTTGATGACATCGAGGTTGTGCTCGATAACCACGATGGTGTTGCCGTTGTCGACCAGCTCTTGCAGCACTTCCAGCAGCTTGCGCGTGTCTTCGAAGTGCAGACCCGTGGTCGGCTCATCGAGGATGTAGAGCGTCTTGCCCGTCGCACGGCGCGACAGTTCCTTGGCCAGCTTCACGCGCTGGGCCTCACCGCCCGACAGGGTGGTGGCAGGTTGGCCCACCTTCACATAACCAAGTCCCACGCGCGTCAGCGTCAGCATCTTGTCGCGGATGGACGGCACGGCATCGAAGAAGCGACCGGCTTCCTCGACCGTCATGTCCAGAACATCCGAGATGCTCTTGCCCTTGAACAGGATTTCCAGCGTTTCGCGGTTGTAGCGTTTGCCCTTGCAGACGTCGCACGTCACGTACACGTCCGGCAGGAAGTGCATCTCGATCTTGATGACACCATCGCCCTGACAGGCTTCGCAGCGACCGCCTTTGACGTTGAAGCTGAACCGGCCCGGGCCATACCCGCGCGCCTTGGATTCCGGCAGGCCAGCGAACCAGTCACGGATCGGGTTGAACGCTCCGGTGTAGGTGGCCGGGTTCGACCGAGGGGTACGGCCAATCGGGGACTGGTCGATATCGATGACCTTGTCGAAGTGGTTCAGGCCTTCGATGCGGTCAAATGGTGCCGGTGCGGCCGAGGCATTGTTCAGGCGGCGCGCGGCGGCCTTGTACAGGGTCTCGATGGTAAAGGTGGACTTGCCGCCACCCGACACGCCGGTAATGCAGTTGAACACGCCGACAGGGATTTCGCCGGTGACGTTCTTCAGATTGTTGCCCGTGGCACCGGTGACCTTCAGCATCCGTTTGCGGTCGACAGGACGACGACCATCGACGGGCAGAGGGATTTCGCGGTCACCCGTCAGATACTGGCCCGTCAGGCTGTTCGGATTGGCCATGATCTGCTCGGGCGTACCCTCGGCGCAGACGTTGCCGCCGTTGACGCCTGCGCCCGGTCCCATGTCGATGACATAGTCCGCCGTCAGGATCGCTTCCTCGTCGTGTTCGACCACCAGCACAGAGTTGCCGAGGTCACGCAGACCTTGCAGGCTTTCCAGCAAGCGGGTGTTGTCGCGCTGGTGCAAACCGATAGACGGTTCGTCCAGCACATAAAGCACACCGGTCAGGCCCGAGCCGATCTGGCTGGCCAAGCGGATTCGCTGGCTTTCGCCGCCCGACAGGGTGCCAGAGGCGCGGGACATGTTCAGATAGTCGAGCCCGACATTGTTCAGGAAGCGCAGGCGGTCGGTGATCTCTTTCAAGATCCGGCGCGCGATTTCGATCTGCTTCTCGGTCAGGCTGTCTTCCAGCGTCGAAAACCACAGGAAAGCCTTGCTGATCGACAGTTCGGAAATGTCGGCAATATCCGAACCACCGACCTTCACAGCCAAGGCCTCGGGCTTCAGACGTTTGCCGCCACAGGCATCGCAGGGCGTTTCGGACTGATAGCGACCCAGTTCTTCGCGCACCCAGGCCGAATCCGTCTCGCGCCAGCGCCGCTCGAGGTTCGGCATTACGCCTTCAAACGGCTTGGCTACCTCGTATTTGCGGGCGTTGTCGTCATAGACGAACTTGATCTTCTCGCTGCCCGTGCCGTTCAGGATGACCTGTCGCGCCGTATCCGGCAGGTCGCGCCACGGCTTGTCCATCGAGAAGCCGAAGTGAAGCGACAGCGCCTGCAGGGTCTGGGTGTACAGCGGGGATTGGGTCTTGGACCACGGCGCGATAGCCCCCTTGTGCAGGGTCTTGTCGCGATCCGGTACAACCAGATCGGCATCGAACGCCAACTTCACGCCCAGACCGTCGCACTTCGGACAGGCACCAAACGGGTTGTTGAACGAGAACAGACGCGGTTCGATCTCGGTGATGGTGAAGCCCGACACCGGACAGGCGAAACGCTCCGAGAAGGTGAGGGTGCGCGGCTTGTCTTCACCCTCGGCAGGCTTGGCCCATTCAGCCACGGCCAGACCGTCTGCCAGACCCAGCGCGGTTTGCAGGCTGTCGGCATAGCGGCCCTCAAGGCCGGCCTTGGTGACAATGCGGTCCACCACGATGTCGATGTCGTGCTTGAACTTCTTGTCGAGGGTCGGTGCGTCCTCGATGGAATAGAACTCGCCATCGATCTTCAGACGCTGAAAGCCCTGACGCTGCCACTCGGCGATTTCCTTTTTGTACTCGCCCTTGCGGCCACGCACGACGGGGGCCAGCAGCAGGATGCGTTCTCCTTCGGGCAGAGCCACCAGCTTATCGACCATCTGACTGATGGTCTGGCTTTCAATCGGCAGGCCCGTGACCGGCGAATAGGGCACACCCACCCGCGCCCACAGCAGACGCATATAGTCGTGGATTTCCGTCACTGTACCCACGGTCGAGCGCGGGTTTTTGGACGTGGTCTTCTGCTCGATGGAGACAGCCGGCGAAAGGCCTTCGATCAGGTCCACATCCGGCTTGCCCATCAGTTCAAGGAACTGACGCGCATAGGCCGACAGGCTTTCGACATAGCGGCGCTGACCCTCGGCGTAGATGGTGTCAAACGCGAGCGAGGATTTACCCGAGCCGGACAGGCCGGTCATCACCACCAGCTTCTCGCGCGGAATATCGATATCGACATTCTTGAGATTGTGCTGACGCGCGCCGCGCACACGGATAAGGTTTTGCTTGTCGGTCATCAGGGCCCATGAACGCGGGGGACGGTAAGAAAGGTCCGGCGGACGCCGCTATATGGTGACTTATTTCCGGATTACATCAAGAACAAAATAGCAACTTTGGTCGCGTTCAGGGCGTCCAACCGCTATCTCGACGGATATAACGTTCGCCGTTGTCCAGCAGAACGCCGGCGGCATTGGCCACGCCCAGTTCCAGACTTTGCGCTATGCGTCGGGCACGCGCGATGAAATGCTCTGCGGCGATCGGCGGACACAAGGTGCGGGCCGTGTCCTCGAACAGTGACAGCCAGCGATCAAAGTGGCGCGCGTCGATCGGCAGCGGCATGTGTTTGGGCATGGGGCGGCCCTGATACACACCCGTTGACAGCGCAACCGATGACCAGAACAGCTTCATCTGCTCCAGATGCGGGCCCCAGTCGCTGATCTTGGCAGTGAACACAGGTCCAATCAGATCATCCTGCCGCACCCGATCATAGAAGCCATCGACCAGAGCATCGATCATCGGTTGGTCGATGCCGGTCTCCTGCATAATGCGGGCGGTCGCCGCCTCACGGCGAAGCTGCGCCTCCTGACGGTTTTCAGGCGTCTGGACAGAAAATTCGAGCGTGGGGCGCGGCGTGGTCATGGTGCTAAATAGGTGTGACTCTTGGGTTTTGGAATATTTCGGACCCGACCCAGGGCAATTGTCCCGTCTGCGTAGGACGTTTTTGCACTTGCACGGGCTGTGCCGAGACCCCATCCTCTGTGTCAGGCCACATTTGTGTAGGAGGCTCGAAGAACATGATCAGCGCAATGGCAACCGCAACACTGCTGTCCGCCACGCTCTTTATGGTGCTTCATGCCAACCAGCCAAAGGCCAAACGCGTCCGCGTCCGCACGCGTGACCCTCGTCTCGACAGGCGTCCGCGCGACTGACGGAGGCGCACTCTTTCAAAATCTGAATGCCAGCTTCGGTTCGGAGCGCGTAGGGCTTGTGGGTGCCAATGGCACCGGCAAGACGACGCTGCTTGATCTGATCACATCCAAACGTCTGCCCGATGAAGGGCATGTGGCGGTGGACGGTCGTGTCTGGCGCTTGGAACAGCAACTGACACCCGACGAGGGGGCCACAGTGGCAGCCGCTTTGGGCGTGGCCGGGGACCTCGCTATTTTGGCGCGCGTTCTGGATGGCGATGCCAGTGACGACGACTTGGATAATGCAGACTGGACGCTGGAAAGCCGTCTGGAGGCGGCTTTGGCCCGCGTCGGTCTTGACGGCATCGAACCACAGCGGCTTCTCGGCACACTGAGCGGAGGCGAGCGTGCACGCGTTGCCTTGGCCGGTATGATAATGGCTGCGCCGGATGTCGTTCTTCTTGATGAACCGACCAACCATCTGGACGCAGACGGGCGAGCGGCGGTGGCTGAACTGGTGGCCTCTTGGGAGGGCTGTCTGATTGTAGCCAGCCATGATCGCGACCTGCTGCGGCACATGGACCGCATCGTGGAGCTTAGGGCCGACGGGCTGGCCAGCTATGGCGGCAACTACGACGCCTATCGGATCCAACGCGATTTGGAACGCGCGGCGCTAGAGGCGCGTCTGGACCACAGCCGCAAGGCCTTGGAAGACGCCAAGGCGCAAGCGCAGCAAACCTATGAGCGGACAGAGCAGCGCGCCAGTGCCGGCAAGAAGGCCTCCGCGCGCGGAGACATACCTAAATTGCTGCTGGGGCTGCGCAAAAGTGCGGCGCAGCAATCGGGCGGCTCAGCCAAAGTCCATGCCCAGAAGATCGTAGACAGCCGCGCTGCAGATTTTGCCGAGGCTGAAGCCGCAGCGCGCCAGCAGCGCGAAGCAAGTATCCGTATAGCGCCGACCGGATTAGCTGCCGGTCGTGATGTGGCGCGGCTGGATAATGTGGTGGTTCGCCGTGAGGGTGTATCCGTGCTGAGCGTCTCATCGCTGCATCTGCGTGGACCGATGCGGCTGGGGGTGACCGGGCCTAACGGCGCAGGAAAGTCGACCCTGTTGGGCGTACTGTCAGGGCATGTCCGACCGGATGAAGGCACGGTGGTGCTCAGTGAAACCGCCGCCTATCTGGATCAGGACGTTAGCCTGCTGGATGAGCAAGAGACTGTCCGCGATGCATGGCTACGCCTGAACCCTGACAATACGGTACAGGATGCACAGGCTGCGTTGGCGGGCTTTCTGTTCCGCAATACATCGGCGCTGAAACGGATCGGTGAGTTGTCAGGCGGTGAGCGTCTGCGGGCGGGACTGGCGTGTGTTCTGGGCGGCAAAAGGCCTGCGCGTCTGCTGCTGTTGGATGAACCGACTAACCATCTGGACCTGCCATCCATTGCTGCCGTCGAAGAAGCCTTGTGCGCCTATGATGGAGCGCTGGTGGTGGTCAGCCACGACCGTAGTTTTCTGCAGGCGATCAATCTCGAAGACGAACTGGTACTGACGAGGCCTTAGCCCCAGGTCTCCGTTGAGCCGCGGCGACGGGCAACCACAGGCGTGGATGTAGGAAGGCGTGGGTTGGGCTCGGCCTCGGCCCTGCCGAACAGCCAGCCTTGCGCATGGGTGACGCCAAGCTCGGTCAGGGCTTGTGCCTGAGCTTCGGTCTCGACCATCTCGGCCACGGTCTGCATTTCCAGCGAGCGGCATAACTCGACCAGATGGGCGATCAAAGTGCGGCTACGGGCCTCGGCCTGGACATCCTTGACCAATGTGCCGTCGATTTTGACGAAATCCACGTTGAGGCCCCGCAAATAGTCAAAGCTGGCGGAGCCCGCGCCGAAGTCGTCAATACAAACCCGAATACCCACTTCGCGCAAAGAGGCCAGACGGCGGTTGGCAGAGGCCAGATCGGCCAAGGCTGCGGTTTCCGTAACTTCGACCAGCAGGCGAGAGCGCAGTTCCGGCGCAGAGGCCGTTAGGGCCAGTAGGGCGGTGATGTAGGCATCATTGGCTAGGGATGCGCCCGAAACATTCACGGCAATCTGCAACTTCCTCGAGGCGGAGGTGCGCAGACGCGTAACGGCCATTTCGGCGACCGTGCGATCAAAGGTCTCGATCAGGGCCAGTTCTTCGGCCATGCGGATGGCCGGACCGGGGCCGTGGCTGCGAGGAAAGCGCGACAGGGCTTCGTAGTGGTGGATGGCCCTTTCGCCTAGGCACACGATCGGCTGGTAATGCAGGGAAAACTCGCGATCGCGGACGAGAGTCCTGAAATGGTCAGCGTCGCGTAAGGTGCGTGCCAGAGTTTCGGCAAAATAGCTCTGTGGCGCTTCCATCGTGTCTTCGCGCAGGCAGGCTTCGATGGCAAAGCGCATGGCCCGCAATGCGGCGGCAGGATCACTGCCCAGAGCCGCCTGCATGGTGCGGGCTGTCAGCTCGATCCCGTTTACCTGCCCAACGGCGTTTATTTCTGCGCTCAGATCCAGCTGCGCGCCGGAAGGGCGGACCAGAGCGTAGCGGTCATTGGTGAGCTGGGTGGCACTGTTCCCGTCCAGTGAAAGACCCTGCAATACGCGAACGATATCTTCGTGCACCTTTTGGCGCGCGGCTGTCGGCAGCTGCTGGTCGCCATCAACATCTATAAAGGCCAGATCCAGACGTTGCAGGCCTTGTGGCGTCTCGTTCATCAGCCGGTGCCGCAGTTGAGCCATGAAGCCCTGCGGATCTTTGATCGGGCCGCTGACAGCCGGTGTGGGGGCGTTGGAGATATCGGCCTGATAGCTGAAGGCCAGAGACAGCGTCGGGGCCAGCTCGGGTAGGCAGAATGCAGATAGCTGTGCGCGGCGTATCTGGCCTTTGCCGCAGTCAATCGTGACGTCCACGCCCGATAGCCGCTGTGCAGGCTTCAGTCCCTCAAGGGCTTCATGGGCGCGCGCGGCACTCTCTGCATCGAAAACATCGATAAGGCGCGTGCCGACCCATTGTGCCATCGGCATGTGTGGAGCGGGGCCGGCGCCAAGCGCGAACCGTACGACACCGTGCTGGTCAACTTCTACCAGTGCATCAGCGGCCGCGAAGGCAAATCCGAGGAGGCGGGATGGAAGCGACATGTGCCGAGTTCGTTAAACGCCGGAATCAGCGAGGCAGGTCATCGAATAGCTCAAGCTTGGCCATAAGGAAAAGCGGCACATGACCTAGTCTTCGCTAAAATCGGAGCTAGTGATCACGGCGCATTCAGGCGGTTCGGTTCAATGCGACAGCGCGTCCGTCGCCTTGTGCAGCTTGCCCGCTGGCCCCGTATCCGGTGCCCAAGGCGCGGTTGCTGGCGACGTCAGTGGCGATGGCGCGGACGATTCCTTCAGATATGCGGCGGGCTGCCTCAACCGTTTCTGAATGGCGGGCGAGGATTTCATCAAACGCCTCGGTGGCCGCGATCAACGCCTTTTTCTCGTCCATGGACGCAGAGGCGATCAACGACGGATCGGCTTTGATCTGGGCGGACTCGCGACGGTACTGATTGGCCAGTTCGGCAGTCTCGGCCATGCCCGCCGCCATGTCGGCGGCGCGGTGGGCGCGCACCAAGGCCATCTCGTTTTCCAGACGCTGGGTCAGGCCTTCGGTCAGGTTCAGAAGACGCTGGATACGCAGCGATGCCATTTCTGCGGTCATACGAGACCCTCCTGAGCTTTCAGCATGTGGGACATGGCCTTGTCGGCGATGCCGACACCACCGGCGCGGGCGGTGTGTTTGGCCATTTCTTCGACCAGAAAACTGCGCCACATCTCTTCGCCGGTACCACCGCCAAAGGGCGCTTCGGTGCTGAGGCTCTCGAACATGGGCTTCAGCATTTGCGACAGGAAGCTGGCTTCGAAGGCCTCTGCTGTCTGGCGCATCTCCGCTTCGGTTTGTCCCTTACGGACGACGGGGTCTTGGGCGAACGGGCGCAGCAGGTGGGGGGAGACGGTATCCATCAGATCACCTCGATATCGGCTTGCAGCGCACCGGCAGCCTTGATGGCCTGCAGGATGGAGATCATGTCGCGCGGGCTGACGCCCAGAGCATTCAGACCGTTGACCAGAGAGGAAAGTGAGGTCTGGCCGCCAACGATCTGCATACGGCGACCGGTTTCTTCCTCGACCGTCACCGACGACTGAGGCGTTACCACCGTCTGGCCATTGGCAAAGGGATTGGGCTGGCTGACTTGCGGGTTTTCTTGAACCGACACGGTCAGATTGCCTTGGGCGATGGCGACCGTCGAAATGCGCACGGCGTCGCCCATGACGATCACGCCATTTACCTCGTCGATAATGACCTTGGCGGGGCTGTCGACCTGAACCGGCAGGTTCTCGACGCGGCTGAGGAAATGGGCCACGCCCATCTGCTGCGGCGCGCGCAGGGCGATCACAGTGCCGTTCTCGGCAAAGGCCGTATTCGGGAAGGTTTCATTAATGGCGGCGGCCATGCGCTGGGCGGTGGTGAAGTCCGGATTGCGCAGAGCCAGACGCAGGACCTGCATGTCTTGGAGGTTGAAGCCCGTCTCGCGCTCGACCACGCCGCCCGATGCAATGCGACCGGCCGTAGGCACGCCGCGCGTGATGGAGGAGCCCGAACCACCCGAAGCCGAAACCGCGCCCGTTTGAACGGCTCCCTGGGCTACCGCATAGACCTGGCCATCCGCGCCTTGCAGCGATGTCACCAGCAGGGTGCCGCCCAGCAGGCTTTTGGCATCACCCATAGCCGAGACGCTGACGTCCAGTCGCGCGCCCGGCATGGCAAACGGTGGCAGGTCTGCTGTGACCATGACTGCAGCCACATTCTTGGTGTTGAGGTTGGTGCCGCGGATGTTGACGCCTTGACGCTCCATCATGCCTTCCAGCGACTGGCGCGTGAAAGGCGAGTTGCGCAGAGAGTCGCCCGAGCCATTCAGCCCGACCACCAGGCCATAGCCCACCAACTGGTTGGTGCGGACACCCTCGACAGAGGCAATGTCCTTGATGCGCGATTGGGCCTGTACCGCAGAAGGCAGGGCCAAAACGGCAGCAACCGAGAGGGCTACGACAGGAGCCAGGACGGTGGTAAGAAACTTTTGCATGCGGCGGACATCCCGTGGAAGGCGTTCGCGATTAACCATGCGAGAAACGTGCCGTATAAAAAGTTCTGCGTTTTCAAGGTGTAGTCTGAGTTTCGAGCTTGCCGGAAGGCAGATTTTGCCGGGGCGTTAACCAAGATTTCAGCCCTATGGCACAGGTTACGACCCATGCAGGAGTGTTGGCGATGAAGGTCAATGGAGTAGGCGGTCCTACCGCAACCCCGACGTCCCGAACGACGGCGCGAACCGGCGCGGGCTTTAGCCTGCCGGGAGCCAGCGGCGCGTCGGCCACTCAGGCGGCTGCGGCCACAGCATCGACCGGCAATGTGGCCGGCGTCTCGGCCCTGATGGCTCTTCAGGGCATCGAAGATCCGACGGAGCGTCGTCGCCGTGCTATTCGTCGTGGCTCTAGCTTGTTGGACCGCCTGGACGAGTTGAAACTGACCCTTCTGGGGAGTGGCGGCGACAGTGTCGCCATACTGGACCGCCTGTCGCGGAACTTGGCCGAAGAGCGCGAAAAAGACGCCGATGAGGGTCTGAATACCGTTCTCGATCAAATCGACGTGCGCGCTGCGGTTGAATTGGCCAAGGCAGAGATGGCCCGTAGCCGCCGGTAGGTGACCGCGGCAACGGCCCGAGAAAGCGTCCGTAAGGTCAAGCTTTTAAAGGCAGAACGGCTATCTGTCGCACTTCATATGGCACCAGGCCCGATTATCCACTCAAAGCTGAACCTTTGCCGTATCACGGTGACGCGAATGGGTTGCGGTGGTTCACGACCTTCAATATAGGGCGCATGGCGTCTGTTGGGGGCGCGTTAGAATCGAGCGTTGAGGCCATGACTGCATTGGCGTCTGTAGTCCAACTTGAGTCTGAGACCTATCGGCCGTCCGACGACGAGCCGTTCATGAATGAACGCCAGCTCGCGTACTTCAAGGCCAAACTGTTGGCTTGGAAGGATGACATCCTGAACGAAGCGCGCGGCACGGTCACCAATCTGAAATCCGAGACCGAGAACCACCCTGATCTGGTGGATCGGGCCTCGTCGGAGGCGGATCGCGCCTTGGAACTTCGCACCCGTGATCGCCAGCGTAAGCTGATCTCCAAGATCGACGAAGCGCTACGCCGGATCGAGGATGGCTCCTACGGCTATTGCGAAGAGACCGGCGAACCGATCGGTCTGGGTCGCCTTGAGGCCCGCCCGACGGCAACCCTGTCGGTCGAAGCCCAAGAGCGCCATGAGCGCCGCGAGCGCGTTCACCGCGACGATTGAGATTTGGAGGCGGCCATACCTTGACGGTGTGGCCGTTTTCTTTTCCTCTCGTGAAGCGGTCGATTTATCCGGCAGGTGACGCTTTAATGGGTCGCGCGCCTTGACTTCGCCTCACGGTGGCGCGACCAAGCCGCCTCGTTTTGAGGTCAAAGGCTGTCATGTCCGTCAAGGTTCGTTTCGCCCCGTCGCCCACGGGTAAGCTGCACGTAGGGAATGTTCGCACCGCTCTGGTGAACTGGTTGTTCGCCAAGGGGCAGGGCGGCTCGTTCGTGCTGCGCATCGACGACACCGATCTGGTCCGTTCGACCAAGGAGTCGGAAGACAATATCGAGATCGACCTGAAATGGCTCGGTCTGGAATGGGATGAGCGCTACAACCAGTCCAAGCGATTTGACCGCTATGAAGAAGCTGCCGAGAAGCTGAAGGCTTTGGGTCGCTTGTACCCGTGCTACGAAACGGCTGATGAGCTGGATCGCCGCCGCAAGGTGCAACTGTCTCGCGGTCTGCCGCCCATTTATGACCGCGCCGCGCTGAACCTGACAGAGGAAGAAAAGGCCGCCTTTGAAGCCGAGGGGCGCAAGCCGCACTGGCGCTTCAAGCTGGAAGGTAAGCGCGTGTCGTGGGAAGATCTGGCCCGTGGTCATGCCGAGGTGGACACCGCCTCGATGTCGGACCCGGTGCTGATCCGCGAGGACGGGCTGTTCCTCTACACCCTGCCGTCGGTGGTCGATGACATCGACATGGAAATCACCCACATCATCCGCGGGGAAGACCACGTCACCAACACCGGTGCGCAGATTGAAATCTTCGAAGCTCTGGGTTCCAAGGTGCCGGGCTTTGCGCACATGCCGCTGCTGGTAGGAGCCGACGGTTCGGCTCTGTCGAAGCGTCTAGGCTCGCTGTCCATCATCGACATGCGCAATGACGGCTATGAGCCGATCGCTATCACCAGCCACCTCGGCAAGATTGGCACTTCGGACAATCTGGAGATCGCCGGTTCCATGCAGGAACTGGGCGAGGGCTTCAGTTTCTCCAAGATGGGCCGCTCGCCTGCGCGTTACGATGAGGCCGATCTGGGCCGTCTGAACGCTCAGGCGTTGCAAGCCATGGATTATGCGACCGCCAAGCCGCGTCTGGCCGATTTGGGCGTGGATCTGGGCGAAGACTTCTGGAACGCGGTGCGTCCGAACCTGCACTTCTTCAATGATGTGGTCGGTCTGGCCGCCATCATCAGCGGCCCGATCACACCGGTGATCGAGGATGCAGCTTTTGCCGAAGCCGCGCTGAAGTTGCTGCCTGAAGAGATTACCGCCGACGTCTGGTCGGTGTGGACCGGTGCCGTGAAGGCCGAGACTGGCGCCAAGGGCAAGGGCCTGTTCATGCCGCTGCGTCTGGCGCTGACCGGCCAACCGCACGGGCCTGACATGGGGGCCATCGTACCGATGATCCCGCGCGACAAGATCGTGGCCCGCTTGAAGGGCGAAGCGGCCTAGGGGCTGCTGGTAGATATAGAAAAGGCCGCCCCGAAAGGGCGGCCTTTTTTGTATCCCGCACCAAAGCGCGAAGCCTTGGCTATACCTGCCTTAGGCGTTGCAGGCGGCCAGTTCTTCGGCCGACAGCTCGTGGCCCTTATAGGCAAAGGCCGACACCTTGCCCATGCGGGCAACAACGCGACGGCAAGCACGGGTAGCCGGTTGGGCCGAACCGCCGGTCGCGGTGCATTCGGCACCTTCACAGCGCCAGGTGGCACCGTCGACGATCAAGCGACCCGAAGGGGCCGAAGCTGCGTCCACGAGAGTGGCGCGGGTAGCTGCCGGTGCATCTGCAACGGCGGGGGCGGCTGCGAACAAAGCAGCAGCAATGGCGATGGCACGCATCAATTGATTCTCCTGACCAAAAACCGGGGAGGCACACGCGAGGGATTTGTGCGTTGTTTTTGGCTACTGTCAACACAAGTGAACGGCGTTTTCTAAACAGTGTTCACTATGCCGCACTTTTTAACGAGGATCGTGGCGCACGTGCGGCGTTGATTCGGCGGATTTCATTAATTCGACAGCCTCAGCGACAGAATTGACCACCTGATACGCGTCAAGGAAGGAGGCGGGGGTCATACCGGCGTCTACCGTATCTTTGACTAGTTTGAAGAATCCGTCCCAAAAGCCGTCGAGGTTCAGGAAGATGACCGGCTTGGCGTGCAGGTCCAGACGTTTCCACGACAGCAGTTCGACCACTTCTTCGAGAGTGCCGATGCCGCCCGGAAACACGACGAAAACGTCGGATTCGTCGTACATCATCATCTTGCGTTCGTGCATGGAGGTGACGACCACGGTCTCCACCTCGTCGAACAGGCGTTCACGGCTGCGCAGAAAGCCGGGCATGATACCCACGACGCGCCCTCCGGCGGCATGGGCCGCGCGCGCTGCTCCGCCCATCAGCCCCACGCCGCCGCCGCCGTACACCAGTCGCCAGCCCGCCTCGGCCACCAAGGTGCCAAACTCGCGCGAAGCGGCGACATACTGCGGGTCATTGCCGTCCGACGAGCCGCAGAACAGGCACACGGAGCGACCGTCATAGGGATCTACGGTATTTTTCAGTTCGGCCATGTCGACTCTATCTATGGGGGAAGGGCAGGGTGCCCTTAAGCTACTCTGTGTAAGCCACTTCATAGCCGGAGCCAGAACAGCATGAAACGGTATCAAGGCCATAAATCTGCGTTCGTGATCGCGGCCTTGTCGGGTGCCTTTCTGATGGGGTGCGATGAGGCTGCCATGCCCGCGCCTGTCGAGAAACAGGATGAGCAGTGGCGCGAGCCCCCTTCGGTCACGGACGTGAACTGGAAGGGTGAGACCGCCACCGTGAGCGGCGTGGCCGATCCGGGCGGTCGTGTCGTGTTTATTGTGGAAAGCGGCCAATCCTACGCGGCAACAGCCGATACACAGGGTAACTTTAGCCTGTCTGTCATGGTGCCGCCCGAAGGTCTGCTGCTTCAGCCGCGTTTGCAAACGGGACGCTCTACTGTCGGAGGGCCGGGCCAGCTGTTTATTGCGCCGCGCGAGGTGGGATTGGCTGCGGTGCTGTTTCCCGGGGACCCGTCGTATCGGCTTACGGGGAACGGGCCGCTGGACGCGGTGGATCGTGACGGAGAGGCGCAGGTGATATCAGGCCGCGCAACAGGAGACAGGGCCACTCAGCTCGACGTCAACGGCCGGGCCATAGACGCCCATTCAGATGCAAACGGTCGCTGGGCCGTGGTTGTCCCGTCTTCCGGCGCGCCATCGCGCGTCGTCGTGGCTGGGCGCAGCTATGATGTGCCAGGACATAGCGCCGACACGTCTGATTTCAGCGGGCGAGTCGGCCATGGCTGGCTGGTGCGTCGAAATTTCGGGGATGGGGCTGTGCAATCCACTTGGTTCCCGCTGGATAAGTAGCGGAATGGTAATGAAATCTTTACCGTTAACCTTCTGTTAACCAAAGCAGATGGAACTAGCCATGTTCTCTTAATCTTAGAGGGCACCCACCATCACCGAATACCTTTCACCCGGCGCTCTCCAGCGCCGGGTTTTTTCTACCCCCGATGCCAATAGCGCACTCAGTAGACAGCAGAGGCTCGAACAGTTGCTGCGCCAGATAGCGCACGGCAGGCGCGACTACGCCATCGCCCATCAGGTGGTAGGCGTCATTGTAGTTGGCAGGCAGTCGATAGCTGTCAGGCAGGCCCATTAACCGCGCAGCTTCGCGTGTGGACAGCAGGCGTGTGCGTACGCGCCGTCCATCAACCACCATAATGATCTGGCGACTGGAACCGCCCGACGGCGTGCGTAGGCAGCCGGCCACGTTGTCAAAACGTACCTCGGCACGCTGCACCTTGTTGCCATCGGCATCGCGACGGGTACGGCGATAGATGCCGCCAACCATCCGGCGACCCGCACGCTTGGCGGCCACCACCTTGGCCTTGTTCACGTCCGACATCATGGCCAGCAGGGCGCGGGTCTCCTCGGCGCTGTGCCAATCCACGCTCTTGGGGCGATCCTCGACCACATCCGCGAAATCGAGCGCGCGACGGGCAGGGACAGGCAGGTTCCACCACAGCCATGACTGGCGGGTCTCTTCCGACAACCGGTTTACCGCGCGGCGCAGGGCGGGGGTGTGAAAGACGTGTGCGGCATCCGGCGCGATGAGGCTGTCGTCTATAGCCACATCGTCTCGCACGCCGATCACAAACAGGCGCGGGCGTGACTGTGGCACGAAGCGATCGGCATTGATGACCAGGGCCCCATAACGATAGCCATTGCGGGCAAAGGCGCTGCAAATGGTTTCAAAGTCGGCCCCCGCGCGCGAGGTCAGTGCGCCGCACACATTCTCGACAGCGACGATGGGGGGCGCGCGGCCTTCCGCACGCAGGCGGGCCATGATCGACCAGAAGACGTGGAAGGTGCCCGAACGCTCTCCGTTCAGCCCCCTGCCCATGCCGGCCAGTGACAGGTCCTGACAGGGAAAGCTGGCCCATGCCATGTCGGGATCGCCCGGCATGTGGGCTGTATCCAGATTGCGGATGTCGTCTACCAGCAGTTCGCCGCTGGTACCCCAGTTGGCCTGATAGGCCAGCCCCTTCTTGCCGTCGAAGTCGTTGGCAAAGGTGCAGCGCCACTCAGGGCCCAGCCCTTGCCGCACCATGCCGCCTCCGGCGAAGAATTCGTAGAATGTGGGCATGACCGCAGTTCAGGGGTGAATCAGTTGATATCGAGTGTGACCCCCTGATCCAGCCCCGTAAACCCGCACCCTTGGCTCATACGGCGTGTAATCCACGGCCAAGATCGGCAATCAGGTCATCGACATCTTCCAGACCGATATGAAGGCGCATGATCTCGCCTTCCAGCGGCGGCTGATGCTCGCGCCACGCCAGTTGGGATGTGTCATTGGTGATCAGGCTCTCATACCCGCCCCATGAGTATCCCATGCCGAACAGGCTGAGCGCTTTCATCAGGCGATGGGCGGCGGAGCGATCGCCACGGAGCACAAACCCTATCAGCGACGCCGCGCCATCGTACTGGCGCTGCCACAGGTCGTGATAGGGCGAGGAGGGCAGTGGCGCATACATGACGCGAGCTACCTGCGGCTGTTGCTCCAGCCATTGGGCGGCCTTCAGCGCCGAGCGCGCCTGGGTGGCATAGCGAAGTGGCATGGTACGGATGCCTCTAAGCGCCAGCCACGCATCGTCGGGTGACACATGCCAGCCGTGATCTTCAATCGCCTCGAAAATCAGGCGCGCCAGTTCGGGATCGCGTGTGGCGATGGAACCCATCAGCAAGTCGGAATGGCCACCTACATATTTGGTCAGCGCCTGCACGCTGACATCGGCACCGACAGCAAGAGGCTTCAGTGCGATGCCCGCGCCCCATGTGTTGTCCACCACGCTAAGCACGCCCTTGTCGCGGCAAAGGCCGAGCAGCCTTTCCAGATCCACCAGTTCAAACGTGAGGGACGCGGGGGTTTCGACGAGGAGAAGTCTGGTTCGCGCCGAGAAGCTGGCGGCTATCTCTTCGGCCGTCCAAGCCGCCGGATGGAAACGTGCCGTAATGCCCAAGCGTGCCAGCGTACGGGTCAGGAAACGTCGTGACGGGCCGTAAACTGCGTCTGTGCACAGCACCTCGTCGCCGGGTTTTAGCAGGGCGAGCAATGGGACGGTTACCGATGCCAGACCCGACGGTACGATGAATGCGTGTGTTGCCCCTTCCAGATCTGCCAGAACAGTACGCAACTGTCGCGCGGCAGTCCCCCCGTCCAAACCGTAGATCGGCCCATCGCGGTCAGAGCCCATCATCGCAGGATCGTCGCTGAGCATGGTCGAAGCCCGCTCGATCGGCGGATTGACCGGACGGCGGCCACGTCCACGTTCGGTAGCGGGAGAAATCAAGCGAGTGGAAAGACCAAGCTTGTCAGAAAGTTCGGACATAGGTTTCACTGTGTTGCGAATGTGCCCATAGAGGGCTCTAAAGCGAATGCAGACGCAAGCGCGGAGGATATGCTGATGACCAAGCCCGTCGTTGTCCGGCTCTTCGGAGCTATGGCTATGACCTTGGGGCTACTTGGTCTTTCAGCTTGTCAGCGAGGCGGGGAAGAGCCGCAAGGCGAAAATACCGTCTCGGCTGAAGACATCGCGGCTTTGCGTGAGCTGGGAGAGACCAGCCCGACCTTGGCGCGGGTCAAGGCGCGCGGCTATTTGAACTGCGGGGTCCACGGCAATCTGATGGGCTTTGCCTATAAGGACAATCGGGGCCAGTGGCGTGGCTTTGATGTCGACTTCTGTCGCGCGACGGCTGCCGCGGTTCTGGGTCGCCCCGATGCCGTGCGTTTCTATGCCTTGACCGCCGAGGAGCGTTTTCCGGCACTGGTCTCAGGTAAGGTGGACGTGCTTTGGCGAAATACCTCGTGGACCATGGAGCGCGATTCCACCGGTCAGGTCGCATTTGCAGGGATCAACTACTACGACGGTCAGGGATTCCTGACCCGTCGTGCCCTGAATCTCTCCAGTGCTGCCGAGCTTACCGGCGCGCGCATATGCGTCAATGGAAACTCGACCAGTGAACTGAATGTCGAAGATTATTTCCGTACACGCGAAATTGAATTCAAGCCGGTAATCCTCGACACCGAGGAAGCGGCCCGTCAAACCTATGCGCGAGAAGAATGCGACGCTCTAACCGGCGATATCTCGTCGTTGGCCGCAGCCCGTAGTGTGATGAATGACCCGCGACAGCATGTCATTTTGCACGATTTCATTTCCAAAGAGCCTTTGGGGCCGGTGGTCCGGGCAGGCGACGAGCGCTGGGAAGCAGTTGTTCGTTGGACGCTTAACGCATTGATTTCTGCTGAAGAATTGGGGGTCACCAAGTCCAATGTCGCGCGCTTGGCGCAGGACGGTGGTAGACCGGAAGTCAATCGATTACTGGGGCTTGAAGGAGACTTCGGTCCCAAGTTGGGTCTAGCCCGTACCTGGGCCAGGGACGCCATTGCGGCTTCGGGCAACTATGGCGAGATTTTCGAGAATAACGTCGGTCAACAATCAACGCTCGATTTGGATCGCGGATTAAACCAGCGATGGAACGCCGAACAGGGTGGCTTGATTTACGGACTGCCAATCCGCTAGGCGGCGAACTCAAGTTTTTATAGGGGGACTTATGGATCAGGCATCCAAAAAAGGGCTGCCGCTCCACGTCATGATGTTGATTGGCTTTTCCGTCGGCCTTATCGGCGGATTGCTGGTGAACAGCTTCGTGGGCAGCGAAACGGGATGGGTCTTGTGGATCACCACAAACATCACCGGCCCGATTGGTCAGATTTTCCTGCGCCTGCTCTTCATGCTGGTTCTGCCCCTGCTGTTCTCGGCGCTGGTCATTGGCGTCGCGGAAATGGGCGACCTCAAGGTGTTGGGGCGCGCGGGTATCAAAAGCCTGCTTTTCACTGTCTTCGTCTCCGCCATCGCCGTCGTCATCGGCATGGTTATGGTCAATCTGTTCCGTCCGGGGGCGGGCGTTGACCCGCTGGTCGCCCAGCAACTGCTGGAACAGGGCAAGGCCGGTGCCGCCAATATCGTGGAGAACTCCAAGTCTGCCGAGGCTGGTGGCAACTTCTTCATCGAACTGATCCCGACCAATGTCTTCCGCGCCGCGGCTGACAACGACATTCTGCCGGTCATGGTGTTCGCCATGCTGTTCGGCATCGGTGTGGTCATGGTCCGGTCCAGCGCCACCGATCACTTGCTGAAGTCGATCGAAGGCCTGTTCGAAGTGATGATGAAGCTGATCGGTCTGGTCATCAAACTGGCCCCGTACGCCATCGCCTGCTTGATGTTCAACCTGTCGGCGCTGTTCGGCTGGGACCTGCTGATGCGTCTGGCCGCCTTTGTGGGCGTCGCCGTGGGGGCCATGGCGATCCATATGTTTGTGGTCTATCCGCTGTTGGTTTGGACCATGGGCGGAATGAACCCGCTCAAATTCTTCAGCAGCATCCGCGAAGCGGTCGTGGTCTCGTTCTCGACGGCCTCGTCAAACGCCAGCTTGCCGGTGTCGATGCGGGTTGCCGAAGAGCAGTTGGGCCTCCCGCGCAAGATTGCCCGCTTCGTACTGACCGTGGGGGCGACAGCCAACCAGAACGGTACCGCCCTGTTCGAAGGTGTCACGGTTCTGTTTCTGGCCCAGTTCTTCGGCGTGGACCTGAGCCTGAGCCAGCAGTTCGTCGTGATGCTGATCTGTATTTTGGGCGGAGTGGGTACCGCCGGCGTTCCGGGCGGTTCGCTGCCGGTTGTTGCCATGATCCTTGGTATCGTCGGCGTTCCGCCGGAAGGTATCGGCCTGATCCTGGGTGTCGACCGTCTGCTGGACATGTGCCGCACCACGCTGAATGTCACGGGCGATCTGGTAGTCGCGACTGTAGTGTCTCGCGGCGAAGAGGATTCGCCGGACGAAGACACTCCGGCTGCGGTGACGGCCTAATCGGTTTCGATGGGGGTGTCCTCGCGGCTCCCCCATTCGGACCACGATCCGTCGTAGAGGCGGGCCGACTTGCCCAGCAGGTGCAGGCCCAGTGTCAGGATCGCAGCGGTGACGCCCGATCCGCAGGTGGTAATCACCGGACGGTTCAAATCCAATCCGACCTCTTGAAAGGCGGCCTCCAACGCGGGGCCGCTTTTCATCGTTTTGTCTGCATTCAACAGGTGGTCGAAGGGCAAATTGAATGCGCCTGGCATATGTCCACCACGCATGCCGGGACGGGGTTCTGGCACCTTGGCGTTGAATCGGCCCGCACCACGTGCGTCCAGAATCTGCGTCGGCGATGCCAGTGCGGCCCGCACGTCCTCCAGAGACGCCACCGCATCGCCGTCGTAGATTGCCTTGAACGTCACTGGCGACGGAGCTTGAGGGGCGGACGTCTCGACAGCGCGGCCTTCAGCCTTCCATTTGGGAAAGCCGCCATCCAGCACGGCTACGTGCTGTGCACCCATCAGCCGGAACATCCACCAGACGCGCGCTGCCGAAAAAAGTCCCTGATGGTCGTAGACCACGATCGTGTCGGTCTCGCGGATACCGAGCTGGCCTGCAGCTTTCGCAAAATGCTCGCCAGACGGCAGCATGTGGGGAAGGGGGCTATCGGGATCACTAATGCCGTCCAGATCGAAGAAGACCGCATTGCCAATGCGCTCGCGCACGAAATCGGCCCTGGCATCATGGCCATCCAGCCACCAGCTGGCGTCGATCAGCCGCACCTCCGGTTGATCAATGATGCGGGCGAGTTGTTCCGTCGAGATGAGGGGAGCATTCTGGATCATGGCCATGGTCTAACACGAGAAAGGCGTCTGGCTGCCGGTGGCGTCACCAATGTTTCGCGTGATAGGTTGAACAAAAGCCGTTGAATCGCCAACTACCGGTTTGACTATGCGAGACCCGCTGTCTTGCCTCCCATGTTGAAAGATCTCCCCGTGACCCGTCCGAACGCTGTCATCACTCTCTCCGAAGGCCTGCCGAAACCCGTGGTGATCGGCGGCGGCAACCGCATCGTCTTCATCGCTGGTCCATGCCAGATGGAAAGCCGCCAGCATGCGCTTGAGACGGCGCACCGCCTGAAGGAAATCGGCGAGCGTCTGAACGTCGGCATCATCTACAAGACCAGCTTTGACAAGGCGAACCGTACCAGCGCCAGCGCCGCGCGGGGTATCGGTCTGGCTGGCGCGATGCCGATCTTTGCCGAGATCCGCGAGACCTACGGCCTGCCGACCCTGACGGACGTGCACAGCGAAGCGCAAGTCGCGCCCGTTGGCGAAGTGGTCGATGTGCTGCAAATCCCGGCCTTCCTGTGCCGCCAGACAGACCTGCTACTGGCAGCCGCTGCTACGGGTAAGGCGATCAACATCAAGAAGGGTCAGTTCCTTGCCCCTTGGGATATGAAGAACGTCATCGCCAAGGTAACCGGTGCCGGTAACCCCAACGTTATGGCCTGCGAGCGCGGTGCTTCGTTTGGTTACAACACTCTGGTCAGCGACATGCGTGCCCTACCAGAGTTGAAGTCGATCGGTTGTCCGGTCGTGTTCGATGCGACCCACAGCGTGCAGCAGCCGGGCGGCCAAGGCACGTCGTCGGGCGGGCAGCGGCAGTTTGTTCCGGTGCTGGGCCGTGCCGCGGTCGCGGTGGGTGTGGACGCCGTCTTTATGGAAACCCACGAAGATCCGGACAACGCGCCATCGGACGGGCCGAACATGGTGCCGCTCGACAAGTTCGAGGCGCTGGCTGCCGAGCTGATCGCGTTTGACGATCTGGCGATCAAGGTGGGCGCTAAAGCCCTATTGGCTCATTCGGCTTAAATCCGTTAGTTCAGTCCAATGGCTGAACGCTCATTCGATCTTTTGACGCTGCAACGACTGTTGGAGCGTATTCGTGGCCTGAAGGTCGCCTGTGTGGGCGACCTGATGGTCGACCGCTTCGTTTATGGCGAAGTGAGTCGTATTTCGCCCGAGGCTCCCATTCCGGTGCTTAGGGCGCAGCGCACAGTCTCCATGCCCGGGGGCGTGGGTAATGTGGCCCGCAATATCTCGGCGCTGGGTGCTACGGCGCGTCTGGGTGCCATCATCGGAGCTGACGCGGCAGGGGCCGAACTGGCTGACCTGATCCAACAAGACGCAGGCGTCGAGAACTGCCTTTCCACGCCCGATAACGCCCGGACCATCGTCAAAACGCGCTATGTCTCCGGCGGCCAGCAACTGATGCGGTTGGATGAGGAAGACGGTCGCCATCCCGGATTTGCCGATCCCTCCGTGTTTAACGGTGCCAAGGCTATTCTGCTTTCAGACTACGCCAAGGGCGCGCTGGACGATGCTGCCATCAAGGCCGCTCTCGATGCTGGCCGCAATATGGGCGTGCCGGTCATCGTTGATCCCAAGGGTGCCGATTTTGCCCGCTATGGTGCGGTTGACCTGATCAAGCCCAATGCGGCTGAACTGGCGGGTGCTACGGGCATGCCGACCAAGACTGACGAAGAGGTCGAAGCCGCGCTGGCCTGCTTGTTCTCCAAGACGACGGCCAAGGCGGTCATGGTCACGCGAGCAGGCAAGGGCATGTCACTGGCTCGGCGTGGAGAGGCCGTGGTGCATTTTCCGGCCCGCGCGCTGGAGGTGTTCGACGTGTCGGGCGCGGGCGATACCTGTCTGGCCGCATTGGGCTTGGCGCTGGCCTCGGGCGAGAGCCTGGAAGTGGCGGCCCAGTTTGCCATTCTGGCGTCGGGCATTGTGGTCGGCAAAGCCGGCACCGCCGTGGTCACCCCCGACGAACTTCTGGAGGCTGAGCGCGATGGACAGAGCCTGGCAATTGGCACCGGTCTCCTGTCGCTTGACGACGTGGCTGTTCGGGTCGAGAGCTGGAAGAAGCAGGGCCTGCGTGTCGGCTTTACGAATGGCTGCTTTGATATTCTGCACCGCGGCCACGTTTCCTATCTGGCTCAGGCCCGCAGTTGGTGTGACCGTCTGGTGGTGGCGCTGAATACAGATGCATCCGTACGCGCTTTGAAGGGCGAAAGCCGTCCCGTCAATGATCTGGAAAGCCGTGCAGAAGTCATAGGCGGACTAGCCAGCGTGGATGCCGTCACCTGTTTTGCTGACCAGACGCCGATTAATATTATCAATCGTTTACGCCCGGATGTTCTTATAAAGGGTGCAGACTATACCAAGGACAAGGTCGTGGGGGCGACCGAGGTGGAAAGCTGGGGCGGAGAGGTCAAGCTGGCGCAATTTGCTGATGGTTATTCCACCACCCGAACCATTCAAAAAATGACCGGAGCCGAGGGATGAGCAAGCGCATAGTCGTCGTGACGGGAGGAGCCGGTTTTATCGGCTCGAACATCGTGGCGCGACTGTGCGACAGGGCAGAGTTTGACGTGGTGGTCGTTGACTGGCTGGAAACAGCCGACAGCGGCAAATGGCGTAATCTGTCCAAACATCCTGTGTGCGATATCTGGGCACCGGAAGAGCTGTTTGAAAAGCTGGATGCCGTCAAAAATCGCGTGACGGCCATCATCCATATGGGGGCCATATCCTCCACGACCGAGCCGGATGCCGATCTGACCCTGCGCACCAATTTCGGTCTGACGCGCGATGTCTGGAACTGGTGCGCACAGTCCGGTGTGCGGCTGATCTATGCATCCTCTGCGGCCACCTACGGTGATGGCGATCTGGGCTTTGACGACGACAATAATTTTGAAGCGCTGAGTTCGCTTCGTCCTCTAAATGCTTATGGCTACTCAAAATATCTGTTTGATCAATATGCGATCAAACAAGCAGAGGCCGACCATGCGCCACCGCAGTGGGTGGGACTGAAATTCTTCAATGTCTACGGCCCGAACGAATATCATAAGGGCAGCATGAAATCGGTTGTCGCGCAGATCTTCCCCGACGTGCAGGCGAGCAAGCCGGTCAAGCTCTTCAAATCCCATCGCGAAGGTTTTGAGGACGGGGGACAACTGCGGGACTTCGTCTATGTCGACGATATCGTCGACATCGTCGACTGGTTGATGGATCGCCCTGACATAAGCGGCATCTATAATGCGGGCTCGGGGCAGGCGCGGTCCTTCGCCGATCTGGCGCGCGCGACCTTGGCCGCCGCCAGCAAGGCTGAAGCTATCGAATATATCGACATGCCCGAGAGCATCCGCGACCGGTATCAGTATTTCACCGAGGCCCGCATGGAGCGTTTACGTGCTGCCGGATATGACAAGCCAATGACCTCCCTGGAAGAGGGCGTGCGTCGCTATGTGCAAGATTTCCTGTCGCAACCGGACCCTTACCGCTGATGGCTAGAAAACCGCTCACGGCCGGCAGATGGCTTGGTATCTTCACGGGCAGCATTGTTCTGGTGCTTCTGGTGGCGGTGCTGATCTGGCGGGGGGACATCCTGCGAGCCATGCTTGATCCACAGGTGCCGTTCCAGACCTATACGCCGCCGCCCGCGCCCGATTATGCCAACCGTTCGTCATGGGCGTTGTGGGATGCCAAGTCGGACCGTTCGGCTGACGCATCGGTATTCTTCGTCAGCTCCACCACCTTTAACGGCGGCAAGCACTGGAACAGCCCGATCGGCGACCGCACGGCCAATGCCTATTTGCATCGCGTCGTGCTGCCGAACTTTGCCGGACCATTTGCACTGTCGGGCGATGTAAGTGCGCCGTTTTATCGTCAGGGCAGCCTCTACACCCGCCTCAGTCTTCGTGATGATGCGCGCGAAGCCCGAGCCTTTGCCTATCAGGACGTGGAGGCCGCATTCGAGGCGTGGCTGAAGCGCCATCCGGACGGTCCAATATTACTGGCCGGTGTAGAGCAGGGGGCCGACCTGTTGGCACGCCTGTTGCGTGACCGGGTGGCTAAGGATCAAACGCTTAAAAGCCGACTGGTCGCTGCGTATCTGATGGACACTATCGTCCCGCAAGGTGCGATTGACCTGCCCGTATGCGCCACGCGCGATCAGGCGGGCTGCTTTGCGGCGTGGTCCATGATCGACGAGGGCAAGGAAGGCGTTGCCAGCCGCCGTATGCGCCGCGCCTTGTTCTGGGATGATAAGGGCCGACTGGAAGAAATCGGATCGGTACCGATTGTCTGCTTCAATCCCGTCAGCGGTGCGGCTGATAATGTGCCTACGGAGCCGCGGCGCCATCTCGGGGCGGCCAATGCCACCGGATTGGAATGGGGGCTGCGTCCGGCGTTTATTGACCGTCAGGTAGGGGCTGTCTGTCGCGACGGCTTCCTTCGCAATACGCGGCTGAAGACAGAGTCATTCCGTGAAAACCGTAGCTGGGCCAACCGTCGTAAGGCTACGCCCTACAATCTGTTCTATGCCGATACCGAGGCCGACGTTTTGGCCCGCCTGGCGGTGTGGAAAGCCAATCAAACCACCGATTTGACGCATTAGCCCCCAACCATGCTGAAACGCGGGCTAGACTTCTGGCCTCTGATCTCCGATTCGAAATCGTATGACCGTTCACACCACTCCGCCGGAAGGCGGCCGTATCGTCGAAGAACCGATGGCCGAGGCGCTGTCGCGCCGTTATTTGGCCTACGCCCTGTCCACGATCACCAACCGCGCCCTGCCGGACGTGCGTGACGGCTTCAAGCCGGTGCACCGTCGCATCATGTATGCGATGCACCAGATGCGTCTGAACCCGCAGTCTGCGGCGCGTAAATGCGCCAAGGTCGTGGGTGAGGTCATGGGTGGCTATCACCCGCACGGCGACGCCTCGATCTATGAAGCGCTGGTGCGTCTGGCGCAGGATTTTGCCCAGCGTTATCCGCTGGTCGACGGTCAGGGTAACTTTGGCAACATCGACGGCGATAGCGCCGCGGCCATGCGTTACACCGAATGCAAGCTGACGCCGGCGGCGGTTCTGCTGCTGGAGGGCATCGATCAGGATGCCGTCGATTTCCGCCCGACCTATGACGATCAGGACGAAGAGCCGGTCGTTCTACCTGCCGGTTTCCCGAACCTGCTGGCCAATGGTTCGTCGGGCATTGCCGTCGGTATGGCCACCTCGATCCCGCCGCACAATGTGGGCGAGTTGATCGACGCATGCCAGCTGCTGTTGGACAAGCCCAGCGCCGATGTTGACGAGCTGATGCAGCTGGTGCCGGGACCGGATTTCCCGACCGGCGGCGTGTCGGTCGAAGGGGCGGCCTCTATCCGCGAAGCCTATGCCACGGGCCGCGGCGGTGTACGCGTGCGCGCCCGCTGGGAGACCGAAGACCTCGGTCGCGGTGTCTGGCGCGTGGTCATCACCGAGATTCCGTATCAGGTGCAAAAGTCCAAGCTGATCGAACAGCTGGCTGACCTGATCGAAAACAAGAAGGCCCCGTTGCTGGCCGATGTGCGTGATGAGTCGGCGGAAGACATTCGTCTGATCCTCGAGCCGAAGAACCGCACCATCGAGCCTGACATGCTGATGGAAAGCCTGTTCAAGCTCTCTGATCTGGAATCGCGTTTCCCGATCAATATGAATGTGCTGGATGCTACGGGCACGCCGCGTGTCATGAGCCTGAAGGAATGCCTGCAAGCCTTCCTCGATCACCGCCGTGATGTGCTGAACCGCCGCTCGAACTGGCGCATTGAAAAGATCGAGAAGCGCCTGCACCTGTTGGAAGGTTTGCGTATTGCCTTCCTCAATCTGGATGAGGTTATTCGCATCATCCGTGAGGACGAGCAGCCCAAGGCGACCCTGATTGCGCGCTTCAACCTGACGGAAGTTCAGGCCGATTTCATTCTGGATACCCGTCTGCGTCAGCTGGCCCGTCTGGAAGAAATGGTCATCCAGCAGGAGTACGATAAGCTGGCCGAAGAGCTGGCCAATCTGAAGGCGCTGACCTCGTCTGAAGCCAAACAGTGGAAGGCCATCGGCAAGGAACTGCAGGCGGTCCGCAAGGCGCTGCTGTCGCCGCGCCGCACCACCATGGCAGACGCCGTGGATGCCTCGGCCTTCGTAGCACCGGAAGCCTTCATCCCGCGCGAAGCCATCACCGTCATTCTGTCCGATCGCGGCTGGATCCGCGCAGCCAAGGGCAAGGTAGACGATCCGTCAGAGCTCAAGTTCAAGGAAGGCGATAAGCTGGCCTTCCTCGTTCCGGCCTTTACGACGGACAAACTGCTGATCGGGGCCTCGGATGGCCGTATCTTTACGGTCGGGGCCGACAAGCTGGCCTCTGGCCGTGGCCATGGCGAGCCGCTGCGCTTGATGATCGACCTCGATGAAAAGGCCGAGATCATCAATGTGGTCGCGCACGAGCCGAACGCCAAACTGCTTGTCGCCTCGACGGCGGGCTATGGCTTTGTGGCCCCTGAGAATGATCTGCTGGCGCAAAAGCGCGGCGGCAAACAGGTTCTGAACGGCGAGATGAAGTCTATGCTGCGCGTCAGCGGCGATCACGTCGTCACCATCGGCGAGAACATCAAGACACTGATCTTCCCGATTGCCGAACTGCCGGAAATGGGCCGTGGCAAGGGCGTGAAGTTGCAAAGCTTCAAACAGGGCGGACTGGCCGATGTGGCCGTGTTCAATGCCGAAACCGGTCCGGAATGGGTCGACGGCGGTGGCCGCAAGCGCAAGTGGGACGACTGGCGCGATTGGCTGGGCAAGCGTGCCGGTGCCGGTCGCCAAGGCCCGCGCGGTATGCGCAAGTTCCGCTAGCGAAAATGAAGAAGGGGACCGATCCGGTCCCCTTTTTTTATGTTTCAGGTCAGGGGAGACGCTGCCAACCGAACAGTCCCAAAGCTTCCAGCGGACGATACTGGGCCTTGTAATCCATGGTTTTGGAGCCCTGTACCCAATAGCCCAGATAGACATAGGGCAGGGTGACGGTCGCGGCCTGGTGGATGTGGTCCAGAACAATATAGCGACCCAAGCTGCGCTGTGGCAGGGTCGGATCAAACGCGCTGTAGACCATCGACAGACCATCGCCCAACACGTCGATCAGGGCAAAACCGATCAGGCGGTTGTCTTCGGACGGCAGGCGGTATTCGCAGACGTGTGTCCGTACCACCGAATCCTCGATCATGGTGACGAAGTCGGCTTCGCCCATCTCGTTCATGCCACCGTGGGGATGGCGGGCGGCCAGATAGCGCTTCAGCAGATCATATTGCTCTGCGGTCGCAATCGGATCGACGATGCGGCGTTGCAGATCGCTATTGCGCTTGATCAGCTTTTTGGACGTGCGGTTGAGGTCAAACTCGGCCACCGGAATGCGCACGGATACGCAAAGGGCACAGGTCTCGCAGGCAGGACGATAGGCGATGTTCTGGCTGCGCCGGAAACCGGCGTGGGTCAGGCTGTCGTTGACGACCGCGCCTTCGCTGAGCGGCAGATTGGCGAAGATCTTCCGCTCCATCCGGTCCGGCAGATAGGCGCACGGCGACTCTGCCGTCACGAAGAAGCGCAACTGTCTGGAGGGGATATGCTGGGTCATCGCGCAGTTCTCGCACCCAAGGTTTGACCACGCGCGCGACGAACGACGGGGACGATCATTTCCGGATATAGCCCCCCATCCTTCATCTTTCGCAAGTGCCCACCTTTGGACTAGAGGCTGGTATCGGCTGGCAGGACCGGCGCTTCACGCAGCAAAACGATGGCGATGCGGCGATTGCCTGCCAGTGACGGGTCGTCAGGATAGAGCGGATCAGACCCTGCCTTACCTGCAACGGAATAGACGCGGTCCGGGTTCACGCCGGAGTTCTGCAAAATCACACGGGAGGCGTCGGCACGGGCCGATGACAGCGGCCAGTCGCCCGGTGCGTTGGCACGATTGGAACCCGCAACGGCGCTGGTGTGGCCGGTGATGCTGATACGGTTTGGCAGGCGATTGATTGCCCGCGATACGGCACGCAACAGGGTCTGGGCGCGCGGGTTCGGGCGGGCCGAGCCGTTCTCGAACATGGAGCGACCTTCCTGGTCGACCAGCTGGATGCGCAGGCCCTCTGGCGTTTGGTCAATGATCAGCTGTTTCGACAGTTCAGCCAGTTCCGGCATGGACTGCATGGCCTGACGCAGAGATTCGGCGGCGCTGGCGAAATCGGCAGCTTCGCGGCGGGCGATCTCGGCGCGCAAGGCGGCTTCGCTGGCAGAGGACAGGTCTGACGATTGACCCGCGGCCTCGGGCGATTCCGGCGCGGGCGGGGCCAACTGCTCGATGATCATATTCGATCCGGCACCCTTGGCACCTTCATCATCCCCCAGCGAGGTTCCGCCCAGAAGGCCGCCAGAGCCAGAGCTGGCGGCCGAAACCGACGAGGGCGCGAAATACTCTGCGATGCCGCGCTTTTGCTCCGGATCGGTCGTGTTGATCAGCCACATCAGCAGGAAGAAGGCCATCATGGCCGTGACGAAGTCGGCGTAGGCCACCTTCCACGCACCACCATGGTGGCCGTGTCCCTGCACCTTCTTGACCTTCTTGATCAGAATGGGGCGATCGCTTTGCGCCATGAGGTCCGTCTGCCTTAACTATAAGCTTGGCCCTAAATGCCACGCGGCCCGTTAAGAAGCTGTTGCGGCCTTTCGCGGGCTTGCCGCTGGGGGCAGGGCGGCCTAGTCAGGGGTGTGACCGGACTGATTGATAATACCGACGATTTTGATCCGCGCGCCTATCGCAGGGCGCTGGGCGGCTTTGCCACGGGCGTATGCGTGGTGACGGCGCATACGGTGGATGGCCCGCTGGGGATCACCGTAAACTCCTTCACCTCTGTGTCTCTGGAACCGCCGCTGGTGCTGTGGTGCATGGACATCAAGTCGGACCGTCACGACGCCTTTGCGGGCGCGGACCGTTTCGCCGTGCATATGCTGCCTGTCGAAGATCAGGCCATGTCGGATCGTTTTGCCTGGGGGGCGGCACGCCTGACCGAGCAGGAGTTCGAGACCGGAAATCCGGCCCCGCCGCGTCTGCGCAATGCGGTAACGCGTCTGGATTGCCTGACCCATGACCGCATCGTCATGGGTGATCATCTGGTGATCGTGGGGCGGGTGACGGCGTTTGATACACGGCCGGGGGATGCCCTGACCTATTTCCGTGGCCAATACGGCAGCGCGGTTGATCCGACAGCCTAGGGCTGCCGGATCGGACCTGACGCAATTTAGTCGTTCAACATACGCGCGGCAGTCGGCGCGAAATAGCTGATGATGCCTGCCGCACCGGCGCGCTTGAACGCGTGCAGGCTTTCCAGAATGACGCGATCCTTGTCCAGCCACCCCTTGGCGATGGCGGCCTGCATCATCGCGTACTCGCCCGACACCTGATAGGCGAAGGTCGGTACATGGAAAGTCTCGGTCACGCGCTGGACGATATCTAGATACGGCATGCCCGGCTTAACGATGACGGCGTCTGCGCCTTCGGAGATGTCCATGGCGACTTCGCGCAGGGCTTCCTCGGTGTTGGCGAAGTCCATCTGATAGGTCTTCTTGTCGCCCTTCAGCGCCGTGGCCGACCCGACCGCATCGCGGTACGGACCGTAAAAGCCCGAAGCGAATTTGGCGGCATAGGAGATAATCATCGTATCCTGATAGCCGTTGGCCTCCAGCGCATTGCGGATGGCCTGAATGCGGCCATCCATCATGTCGGACGGCGCGACGGCGTCGGCACCGGCGTGGGCGTGAATGAAGGCCTGTTCTTCAAGACGTTCGATGGTGGCGTCGTTGGCGATTTTATCACCTTCCATCACGCCGTCCTGACCGTGGTCTGTGTAACAATCCAGCGCCACATCGGTCATGATGCCGACTTCAGGAGCCGCATCTTTCATGGCGCGGATCACTTCGGGAATCAGGCCGTCCGGATCGGTCGCGCCCGAGCCGATGTTGTCCTTGGGCGTGTGAGCGATGTTCGGGAACAGGGCGATCATCGGAATACCGAGGTCGCGGGCCTCTAGAGCAGCGTTGACCGCTTCTTTTCGCGACAGGCGGAATACGCCGGGCATGGACTGCACAGCGACCTTGTCGTCCTCCCCGTCGTGCACCACGACCGGCCAGATCAGGTCGCTTGCCGTAAGCGTGGTTTCAGCCACCAGACGACGCACCCATGGGGCTGTCCGCAGACGACGCGGGCGGGCATAGGGGAAGGCAGCGGGCTGGAAGGGAGGAGTGCTCATGACAATAGTCCTTGGAACGCGAAGGCTTCTGCTAAACCAATCCGCAGCACGGCGCAAAACACGCTGAGAAACCGCTTCTTTCAGCGGATTCTAGTTACAGTGAAGCGTAGCTTTGGATGCGAACCATTATCAGTTGGTCGAACTGGGGCATTTTGTCCTGACGCGAACGTGGACATCGCGTTATCAAGGGCGCAAATAGGCCGCAGCCTTTATAAAGAAAAGAAACGCACTCGTGTTCGATTATAAATCCGCCTTTCAGAACTCTGTGGAGCAGGTGCGCGCCGAAGGCCGCTATCGCGTGTTCGCTGATCTGAAGCGGGTGCGAGGCCAGTTTCCGCGCGCTGTGCGTCGTCGTGAAGACGGCACCGAGCAGGACGTCGTGATCTGGTGTTCGAACGACTACCTCGGCATGGGGCAGCATCCGGTTGTGCTGGAAGCTATGCACGAGGCCATCGACACGGTGGGTGCAGGGGCGGGTGGTACCCGTAATATTTCCGGCACCACGCGTTCGGCTGTGGACCTCGAAGCCGAACTGGCCGACTGGCACAAGAAGGATGCGGCTCTGCTGTTCACGTCGGGCTACGTCGGTAACGAGGCAACGCTTTCGACCCTGCAGAAGATTCTGCCGGGGCTAATCATTTTCTCTGACGCTCTGAACCACGCCTCGATGATCGAAGGCATCCGCCACGGCGGCGGTCCGCGTCATATCTTCCGCCACAACGATCTCGAGCATCTGGAAGAGCTGCTGGCCGCCGCTCCGGCCGATGCGCCCAAGCTGATCGCGTTCGAGTCCGTCTATTCGATGGACGGCGATATTGCCGATCTGAAGGGCACTATCGCTCTGGCGCGCAAATACAATGCGCTGACCTATCTGGACGAAGTTCACGCTGTAGGCCTGTACGGTGCCACCGGCGCAGGCGTGGCAGAGCGCGACGGCGTGCAGGGCGAGATCGACATTATCGAATGCACCATGGGCAAGGCCATCGGCGTGATGGGCGGCTATATCGCTGCCGACGCCATGATCGTGGACGCAGTGCGCAGCTGGGCTTCGGGCTTTATCTTTACGACCTCGCTGCCGCCCGCACTGACTGCGGGCGCGCTGGCGTCGGTGCGTCATCTCAAGTCGCACCCTGAACTGCGTGAGCAGCACCAGGAACGCGCTCAGGCGCTGAAAGACCGTTTCGCGGCCAAGGGCCTGCCGGTCATGCCGTCGGAAAGCCACATCGTGCCGGTGCTGGTGGGCAACCCTGTCCACTGCAAGAAGATTTCCGACATGCTGCTGGACGACTACGGGATCTACGTCCAGCCGATCAACTATCCGACCGTGCCCAAGGGGACCGAGCGTCTGCGATTTACCCCGTCGCCCAACCATGACGACGACATGATGGACAAGCTTGTCGACGCCATGGACAAGCTGTTCTCGCACTGCAACGTGGCGCGGCGTCCGGTCGCCGCATGATGTCGCGCGATAGTGAACTCGGCGATGTGATCGTCGAGTTCGTGCGCAACGGGGCCTATTTAAAATGTTCGGCCATTCACGTCGCCAGCGGGCGCGAGGTGAGTGCGCTTGGTCCTGCATCCGATCCAAAAGGCGTGGAACGGGTGGCGATCGCCAAGCTGAAGCGGGTACTTGAAAAACGCTGACCCCCTAGATGTTGTGGTTATGGTCGGCGCAGCCTAGAAGGAAGCACCAACCAGCCGCTCAGCCTTGGGGATTCCCACAGTGACCGCATTCACCCACGATTCTTATTTTTCCCAGTCTCTGGCCGACGCCGACCCGGAAATCTTCAAGGGCATTCAAAGTGAGCTGGGACGCCAGCAGGAGCAGATCGAACTGATCGCTTCTGAAAACATCGTCTCCAAGGCGGTGCTGGAAGCGCAAGGCTCGGTCCTGACCAACAAGTACGCCGAAGGCTATCCGGGTCGTCGCTACTATGGTGGTTGCGAGTTCGTTGATATCACCGAGGATCTGGCCCGCGAGCGCGCCAAGCAGCTGTTCGGTGCCGAATTCGTCAACGTCCAGCCGCACTCGGGTGCCCAGGCCAACCAGGCTGTCTTCTTCGCGCTGCTGCAACCGGGCGATACCTTCTTGGGTATGGATCTCGCCTGCGGTGGCCACCTGACCCACGGTTCGCCCGCCAACCAGTCGGGCAAGTGGTTCCGTCCGGTGACCTATAAGGTCCGCGAAGACGACCACACCATCGACTATGACAACGTGGCCGAAATGGCTGAGCGCGAGAAGCCCAAGCTGATCCTTGCTGGTGCATCGGCCTACGCCCGTCAGATCGACTTCAAGCGCTTCCGCGAAATCGCTGACTCGGTCGGTGCCTATCTGATGGTGGATATGGCCCACTACGCCGGTCTGATCGCCGGTGGCGTCTATCCTGACCCGCTGCCACACGCCCACGTCGTCACCACCACCACCCACAAGACCCTGCGTGGCCCGCGCGGCGGCATGATCCTGTCGAACGATCTGGATCTGGGTAAGAAGATCAACTCGGCCGTCTTCCCGGGCCTGCAAGGCGGCCCGCTGGAGCACGTCATCGCTGGTAAGGCTGTGGCTTTTGGTGAAGCTCTGAAGCCCGAGTTCAAGGCCTATGCCCAGCAAGTGGTGAAGAACGCCAAGGCCCTGTCTGAAGTCCTGATCGAGCGCGGTCTGGCCATCGTCACCGGCGGCACCGACAGTCACCTGATGCTGGTCGATCTGCGTCCGAAGGGCGTGACCGGCAAAGCCACCGAGCACGAGCTCGAAAAGGCGCTGATGACCTGCAACAAGAACGGCGTGCCTTTTGACACCGCGCCGTTCACCGTTACCTCGGGTATCCGTCTGGGAACACCGGCTGGCACCACCCGCGGCTTTGGCGAGGAAGAGTTCCGTCAGATTGGTCACTGGATCGCCGACGTCGTTTCGTCGATGAACGGTGGCGACGAAGCCGATCCGGCTGTGATCGCTTCGGTGGCTGCGCAGGTACGCGAGCTAACCCATCGCTTCCCGATCTACCGCTAAGGGATTGATTTGAATGAAGTGCCCCTTCTGTGGAAATGGCGACACTCAGGTGAAGGACAGCCGGCCATCGGATGATGGCTCGGCGATCCGCCGCCGTCGGTCGTGCCCGCAATGCGGGGGGCGCTTCACCACCTTCGAACGTGTGCAGTTGCGTGAACTGGTCATTCTGAAACGGAATGGCCGCCGCACGCCGTTTGATCGCGATAAGCTGGAACGCTCACTGGGCATTGCCCTGCGCAAACGTCCGGTTCAACCCGATCAGGTCGAGCAACTGGTCAGCCGCATCGTGCGCCAGCTGGAAAGCCTCGGCGAAACTGAAATCCCGTCCAGCGTGGTGGGTGACTTCATCATGAAGGCGTTGAAGGGTGTCGATGAAGTGGCCTATGTCCGCTACGCCTCGGTGTACAAAGATTTCCGCCACACCAGCGACTTTGCCAAATTCCTCGGTGACGAGGGTTTTGACGAGAACAAGCTGAACGCCGGACAGGACTGATGCGCCCGCGCGTCACCCTGAAACTGGCGACGTCTCTGGACGGTAAGATCGCCATGGCCTCTGGTGAAAGCCAGTGGATCACCGGGCCTCAGTCACGCCAGCAGGGTCATCGATTGCGTGCCACCCACGACGCCATTCTGGTGGGCGTGGAGACCGTGTTAGCCGATAATCCGCAACTGACTGCTCGGCTGGAGGGCGAAACGCCAAAACAGCCGCTTCGCGTGGTGCTGGACAGCCAGTTGCGCACACCGGCCTCGGCGCATCTAGCGGACGGGGCCGTGATCTACACCGCCGCCGAGCCGCGAGACGTGGGACAGGCCGAGGTGGTCAGGGTTGAAATATCCACGGACGGGCGTCCGTCTATCGAGGCGGTCTTGGCCGATCTGTCGGCGCGCGGCGTGTCATCCTTGCTGATCGAAGGTGGGGGCAAGGTGGCTGCCAGTTTCCTGCGCGGCGGATTAATCGATGCCATTGAGTGGTTCCGTGCGCCGATGATCTTGGGTCAAAGCGGCCGTTCGGGTATTGCAGAGCTGGATTTCCTGAAACTTTCCGACGCTCCGCGTTTCCGGCGTCTTGCGGTCGAGCCCTTGGGTGACGACTTGTGGGAACGCTACGAGAAGGTCTGACTATATGTTTACCGGTATTGTTACCGACATCGGTCGCGTTCGCAGTGTGCAACGCACCAACCGCGACTGGCGCTATGAGATCGAGACCGTCTGGGATGTGTCGACGCTGGATCTTGGCGCGTCGGTGTCTCACGCAGGCTGCTGCCTGACGATTACCGAAAAGGGCGACGGCTGGTTTGCTGTCGAGGTATCGGCGGAAACCCTTTCGAAGACCAAGCTGGGCGAGTGGGCAGAAGGCTCGCGCGTCAATCTGGAACGTGCCGCCAAGCTGGGCGACGAAATGGGCGGCCATATCGTCTCGGGCCACGTCGATGGTCTGGGTACCGTTCGGGACATCACGCCGGAAAACGGCTCTCACCGCATCCGTTTTTCTGTGACCGAACCGATTCACCGCTTCATCGCCCCCAAGGGGTCGATCACGGTTGATGGCGTGTCGCTGACCGTTAACGAGGTCGAAGGCACCACCTTTGGCGTCAATATCATCCCGCATACGTGGGAAAACACGACCTTGGGGTCGCTAAAGGTCGGGGATAAGGTCAATCTGGAGATTGATATGCTGGCGCGTTACCTCGCCCGGTGGCAGGAGACGGCCTGATGCAACTGGCTTCCAACATGACCGACAGTCCGATCAGTTCGATCGAAGATATTATCGACGACGCCCGTAATGGCCGCCCCTACATCCTTGTGGATGCCGAGGACCGCGAGAACGAAGGCGACGTTATCATTCCGGCCCAGTTCGCCACGCCGGACCAGATCAACTTCATGGCCAAGCACGCGCGCGGCCTAATTTGTCTGGCCATGACCGCGGACCGTGCCAAACAACTGCGTCTGCCGCCGATGGCTGCGGAAAATCGCGAAAGCATGGGCACGGCCTTCACCGTCTCGATCGAGGCGAAGGAAGGCGTGACCACGGGCATCTCGGCGGCTGACCGTTCGCGCACGGTTCAAGTGGCGACCGACCCGACCAAGGGTGCCGACGACATCGTCTCGCCGGGCCATATCTTCCCGCTGGTGGCGCGTGATGGTGGTGTGCTGGTCCGTACTGGCCACACCGAGGCGGCTGTCGATATCAGCCGTATGGCGGGTCTGATCCCGGCGGGCGTGATCTGCGAGATCATGAATGACGACGGCACCATGGCCCGCATGCCGGATCTGGTTGCCTTTGCCCAGAAGCATGGCCTGAAGATCGGCACCATTGCCGACCTGATCGCCTACCGTCGTCGCACCGAACGCTTTATCGAGCGCGTGCTGGATACGCCGTTCGAGAGCGTTTACGGCGGCAATTTCCGCATGGTTGTTTATCGCAACACCATCGAAGGCCATGAGCATGTGGCGCTGGTGAAGGGGCGTATTACGCCTGAAACCGTCACCCGCGTGCGCATGCACCAGATCGACTTCGCGGCGGACCTGCTGGGCCATATCGAGGCCCGTCAGGACTATATCCCGCGTGCGCTCAAGGCGTTGAGCGAACACGATGGCCCCGGCGTTGCCGTATTCCTGCGCGATCCGGGCCTGCATCGCCTTTCGGAAAGACTGGTCGGCGGGGACAAACCCGCTGCCGCTGACCGTGCTCTCAAAAACTATGGCGTGGGCGCGCAGATACTGCTGGATCTGGGCGTGCGCGACATGACCGTAATGAGTTCCAACCGCCCCAATCCGACCGCGCTGGATGGCTATGGCCTGCGCATTGTCGGCTGGTGCGACATGGACGGAGAAGACCAATCCTAAACGACCCCTATCGCGTGCTCATTGTTGAAGCGCGCTTTTACGATGATCTGGCTGACGCCCTGCTGGATGGTGCGACCGACGCCCTGCGCGCCCAAGGCGTGCAGTATGACGTGGTGACTGTTCCCGGCGCGCTGGAGATCCCGACCGTGATCGCCATGGCCGAAGAGGCTGGTCGCCTGCCGACCGCCCCGCGCTATGACGGCTATGTGGCGTTGGGTACCATCATTCGTGGCGAGACCTATCACTTCGAGATCGTGGCCGACCAATCGGCGGCGGGCATCACCCAACTGGGTCTGAAGGGCATTGCCATCGGCAACGGCATTCTGACGACCGAAGACGAAGACCAAGCCTGGCACCGCGCCAAACGCAGCGAAGCCGACAAGGGTGGTTTTGCCGCCCGTGCCGCGCTGGACCTGATCAACCTTCGCAAGCGACTGGCGAAAGGACTGGCTTCGTGACCGACGTCCCTAAACCCGCAACCGTAGCCGAGGTCATGGCCCAACTGGCCGAGACCGAGAAAGCCAATGCCGAGCCGCAACTGACCAGCCGTCAGCGCCGCGCCCGCACCGTCGCCCGTCTGGCTGCCGTTCAGGCCCTGTACCAGATGGAACTGGTGGGGGAGCCGGTCGAGAAGGTGGTTCGCGAGTTCCGCAACTTCCGCTTTGACGGTGATATTGACGGCCAGACCATGGCCGAGGCCGATGAGGACTGGTTCGCTGACATCGTGCGCGGTGTGGTCGAAGACCAGGCGGGCATCGACACTCTGGTGAAGTCCCATCTGGCGTCCAACTGGCGCATGGAGCGTCTGGACTCGACCGTTCGTGCCCTGCTGCGCTGTGGCGCGTGGGAGCTGAAGCATAAGGTCGAAGTGCCGCGCGAAATCGTCATCGACGAATATGTCGAGCTGGCAAAGGCCTTCTTCGACGATTCCGAAGCCAAATTCGTGAACGCGGCGCTGGACGCCGTGGCTCGCGATGCCCGCGATTGACGTCGTCGGCGAATTCGAGACGATCCAGCGGCTGCTAAAGCCGCTGGCCCATCCCGAGTGGGCGAGGGGGCTGGTCGACGATGTCGCCGCCCTTCCGTCCCGCCCGGGGTATGACCTGATCCTGACCAAGGATGCCTTGGTCGAGACGGTCCATTTCCTTCCAGAAGATCCGCTGGACACGGTGGCGCAAAAGCTGTTGCGCGTGAACCTGTCCGACATCGCTGCTAAGGGCGCGGTGCCGTTCGGCTATCTTCTGGCCTGTCACTGGTCGGAGCGCTGCGGCTGGCCCGAGCGTGAGGCTTTTGTGGCGGGACTGCGCCGTGATCAGGCCATTTTCGATATTCATTTGATCGGCGGCGATACGGTGAAAACGCCGGGTCCGGCGTCGTTTTCTGTCACCATGATGGGCTGGGCCCCTGCGGGCACTGCGGTGCATCGTGGCGGGGCCAAATTGGGCGACGATGTCTATGTTACCGGCGTAATCGGTGACGGCTGGCTGGGGCTTCAGGCCTGTCAGGGTGCGCTGTCGCTGGCCGAGGAAAGGCTGGAGGCGCTTAGGGCGGCCTATCGCCTGCCAACGCCGCGGGTGGATTTTGCCGATGTGGTGGCAAAGTGGGCGACGGCCAGCTGTGACGTGTCTGACGGTCTATTGGCCGACACTGAGCGTCTAGCCAAGGCGAGTGGTGCGGCCATCGAGCTTGACCTCGCGGTCACGCCCATGTCGGCGGCGGCGCAGGCTTGGTACGAAACGCGCGTCGACGAGCAGGCCGCACTGGAACAGTTGGCGACCGGCGGCGATGACTATCAAATCCTGTTCACCGCCCGCGCAGGTCAAGAAGAGGCTTTGCGCCGCGAGGCCGAGCGCCGTTTCATCCGCCTGACCAAGGTGGGCAAGGTGGTGGCCGGCGACGGTCTGTCGGTGCAGTTTCGCGGCCAATCCATACTGCCAGCGCGAACCGGCTGGACCCACGACTAGGCCGGAAACCATATCCTAACGGGCAAGCGTCACAGTGGCGGCATGGACCGTCGTCTTTTCCTGTTTGCCGTCCCTGCCATAGCCTTGGCCAGCCGCGCCAATGCCGCGCCCGAGGCTGAAAAGCCGGCCGAGGCCGCTTGGGTGACCATGACAGGGCTAGGCCTGCCTATCGTGGTTGAAGATCGGGTGATCAACCACATCTTCGTTGAACTGAAATTGCACCTGAAACCGGGGCATCCGCTGGAACAGGTGCGAGCCAAGGATGCGGCTATGCGCGATGCGCTGGTGCGGGCAGGGCACGCCACGCCGTTCGTGCTGCCCACCAACTATAACCGGATCAATGAACAGGCGCTGGCCCGATCGCTCATGCAGATTGCTTCGCGAGAGGTTGGACGTGGTGTCGTTAAACGTGTCGAGGTTGTCAGGCAGACGCCACGTATGCGGGTGCGTAATCCGGCCCCGCTACCGCGCTCATAGAAAAAGAGCTCTGGCGGAAACCAGAGCCCTTGATCGTTTGGCTTGTAAGGTCGCGTCCTAGTCGCGGCGCTGTTGGCCCGGAACATCGTCCTCGGTGCGCGGCAGCTGGCCACGACCCACGTTACCCAGCAACTGCTCCAGAATGGTCAGCGAGCGGCCGCGGGTCGGGGTTTCGCGCTGGTTCATAGCGATCTTTTCACCGTCATCGAGACCGAGGGTGCGCACGTTGGACACGGCACCGGTGGCCTCGTTAAAGGTGATCTCCGTCACGGTGCGCTGGGTGACCTTGGGACGGTTATAGGTATAGCGGGCCGTCGATTGCGTCAGATAGTACCAGACGTTTTCCGGCTCGAAGGTCGAGGAAATCGAGGGCGAACCCAGCTTGGTCAGCACGGTCTCGCGGGTATCGGTGCCGACGACGATGTCTTCGGGCTTCTGATCGATGACCTGAAAACCCTGGGTGGCAACGATAGGCGCGCAGGCACCTGCCATCAGCGTCAGGGAAATCGCGGCGAGAAGCGTCGGTGTACGGTTCATCTTCTATGGGCCTCGGCGTAACAAGGTCTTTGACCTAGCCGTCGCAGCGCCTTAGTGCAACGGCACGGCGTAAAAGAGGGCCGTATTTTACATCATGCTGAAATCACTTCTAAGACGTCGCCCGCTGGAACGGCAGGCTCTCGACCTTTACGCACTGGCGGTTGAACAAGCACGCCAGCCCGCATTCTATACCGATCTTGCCGTGCAGGACCGGATCGATGCGCGATTCGAAATCTATACGCTGCACGTGCTTATGCTGTTTGTGCGCTTTCGCAAGGAAGGCGACCGTGGTGCCGAACTGGCTCAGAAGCTGTTCGATCACTATGTGTCGGCGCTGGACAATGTGCTGCGCGAACTGGGCGTAGGCGACGTTTCGGTCGGCAAAAAGATGCGCAAACTGGGCGAGGCGCTTTATGGCCGCATGTCCACCTATGAAAAGGCACTTTCGGATGGTGACATCGAGGCCCTGAAAGTGGCCATGGCCCGCAATATCTATGAGACGGACGATCTGTCCGTCGCTGATGCGCTGGCCCGCTATGCCATGGACAGCCACACCAAACTGGCCAGCCAGACTATCGCCGAAGTTGAACGCGCACCCGAATGGGCCCAGATCGTCCGATGACCAAACCTCTGCCTTATAGCGAACCGCTGCGCCTGCATCAGATTGGTGCGGGCCTGAACCGCACGCTGGAACCGACGGCTGAAGAACGCGCCCGTATCGCCAAATCGCTGGATCTGGTGTCACTGGACAGTTTTACGACCGAACTCACGGTGACGCCGACCGTGTCGGGCTGGCGCATCGATGGCCGCGTGAAGGCCGAACTGGTGCAGGCCTGCGGTCTGACGCTGGAGCCGGTACCTGATTCCATCAACCAGACCTTTCTGGTGAACCTGACCGAGCAGCCGTATGAGCCGGAAACGGACGAGAACGGCGAGATCGATCTGGAACTGGAAGATGATTTCCCCGACGTCGTCGAGGACGGCAAGATCGATCTGGGCCAATATGCTGTCGAGCAACTGGCCCTGACTTTGAACCCGTTTCCGCGTAAGGAAGGCGCTGTTTTCGAACAGCCGCCGGAGCCTGTCGAGTTGTCGCCGTTTGCCGTTTTGAAATCGCTGAAAGATGACAGCAAAGGTTGACCTAGCGTCGCCTTGGCTGCATCCACGCGTGGAATGCTTCCGCGCTCCTAACACTATTCCGTCGGCTTAACCGACGCTGGAGTCCATCTTCACTTGGCAACCCCGATACTGATTTCACTAGACGCCATGGGTGGCGACCACGGTCCTTCGGTCGTGGTGGGTGGTGTAAAGGCGTATCGCGCCCGCTATGACGCGAAGAACATCCATTTCCTGCTTCACGGCGACGAGGCGGCCATTCGCCAGCAGATGCAGGCCCATGGCCTGACCGATGCCGAATGCACGATCCGCCACACCGAAAAGGTGGTGGCTATGGATGAAAAGCCCGCTCAGGCCATGCGTCGCGGCAAGGGCTCCAGCATGTGGAACGCCATCGAGGCCGTGAAGACCGGCGAGGCCCATGCTGTGGTCTCGGCGGGCAACACCGGCGCGTTGATGGCCATCTCTAAGCTTATCCTGCGTATGGCCGCCAGCGGTCTCGAGCGTCCGGCCATCGTGGCCTCTTGGCCGACCCTGCGCGGCACCACGGCGGTGCTCGATGTAGGGGCTAATATCGGTAGCGATGCCAAACAGCTGATCGAGTTCGCTATCATGGGCGAGGCTTTCCAGAGCGCGGTTTACGGCGTCGATAAGCCGACTGTTGGTCTGCTGAACATCGGCTCCGAAGACATCAAGGGCAACGACGAGGTTCGCGAGGCCCACGCCCTGCTGCGCGAAGACAAGCTGCCCATCAACTATCACGGCTTTGTCGAAGGCGATGATATCGCCAAGGGCACGGTCGACGTGGTGGTGACTGACGGCTTCACCGGCAATATCGCACTGAAGACTGCCGAGGGTACGGCCCGCTTTATCGGCACCCTGTTGAAGGATGCCCTGAAGTCCGGCATCCAGTCGCGTCTGGGCGCGCTGATCGCGATGCCGGCGCTGAAGCAGATGGCCAGCAAGATTGACCCCAGCGCCGTCAACGGAGGCCCGCTGCTGGGTCTCAACGGTCTGGTCATCAAGAGCCATGGCGGCGCGACGCCGGAGGGTTACGGCAATGCCATCCGCGTGGCCGTTGATCTGGCCCGCAGTGACTATCTGACAAAGGTTGGCACCAATCTGGCCCGCATGGGCGAGGTGCTGGAAACCGCCGGCAAGGCGGAGGGGGACGCCGCGTGAGTGTGATTAGAACCGCAGTAACCGGTGTAGGCTCCTTCCTGCCCGAGCAGGTCATCACCAATGCCGAGCTGAGCAAGACGGTCGATACGTCAGACGAGTGGATCGTCGAGCGCACTGGTATCCGCCAGCGCCACAAGGCGCGTGATGATCAGCCCACCAGCGATCTGGCGGTCGAAGCCGCCAAACGCGCGCTGGAGGATGCCGGAAAGAGCGTCAGCGACGTCGATCTGATCATCGTGGCGACCACCACACCCGATAAAACCTTTCCGGCGACGGCGGCTCTGGTTCAGCAAAAGCTGGGCGCGCCGGTCGGCATTGCGTTTGACGTTCAGGCTGTGTGCTCGGGCTTTGTCTATGCGCTTAGTGTGGCCGATGGCTTCGTGGCGCGCGGCATGGCCAAATGCGCTCTGGTCATTGGTGCCGAAGAAATGACGCGCCTGATGGACTGGAACGACCGCACCACCTGCGTGCTGTTCGGTGACGGGGCAGGGGCCTTCGTGCTCGAACCGCGCGAGGGTGCAGGCACAAAGGACGATCAGGGCATTCTGGGCTTTGCCTTGCGTTGCGACGGCTCCAAGACAGACCTTCTGTATGTGGATGGCGGCCCTGCCACTACGGGTACTGTCGGCCATCTGCGCATGATCGGGAATCAGGTGTTCCGCCATGCCGTGGTGAATATCTCCGAGGCCATCGTCTCGGCAGCCAAGGCGGCAGACATCACGGTTCCGGAAATCGACTGGTTCGTTCCGCACCAAGCCAACCAACGGATCATCCGTGGCGTGGGCGAGCGACTGGGTCTGGACGAGAACCGCGTGGTCTCCACCGTGGACCAGCACGCCAACACTTCGGCGGCTTCCATTCCGCTGGCTATGGACGTGGCGATCAAGGATGGCCGCATCAAGCGTGGCGATTTGGTGGTTCTGGAAGCCATGGGTGGCGGTCTGACGTGGGGTGCGTGCGCTTTCCGTCTGTAATTTTTCAAAGAATGCTTTGAATTCTTGTCGTTTTGCCCTTCTATGTGTCCCTGATGCATAACGGGGAGACGCAAGTGACGGTCCAGCATACCCTCACCCGAGCCGATCTGTGTGATGCGGTCCACGAAGAAGTGGGCCTCTCGCGTCAGGAATGCTCCGGACTAGTAGAACGTACGCTTGAGTTGGTTGTTGAATCTCTTGAGCGCGGCGAGACCGTGAAACTCTCGGGGTTTGGCGTTTTTCAGGTTCGTGAAAAGCGCGCCCGCATGGGTCGCAACCCGAAAACCGGGGAACCGGCAGCTATTCATCCACGGCGTGTGATTAGCTTCCGAGCCTCCCAGATCATGAAATCCAAAGTCCACGACGCCGTCGTTGAAGAATAAGATTTGTCTAAAAGCCCAAAAGCGTTTCGGAGCATTTCAGAGGCCGCCGATGAAGTGGGTGTGCCCCAGCATGTTCTGCGCTTTTGGGAGACAAAGTTCGACTTCGTCACGCCTGTAAAACGGGCGGGCGGGCGGCGTTTTTATCGCCCCGACGATGTGGAGACGCTGAAGGTCATTCGGCGTTTGCTGCATGATGATGGACTGACCATCAAAGGCGTGCAGCGCCTGTTCAAGGAAAAAGGTCGCGCACAGCTGGCTGATTCGCCGCTGATCGAAGGCGTGGCCGAGTCGGTATCACCCCGATCGTCGTCTCAGACCGCTGCCGAGACGGCCAAGCTGGAGACCGTCCTGATCCAAATCGAGGCGGCGCGTACCCATCTGGAAACCGTATTGCGCCGTTAGACGCAGCTTATTGTTCATAAGCCGTTTTTTGGTTTGCCGAGCGGCCAATCCCCGTCTATACGGAGCCCCTTCGGAGCGTGGCGCAGCCTGGTAGCGCACTTGACTGGGGGTCAAGGGGTCGCAGGTTCGAATCCTGTCGCTCCGACCATTTCCTTCTCGAAGGAAACGGACATTAAAAAGGGCACCTCCGGGTGCCCTTTTGTGTATCTGGATGGTCGTTTTTAGACCGGATCTTTCGGATAGTTCTGCGGTTTGTCCGATGGCCTTTCCGCCCAGCGCAGTAGCGGGATCAACGGCACGCCCCAGCCGATACCGGCCACGGTGAAAAAGATCAGGTCTACCCACCAGATGTTCGGCAGCACGTCGGCCAGACTGACGACACCCCAGACCCAAAACGTCAAAAAGACCAGCACGGCCACACTGGCCACGAATCGGCGAAGGCGCGGCGGCATCAGCGTTTGTTCCTGAACATGAAATAGACCAGCATGGCGATGACGGCGGCAGCCACGGCCCAGATGGGCCAGATCCAGCTGTCATATTCGGACACTGCGAATACCCGCAGGGCCAGAAATGCACCAGCAACTCCGCCTGTGGCACCCACGATCATCATATTGGCCAAGGCCCGACGACCGGTGACCAAATCAGCAACCCAGGCCAACACCGCGATGGCGGCCAATGTGCTAAGCAGTTCGATATAGGGCATAAACCCTACCTCCACGGTTGCTGCGACGCTTTAAACGCCGAATGCGACTCGAAATCGCCACGCGACAGGGGCATACCCTCGGATCGCCGCCTCTTGAAAGAGGCGACACCATATCGGGGCAATAAACGGGCGTCGAATGATGCGAATTGGTGAGACGGATAATAACCGACCGGTGGCCATATGGCTGTTCTTTTGCGCGGCCCTGGTGTTTGCCATGGTCGTGGTCGGCGGCGTCACCCGTCTGACCGGATCGGGCCTGTCCATCACCGAGTGGAAGCCCATCATGGGATCTATCCCGCCGCTGAACCATGCGGACTGGATGGAGGCCTTTGAAAAGTACAAAGCGATTCCGCAGTACCAGTTGGTGAATGCCGGCATGACCCTGCAGGAGTTTCAGGGCATTTTCTGGTGGGAATGGATTCACCGCCTGCTGGGCCGCGCTATCGGGGTCGTATTTGCGCTGCCGTTCCTGGCCTTTGTTATCTTCAAGATGGTGCCCCGCCGCCTGATTTGGCGCTGCGTGGCGCTATTGGTTCTGGGCGGTCTGCAGGGTGTCATTGGCTGGTGGATGGTGTCTTCGGGCCTCAGCGAGCGTGTGGACGTCGCGCCTGAGCGCCTCATGACGCACCTCGGACTGGCGCTGTTGATCTTCTCCGGATTGATCTGGACCGGCATGGAGGCGTGGAGCGGATCGGCCCACAACCGCGCCCCTCGCGGCTGGAGCTGGGGTGCCGGCCTGTTGCTGGCGGCGGTTTTCCTTCAATGCCTGCTTGGTGCGCTCGTAGCAGGCTCCAAGGCGGGGATGGTCTATACCGACTGGCCGATGATGAATGGCGCTGTCTTCCCGCCGGTAGAGTGGGGGCAGGGCGCACTGGCCTTCCTGCATGATCAGGGGCTGGTGCAGTTCAATCACCGTTTGGTGGCTTACGGCCTGCTGATTGGCTCGACGGTTTACGCCATCAATGCTTGGCGCTGGCGTTTGGCCGAGGGCTCGGGCGCTGCGGCGTATCTGCTGGCGCTTTCGGTCTGGGTTCAAGCCGGTCTGGGCATCGTCACCTTGATGCACGCGGTGCCGATCACGCTGGGTGTTCTACACCAAGCGGTAGCCGCGATCGTGCTGGGGGCCGCCACAATGAACTTCTGGCTGGTGCGCCGTTCGCGTCCGCGTCTGTTTAACAGCGGCCCGCGCAGCACCGGCCTGTAAGATTGTCGGGCTAAGCCAGATAAAAAGCGCCGGAGGCTGAAGGCCTCCGGCGCTTTTTAATGTCACGAGCGCGCCGTACGGCGTGCGATCAGCGCAGAATCGACGGTCAGGCCGAACCAGATCGATCCGATCAGGACCAGCAGCCCGTAGTCTTTCGACGGCCAGAGAAACGGAATCACAGCCATCAGGGTGATCATGGCCGGAAAGATAGCGGCCCAGACGGCGGTTGCGGCTGCCATCGGATGAATCATGGCCGTTTGCGACCAGCCCATCTTTTTGCGCCACATGCGGTTCAGCGGAATGGCCGCTGCCGGCACCGCCACGGCGATAATCAGATATTTGAGCAGTTGGCCGGGCGCGCCAAACAGGGTGGCGCTGGCAATCAGGAGAGCCAGGGCGTTTGCCGTTGTGACAGCCAACAGCATGTTGGGCTCGATACGCATCAGGATTTGACCTTCACATAGGACCCCGGCGCGGGCTCGATCACCTTGAGCGGCCCAGCGGACGGATCACGCGCCGTTACCATTTTTCCGGAGTGGCCCGCCAGCCATTTGGCCCAGTGCGGCCACCAGCTTCCGGGATGGGCCTCTGCGGCGTCAAACCATTCCTCGGCGCTGTCGGGCAGGTCGGGATTGGTCCAGTGCTGGTATTTGTTGGCTTCGGGCGGGTTGATCACACCCGCAATGTGGCCCGATCCGGCGAGAGTAAAGGTGACCGGCCCGCCAAACAGCTTGGCCGAGCGATAGACCGAACGCATCGGCGCGATGTGATCTTCCTTGCTGGCCTGAAAGTAGAGCGGGATGGTTACGCGCGACAGATCAACCGCTTGGCCACCTAGTGTCAGCTCGCCCTTGGCCAAGGCGTTTTGCCCGTACATCTGGCGAAGATAGTCCAGATGAAGTGCCTTGGGCATGCGGGTCTGGTCGCTGTTCCACGCCAACAGGTCAAAGGCAGGCGGAGACTTGCCCATCAGATAGTTGGACACGAAGAACGACCAGATCAGATCATTGCTGCGCAGGGCGTTGAAGGTATCTGCCATGACGGCGCTGGGCAGCACGCCGCCCGCTTCATCCATGCGGCGCTCGATATCGGCCAGCCAGTGCTCGTCGGTGAAGATGGCCAAATCACCGGCTTCCACAAAGTCATGTTGGGCCGCAAAGAAGGTCGCGCTCTTGATGCGGGTGTCTCCGGTAGCGGCGGCCCGTCCCAGCGCGCCCCCCAATAGGGTGCCGCCGATGCAATATCCTACCGTATTGATCGAGGCCTCGCCCGTTTGTTCGATGACTTTATCGACCGCGCGGTGAATACCCTTGGTCAGATAGTCATCCAGATTGAAATGCGCCTTGTCCTTGTCCGGATTGACCCACGAACAGACGAACACCGTAAAGCCCTGTGCTGTCAGCCAACGCACCATGGAGTTCTCGGGGCGTAGGTCCAGAATGTAGAATTTATTGATCCACGGCGGGAAGATCAGCAGGGGCACGGCGTGCTGCTGGGCTGTGGTCGGCGTGTACTGGATGAGCTCGAACAGTTCATCGCGCCACACAACACTGCCCGGCGTGGTGGCGACGTTCTCACCGGGAGTAAAATTCTCTTCGTGGGTCTGGCGGATTTTGAGCGTGCCATTGCCACGCGCCAGATCGTCGGCAAAGTTCTGCATGCCCTTGACCAGCGACTCGCCATTGGTATCTGCCAGCGCCTTCAGGGCTACCGGATTGGAGGCCAGAAAGTTGCTGGGCGAAAAGGCATCTGTCAGCAGGCGGGTAAAGAACTCGGCCTTACGGCGGGTGCGCGGGTCCACATCATCCGCCGCGCGGATCAGCCCGTTCATCCAGTCCGACGTGGCCAGATAGGACTGGCGCATAAAGTCGAACATCGGGTTTTCCGACCACGCAGGGTCTTTGAACCGCTTATCGCGCGGGGCCTCGGTTTCGACGGTTTCGCCCATGGCGCGGCGCGTGGCGGTGCTCCACAGGTCCATATAGCGGCCAAACAGATCGGCCTGCGCCTGAAACAATCTGTCCGGCTTGGCCGCCAGACTGCTCATCACCGCGCCCATGGCCGGACCGATATTATAGGGATCAGGCGACAGGGCGGCTGGTCGATCAGCCTGTGCCAAGGCGGCTTCGGCCACGGCGGACTGGGCCAGCATGGCCGCCTTGGCCAAATTGACCGACAGCTGCTCCATCTGGCCCAGTTGTTCGGCGCTGAACGCATTTTGGGCGCGAGACGCCTCAGCCTGTGGTGCGGCTTCGGTCTGGGGAGGCGGAGGAGGCGCGGGCTTCTCGGTTGCCGCGCGTGGCTTTGGTGCAGGCTTCGGTTTGGCCGTGGGGGCCGGGTCAGCTTTGGTCGGCGCGCGCTTTGACGTGGCGGGTTTGGAACCCGCAGGTTTGACGGACTGCGCCTTGGCCGCGCGGGGTTTGGAAGGCGACTTGACCGGCTGTTTCGTCTCAGTGCCGTAGGTCGGGGCGCTGGGTCGTTTGGCCATGTTCGGTCCTCCTTAATCGGCCCATCTGCGGACGAGCCTTTCTCCTGACGCCATGATGGCATATGACCATGAATGAAATGAATGCGCGCGTCCTGAAAAAATCTGTTGTTCTGTCACTGCTGTGCGGTTCTGGCGCAGCGTTGCTGTCGGCCTGTGCCTTCAATCCGGTGACCGACCCGAACTCTCCGCTGGACGCCCGCATTGAGGCGCTGGTTGCCGAGAATGACCAGTATCCCAAGCTAGAAGATTTTCCGGCACCACCTGCCGATGTTCCCACGGCGGGTGATGTGAAGGCGCAGGTTCAACAACTCGCCGCGACGGAAAACCGCCTGTCGGGCGAAGTCGCCAATATCGACTGGCAGGACGATCAGGACCCCGAGGCCTATGCCGCGGCTGTGCGTCGCCGCGTGGACGAAGGCGTGGTCAATGCACCCACGCCCGAAACGCCCGCGGAGATCGAAGCCTTTGCCCAGCAACTGAGAGAGCGTGCAAAGGCCCCTCCGCCGATCGACAGGCCGATGCGCTAACCTCTTTATTGCGTCCGCTTTTGACGGTTGGCCGCCTTATTAGATTGTGCAGGCGTTCGCGCGTTGCGCGGCATCCGTGCAGATGCAATGCGAATCGCTTCTTTATAAACGGCCCAGTTTCAGACAGGTCACTTTATGGCTGACGGCGCATTAGCAGGCGGATTTCTCAACTTCAGGCAATCGCTGTCGGGACGGCAGTGGCGCATGCGACCGGCGGATCCGGCGGTTACGCGTGCCCATATCCAGACACTGGGTCTGGATGAGCCGCTAGCCCGCGCATTGGCTGCCCGCGAGGTCGCGCCCGATGACGGCATCCATTTTCTGAATCCGACGCTTAAGGCGCTGTTTCCCGATCCGTCCACCTTTATGGATATGGACGCGGCAGCCACGGCCATTCTGGATGCCTTGCAGTCGGGCGAGAAAATCCACGTCTTCGCCGACTACGACGTCGACGGCGCGTCCAGCGCGGCGCTGCTGGTGCGCTGGTTCCGGCATCTGGGCGCGGAGCTGCCGATCTATGTGCCCGACCGTTTGAAAGAGGGCTATGGCCCCAGCGCTCCGGCGTTTGACCGGCTGAAGGCGATTGGTGCCGATCTGGTCATTACGGTGGATTGCGGTGCGGCTGCCAATGAGGCGGTGGCCCATGCCGCGTCCATCGGCCTGAAGGTGGTGGTGATCGATCACCACATGATGCGTGAAGAGCCGCCATCCTGTCTGGCTGTGGTCAATCCCAACCGCCCGGGGTGTGCGTCGGGGCAGGGCAATCTGGCAGCGGCGGGTGTGGTGTTCGTTCTGCTGGCCGCGCTGAACCGCGAGGGCCGCAAACGCAATCTGTTCGCCCAGTGCGGAGAGCCGGATATCCGCCAATGGCTGGATCTGGCCGCTATGGGTGCGATCTGCGACGTCACGCGCCTGACGGGCTTTAACCGCGCCTTGGCCAGTTTGGGCCTGAAGGTCATGTCGAACTGGCGCAATCCGGGCTTGCATGCCTTGTTGGCGGCAGCAGGTACTGAGCACGGTCCCGCCAAATCCAACCACGTCGGCTTTATTCTGGGGCCGCGCATCAATGCGGGTGGCCGCATTGGCAAGTCCGATCTGGGTGCGCGCCTGCTGTCTACCGATGATGAGGCCGAGGCCCGCATGCTGGCCAAGGAGTTGGATGCGCTGAACCTCGCCCGCCGCGAGGTCGAAAGTGACGTGACCGAAATGGCCATCCGCCGTGTGGAATCCAGCGGTGCGCATAATGATGACAGCGCCGTCGTGGTTGTCGCGGGCGAAGACTGGCACCCAGGCATTGTCGGCATCGTCGCCGGGCGTCTGCGCGAGCGTTGGCGCAAGCCGGTTATTGTGATTGGCGTTGATCCAGTGACCGGTATCGGCAAGGGCTCGGGCCGTTCTCAGCCCGGAATGAATCTGGGGCGCGCCATTCAGCAGGCGTGGGAGGATGGCGTGCTAATCGCTGGCGGCGGGCACGCCATGGCGGCGGGGCTTACGGTCCTGGCGGACCGCATTGACGAACTGCGCGCCTATTTGAATGACAAGTTGTCGGGCGAGCAGGAGGCTGCGCAGGCTCTGGACTGGGTAGAGGTCGATGCCCTCATCGATCCGCGCGCCGCCACGCGCGAGCTGTTCGAGGCCTTTGAGCAGTTGGCCCCGTATGGTCCGGGAAATCCGGAACCGCTGTTTGCTATGGAAAACCTGCAGGTGCGTGAGCCCATGGCGATGAACGGGGGCCATGTTCGCTGCCGTTTGGTGGGGCCGGACGGGGCTTCGGTTCGGGCGATCGCATGGCGCTGTGCCGATTTGCAGACTGGCAAGACGCTTTTGTCAGGGCAGGGCGGGCTGTGCGTCGCCGGTCGTCTGAAGGCGGATGACTGGAACGGTCGTCGCGGCGTTCAACTCGAGATCGAGGACGTCGCCGACCCGCGTATGGCCTGATTATGAGCCTTTGCCGTTGGCACGTCGCAGGTCTTTGAAAAAAGACGCAGAAAATCGTTTTTGGGCAGTTGCCATTCTCGGATTCGGCGTCTATCTAACCGTCCTCCGCGCCGCGGTCCCTTCGTCTATCGGTTAGGACGTCAGGTTTTCAACCTGAAAAGAGGGGTTCGATTCCCCTAGGGACTGCCACGCGGGCCTGCCTTTCATCCTCGGATGAGGGGCAGAACATAAAGGCCTAGTTCGCGCTGTGGTCCCTTCGTCTATCGGTTAGGACGTCAGGTTTTCAACCTGAAAAGAGGGGTTCGATTCCCCTAGGGACTGCCACGCGAACTTGCCCTTTGATCGGTGTTCTTGCCGCTGGTTTCTTTGCGAAGAAATGACAGGGCAGGGGTTGCATCCGCATCAAGAGGCATGTAACAGGCCGCTCCTTCGCGCTGCGGTCCCTTCGTCTATCGGTTAGGACGTCAGGTTTTCAACCTGAAAAGAGGGGTTCGATTCCCCTAGGGACTGCCACGCGGTTATTTATTCCCTACAATCTAGGTTTGTTGAACGCATCAGTCGCCTGAGTGCGCCATTTCGCGTTTTCTGTACGCCTCAAGAGAGGCAATGCAACCTTGATACGTAAAACCATCATTTTTCACTCTGCGGGACAGTAAAGCTGTGTTACGTTTCGCTGTTCGTTCAGAATGACTGATTGTTTGCTTGGTAGGGTGCTTGGGGATGGACGATAACGAGACAGTTCGCGTCGAGGGGCGCGTGAAATGGTTTGATCCGGGGAAGGGCTATGGTTTCATCGTTCCTGACGAACCCACGATCACCGAGACAAAGGATGTGCTGCTCCATGTGAGCAGCCTGCGGGACAGCGGTCGCGATGATGCCGAAGAAGGCGCTCGCGTAACGGTTGAGTGCGCGCGCCGTGCAAAGGGCTGGCAGGTCGTACGCATCATCGACATAGCGGAAAGCCCTGAAGGCGTGCGGGCTGTGCGTCCGCTGGTTCAACGTCCGTCAGCGGCGGTCACCCCTGCGGGTGAAATGGAGCCGGCAGTGGTGAAATGGTTTAACCGCACCAAGGGCTATGGCTTCGTTGTTCGACATGCCGCCGAAGGCGATATCTTTGTCCATGTGGAGACCCTGCGTCGAAACGGGCTTGAAGATTTGTTGCCTGGTGACGCGGTCGATGTACGCTTTGCCGAGGGTCCCAAGGGACTGGTTGTGGCGGAAATCCGTCCAGCCCAGTAACATGGCCTCATTGTGAAGAGGTGATTCCTATGGCTCTGTCCCGTCGTGCCATCGTGGTTCTGGCTGCTGGTTTGATGCTTGGCGCATGCGCTGGCGCGAAGACTGTCACCGACGATAGAGGGCGTCCCCTGGAGCCGTTGACGGTCGTCACGGCTTCTGGCGACCACCAATTCATGGTCGAGATTGCCGACGATGAAGCCTCGCGGGCGCGTGGACTGATGTTCCGACCGCCGCTCGAGGATGATCGGGGGATGCTGTTCCAGTTTCCTGCAGCACGTGAGCAGTCCTTCTGGATGCGCAACACGCCCAGCTCGCTGGATATTCTTTACATCGATCCGCAGGGCCGGATCGTGTCCATCGCCAAGCACACAACGCCCTATTCAGAAGAGCCCATCCCTTCGCGGGGGGCGGCCAATGGCGTTCTGGAGCTGCGCGCCGGACGCGCAGATGAAATCGGGGCCAAGCCCGGCGACTTGGTTAAACACAGCTTCTTCAATAACTAACGCTGTGATATGATTTTTCCCTGTTGCCGTACGGATTTAACCGTGGCATCAGGGCGCATCCGTCGGTTCGGGGTATGGCGCAGTCTGGTAGCGCACCTGTTTTGGGAGCAGGGGGTCCAAGGTTCGAATCCTTGTGCCCCGACCACGGTAACTCCCCAAAAATCTTTCGCCTTAGGCCCAGCGGCCATTCAGTGCATAGCTGAATCCGATGGGCAGCGAGTTGCGAATTTGGGTGAAGAAGGCGGCCAGTTCGCCCAGTCCTGTCTTCGGTACATAGATAATATCGCCCCGCTGGATCATCGGCATGTTGGCGTTGCGATGGCGCAAGTCGATGGTCACCATCATGCGCTGGCCGTCTGGTGCGCGGCGGATCAAGGCAGCCTTGGAAGAGCGTCCGCTGGGTAGAATGCCGCCGGCCATGATCATGGCCTGATAGGCGTCCACATCCGCTAGCGGCAGATCATAGACGCCCGGGTTGCGCACCTGACCATCGACCCAAACCTTGCCCGGGGCCACGCGCCGGAGCGTGACCTCTACCGCCGGACGCAGCAGATGCTCGGCATAAGCGCTTGAAATTACGCTTTCGAGTTCGGAAACGCTGCGATCCGCTGCCATCACATGGCCGATCATGGGCAGTGATATCCGGCCATCAGGCCCGATGGCCAGTTGTCGGTTTAACTCCTGCGCGGATGGGAAGGCGATATCCAGTTCATCGCCGGCGAACAGGGCATATGATGACTGATCCGACCATGGGGAAAACGCGTCGGCGGGAATGTCATCGCCTGTTAGCGGCCGGGCAGAACGGCTAGACGCGCATCCGGCCAATATGGATGCCAAGCCGGTCATCATGATCCGTCGGTCCATGCTCAAAGCTCCCCCTAGACGTAAGTGCATTCTGTCCGCGCCTACATACACGCCGGTTATGTACCGATGATCGAAATTTATGGTTCACGGACGTTTAACGGTCTTGCCCCATTAAGAAACAGACTTAGCAATCGTCCGTAAGGAAATGCTCGCATGAACACGGCAGGGACAGGCACAAGACCCCGATACGGGGTGTTGGACGTTGTAGCTCTGCTGTTGCGGGAATGGATGGTCATGGGCGCGGTCTTTCTCGCGATCTGTGCCATCGGTCTGGGCGCGACCTTTCTGCTCAAAAAAACATACACGGCCGCTGCCAGTCTGTTTGTCGGCGTAGGTCAGGAATATGTCTATCAGGCCCGCGTCGGCACGTCGCAGCCGTCGATTCCGCCGTCAGCTGCCGAAGTCGCCCAGTCCGAAGCGGCCATTTTGAACAGCCTCGAGGTCAAGCAGCGCGTCGTGCGCGCCATGGGCATCGAGAGTTTTCAGGACAAGCCGGTTACCAACCCTACGGCCGAAGACGAGGCCAAGGCGGTTAAGGCCATGACCAGCGCACTGAGCGTCGACATCACGCCGCTGAGCCCGGTCATCGCCCTCAGCTATAAATCGGATGATCCCCGCCGCTCGGCGCAGGTTTTGAACACGGTTATTGATCAATATCTGACCTATCGCCGCGAAGTGTTTCAGGACCGCGCGACGCCAGCCATTCGGTCGCGACGCGAAGCCTTTGAAGACGAGCTGGAAACCGCCGACCGGGCCTACGAAGAATTCCTGCGCAGCCACCAGATCGGGGATTTCGCGACCGCGCGTGCCACGCTGGCGGCCAGCTATCAGACAATCTTCACCGAGCGACTGTCTGTTCAGGCTCAACTGAACCAGACGGCGCAACGGCTGACCACGCTGTCGAACCAGTTGTCCAATATGGATCGCGAAATCCCGTTACAGCAGGATTTGAATGTGTCTGCACAGGACCAGATTCTGCAGCTTCGCACCCAGCGCGAACAACTGTTGTCACGCTATCAGGCTGATGCAGCGCCGGTTCAGGAAATCGAAGCGCAGATCCGCCGTCTGCAAACCTATGTCGATACAGGCACTGCGGTCGGGGCCAAGGAAGTGAGGGTTGGTCCCAACCCGGTATGGGTGCAGCTGGAAGCGCAGCGCGCAACGACCGCAGCCGAGCGCGATTCACTTGGCGCACGTCTGGCGGTGCTGGACCGACAACTGGCTGAAATCAACCAGCGCCAAGCGCGCCTCAATGATCTGGAGTCACGCAATGCGACCCTGTCAGGTAATCGCGAAGTGCTGAGCCAGTCTGTGCGGGAGTTCCAGCTTCGCGAGGCCCAAAGCCGCGCCGACAATGAACTGGTGACCGCTGGCGCAGACAATGTAACCGTTATCGAGCGCGCCCAGCCGCCGGCTGAAGGCAAATCGCTGAAACTGCCGCTGCTGGCTTTGGTCATCCTATTCGCAGGCTTTACGGCACTGAGCGTTGGCTTATTGCGCGTCTTCTTGCGTCGCGGGGTCTGGACGCCGTCATCGGCAGAGCGGACGTTTGGCGTACCGGTTCTTGCTGTGGCCCCCGCAAAGTAAGGCGCAGCATGGATGGCGTGCTATTTTGTCGACCGACAGTAGTTCGGTACTGATTCGTATGGTCGATCTTACAGCAGAGATGGCGGGTCTTTGGACGGCACTTGGTGCTGCGCCATCCCATCGTGGCCGTCTTGTGCTGTTTACCAGCGGGCGACGGGGCGAGGGCGTTTCGATCATTTCGCGAGAGTTTGCCCGTCTGGCCGCTGCCCGCGCGCGCAAGCCGGTGTGGCTGGTCGATGCCGATTTGACGGCTCAGGAACAGGTCCAAGTCATGAGCCGTGAGCCGCAACGCTTTGGCCGCGCGGGCGAATCTGTTGTGGGATCGCCGGACGGATCCAGCTTTTTTGCGATTATTCCGCCGCTATTGAACCGCGAGCGTCAGCCTGTGCGTCCGGCTCGCCTGTTGTCGGCCAAGCCGTTTTTGGGACGACGGCTATTTGTTACCCACTTCCATTCCGAATATTTGACGGCCAGCCATAAGGCCGTGGTGTTGGGGCAGGGGGATTATTGGGACGCTTTGAGCCGACATAGTGAAACCGTCGTCATCGACGCACCTGCGGGCGATGTGGCGCTGGCCTTGGCTCCCTATGCCGACGCTGTTGTGATGGTGGTGCGCGAAGGGCTGGACGTGGCCGAGCATCTGATCTTTAAGTCCCAGCTTGAAGCTACAGGGGCTCAGGTTAAGGGCATCGTACTGAACCGGACCACCTATCAGCCCCCGAAAATTCTTAAAAATCTGATCGGTTAGGTCCGGCGGGCAAGTTCAGCTTGTCCGTAAAGTCTTAGTTCCAAGTTCTTGAACCATAATAGCTTTCCTAGTCCCTCAATGGCTTTGCGGAACTGGGCGTAGGCGGAGGGTCTACGCGTGATCCACATCATCAGGCCCATACTCCCGTGGAATATCAGCTGGGCCACGCCAATAGCCATCCATCGTGCGACGGCGAACGGTTTTCCCTGCTGGGCAGATGTCTGGCTGGGTCCTTGTCCATAGGCGAAGGCCCGTTTCATCACGTAATTTAGGGTGGCTCGATGCGTCGGTGCATGTTCGTCCACCCAGGCATCGGCGGCCCATGCATAGACAGCGCCTTGCGCAGACAATCGGGCAAACAGAATGTCGTCTTCGCCCCCGGTTTCATTGGCTTCCACGGCAAACGGAACGGGGCTGGACAGCGCCGTGGACACCCGCATCAGACTGTTGCCGCAGCCATAGGATCGATCGATTACGACGCTGGAGGTCGGCCCTTTCCGGCTGAAAAACTCTTCTATGAAAGCTCTTTGGGCGGCGGGCGCACCGGGGGCTTGGCCGCGAATAGGACCGAAAACCACGTCGGCCGCAGTGGTGGCCTGAGTGTGTAATAGGCCGCTCAACCAATCAGGGCTGGCGGTCTCGTCGTCGTCCAGAAAGGCAATGAACGCCGCATCCTGAGCTGCCGCAACGCCGGCGTTCCGCGCATTTGCGACGCCGGGATCTGGCGCGTGCACCAAAATCACCGGAAACGGTGCGGTTTTGATAAATGTTCGGACCACGTCGGTAGCGCTGGCCTGAGGATCGTTATCCACCACAATGACGCGTTGGATGAGCGATAGGTCGCGCTGGGCGGCAATGGATTGCAGAGCGGCGCGAAGGCTGTCGGGGCGTCGAAAAGTCGGGACAAGAACGGTCGCCATCACGAGCGGGCATCCTTCGACAGGGCCTGAGCGTAAAGGGCCGCTCGGAAAACGCGCAGGCTAAAGGCGCGTAGGCGCACAGGAAGCCATTCCGCGCGGGCCATGAACTCGGCGACGAAGGCCACGGGCAAAGCCATGTGGCGGTCTTTAATGGCGGTCGCGGCCCTGTAAGAGGGGTAGGATGCGACGATTTCAGGGTGCAACCCGGCTACGCGCGCAAAGTTTGGTGCCGACTGGCGATATTTTTTGATCAGGGCGTCGACCGTATCCAGCCCCATATGTGTCGCCGGAATATCGGGATGGGCGATCGTATGCAGGGCTGAAATTCGCATGCTCCACTCGACGTCCTCCCAGCCCCATCCGTTAAAGCTGTCGTCAAAAGCGTGGGCATCAAACACATCACGCCGGATCAGCAGATTGGAAGTGAAGAGGTGTTTCTCGGCCTGCTGTTGTCGCACCTCGGCGGGTAGGCAGTCGGATCGGAGTGCCATGGCGCGATGTACGCGAAACGCTTTGTGTGTGGAGGCTTGAAGCAGGCTGAAGCCGCCGAAAGCCACCGGTAGATCGGACTGCTCCACCAAATCCACCCAAGTGGAGAGGAACAGGGGACTGTCCGGCATCATATCGGCATCCAGGAACAACAGGTGGCTGCCCCGCGCGTGTTCTGCCAGCAGATTCCGTCCTTTTGCGCGGCCCAGATTATCGGTGCGCGTGATTAGTCGTGCTGCCAGTGGAAGCGTGGCGATTAGCGCCTTTAGATCACGGGTCAGCGATGACGAGTTTGTGCCGTCGTCCAGCACCACGACCTCAACGCGTGTAGCCAGCTGATCCCCTTCGCGCGACAAGGCGGTGAGCAGGGGCGTTGGATCATCGCGCAAGAAGGGTATCAGGACCGAAAGCTGCGGTTTTACGTCCGCCCATTTGGCGTTGACTGTGTCAGCCATGCGGGGCCTGCCGAAGATTGAGCGTATGTCCAAGGTTGGCCAATAAATCGCGCAGACCTGCCGCGTTCATTGCGTAGGCGCAGCCCAGATATGTCGCCGCCCCTGCGGCCGATTTGGTGATTAGCTCCAGCAGCCCCCCCCAGTCGGGGAGCACGTAGACGATGGCGGCCATCGGTACGCAGCACACTCCGCAGGATAAGAGGGCTCTTGTCTGCAACGGCATAGCGATGACGCCCCTAGCGCCCACGACGGAGGCTATAATGGCCACGGCAAAGCTCAGCAGCGTAGCCAATGCGGCACCGTAAATCCCGAGGCGGGGTATAAGCACAACGTTGAAGGCAATGTTGGCGACCGCAGGGACGGCCATGACCGCCAGCAGTCGGTCGGTTCTCTTGCCCAGCACGAAGGCCTGATTGAAATAGTAGAATAAGAGTCCTGATAGAAAGCCCGATGCCGCGATCAACGGTGTGACGCTGGCAGAGGCCTGTCGCAGTTCGGGCCCGATGAGTACGTCAGCGAGTGGTCGCGCCACCAGCGCTACGCCCACGGCCGCGGGCAGGGCAATCAGGATCACGGTTTGACCGTGTTGGAATGCCGCCGCGCGTAAAGCGGAATGGCCGTCTTTTTCCAGCGCCATCACCATGGCGGGAACACCGGCCATGCCAAGCCACACAAACAGGATATCCAGCGTGCGGTTCGCGAGGCTGTAGCTGGCATGGTAAGCCCCCACGGCGGCCTCATCCATGAACCACGCCAGCATGAAACGGTCGGTAGAGTTCAGCACCACAGCCATGCCCAGCGACATGGAAATCGGATACCCATAATGGATAGCGCGGCGAAGGAGGTCGCAGTTGAACCTGCCATTCTTCATAACGGCCCTGTCCTTGGACAGGACCAACGGCAGAGCTAACAAAGGTGCAACAAGAAAACCTATCAGAGGTCCTGCGGCACCCGCTCCGAGCATAATCGCCGCAACGCCCAGGCCGAAGACACCGATTACAAACCAGATGTCGATAGCCGCCGCTGTGCGGACATCGCCACGCGCTCGGAAACCTTCCTTGGCCATGATCAGCGCACTGCGCAGGGGTATGCCGACCAATGCCAGCAGTACCGGCCACACCATGATGGCGGGCAGCGGCTCGAACACTAAAAGCGCGATACAAACAGGGACCAGAGCCAGACTGGCCAGGCCGAGCGCTCGGTAGAGCGTGGAATAGAGGTCAGCGAGATCGCGCGGCGTGCTTTGCGCGGGCCAGAACCGCGCCATGGCCGCCTCTGCCCACGAAAAAAGGCCTACGTGGACAAGCGTGAATACAGAAAACGCCAAGGCGTAGGTGCCGTATTGTTCAGGCGTCAGTAGGTGGGTGAGAACCCATATCGAGGCTACGCCTACCAGGCCTGAAATGATGTTGGCAGGCAGATAGCCCAACAGACCGCGTAGAAACATCAGCGTGCCGCGATCTTGTCGCCCAGCAACACCGGCACGGTGCGCAGCATGATCCACATATCCAGCCAGAAGCTTTGGCGGTCGATGTATTCGATATCCAGTTGAACGCGCGCGCGAACTTCTGCTGCGGTATGCAACGGGCCACGCGAGCCGTGAATGGCGGCCCATCCGGTCAGGCCCGGTTTGATGCGGTGCCGATGCGCGTATTCAGCGACAATCGAAGCCGACTGGACGGCACCGGTTTTCATTCCGATCGCATGTGGGCGGGGGCCGACCAGGCTCATCTCGCCCAGGATCACATTTATCAGTTGTGGCAGTTCGTCGATGCTTGTTGCGCGAAGGAACCGGCCGATACGGGTGACGCGGTCGTCATCCACCGTCACTTGGCGCGAAGCCGTAGCGTCGGCGGTCTCGTGCCGCATGGTGCGAAACTTCCAGACCGTGATGATCTCTTGGTTAAAGCCATGGCGTTGTTGACGGAACAAGGCCGGGCCGGGGCTGTCCAGACGCACCAAGAGGCCGATCACCATCAGCAGTGGGGCCAGAACAGCCAGCGCAAGCGTACCAAATACCAAATCTTGCAGCCGTTTGAAAAACGCGCTGCGGTCCGCATTGATCGAGCCGCTGAGACGCGCTACCGGCGTGCGCGCCAAACGGGCCATGGCATCTGACGGCAGTGCAGCGCCACGATCGCGGAATACGACCAAAACCTGATTTGGCAGGATCGATAATCGACGCGTGATGTCGCGTATGCGATCGCTGGCACTGGGAGATATCGCCACAGCGATGGTGTCTATGTAGGGAACGACATGGCTTTGAATGAGCTGGTCAACACTCCCCAGCACGGGGACGCCCAAGACGCTCTCTGGAGCGCGTGCCCGACGATCATCAAACACGGCGATGACGTTCATGTCGCGATGTTCCAGTGCGTGCTGGATCAGTTGTTGGGCCTGTTCTGTCGCGCCCACTACGACAATGTTAGGGATCAGGGCTCCGCTGTGACGACCGCTCTGCACGGCGGTGGCCCACACCAAATGCAGGCCGCCCATTAAAAACGCGAGCAGCAATAACCATTGCGCCAGATGGGGCAGGGCAGTGGGTTCGAATATCCACTGCAGGCCTATGCCGGGTATCGCACCCGCGATCATGCCGCCCGTCATCAGGGCCGCATGGCTGAGTATCCCTCGGGTCCGGTTGAACCCGTAAAGATCGAGACTGCGCACGAAAGCGAGAGCGCCGAACAGTGCCACGGCGTATGGCAGGACGACGCCTATCGGCACAGTGGCCAAGGCCGCCATACTCGTATGATCTGCAAGCCAATACAGCGTCAGCGCAACAGACAGGGCTATGTCGATACCACGATATATAAATATGCGAAGGCGCAAGGCTTCGCGTCGGCGCGCGCTGACCCAAGCCGACGGACGAAATGGCCCGCGGCGATTCATGTCTGAATCAGCAACTCCGTGCGAATCGCGCAGAGGCTCTTGGGGAGCCAAACTTGGCACCTCAGGATGTGTTATAGCCCCGGCGTTAATGTCATCACCCCTGCAAATTCCCGTTTCAACGGTCCTTATTGCAGTGAAATCTGAATATGACACCACGAAGTTCGGTTAATGTGTGGAAATCTCGAAAACCCCGTTGCGAAGCGGGAACTTACGGGCTATCCACGCGGCCTGCCGGAGACGTGGCCGAGTGGCTGAAGGCAACGGTTTGCTAAATCGTCGTACCCTGTAAGGGGTACCGAGGGTTCGAATCCCTCCGTCTCCGCCAGATACCTTTCCCTACAAGAATACAGACGTTTGAGGCGAGCCGCTGGCTCGCCCCTGAAAAGTCGCCGGTGCTTAAAAGCGCTGCGTCAGGCTCAGGCTAACCACTCGCCCTCGCGGGTCTGCGACAACCGGATCGTAGGCGAGGAAGAACTGCGCCAGGGGTGGTGCTTTGTCGAAAATGTTGACCGCGCCGATGGAAAGGTCGAGGTCCGGATTGACCGTGTAGCGGTAGATCAGGTCCGCTGTGGTCTGGCTGGCGATTGAAGTGTCCGTGATGCCTGCACGGTCATTATGGTAGCCGCTGGTATAGTGGATCAGTCCGGTAAGAGCGTGACGGTCATTGCTCCATGAAGCAGCAAACTCGCCTCTGTTCTTTGGCAAGGACCGCCCCAGCGTGTTCAGATTAGTGGAGCCCACACCTGACACGGCGGGCGATTGCGCGTTCACGCGGATGTCGTAACGGTCGACCAGCGTCCATTTCGCACTCGTGCTGAGCTGGCCTTCCAAAAGCGGACGATGATATCGGGCGGTGAAATCCATGCCCGAGGTTTCGATGGACGAGGCGTTGACGAAATAAAGCTGCACCATGCTGATCGCACCACTGGTGGAACGGGTCACGCGGCGTTGGGCGGCTGTACCGGACAAGCCTGCGGCATCGTCGGCGGCGGCGCGATCGATGATCGGCTGGGGCGCTTCCTTGATAACCAGATCGCTGTAGTCGATAGACCAACCATCGATGCTGAAATCGAGGCCCTGCAAGGGCGTCCATAGAACGCCGAGTGACAGGTGTTCCGACGTCTCGGGGGCAAGTTTGCGGTCGCCGGACGTCAGCGTATTGACGAAGACAAAGCTGCCGCGATCCAGCACAGAGGGTTGGGATGCCAAGGCCCCTTGGGTGGTGAAGACTGACGGCGCGCGATAGCCCTTGCCCCATGAACCACGGAACGACAGTGCATCAGTGGCGTCCCATCGTGCCGCCAGTTTAGGGCTAAACTTGCCGGACTGGCCGTCATAGGATTCATGGCGACCGGCTAACTGGATTTCCAAGAGATTCTGCAGCGACAGCCGCGCCTCGCCATAAGCCGCGAGCGTTTCCTGATTGCCCTCGAAATCGGGCGCATAGCCTGCGGTCAGCAGATCTCCCGCGTTGACCGCGTCGCTCCAGTCGTGTCGGAAGTTACTGCGGCGATATTGAAGGCCGCCCGCCAGATCAAGATAGCCGCCTGACCATTGGGCGGCACGTCCCTGAACGCTGCCATCCAGCGTAATAAGTTCGGAACGTCCACGTAAACGCGTCCAACCTGAAAGGCTGTCTTTCAAGGCCTGGCTGTTAGCTGTGCCGGTGCCCAGATCGGCGCTGCCGAACGGGTTGTAGAAATGGCAAGCACCTGCACCAGCAGTACCCATGGCCAGATCGCAGCCGGTTCCGCCAAAACCGTTCAGGGCGTTTTGCAGGGCATTGCCGAGTACGTCGGGCTTGTCATAGGCAACGCTCTGGCGGCTCATGCTGGCGTTAAGATCCCAGCGCCAGTCATTATTGAGCGCACCGGAGGCGCCGCTGGCCAGTCGCCATGTGTCATAATCAAACTCGGCCGCCGATGCGCCCGCGGCCCCGCCTGACAAGCGTCCACGGAAGGCGACCTCTTCCCCGAACGGATTGTCGGGATGAGTGGCCGGAACGGACAATGTCCGTGACAGAATGGGTAGGGAGGGGGACTGGCGTGCCCGCGTATGTGTCGTTGACCACAGAGCCTGCGCCCATATGTCGACCTCGCCGACATGCTGGCGATAGTCGGCCATCAGTTGCGTGCGGGTTTCCTCCGGCACCAGATCAAAGAAGTCGGAGTAATCAAATCGGCAAAAAGTATCGGTAGGACCGTCGCGATAGCTGCCGGGGAAGGCCGGGTTCACACAATCTGGATCGGAAGCAAAGCTTTGGCTCGACGGGCGGAAGTATGATCCCGGCTGGCCGTAGCTTGAGACGGCGCTCCACGCCGCACGGCCATAGTTTTCGGCTTGGGTAAAGTCGCGCTCGTCCGACCCCAGCGCCGAGCGATGAAAGCGCGAGGCGGCCAAGGTCATGTGGCCTTGCCCGATAGGGAAGCTGCCAATGCCCTCCACAACGGTCTCTTCGGAGCCATCGGTGAAAGCATATTTGGCGCGTATTTCGGGGCGCGCCACGCGGGTGCGGGTAATGAAGTTCACGACGCCTGCGACGGCGTCCGAGCCATAGACGGCTGATGCGCCGTCTTTCAGGACATCAATTCGTTGCAAAGCAATGGACGGCATCAGCGAGTTGATGTCGACGAATGCCGAGCCATCGGTGGCAACCACGGCGCTATTGGTCCAGCGCTGGCCATCCACCAACACAAGCGTCGACCCAAGACCGAGATTGCGAAGATTGAACTGGGCCGTTCCGGAGCTTTGCGGATTGTTCATCTGATCGATTTGGGCTTCTGACCCCGAGTTCGCAGCGAACAGTCGCAAGACGTGCGACATGTCTGCTGCCCCTGCGGCGTCGACTATGTCCAATGTCAGCGTGTCGACAGCAGCCAGTCGATCTCCACCTGCTAGACGTGAGCCCGTCACGATAACTTCGGACACGCGCACGCCTTCATCATTATCGATTATCTGGGCGGCCGCGGGTGCGCACAGGCACGCGCTCATCAGAGCGGAGGCGGCTCCGGTCGTGAGAAGACGGGTCAGGGCAGGGGTGGCGTTCTGCATTATCGATAAAGACGGAAACCTGTTTGACAATGCGGCGGTCTTTGGCTCAAGGGCGCAGCTATGTCTTCGAAAAACGCCATAGATTATCGATAATGCGTGAGCCGACACTCGCCGAGCGGATTGCCGAAACCTTGGCCCAGCGCATCATCGTGGGCCAGTTGCAACCCGGGGAACGCCTGCGCCAGGAGGTGTTCGCCTATGAGTTCAGTACTAGCCATGTCCCGATCCGCGAGGCCTTTTTGCGTCTGGAGATCCGCAAGCTGGTGGTTAGCGAGCCGCGCCGAGGGGTGCGCGTTGCGCCATTGGAAGATCAGGACGCGCGCGAGATCATGAAGATGCGCGCGGCCCTTGAGGTCATGGCGATCCGCGGACTGACCGGCAAGCCCGGTCCGCGTCAGCTGGCCAAGATCAACGAGGCGTTAGTGGCGGGTGACAATGCAGATGATCTGGTGGCTTGGGAGGCCGCCAACCGTGCCTTTCACACATCCTTGGCCGAGCTGTCGCGTATGCCACGGCTGGTGGCCACGGTGGCCGATCTTAATGTGGCTTTCTCCCGTCAGGTTTTTTCGCAGCAAAAGAACGATCAATGGAAGCCGCGTTCGAACCATGATCATCGCCGGATCTATGAGGCGCTGTGTGCCGCCGACGTTGAAACAGCGGCGTATCTTCTGGAAAACCACATATTGGCGGGCGAGCGCTATCCGGAGCGGCGCTTACCGCTGGCGAAGGACTGAAAGGGAATTGCACCATTATCCCTACTGTTTGCAATATTCATCCGACTTGGTGCAATTCTAGAGCTTTAATTGCCGATCGCACGGATCGTTTGTCGTAATGGTGTAAGAATCTTGCCGCAATTTTGATTTTTTCCTTGCTCATTTCGCAGATGCGATAAAAAGTTTGCACATGCGTAATCACAAGGGGGATACCGAAGTGTCGCATGTACAAACACAAGGGAAGGGTCTCCTCGCCCTGTCCTGCTTTTTAGGCGCTCTAGCCGCAGCAGGTGCCGCATGTGCAGCACCTGGCGCGGAGCTCGCCACCACCATTACTGAAGTCGCTACAACAGCGTCGGAGCAGGCTCCGGCGCTGTTTTCACATCAGGTTCCTCTCGAACTGAATGAAGCGTCCACGGCGTGGCTGGGTACATCGACGGCCTTGGTGCTGTTGATGACTTTGCCGGGCCTAGCGTTGTTCTATGGCGGCATGGTGCGCCGCAAGAACGTTATCGCCACAATCACCCAGTCTGTCGCCGCGTTCGCGGTCGTCACTCTGGTCTGGTTCGTTGCGGGGTACTCGATCGCCTTCGGGGTTAACCCAGATGAAGGCCTGAACCGCTTTGTTGGCAGTCTGGACGCTGTATTCCTGAACGGCGTCACCAAGGATACGGCGTATGCGGCACTGCCGGGTATTCCAGAATACCTCTGGCTGTCGTTCCAACTGACATTTGCCATCATCACGCCTGCTCTGATCACCGGTGCCTTTGCCGAGCGGATCAAATACTCCGGCCTGCTGCTGTTCATCGCCCTGTGGTCTCTCATCGTCTATGCGCCGATCGCCCACTGGGTGTGGGGCGGTGGCTTCCTCGGGGCCGATGGCGTGCTCGACTTCGCCGGTGGCGCAGTCGTTCACGTAAACTCGGGCGTGGCGGGCCTGGTGTGCGCCATCTTCCTCGGGGCTCGCAGAGGTTATGGCGTAGAGCCGATCACAGCACACAACCCTGTGCTGACCATGATCGGTGCCTCGCTTCTGCTGGTGGGCTGGATCGGTTTCAACGCCGGTTCGGCAGGCGCAGCCGACGGTCTGATGGGCGTTGCGCTGATCAACACCCTGCTGGCCGCTGCTGCCGGTTCGCTGAGCTGGAAGTTCATCGAACGCATCGAAAAGCGCAAATGGTCGCTGATCGGTGTGCTGTCGGGCGTCGTGGCCGGTCTGGTCGCGATTACGCCGGCGGCGGGCTTCGTCGATCCGAAGGGCGCAGTCATCATCGGCCTGATCGCCGGTCCGGTTTGCTACGTCTCCTCGGTCTGGCTGAAGAAGCTGCTCAAATATGACGACAGCCTCGACGCCTTTGGTCTGCATGGTGCGGGTGGTCTGGTTGGCGCTCTGCTGACCGGTGTGTTCGCCTCTACGGCCATCAATGACCTGTCGGAAGGTGCGACTGTCTGGGCGCAGTTCATGGGTCTGGTCTGGACCATCGTCTGGAGCGCCATTGGCACCCTCATCGTGCTTGTGATCTGCAAATACACCGTTGGTCTGCGCGTGAAGGAGGAGGTCGAAGACGAAGGTCTGGATACCCACCTGCACGGCGAGGCGCTGGAAGCGCACTAATCTACCTGTCCGGTTCCGGCACCACCGGGACCGGACACCCTATAAAGGCCGGCCCCCTGAATAAGCAGGGTGGTTCAAGGCCGCTCGATCTTCTCCCCAGTAACGCTTTTCCAAGTCATCCGAGGACTATCCGGTCTTCGGCAGAGTTCGCGTGCGTCCAAATCTAACGATGTGGGATACGTCATGAGACCAGCGTTTATTGCCGCCACTGTCGCGGCCACCTTCGCCCTTTCCTTGCCGCTGACAGCGCAAGCACAGGAGACCCAACCGGAGTTCTCCTTCAACGCAGCGATCACCAACGACTATGTGTGGCGCGGCGCAAGCCAATCCAACGAAGATCCAGCCCTGCAAGGTGGCATCGACGTCACCTACGGCAGCTTTTACGCGGGCACTTGGGCCTCCAGCGTCGACTTCGGTGATGGCACCGATGCCGAATGGGATTTCTATGCGGGCTTTAACGCCACGACCGGAGCTATCGATTGGGACCTGGGGGTCACCTACTACACCTATGTAGGTGAGCCTGATGAGGCCGATTACCACTTCGTAGAGTTCAAGGTGGCGGCATCACACACCTTTGACCAGTTCACCCTCGGGGCTGCTGTCCACTTCTCGCCCGACTTTTACGGGGTGGATGAAGAAGCCACCTATCTGGAAGGCACCGCCGAATACGCCATCAATGACCGGTGGAGTTTATCGGGTGGGGTAGGCCGCCAGTTTCTGGATGTCACGGGCGACTATACCGCGTGGAATCTGGGCGTTGGCGTCAATCTGACCGACAAGGTTGCGCTGGATGTCCGCTACTGGGATGCGTCGGTAGACGGCCCCCTAACCGATGCGCGGGTGGCAGCCACCTTGGGGGTCGCTTTCTGATCATCAACTTTCATTGATGGTAATAGCTGTGGAACAACGCCGCACCTTACGCTAGGTGATCTTGGCACAGGGATCATCAGGGGCTAACGCTAGGGTTCCTAACGTCTAAGGGATGACGCTCTATGGCTGATGTGGCCGCAATCACCGCTAAAATCCAAGAAGCTATCGCCGCTAACGGCAGCTTCGGCAAGACCATCAAGCTCGACCTGGGCGAAGCTGGCAAAATCTTCATCGACGGCATCAACAACACCGTCACCAACGACGATAACGCCGCCGATGCGACCGTCTCGCTGAAGCTGGAAGACTTCATCGCCCTGGCCGAAGGCCGTCTGGACCCGATGATGGCCTTCATGCAAGGCAAGCTGAAAGTCGCTGGCGACATGATGCTGGCTCAAAAGCTGGCTCCGCTGCTCAAGGGTCGTTGATCCTTGGCCGCTTAGGCCAAAAAGTTCGAAGGCGCGGTTCCTCACGGGATCGCGCCTTTTCTTTTTCAAGCTGACGTCAGATCAGCTGAACGGAGGGATGCAGGAATGGATTTCAAACACTCGGACCGCGCGCTGGAATGGCAGGACAAGCTTTCGCGCTTTATGCAGGCGCATGTGATCCCCCGCGAAGCCGAGCATTTTGCGGCGGTCCACGCCAATCCCAAGGTGCAGTCGCCGGTGATGGAGGCCTTGAAAGCCGAGGCCCGTAAGGCCGAGCTTTGGAACATGTTTCTGCCGGGAGACCACGGGGCGGGTCTGAACAATCTGGAATATGCGCCACTGGCCGAAATGATGGGCCGCCATCTGTGGTCGGCCGAAGTGTTTAACTGTAATGCGCCCGACACCGGCAATATGGAGGTGCTCCACCTCTACGGAAACGCGCAGCAGCAGGAGCGCTGGCTTAAGCCGTTGATGGCGGGTGAAATCCGCTCGGCCTTCCTGATGACCGAACCGGCGGTGGCGTCATCTGACGCGACAAATATCGAGACCCGCATCGAGCGCGATGGCGACCATTACGTCATTAATGGCCGCAAATGGTGGTCCACCAATATGGCGCATCCGAATCTGGCCGTGACCATCGTCATGGGCAAGACGGACTTTGACGCGCCCGTACACCAGCAGCAGAGCCAGATCATCGTGCCCGCTGACACGCCCGGCTTCCGTGTCGAGCGCATGCTATCGGTGTTTGGCTATGACGAGCTACCCATAGGCCACGCCGAGGTGGTGCTGGAGAATGTGCGGGTGCCGGTCGAGAACTTGATCGCCGGTGAGGGCAGGGGTTTCGAGATCGCCCAGGGGCGCCTTGGACCGGGCCGAATCCATCACTGCATGCGTGTGATCGGGGCGGCGGAACGGGCGCTGGAGCTGATGGTGGATCGCCTGCTTTCGCGCACGGCCTTCCGCAAGACATTGGCCGAGCATTCGGTTTGGGAACAGCGCGTGGCCGAGGCGCGCACCAATATTGAAATGTGCCGCCTGCTGGTTCTGAAGGCCGCGTGGATGATGGACGAGGTCGGGGCCAAGGGTGCCAAGTCCGAGATCGCCCAGATCAAGGTGGCGGCCCCCCGCATGGCGCTGCAAGTCATCGACGATGCCATTCAAGCCTTTGGTGGAGCGGGCGTTTCGTCCGATACGCCGCTGGCCGAACTCTACGCCACTGTGCGCACCCTGCGTATCGCCGACGGGCCGGATGAAGTGCACAATCGCACCATTGCGCGGCTGGAGTACGCTGCGCGCGGCGGACGTCGCTAAGACTAATCGCTGATCCTGAGAGGGGAACCAGCCCCTCTCAGGATACGTTTCTTGACCATACGCGCGACCACAAGCGCGGCATGGGACCGGGACGTCATGCGCAATGCGACACAGCCCTTTGCGGGGGCTGATCATCAGGACAGCCTTATCGCGCGTTACCGGGCTGAACGACAGCGTATGCTGGACCTCGTCGAGGGTTTGAGCGCTGAAGACCTTGCGGCCCAGTCCATGGAGGATGCCAGCCCCGGAAAATGGCATCTGGCCCATACCAGCTGGTTTTTCGAGGCGATGATCCTTTCGCGCGAAGACGGGTACCAGCCGTTTGATCCGCGCTTTCAACGCCTGTTCAACTCCTATTACGAAGCGCTGGGGGAGCGCGTGGACCGGTATCAGCGCGGACTGATGACGCGCCCCGATCTGGATGATGTGCTGGCCTATCGCCGCACAATTGATCAGCGAATGACAGACCGCTTGATGCATCCCCTGAGTGAAGAAGAAACCTATCTTCTGGAACTGGGTCTGAACCATGAGCAACAGCACCAAGAGCTGTTGGTTCAGGACCTGACACATCTCTTCTCGCTGAACCCTCTGGCTCCGGCTGCGTGGTCACATGAGCCGCGCACTGCCCCCCTACAGCCCCCCAAAGGCGGGCGCGTAGGCTTTGAAGGAGGTCTCGTCGCCATCGGCAGTGATCCGATGGACGGATTTGCCTTCGATAATGAAATGCCACGTCACCGCCAATGGCTGAATGGCTATCGTTTAGCCCGCGATCTGGTGACGCAAGGCGACTGGCTGCGTTTTATGGCCGATGATGGCTATGCCCGCGCCGAGCTCTGGCTCGCTGACGGCTGGGCCAAGGTTCAGGCCGAGGGCTGGACGGCACCGGCCTATTGGCACCAGACCAAGGATGGCCGATGGGAGGTCTTTGGCCCGACCGGCGTTCAGGACGTCGATCCGTCCAGACCCGTGCGCTACATCAGCTTTTATGAGGCAGATGCCTATGCCCGGTGGGCCGGTGCCCGCCTGCCGACCGAGGCTGAATGGGAGCATGCTGCGACATCACGGCTCGACGCCTTTTCCAACCTCGACACCGAGGTCTGGCAGTGGACCGCCAGTGCCTATGCCCCCTATCCGGGGTTCAGGCCGACGGAAGGCACAGCGTCCGAGTACAACGGAAAATTTATGGCCAACCAGATGGTGCTGCGCGGCGGCAGTTTCGCTACGCCGCGCGATCATGTGCGCCGCGGGTATCGAAACTTCTACTACCCGCATCAGCGCTGGGCCCCCACGGGGCTGCGTCTGGCCTACGATATGACCCAAGACGACAATGAGACGAACCGCGCCTTCAAGGCAGATCTGATTGCTGGACTGTCGGCATCACCCAAGGCCGTGCCGCCCAAATGGTTCTATGACGAGGCAGGATCGCGCCTGTTTGAGGACATCACCCGACTGGAAGCCTATTACCCCACGCGGCAGGAAGCGGCGCTACTTCGCGAGATCATGCCGAAATGGGTTGAGGCATTTGGCCCTGATGCGGTGCTGGTCGAATTTGGCTCTGGTGCCAGTGAGAAGACCCGTATCGTACTGGATGAGGCGGCCAAGAGTTTGGCGACCTATGTGCCGCTGGATATCAGCGAAACGGCTTTGTACGAGGCAGCTGATGCTATCCGGGCCGATTATCCCGATTTGAAGGTCGTGCCGGTCGTAGCTGATTTCGAAAACCTGCCGGAACTGCCGGAAGGTTTGGGGCAGGGGCGTCGCATCGGCTTCTTCCCCGGTTCGACCATCGGCAATCTCGACCGCGTGCAAGCCGAAGCCTTGATGAGCCGCGCCCGTCAGATGTTGGGACCGGACAGCTATTTCATCCTGGGTACCGATCTGATCAAGGATGAACAGACGCTGGTTCGGGCCTATGATGACCCTGAAGGCGTGACCGCCCGCTTCAACAAGAACCTGTTGGTGCGCGCCAATCGTGATCTGGGGGCAAACTTCGACGTCGACGCATTTTCACATCATGCCGTCTGGAATGCCGGTGAAGCACGAGTGGAGATGCATCTTGTCGCCACGCGACCGATGCAGGTCATGATTGACAGTGTGGTGTTTCGATTTGCCGCCGGCGAAACCATACACACCGAAAGCTCGCGCAAGTTCGACAAGGAACGCGTGCAGGCCTTGGCTGCCTCGTCCGGCTGGACGGTTAAAGCTTTCGCCGCAGGTCCGGCGCCCTCTGTCGCCGTGAGTTTGCTGGCCTAGAGTCTCGCTGGCACCCGGACACCAAAAAGGGCGGTGCCAGATCGACACCGCCCTTTTCAGCGTTTGAAAACGATAGGGAGTTTAGGACACCTTGCCCGATGCTTGGGCATTGGCCGATGCATCGGCAGCCGGAGCGTTTTTGTTGCGCGCGCCATGCGAGGACTCACCACCCTTACGGCCCGCTTGAGCTGCCAGGTTGCGGTCCTGCGAGAAGCTACGCTTTTCAGACGGCACACTCGCGCCACCCTTGCGTGCGATCTCGCGCTGACGCTCCGGATCCATGGAAGCAAAACCCCGCTTGGAAATACCAGACGCGCGGGACGGCGAAGTATCAGCCATGTCGCAAACTCCATTCAAAAGACTGTGGCACTACACAGCTTAGAAGTTGGAACGGCCGCTAAGGTTCCGCAGTTTTCCCAAAGTTGTACAACTTTTACGATTGCTTATCGTACTTACGTTCGGATTAATAATCGCAACGCCGAATTCTATGCGGGGCCTGAAGCCGGTCGAGCCAGCGGCGTGCCCCTCAAAGCCGTATCTGAGACGAAGGGATTGCTGCGACGCTCGTGGCCAAATGTAGAGTGCGGACCGTGACCGGGTACAAAGGTTACGTCGTCGCCCAGCGGCCAAAGCTTGGTTACAATTGCGTTCAGCAACGCTTGGTGATCGCTTTGCGGAAAATCGGTCCGGCCGATCGATCCTTGGAAAAGGACATCTCCTACCTGAGCGAATCGCGCAGCACGGTTGAAAAAGATCACATGTCCCGGCGTGTGGCCGGGGCAGTGGTAAACCTCCCACAAGGTTTCGCCCAAGGTGACGGTGTCGCCATCTTCCAGCCAACGGGTGGGGGTGAAACTGCGCGCATCGGGCAGGCCCCACTTCAGGCCTTGTTCGGGAATCATGTCGATCCAGAACTTGTCCGCCTGTTGCGGGCCAATAATGTCCACGCCTGACAAATCCTGCATGTCCTGCGCGCCACCGGCGTGATCCAGATGGCCATGGGTGATCCAGATGGCGTCGAGCGTGAGACCACGCCGGTTGATTTCAGCCAAAATAGCGTCGGCAGAGGCACCGGGGTCAATCACGGCGGCCTTCAGGGTCTTGGTGCACCACACCACAGTGCAGTTCTGCTGGAGAGGGGTGACGGGGCTGACGAAGACGCCAATCGGGGCAGGTGATGTGCTCATGACCCATCCAAATAGCGAGGCTTTCTTGCCAAAGAAACCCGTGCGCGTTGACGTAGGCGGCTCATATCGACATAAGGGCGGGCTTCGAGGTGCCGCTCCGATGGGCGGTCCTTTTGCTTTATTCCACTCGCGCGCCTTTTGGGCGTCGCCCCAGAGCGTCAGATATCCGACCATGCAAGTCGTCGAAAAGTCGAACGAAGGCCTCAGCCGCGTGATCGCGGTGACCGTTCCTGTTGCCGAGCTGAACGAAAAGCTCGAAGCCCGTATCAAGGAAGTCGCCCCGCAGATGAAGCTGAAAGGCTTCCGTCCGGGCAAGGTGCCGGCCTCCTACGTGAAGAAGACCTTCGGTCGTGACTTCATGGGCGAAATCATCAACGCCTCGCTGAACGAAACTAGCCAAGGCGCTCTGGACGAGCTGAAGGTTCGTCCGGCTGCTCCGGCCGAGATGAAGCTGGTCTCGGACATGGACAAGGTGGTCGCTGGTGAAGAAGACCTGACCTACGAAATGTCGCTGGAGATCATGCCGGAATTCACTCCGGTTGATCCGAAGACCCTGAAGCTGTCGCGCCCGACCTATGAAGCTTCGGACGAAGACCTGGAAGAGGCCCTGAAGGAACTGGCTTCGCAAGCCAAGTCCTACGAGGACAAGAAGGGCAAGACCGTCAAGGCTGCTGACGGCGACCAACTGACCATCGACTTCGTCGGCAAGATCGACGGTGAAGCCTTCGACGGTGGCTCGGCCACCGACGCTGATCTGGTCATCGGTTCGAACCGCTTCATCCCGGGCTTCGAAGAGCAACTGAAGGGTGCCAAGGTCGGCGAAGAGAAGACCATCGAAGTCACCTTCCCGGAAGACTACCAAGCCGCTCACCTGGCTGGTAAGGCCGCAACCTTCGACGTGACCGTCAAGGCCATCAAGGCTGAAGTCGAAACCGCTATGGACGACGAGTTCGCCAAGCGCATCGGTCTGGAATCGATCGACAAGCTGAAAGAGCTGCTGAAGGCCAACCTGAACCAGCAGTACGCTGGCGCAGCCCGCTTCAAGCTGAAGCGCGCCCTGCTGGACGTGCTGGACGAAGGCCACGACTTCGCTCTGCCGCCGAAGATGGTGGAAGCCGAGTTCGACGGCATCTGGGCTCAGGTTTCGGCTGACAAGGACGCTGGCCGTCTGCCGGAAGACGATGCCAAGAAGTCGGAAGACGAGCTGAAGGCCGAGTACAAGAAGATCGCAGAGCGCCGCGTGCGTCTGGGTCTGGTGCTGGCTGAAATTGGCCGCGCCAACAACGTGACCGTCTCGGACCAAGAGCTGTCGAACGCCATCATGGCCGAAGCCCGCAACTATCCGGGCCAGGAGCGTATGGTTCTGGACTTCTATCGTCAGAACCCGAACGCCGCCGCTCAACTGCGAGCTCCGATCTACGAAGAGAAGGTCGTGGACCTGATCGTCTCGGTCGCAGACGTGACCGACGCTCCGATCACCAAGGAAGAGCTGCTGAAGGACGAAGACGAAGCCTAATCGGTTTTTCTCTTTTTCGAAAATCGAAGGGCGGGGCTTAAGCTCCGCCCTTTTATTTTTACCGTTTTGACGGAGACGGGGGTTACAATCGCATGGTTTAGGTAGGAGCTGCACCAGAGCGAAACCTAAAATGCGTCGAGCTGGTATAGCACTCGGCCCGATGGCGGGAGCCCATTCTTCGCCACCGAAAGTGTTTGCTTGTTTGTAACTATGTTCGATCAGCGAGGTGTTGCTAAAAGCCGTCCTGGATCGAGGAGAAGCTTTTATGCTTTTGGCGTTCGCAACGGCAGCTCTGATAATGTTCTCGGGTGATGCGCAGCAGGAGCCGACGCGTCTGGAAGATGTCACGGTCACCGCAGAGGCAGGCCGGCATGCCGCGCGCGTACGAGTCGAAAGCTTCGTTCAGCAGGCCACCCGTTCACCACGCGGTCGCCCCTTAGCGCGCTGGGACGCTCCGGTCTGCATTTCCGCAGTGAACTTCCAGCGCCAGTTCAGTCAGGCCCTAATTGATCGAGTGGCCCGTCGAATGTTGGAAGCTGGTCTCGACATAGAGGAGACCGGCTGCAAGCCCGACCTAATGATCATAGGCAGTGATGATGGACAGGGACTAGCTCGCCGGATGGTCGCCGACTTCGCACAGGGGTTTCGTCCTTCGCGGGCAAATACCGACCTTGGAAGCGCCGCATTGAGAGCGTTTCAAGAATCAGATGCTCCTATTCGTTGGTGGCACGTGAGCATTCCTGTCGTTAGCGACACGGGAGAAGAGGCCATTCGACTGGACGGCGAGGATGCACCGCAAGTTCGTGTGCGGGACGCCTCGCGCCTGCGTTCTAATATACGTGATAAGATGCACCGCGTTGTTATCATCATTGAACCCGGGCGTTTAACGGGTGTTCGTGGCACGGCGCTGGCCGATTATGTGGCGTTTATCTCGATGGCGCAGGTGGACCCTGTCACACGCATGGAAGGGTTTCCGACGATCCTGAACCTGTTGGATGATCCTGCGGGCTACGATTCTATGACTGAATGGGATCAGGATTTCCTCGCAGGCCTCTATGATGTCGTCCAGCCACGGGTCACTTCAGAGCAGCAGCGAGGAGATATTGCCGCAGCGGTCTTGCGCCGTCGCGACGCCGTGGCCAAATCTGATGCCCAACCGGTGCCGCAGGATTAAACTGTCTGCGCCCTTGCATACTCCCGTTGGTGGGATGCTAATCTGACCGGCGAAGCAGGGTGGCTATGAGTCGCCCCGAGATTCTCGAAAAGGCCCACATGCGCGATCCGATCGACTACATCTCCAATAATCTCGTTCCTATGGTGGTGGAGCAATCCAGCCGTGGCGAGCGGGCGTTTGACATCTTTTCGCGCCTGTTGCGTGAGCGGATCATCTTCCTGACCGGCCCGTTCGAAGACGGGATGGCCTCGCTGATCTGCGCCCAGCTGCTGTATCTGGAATCGGAAAATCCGAAGAAAGAGATCAGCATGTACATCAACAGCCCGGGTGGTCAGGTGACCTCGGCGCTGGCGATCTATGATACCATGCAGTACATCCGCTCGCCGGTATCGACCGTGGTGATGGGCATGGCTGCCTCGGCTGGTTCGCTGATCCTGACGGCGGGTGAAGCCGGTCAGCGCATTGCTCTGCCGAACGCGCGTGTGATGGTCCACCAGCCTTCGGGTGGTTTCCGTGGCACGGCTTCAGATATCGAACGTCACGCCGAAGACATCATCCAGACCAAACGTCGTTTGAACGAAATCTATGTGCACCACACCGGTCGCACCTATGAGGAAGTGGAGCGCACGCTGGACCGCGACCACTTCATGACTGCCGAAGAAGCCAAGGCCTGGGGCATCGTGGACCACGTCTACGACCGTCGCACCCAAGCCGATGCCGATGGCGTAAAGGCTCCCTAAGCACGGACACTATTTCCGACAGTAGACGGGGCGGTTCGATTATCGAGCCGCCCCGAATCGTGTTTGGACATCATCCGTCACGGCGAGGGGACCTTTTGCATGTTCGACAGTGGTTTGAAGTACGGTCTGGTTACGCGTGCCCTGCATTGGGCCATTGCGGCTCTGCTGATCTATCAACTGGGCGGCGTAGTCGCAGGTGCCGCGTTGGGCGAGACCCCACTGACCGAAGCTTGGGGATCGCTGCACAAGCCCGTGGGCTTGCTATTGTTCATATTGGGCGTGCTGCGCGCCTTATGGGGGCTGATAAACCTGCGGCGTCGCCCGCCGCTGCATCACGGTCTACTCGGCAAGCTGGCCGTGGCTGGCCATCTGGTGCTGTACGGGTTGCTGCTATTCGTGCCGGGCGTGGCGTTGATCCGGCAATATGGCTCGGGGAGAGCCTTCGAAGCCTTCGGTGTGACGATCATGCAGGGCGGTCATGACCGAATCGAATGGATGACCAAGCTGGGTGGTGACTTCCACGGCGAGTTTGGGTGGGTGCTGCTCGTGGCGATCCTGATGCACATCATCATGGCGCTGGTTCACCAGTTTGTCTGGAAGGACGGAACGCTGAAGCGGATGGCCTGATCGGATTCTGTGCTATCAGGCGGCCATGAACTACACGAACGAAAGCCGTGGCACGATCGAGGTCGACGGCGAAACCTATGTTTGGGAAATCCGTCGCCAACCGCGTCCTGTCGGCAAGAAGGAGTGGGAGGGTATGGCCGTCTGTTTCCGCCATCAGGAATTCAAGCGTGAAGCCGTGGCGCAGTATCCGATGGTTTACCGCCCCAATGGCTCGCCCAATCTGGAAAAACAGCGCGTTGATCTGGATGTGCTGAAAAACACGGTCCGCTCGATCATCGAGGCCGGATGGGATCCGGCCTCGCGTGGCAAGGTGGTCAACTTCGACGTGGACGCCGAGGGGAACTAAGGCTCCGGACAGGGATCAGGGCTTGGCAGTGAAAACCTGAAAGCCCTTTTCCTCGGCGGCGGCGATCATCTGCTCGTCGCCCGATGTATCGCCATAGGCGGCCAAAATACGCACATCGTCTCCATAGACGGCGCGTATGCGATCAACCTTCTCGCCGCACCGGCAATTGGCGCTGGCAAACCGGCCGGTGATGCGGTCGTTGGCGTCAAACTCCAGCCGTGTGCCGATCAGGTTTTCCGCGCCGAGACGCTTGGCAAACGGCGCGATGGTGATTTCCGGTGAGGCCGTCACGATCACGCGGTGTACGCCCTTGGTACCCCAGTCATTCCAGCAGGCGAGGGCGTCGGGACGCATGAATTGCTCGAAAACAGATGTCATGTAGCGCTCGGCATCAGCAGCCAATTGTTCGCGCGACACGCCTTTCAAGAAAACCTCGACCGAGGCAGCCTTTATGGCTCCGCGGTCACGGTCGAACACATATCGCATTGCCGCGGGGATCAGCTTGACCATTCCTAACCCCCAAGCGGCCGGTCCGGCACGCCATTTCAGGAAATCAGTGAAACTGTCCCGAATCGAAAGGGTACCGTCAAAGTCGAAAGCGACGATTTCTTTCGGCAGGCCATTGTCTTGCGCCATAATTTTCTTTCCGGGGGACTGGCGGAAAGCAGATGCAATTCCCATCTGCTGATCAGCCCATCTTCCCCAATATCAATCCGTTACGCCAGCGATCTGTATCGTCTGGGTGTCAAAGAGGGTTGTGGCGGAACCTCTGATGGGTGATTGTTATTTTTTGAAGACCTTGCTGCTTAGATTCTACGATCTAACATCAGGGAAGTCGCCTTTTCCCCCAATCCCGGTGGAAATGGCGGAGAGTGAGATGGGTCTATGACCAAAGCCGCCGGCACCGACGCCAAAAGCACGCTCTACTGCTCTTTCTGCGGAAAGAGCCAGCATGAGGTCCGCAAACTGATTGCGGGCCCGACCGTGTTCATCTGCGATGAATGCGTCGAGCTGTGCATGGACATCATCCGCGAAGAGCAGAAAATCACGCTCAAGACGTCGAAGGATGGCGTTCCGACGCCGAAAGAAATCCGCGACGTCCTGGACGATTATGTGATCGGCCAATCGCACGCCAAGAAGGTGCTGTCGGTGGCGGTTCACAACCACTACAAGCGCCTGGCCCACGCGGCGAAGAACAACGACGTCGAACTGGCCAAGTCGAACATCATGCTGATCGGCCCGACCGGTTCGGGTAAGACGCTGCTGGCCCAGACGCTGGCGCGCATTATCGATGTGCCGTTCACCATGGCTGACGCCACCACCCTGACCGAGGCCGGTTACGTGGGTGAAGACGTCGAAAACATTATTCTGAAGCTGCTTCAGGCCTCCGACTACAACGTCGAGCGCGCCCAGCGCGGCATCGTCTACATCGACGAAATCGACAAGATCAGCCGTAAGTCTGACAACCCCTCGATCACCCGTGACGTTTCGGGCGAGGGCGTTCAACAGGCTCTGCTGAAGATCATGGAAGGCACGGTCGCTTCGGTGCCGCCGCAAGGTGGCCGCAAGCATCCGCAGCAAGAGTTCCTGCAAGTCGATACCGCCAACATACTGTTCATCGTCGGCGGCGCGTTCGCTGGTCTCGAGAAGGTGATTTCGGCTCGTGGCGATGGCGTGTCCATCGGCTTTGGTGCCAAGGTCAAGGAAGTTGACGAGCGTCGTACCGGCGAAATCCTCAAGGGCGTCGAGCCGGACGATCTGATGCGTTTCGGTCTGATCCCGGAATTCATCGGCCGTCTGCCGGTTCTGGCGACGCTGGAAGACCTGGACGAAGAAGCGCTGATCAAGATCCTGACCGAGCCGAAGAACGCTCTGGTCAAGCAGTACAAGCGCTTGTTCGAGATGGAAAACGTGAACCTGACCTTCACGGACGACGCCCTGTCGGCGGTTGCCAAGAAGGCCATCACGCGCAAGACGGGTGCGCGCGGTCTGCGCTCCATTCTCGAAGGTGTTCTTCTGGAGACCATGTTCGACCTGCCCAGCTTCGAGGGCGTGGAAGAAGTGGTGGTCAATGCCGAGGTCATCGAGGGCCGCGCCCAGCCTCTGTTGATCTATTCCGAGACCAAGAAGAAAAAGGCCGATCCCGCCGCCTGATCGGTGTGACGCCAAAAAACGGGGCAGGGCGGTCCAATCGGGCCGCCCTGTTGCGTTTAGGGCCCACATTTACCCTCGAAATCCCGACTCCTGTGAGTGGTTCCAAGGCAAAGCTTGAACCGCGAGGTTTGAGAACCACATAGTTTTATGAAAGCCGCCAGTGGCGGGCCGAGTCGGAACGAAAGGTGCCATTCTGGGTACCTCTCCTACGACCCGAGCGGGCCGGAGATTCACAAAGGCCCCGGAAAGTAAGCACCATGACCGAGAGCAAAATCCTCCCAGTCCTGCCGTTGAGAGACATCGTTGTCTTTCCGCACATGGTCGTGCCGCTGTTTGTCGGCCGCGAAAAGTCCGTGCGCGCCCTTGATGAGATCATGAAGGGCGAGAAGCAGATTCTGCTCGCCACCCAAAAGAACTCGACCGACGACGATCCCGCCGTTGACGCCATCTATCCGACCGGCGTCTTGGCCACTGTGCTGCAACTGCTGAAGCTGCCCGACGGCACCGTAAAGGTGCTGGTGGAAGGCAAGTCGCGCGCGCGTCTGATACAGTTCACGGACCGTCAGGACTATTATGAAGCCGAAGCCGAAGAGATTGCGGACGAAGAGGGCGACGCCGCCCAGTCTGAAGCTCTGGTGCGCGCGGTTGTCGAACAGTTCGAAAACTACGTGAAGCTGAACAAGAAGGTCCCGCCCGAGGCCCTCAGCTCCATTCCGCAAATCACCGATGCTTCCAAGCTGGCTGACAGCGTGGCGGCCCATCTGGCCGTGAAGATTGCAGAAAAGCAGTCGCTGCTGGAGACCGTCAGCATTCCGGCACGTCTGGAGAAGGTCTATGGCCTGATGGAGGGAGAAATCTCCGTCCTGCAGGTCGAGAAGAAGATCCGTTCGCGCGTGAAGCGCCAGATGGAGAAGACCCAGCGCGAGTACTATCTGAATGAGCAGATGAAGGCCATTCAGCGCGAACTGGGCGAAACCGACGACCAGCGCGACGAGCTGATGGAACTGGAGAAGCGCATCGCCAAGGCGCGCTTGTCCAAGGAAGCCCGCGCCAAGGCCGATGCGGAGTTGAAGAAGCTGCGCAACATGAGCCCGATGTCGGCGGAGTCGACCGTGGTCCGCAACTATCTGGATTGGCTGCTGTCGATCCCGTGGAGCAAAGCCAAGGCCAAGCCGATCGATCTGGACAAGGCCGAAGCCATTCTCGAGGCCGATCACTACGGTCTGGAGAAGGTCAAGGAACGCATCATCGAATACCTCGCTGTGCAGGCCCGTACAGGCTCGCACAAGGGCCCGATTCTGTGCCTCGTTGGCCCTCCGGGTGTGGGTAAAACCTCGCTGGCACAATCGATCGCCAAAGCGACGGGGCGTGAATACGTCCGTATGTCGCTGGGTGGCGTACGTGATGAGGCCGAAATCCGTGGTCACCGCCGCACCTATATCGGCTCCATGCCGGGCAAGATCATCCAGTCGATGAAGAAGGCGAAGACAACCAACGCCTTCATCCTGCTGGACGAGATTGACAAGCTGGGTGCCGACTGGCGCGGTGATCCGTCTTCGGCTCTGCTGGAAGTGCTGGATCCGGCCCAGAACTCGACCTTCGGTGACCACTATCTGGAAGTCGATTACGACCTGTCGCCCGTCATGTTCGTCACCACGGCGAACAGCCTGAACATGCCGCAGCCGCTGCTGGACCGCATGGAGATCATCCGTGTCTCGGGTTACACCGAGGACGAGAAGGTCGAGATTGCCAAGCGTCACGTTCTGCCCAAGCAGATGAAAGATCACGGCCTGAAGGGCGGCGAGCTGATCATTCCGGAAGACACGATCCGCGACCTGATCCGCTATTACACTCGCGAAGCGGGTGTCCGTAACCTTGAGCGTGCTCTGGGTGGTCTGGCCCGTAAGGCAGTGCGCGAAATGGCCAAGACCAAGGCCACCTCGATCACCGTCGATACGGCCAAACTGGCCGAGTACGCCGGCGTGCGGAAATTCCGACACGGCGAGACCGAGTCCGAGGATCAGGTTGGCATCGTCACCGGTCTGGCCTGGACCGAGTTCGGCGGCGACATCCTGACCATCGAAGCCCTGAAGATGCCGGGTCGCGGTCGCATGACCGTCACTGGCAACCTCAAGGACGTGATGAAGGAGTCGATCTCGGCGGCCGCATCCTATGTCCGCAGCCGCGCGCTGAGCATTGGCGTGAAGCCGCCGGTCTTTGAAAAGACCGACATTCACGTGCACGTTCCGGATGGTGCGACGCCCAAGGATGGTCCGTCGGCGGGTGTGGCCATGACGGTGGCCATGGTGTCGGTGCTGACGGGTATTCCGATCCGCAAGGACATCGCCATGACGGGTGAAATCACCCTGCGTGGTCGTGTCACGGCGATCGGCGGTCTGAAAGAAAAGCTGCTGGCCGCTCTGCGCGCTGGCGTGAAGACTGTACTGATCCCGCAAGAGAACGAGAAAGACCTCGAGGACGTGCCGGAAAATGTGAAGGCCGCTCTGGAGATCATTCCGATCTCGACCGCCGACGAGGCTCTGAAGTGGTCGCTGACGGGTACGCCGCAACCGGTGGAATGGGATGAGGTCGCCGAGCCGTTGAACCCCGCGCCGGTGACTACGGGCACGGGTCAGGCACCGTCCATCAGCCACTAAGGCCTAGACGTCAAAGCTATAGGAAATGCGGCCTGAGTGATCGGGCCGCATTTTTTATTTCCCCAACAGCGCTATACGAATGGCCGGTGCATAGATTTGTTTGGGGGATAGTCGTGAGTAAGTCGGAAATCATCGGTCGTATGGCGCAGGCTTCGGGAATCAGCCGCGATCAGGCCAAGCTGGCTCTGGAGGCGCTGACGGATCACATCGCCATGACCTTGAAAGACGGTCGCGATGTGCGAATCACCGGCTTCGGCAGCTTCCATCTGTCCGAACGCGCCGAAGGAACGGCCCGAAATCCACGTACTGGAGAGACTGTTTTCCGCCCCGCATCGCGCACAGCGCGATTTAGAGCTGGGGAAGGATTAAAAAGCGTCTTGAACGGATAGCAAATCAAGGGCAAAGAGGCGGTCCGCAGCGGCCAAGGCCGAATGCGAACGGGCGGCTAGCTCAGCTGGTCAGAGCATCTCGTTTACACCGAGAGGGTCGGGGGTTCGAATCCCTCGCCGCCCACCATCCTAAATCCCGAAATGCTGATTATTGACTCTGGCGTTGTGTCGGATGGAAGGCTGCCATACACGTCAGCATCCAGGCTCGGTCAGTTTTACGAATGTAGTTCGTGACGCAGCAGCGCAGCGACGAGTGACAGCCAATGAGCTTGTTTTTACCGCTGTGAGTCACGTACTTGAAGCTGAGAACGCGCAAGCAGCTTAGACCTGCGAGTCCGATTTAATGGGAACCGAGTCCAATAATATCGGCACCATAAATTCGGTCCGAACCCCAGTCTCACTGTGAGTCTCAGAAAACTGGGACTCTGACACGAGTTCTAATCCTCAGAACTCCAGCACATTTCGCAGACTGCACAGGTTCGGAAAGTGTTGCAGCCATAAATGGCTGTTTTAACGGCAAGATAGATACAGATTCAGTAATGTAGCCGTTGCAGTCGTCGCCTGCATTTGTGTTGCAAGTCCGAAATCGCTTGGGCGATTTGTGAGGTGTGAAGAGTGTGAAAACACTAGGCTTCAATAGCTTGTGGATAAGCGGCAAAAGCGAGACGAGCGTCCGCTTCTGACTCTTTGCAGCCACTAGGAAGGTCCGCATTTCGCGGCCTGATGCGTTTCTTGAACACCATCTCCAGTGTTTCGACCGGAATGTGTGCCGCTGGAAGCGAGAGCCGGTGGGAGACGTCGCCTCCGAATCGTTTGAATAACAATGAAATGGTAATGGGGGCTCAGGAATGGACGACTATAAACCGTTAACGGTGGAGAGATACGCCGCAGATGCGGCAAGAACGGACCGCGGTGTGGAAGGCCAATCGCTCGCCTTTCCCCTTCTCGGGTTATTCGGAGAGGTAGGAAGCCTACTGAGCGAACTGAAGAAAAAGCAACGCGATCCTGCCTCATATCGCAGCCATTCCGACGCCGTTGCCGAGGAGTTGGGAGACGTCCTTTGGTATCTCGCGGCAGTGGCGCGACGCGGGGGAGTGGCCCTTAGCGCTATCGCCGCCCATATCTATAGACAAGATACTCAGTGGAGAGGTGTCGGCGATCCGACGCTGACCTTTGAGGCGCTCCAACCTCATCCGATCGCGCCGGGAGGCGAGCCGACCGCCAACTTCGAGGAAACGTTACTTAATCTCTCTTCTGACGTGGGCCAGCTCATCGGGGATTTCCAGGCTCACCGACTTGAGGTCGATGAGAGCCTTCTGCCTACTCGACTGGCGACGATCTTTACTCGTCTGCTGCGGGCGTCGCGCGAGGCTCGCCTGACCTTGGAGGGGGCGGCTGTCAAGAACACCTACAAAATCTTTGATAGATGGCCGGAGAAGAGGGAGTATCCGGAGCCGTTCGACGCTGACGCGGACCCTGACGAACAACTACCGCGTCGGCTGGAGGTAGAGGTCTATGAGAAGCGTGTAGGGGGTAAGGACTATGTTTTTCAACGCTGTAACGCTCTATTCATTGGCGACCGCCTCACCGATAATTCTTTAGAACCCGATGATTATCGGTTTCATGATGTTTTCCACTACGCGTTCGTCGCCGTGCTCGGGTGGTCGCCGGTGACACGGGCATTGATGCGTTTGAAGCGCAAGAGCCAGCCGCAGATCGACGAAGCCGAGGACGGTGCTCGAGCAATTCTGATTGAGGAGGGCGTCTCGACTTGGGTGTTCGGACAAGCTCAGCGGCTAAACTATTTCGAGGGGGTCGAGATAGGGAAAATGCCATTGGATCTGCTCAAACAGATCAAGCAATTCGTGGCAGGCTACGAGGCGGACCGTCTACCCCTGTGGCTTTGGGAGGAGGCAATCCTCCAAGGATACGAAGTCTTCCGATATTTGCGTCAGCACCGCCGCGGCCGGGTGATCTTGGATTTCGAGGCCCGTTCTTTGTGTGTAGAACCTCTCGCATCATGACACCTACCGGCTTTTTAGATGCGCTCCAAAGCGTCTCCCTTCCGAATGTTTTCAATCCCTGGCGCGACCAGTGCGCCGACTACGACCGGGTCGACGCGCCTTTGTTGCGTCGAGAAAACCTGCGCCTTTTCCTGGAACGGGCGGTTGAGGTGGACAATGCCACCATGTGGATCGGACGAGACCTCGGCTATCGTGGCGGACGGCGGACCGGGGTGCCCCTGACGGATGAGGTGCATCTCTCCTCGGCTTCTGCCCTTATGGGCGACATCAAATTAGTCAGGGCCACCGAGGGGCCGGTTGTGGCGGAGCGGACTGCGGCGGTCGTTTGGAGCGTTCTGCGGAGAGTGCAGCGGCCCACTATGCTGTGGAACGTCTTTCCTTTCCATCCGCACCTTGCCCAAGATCCGATGTCGAACCGATCTCATACCCGTGTGGAGCGAGATGTAACATGGCCCTTTCTGGAAGCGTTAATCGAGATGGTGCAGCCGGCTAAGATCGTGGCAATAGGTCGGGACGCCAGCCAAGCCCTAGGGGAGCTCGGCGTCGCATGTGATGCGGTGCGGCACCCCAGCTACGGTGGCCAAGCCGAATTCGTGGCGGGCATGCACGCAATCTACGGGGTCGCCAACATCCAACCTAGCTTCGCCGAGCTAGAACTACCTTCTACGTTCATCTAGAGCATCACAGTCGGCCAACATACCCTTAATGGCGGCGCGCGAGGCGGTTTGCTTGGTGCGATTGCGGGGCTGGTCGATAATCGCGTGCGACGAGACGACGGTCAGGGCTCCAACCTGAAGATTCGCCTCTTGGGCTACGAAGGCCATCAGCCGCCCCAGACCGATCAGATTACCGAGCAGTTTCTCAATATAATAGTGATTGCGGTACAGCACGGTTAGATGCAGCAGATCTCCCTTAGTCGTCCGTTCAGGTTTGAAGCTAGCGTGGCTCAGGCACTGACCACCATAGGGAGATCGGTCGACATCGCGCAAAGGGTCGAAGACTGAGAGCTCGAACTTGTTGAGCGCTTTGACTGAGGGATCCTTCAGACGGTCGACGATGTTGTCCAGCTGATTGAAAGCAACGCCTCCATCAGGACGTGGCAGATTGATCATCCGCTCGAAATAGTAACCGGACCAACGGTCTCCCCCGCGCGCGGCCGCGGGCAAAACATAATCTACGAACCGAGTGTAAAAGTCCGGCGATCCGTACCGTCGATGCAGCGCGGCGGGGAACAGCGTATTGGCCACCGTCTCGATCGGCTTAGCGTTCCACTGTCTGAGGAAGTTGTCCACGAGCGTTACCGCGGGATCGGCGAGGGTGGACCGCGCAAGCGGATCGGCTATGTCGATGATGACGTTCTGGGCCTCATGGCCCGGACAATCGTCAACTGCCTGGACCGCGGCGCGCCACGCGCTGAAACAATCAGGCTGCGGCGGAATGGGCAGATACATGATCGTCCTCTTCGAGAAGAGCGAAACCGTAGAGGCGAGTCTCGACATAGTTCCGTGTCAGCCAAGCATAACCGGCGACACCCCAGCCGGTGCCCCAACTATTTCGAACCAGGATGGCCGGGGCTCCGGCCATCTCGCCGTGCCCAACTGCTAGAACAGCATGGCCTAGTGCTGGATCTCCGACCTCGCCGGGCGCTGGGCATACAACCCCAGCGGCGTCCGGTCGGTAGAAGCTGGCGGAGAGCTTCAGTAAGATCAGCGCCGGCCGGTTAGACTGAAGGGCGTCAATGATTGCGGTCCAGCCGAAGGGCAAAGCCTGCCCATTGCGGGTGAACCGTTCGCCATTTACCGGCGGCCTACCCCAAGCGTCGTTCGCGGCGGGCGTCGGGTCATAGGGCCAGTGCTCTTCGGCGGGCTGGCCGTCTTCACGCAGGGCGTCCAACATGAAGTCCAGACCCGCGCCTGAAGAGGGCGGAAAACCTGCGCGCATCTGGGCATGGTAGAAGGCCGCCTCGCAGGACAGTGGTACCCAGCCAGGACGCATCGCAGCGTGGAGATCGCTGGCCGCGAAGGCTAGACAGGTCGGACGTGGACCTTGGTCACGAGCCGAACCGAAGCGATGGCGCAAATCAGTTTTGATATCTATGACTCCCATCTTAGGCTGCCGCCAACCAACGGCGACGTTCCGCGCGTGAAAGGCCAGACACCTCGGGGCCTGATAAGTCGAAGGTCACAGCTAACGCAGCGATCGGCGGGTCCTTGAGCCAGGGTCGGCTCTGGCGCAGATCTAAAGCCCCCTCAACATCCTCGCCGTTAGGTCCCGCCAGAACCTCACGCTCGATTGGAGCGCCGATACTGTCCATGGCACCAACAAGCCGGGTGTCGCGGAGGACGACTAGGCCGCTGGCCTGAAGAGTGTCGAAATCCCAGAGATAGCCGGCCGAGCCGAGTTCCTGGACACGGATGACGAACAGGTCTCCGCGGCTTCCATCGATCCTTCCGCCTTGATCCTTCTCGGTTATAAGCCATACGTCGCCGTGATAAGACGTGGGGGTGAAGTCGCCGAGGAGCTCGGCCTTTAAGATCCGAGGCTTGGTCGCCAAGACGGTCTCGCGCTGGGCAGCATCGAGTAGGTCGTAGCGTTCCAAGGTGCGAGTCATGGCCTCGAAGCTCACGCCTAGGCGAAGCGCCAGCTGATAAACGACTAGCGGACGTTCGAGATCAACAGCCCGCCAACCCTGCCTGGCGCAATGGGCTGTTATCAGCCAGCGGGGCATCAGCAGGGCTGCGGCGAAGGCGTCGGCCTCTGTCTCTTGGAAGCCGGGACTGAGATCGCGACCGGGCGCGCGTCGCAAGACCTGTACCTCGTCATCGAGACTTGGCCGATGTCCGAGGGTCGAATGTCCCAGCTCATGCGCGGCGGTGAATCGCTGGATGCTGAGCGGGCGTTGTGTGGTGATCATAATTCCCGGAATGGGGTCGTTGATGAACGCACCCAGAAGACCGTCCAAAGGTCTAACCATCAGGGGGGTATCGAGCGCCGCGATCAGATCAAATACATCTATGGCACCCGGCTGGGCTTCCAGTTGGGCGCGAAGATCGAACTTTCTATGCAGCCGTCCGGCGGCCGCCACTCCGTTCCTTACAGCCTCCTGATAATTCCTCGCCATTTGTCAGTCCGTCTTTCGAGCACGCGCCAAAAGAAACTCTGTGAAGCGGCTCAATTCCTCCCGGTCTTTTTGCGACAAGTCGGCTGCCTGGCGCGCCAGATGGGCTACATCGGGAGGCAAATCTGGCGGTCCTTCGCTTCCGGTTAGATACCCCACGGACTGTCGATAGAGACGAGCAAGACGGGTAAGTTCGATTGCTTCCACACGTCGCTGCCCGCTTTCAATCCCTGTAAGGGCCGTGCGGGGCAGCTTAAGATGCGCGGCCACCTCATCCTGCTTAAGGCCGAGATACTCCCGCGCCTCACGAAGCCGTTCCCCCAAGCTACGACGGGCTTGTTCGTCGTCCTCCATTATGCACCAGCCGGATAGTTTTTTTTCCAGGCCGCCTCAAGCCTTGGCATCATGTGATCCAAGGCGGCCTGGATAGAATCGTAGCCACCCGTCTGGACGATATTCTTGGGCTCGAACCCGAGAATGTCCTCAAGCGCCAAGGTCACGTCTACGACCGTCAGGGAATCTAGTCGGATTTTAGTGGTGAGTAGGGCACCCGGGGTATCGGGAGGCGTCAGCCCCTGCAGTTTAAGCTCACTTTCCGCCAGGGAGGTCAGCTCTGCCAACAAGCAGGCGCTCGTCTCCTGGACGGGAAACGGCTTGATATCAGGCTTGTCCTTGATTTGGCTCATGGCTGATCCTCCAACATAATACCAATGTAATGTTAGAAAATCGAACATGCAACCTTTGCTTTAGCGATAGCGAAAGAAAGTGGACGGATGCGCCATTCCTAGGGCGACAGTTTTTAGCAGCACATGTGAGGCATCCGCCCGGCGATACGAATGTCAGTCCACCCTAGCCCGAGCAGTCCAGTTCAACTGGCAACCCGTCCGCTCACTTGGCATTGTGCAGTCAGACCACGTCATGACATTCCTGCCCGACGGTTAAGAACTCTGGTCGGCGGTCAAAATTAGCTGTCGCTTAGCGGTGACGGAATGTCTTCGCTCCGGAGCGAACTTAAGGTCCGCGTTTGGCGCAGGCCCGACAGAAAGAGGGAGTAAGGCCAGCTGGGCAGCGAGACCACCTCATATGAGGCTGCCCGAAACTGCGGTCTGTCGGCGAAGCAGGGGATTGCCGTAGACGGCCATAGCGAGACCGCGAGCCGGATCGTGGGCAAAGGCGCGATCAACGATCGCGTTGGCTTTGAATACGGCGTCGATCAGGCTGTCCCCAGCCATCCAATGCTCTAGGAAGGCTGGCAGCCAGTGCGACGGCACGCGGGCGTCCAGCGGCCAAGGGGAGGCGACGACAGCTGCGCATCCCCGATCGAGAATTTGCTTGGCCAGGCCGACTGTGGTGTTGGCACCCGGATGTCTGTCGGCGCGACCCGCGCTGCAGACGAACAGGATGACGACGCCGACATTGCGTAGGGCGTTGGCCAGATCGAGGGCACCGACTCGAAGAACGCCTTCATCCGACACAACCTGAAAGAATTTGCCGTCCGGGTGAACGCCGCCGTGCGCGGCGATCACCGCGAGACTGGCGCCAGCGAAGGTGGCTGGGAGGTGGGGGCCGTGATCGGTTAGAAAATCGTGATCACCCAGAGTGGCTTCGAGGCGTTGGGCGATCATCGGCAGCGTCTCGCTGTCGTCGCCGCCGACCGCGGTGGAAATCCAGGCGCAAGACCGCCCGTCGCCGATCATGCCCTTTGCCATGGCGCGACCCAGCCAGGCGAGCGAGGGTGCGGCGGCCAAGGGCCGCGTCCGTCCGGCGAAGTCGTCGTCGATGAACAAAAGATTGGGCGGGAAGGCCTGTAGATCGATGTCGGCGACGATCACCACACGCCCTTCCGGGAGCGCGCTGACCCTCAGGTCGGCGGTCGTTGTGTAGAACAGATTGGCCGAAGTCTCATCAATCCCATAAGCATAGGGGAAATCGACGGACCAAGCGTTGAGGCGTGCCTGGGTGATGACGGCTTCAGGCTCGCGAACGGGTTGTGCGAACATCCCGTTGGAGGTCGTGACCGTCACGAGCCTTCCCGCTTCGTCGAAACCCGCCTGGACTACGGTCAACCCGGCCTTAGACAGGGCCGCAGCGGTATCCGCAGGTTCACTCGTCGTTTTCGGCGGTGGCGGCGGCGCTGCCGCTTCATCCCACTCGGGCAGCGCCACGCCGCGGTCCGTCAAAAGCTCCAGCGCCAAAGACGTCTGTTCAGCGTCCGCGATGAAGTCGTTGTCCGATAGGGCGCGGGCGGCGAGCACGGCGGCGTAGCGGCCGTCGAATCCTGCATCGTCGGAATAGCGGGTGGCGCCAGCGACGCCTGCGACGGCAAGCAGGTCGGCGGCGGACGGCGTGGTCGCAGCCATGGCCTCCATCAGGTGCCCAAGGGCGCCTTTGGCCTCCCGCCGCGCCCTTTCGAACAAGGCCTCTGCGCTCGCCGGGACGGAGATCTTTCGCAGACGGGCGACGCGAAGCGCCTGACCGAGGAGCACGCCGGCCGGCGCGGTTCCTCCGTTGCGTTCGAAGGCCGCTTCGAGATTGGCGGCGGCGTCGACCAGAAATTGTTCGAAGGCGTTGGCGTTCGCGTCGAGCGCGAACATCGCTTTCTGCCGGATTTGCAGCGCCAGTGTATCCAACTGATGGCCGTATTGATCCTGATGGCCCATCCGATCCAGCAGGGTGCGCGCCTTGCCGATGGCGGTCATCGCCTGATCCATCAGGCCGCAATCGCGGAAGATTCGCGCGAGGCCCGCGACTTCCTGGTAGATTTCCTCCTCGTCCCCCGAAACGTCCGCTGCGAACGTACAGGCGATGGCCATCAGGGCCTCGAACTGGATTCCGCAACGATTGTAAATATCCGCCATGGCGAACCAGGCCAGGCGGCGGCGGCGCGGACTCCCGGCTCCGTTCAGCAGGGCCAGTTCCGCCAGGTCGCGCGCTTCCTGCGCTTCGCCGGAACTGGCCAGCTTTCCGGCCACCAGTCGGATCATGCGCAGATCATAGTCGGGATCGGAGGTGTGGGGCACCGCGGCCGCGCCGAGAGCGAGCCAGCGAAGCAGATCCTTGTTGTCCGCCTCGTCGCCTGCTGGGGCATAGTTCAGATAGGCGACGATCGCGGAGACGACCTCGTCCGCGGGTTCGGTCATGAGCGCCTTGGGCAGGGAAAGCCGTCCAATGACGACGGGCTGTTCCGACGACAGGAAGGCGAATGCCTGCTCCAGGAAAGCCTTGCGGTCCATCAGCCAGTCCATCCCGGCTGTTCCCAGCGCGCTCCCTTTGCGAAGGGCTACTGGTCGGGACGCGAGGCGAAGCACGACGACCGCCAGGACCGCCAGTCCTGTGGTTCCGGACAGGGACGGTTGGACCAACGCGATGAGTCGAACCCGAAGATTGCGATTGGTCGGATCTTGCGCCAGCCGTTGGATCAGTTCCAGGACCGCGTCGGCGAAACGCTCCATGTCGATGAGGCCTCCGCCGTCGGATCTCGCCGAAAGAAGGATCTGTTCCAACGTCCGCAGGAGAAGGCGTTCGCCGCGTTGCTGCTGGTTGTTCGTCTTCGGCAGAGGAACGGCCAGGTCGAAGGCGTGGACGACGAGATTTCGGGCCAGGGCGTCGCCGACGCAGGCCATCCGATAGGCATCAGCTAGGGACTGGTTCTCGCCGGCGCTGGCGATCAGCCCCTGATAATCGGGAACTCCGTCTCCGGCGAAGGCCTTCGACAGGGCCCGAAAATACAAAGCACTCGCCTCATCGCTCGGTTGTTCCTCGGCGACGGCCGCCGCCGCGTCGTGATCGCGAGCGAGCAAAGCGTCTCTTTGCCGGCGGTCTCTCAAGCTTGCGCTGCCTGGAAACAACGCCTGAAGACGCTCCGCCGCCTGGACTTCAAGCGCCGTCGCGCCGATATCTTCGGCTGTGGCGAGCGCGCTTTCCAGATCCTCCCGATTAGCCAGAACTTCGATCGCAGGCGCAAGGATTTTAGCGGCGAGGCCGGATGCGTTGGCGTCCTCCGCGATCCGGGCCAGCTTAACGCGGGCGTTCCCGTTCAGCTGGCCGTCGAGATCAATCTCCTTTCGGATAAGGTGCAGTGCTTGTTCGAAATGCCCCGCCTTATGCAGAAGCTGGACCTTCAAAAAGGCTTTGTGAGTCTCAAGGGACTGCGGAAGTGTGTCCAGGTCCTTGAGCGCCCGGCCTAGCCGCCCGTCGCGGATCCAAGCGTCCCATTGATCCGCGTGTTCCGATAGATAGGTCGATGGATCATTTTCCATCCCCCCTCCCATGACTCCGCACCCGTCGATAGAAAGAAGAAGGTCTGACAGTTCAGCTCGGCGCGGGGTGAACTCGCCGACGTCCAGCGCGACGTAGAGAGTTTTCTCACGGGCCAGGAGAGTGATCCGGGCCGCGAGTCCATGAATCTGAGGTGCCCAAACATCCTCCGCCTGAAGTGGAGTTACGGCACCCGGGGCGATGTACGGATCGATGGCGTCGTCACGATAGCCGCTAGCGTCCATTACCAGGATCGCCGTCCGTTCCGGTTGGACGGTGACAAGATCCGTCACAGTCTGAGCCCAGCGGTCCTTGGCCGCCACCACGGCGACCTTATGCTCGAACCATGCGTCGGCGTTTGTTACCGGCTCGCCTTCCAACCGCTCGAGACTGTTCAGAAATTCTGTTCGAAGCAAGTCGCGCGAACTATCGAGATCAGATCCCGGCGGGACGACCACCATATAACGTAGCAGGGCGGGCGTGCCGTCCATCATTCGGATCGCGGTCAAGATCGCGATAAGTGCTCCAGCGCGATTCTGGATAGGGCCGCCACCGATGCAGAGAATGTCCGAGCCGCCGAGCACGTTCGGAGCCTGCTGCACGAACGCGCCGATCTGTTCCAGCAGGCTCTTATCGTGATCCACCGGCTCCGCTTTGCCAAGAGCAGTTATGGAAGGATCCACTGTCAGAGGATCGCCCTCCGCTTTGGGAGGATGCGTTGAGGCGGAGTTGTCCGGTAATGTCATCGTTTAAGCCTAGCAGTGCAGGACGTGCTCGTCGCGATTCAACTGCGCAGTACTTCCCCGATTGTCGTCTTTCAAATCAAGGTCCCTTCGTAGTCGCTGCAGAAGCGCAGCGCTCTCCCCGGCATCCTCCGTAAAACGCGTCCTGCATCGATGTCCGCATTCCGGAATCGAGCCAACGTCCGCTCATGGCGCTAGGCAGACATTACTCTAGCTTACTGATATCGAAGGCGGAGCCCCAGTAGGTTTCTTTCCCCCTTCCAATCTCTGTTATCGCTCTGGAGAGGTCGCCATGCGCGCCTAGTGCCTCGTCCGCGAGGGCGATCATTCTTGGGTTTGGCGTGCAATAGGGCGCTACGAATCGCAGGCGTGCGGCCAGTTGTGCCGGCGAAGGTCTGGCTCGATCAAAGGCGATGATAAAGGCGGCGGCTGGTGAGCGGCTGACGCCTGCCCAACAGTGGATGAGCAGGGGGCCTTGTGCCCGAGAACTCCGGCCAAACTCTATGATGGATTTGATGTTGTCTGGTGAGGGTTCAATCAGACCCTGGCGGGGTTCGGCTATGTCGTTGAAGCGCAGTTCCAGATGATACGGGGCTAGGCGCTGAAACCCCGTGGACTCGGCCGACGGAGAGATCAGGCTGAGAATATGGCTAGGGCGGCGGGCGCGAGCGATCGCCTCTACGTCATGTAGGGGGCAGACGATTATGCTCATGACAGAATGGCAGCCATCGCCAATAGGAACCCGATCTCGAAGGCTTGCTCGATGGCACCCAGGACGTCACCGGTACGGCCGCCTAACAGACGCCAAGCGACACAAGCTGGAATAGCGGCCACGGCGATGCCCACGGCCACGCCTATTGCCGCCTGAAAAGGCGAGAAGGGGAGCAAAGCGAACGCTCCAATAGATATAGCGATGGCCACATTCCATGCCGTCGTCCTGTCCGGCTTGCCCTCCTTGGCCATGCCCGGATCGCCGCCGTATGGCATAATGGCCATGGCTAGAACTGCGGTTGAGCGCCCCATGGCGTTAGCCGCCAATACACCGAACAACCCGAGCAAAGGGCTGGTCGAAGCGAGCGTCCCGACGCAAAGAATACGCAATGCGAGGTTCATGAAGAGAACGGACGCGCCATAGGTGCCGAGGCGACTGTCCTTCATGATTTCGAGGCGGCGGCTTCGTGTCTGGCCACCGCCGATGCCGTCGGCGGTATCGGCCAGTCCGTCCTCGTGGAAACAGCCAGTCAACGCCATGCCCGCAGCCACAGCCAAAACAGCAGCTATCCAAGGGCTCCAGATCAGACTTGCTAGCCAAAGCACACAGCCTGAAACGCCACCGACCATCAACCCTACGGCGGGATAGTAGCGAGCGCTCTGCTGTATCCATTCGGGTTGAAAGTCGTCTAGCTGCGGGGTCGGTACGCGGGTCAGAAACTGGACCGCACAGATGAACAGCTTGGTCTCTTTTACGATCATCAAGAAGCACCCAAAACTTCCACAAGGGTGGCGACGTCGGTCGTGATCGCGCAGGCGCTCCTGATGATCGGCACAGCGAGCAGGGCGCCTGTGCCTTCACCAAGGCGCATATCTAGATCAAGCAAAGGGCGCACGTTGAGCGCGTCAGTGATAGCCTTGTAGCCAGGCTCGGCGGAGGTGTGGGTGAAGATGCAGAAGTCCTGCGCGTGAGGTGCCAACCGGATCGCTAGAAGGGCCGCTGACGAGCAGATAAACCCATCGATAAGAACCGGCACTCGGCGCTTGGCGCATTCAAGAATAGCGCCCGCAATCTGACCAATTTCGAACCCGCCGAATTCTACCAGAACGTCCATTGGGTCTGATGCATTACTGCGATCGGCGGCCCTTGTAAGTACGGCGCGCTTGATGGCCATGCCTTCATCGGAATGACCTGCTCCCGGACCGATACATCGGTCAAGCTCTTCACCCGTCAGGCGATGAATGAGCAACGATGCCGAGGAACTGTTGCCAATGCCCATCTCTCCCAAGGCGATAATGTCGGCCCCTTTGTCGATGACGTCGACAGCGACTTGTGCGCCATAGTTCAGTGCCAGCTGCGCCTGTTGGAGCGACATAGCAGGCTCTACGGAAGCGTCATTAGTGCCTCGACTGACCTTGCGATGGATTAGGTCATCTCGGCCATTTAGATCAGCGGCGACACCTGCATCGACTACATGGACGCTAGCCCCCACCACCTTGGCAATGGCGCTGGCGGAAGCTCGTCCTGCCAGAAGGCTGTCCACCATTGAGACCGTCACACTGGCGGGAAATGCTGCCACTCCCGAACGCGTGAGGCCGTGGTCGCCTGCGAAGACGATGAGGGCTGGATCGTTGATTTTGGGTTGGCTGCATTGCTGCATCAGCCCGATGCGCACCGCTAGCTCTTCCAGCCGTCCTAGAGACTTCGGTGGCTTGGCCTTTCCATCAAGGCAGGCCTCGATCTCTGGCCTGATTGACTGATGGAGGGCAGGGAAGTCGAGTAGGTGTGAGATCGTCATTTACGGCAAGCCAGTTGGTACAGATGATCGAGGTCGAGGTGTTGTTCGAGCGTGGCGGCTATGGCGTCGAGTGCGGCATCAACCACGGCGGTATGGTCAGGAGCGGGGGGTATTGTCCGAGTTAGGCCCAGTATGCCTGCGCGGGCTTTGGAGCTATCGAACACGCCGTGAATGTAGAGCCCGTGGACAAGGCCGTTAAGCGATGTTGCACCGTGAGGTTTGCCATCAATCAGGGCGACGGGCCTCTCTGTGTCGGCACCGAACGTCTGGCCTACGTGGATTTCATAGCCCGTGAAGTCTGAGCCACAGGCGGTGATCTGGCCTTTGACCTGTTTCAGCGTTTTCGAGGGATGCAGTGTGGTCTCGACGTCGAGCAAGCCCAAGCCGCGACACGAGCCAATTTCGCCTTCTAAGCCGTGCCGATCATGGATGTAATGGCCCAGAAGTTGATAGCCGCCGCAGATGCCAAGCACGCGCTTGTTGCGGCGGACGTGGGAAAGGATGTCGATGTCCCAACCCTGCGCCTTGAGAAACGCCATATCCGCAATAGTGGCCTTCGTGCCGGGAAGAATGATCCAGTCGCTATCTTCAGGAATGGTTTGGCCCGGCGGAACGAATTGAAGATCAAAGTGTGGGTCGGCAGCCAAGGAATCGAAATCATCGAAATTGGCGATGCGTGACAACATCGGGACGGCGATGCGCACCTGACCGTCCGGCTGAGCCTCTGAGGAAGTTTGCAGCACGACTGCATCCTCGGCGGGCAGTCGGCTAGCCTCAGTAAGCCATGGCACCATACCCAGATCGTGCCATCCGGTCAGGTCGGCAATCTGCTCGCGGCCTCGATCGAACAGGCTTGGATCACCCCGAAACTTGTTGATGATAAAGCCATGGATCATGGCGGCGTCTTCAGGATCAAGCACCGTCTTGGCTCCAACCAGAGCGGCAATGACATGGCCGCGGTCGATGTCGCCTACGAGGACAACCGGGACCTTGGCCGCGCGGGCGAACCCCATATTGGCGATGTCTCCTTGGCGCAGATTGATCTCGGCGGGGCTGCCTGCGCCTTCGACGATGACGAGGTCGGCTTCTGAGTTCAGGCGCTCGAAACTGTCCAGAACGACATCTAGCAAGGCAGCTTTGCGCTGCTGATATCCGATGGCCTTCGAGTGACCCTCGACCTGACCTCTAACAACCAACTGAGCGCCCGTGTCGCTGTGGGGTTTGAGAAGGACGGGGTTCATATGAACAGTTGGCGGTGTCCGGCATGCAGCGGCCTGAAGAGCCTGCGCCCGGCCAATTTCTCCTGTCAGCCCACGATCGTCAGGTTGGGTGACCGCGGCATTGTTCGACATGTTTTGCGGCTTGAACGGACGCACTGTCAGGCCGCGATTGGTGAAGGCCCGGCACAGGCCCGCCACAAGCACGGACTTACCGACATCCGATCCGCAGCCCTGGATCATCAGAGACGCCATAGAGCACCTGCGAGGACCAAGATGATGGTGAGCAAGCCGAGGGCGAGAAGGTAGATGACAGCGCCGTTTTTCATGTCCATTGCCGTAGGAGCCGATCCATTACCAAAGCTCGGGCGCTCGCAAAGGACTCCGTCGTAATGGACTGCTCCTCCCAGTCGAACTCCCAAGGCTCCGGCCATGGCGGCCTCTGGCCAGCCCGCATTTGGAGATGCGTGTTTGGCGGCGTCTTTCAGCATGACACGCAGGGCCTGTGACGCAGTTCCTCGGGCGGCACACGCCATTACGATCAACAGGCCAGCGATACGGGCCGGTATCCAGTTGGCGATGTCATCGGTTTTCGCCGCGGCCCAGCCGAAGGCGCGCCATCTCGGCTCCATGTGGCCGATCATGCTGTCCGCTGTGTTGATGGCCTTATAGGCAAACAGTCCGGGCAGACCCCAGATGGCGAACCAGAACACGGGGGCAACGACGCCATCGTTGAAGCTTTCAGCCAGACTTTCCAAAGCTGCAGCCGAGATGTCTGAGGCGTTCATGGTCGCGGTATCACGGCCAACAATCATGGACACGGCGTGCTTGGCAGCTTCCAAATCGTTTTGCGAGAGCGGGCGCTGAATGGCAACGAAGTGCTGATGCAGACTGCCCGCAGCCAGACCAAATATGCCAAGAAGGGCGCATAGGTAGGGCGCGATGTCGGGCAGCCATGCCGTTAGCCCGCACTGGACAACAAGCCCGACCACAGCAGCTGAAACTGCCACAACCAACAAGGCCAATACCCCGCGCCATCGCTTGGTGCGTTCAGGCACTGGATTTAGGTTCCAGCGCCGATCCAGCGCCCCGATCAAAGCGCCCAGTGCAACAACCGGATGCGGTATTCGGCCGGGCCAGCGGATGAAGAACTCCAGCCAGAGCGCACCTGCTACCAACCAAAGCCAAGGGAGGTCATGCACGAGCCAGGGTCTCCAGCACGTAGCCATTGTTGCCCTTCAATAAAGCAGTGCTGATCCCGTAAGCCTGTTCAAGGAACTCGGAAGCCAAGACCTTGCTAGGCACGTCGTCGGCCAGCACCTTTGCATCACTCAGCAGAATGACCCGATCCGCGGCCTTTAGAGCTAGAGTGAGATCGTGCAGCGTTAGAATGACGCCACGCCCGTCCTTATGAGCAAGCTCTCGGAACAGGGCTACGACGTCGAGGCAGTGACCCGGATCAAGCCCCGCCAAAGGCTCGTCGGCAAGCAACCATTGGGGATCTGTCGCCAAGGCTCTTGCCAACAGAAGCCGCGCCCGCTCGCCGCCTGACAGAGTGGAAACGGGGCGGTTGGCAAACTCTGATGTAGAGGTGCGTACCAACGCGTCACGGACAGCAGCGGCATCCTTAGCCGTCCGTCCCCACGGTCCGCAGTGAGGCGTGCGGCCCAAGCCCACGAGGGTTTCGCCATCAATCTCCCAAGCCAGTTCCGAATGTTGGGGAAGGTAGGCGATGCGTTTAGCACGCTCTTGTGGCTTCAGGTCCAGTAGGGGCGTGGCATCGAGGTGGACCTTGCCCAGATCGGGGCGACGCAGTCCGGCCAAACAATCGAGCAGGGTGGATTTACCCGCACCATTCGGACCAATGATGGCGGTGACCTGTCCGCGCTGTACCGAGAGGTTGATCCCCTCAAGCACCGACCGCGAGCCGAAGGTGACACAGAGGTCTGACGTCTTGATCTGGCTCATACGATTTTCCGGCGCATGGAGATGAGGAGGGCGAGGAAGAAGGGCCCTCCCAATGCCGCCATGGCTACGCCCAGCTTCACTTCGTTGGGAGCAGGCGTCAGTCTGACGAGAATATCGGCGGCCAGAGTGAGCGCCGCACCGCCAATCGCAGACGGGATAAGCAGCGCGCCGGGTTTGGACTTTACAAAAGGACGCAGCAGGTGTGGGGTGATCAGTCCGACAAAGCCGATGACGCCTGTCACGGCCACGGCTGATCCGATGGCAAGGGCTGCTCCCACAACAAGGGCAAGACGCGTTGCGCCAAGGTTGATGCCGAGCCCCTTGGCTCCGGTCTCGCCGAGGGTCAGAGCATCGAGGGCTCGGCCCTGAGACGCGAGCAGGATCAGCCCAAGCATCATGCCCGGTGCGGCGATCTTCAGATCATCAAGGCTGCGGTCCGCCAGTGAGCCCATCAGCCAGTTGATGATCTCGTTCACGGCCCACGGATTGGGCGCGAGGTTCAGAGCAAGTGCGACGCCAGCGCCCGCCACGGTCTGTATTACCACACCGGCCAGAATGAAGGTCACGATGCTGCTCGTTGAGCCAGCAAGAGCCAGCAGCAAGGCCACGCCAAGGGCAGCCCCCGCCATGGCCATCATGGGCAGCACCCACGGCTGACCACCAAAGCTGCCCATATAGAATGTCGTGACCGCCCCCAGCGCAGCCATGCTGGAGACGCCCAGCATACCGGGGTCGGCAAGCGGATTTCGCGTATAGCCCTGCATGGCGGCACCGCCCAATCCCAGCACAGCACCCACCATGACGGCCAAGAGTGTTCGAGGGAGCCGCAGCTCCACTAGAATGGCCCATGATGGATCGCCCGGAGTTGCCAGCCATTGGTGCAGAGGAACCCAGACCTTGCCGGCATAAAGGCTTCCTAAACAGAGCAGCGCCACAAAGGCGAAGAGCCCGCCGTAGAGAGCGGCAGGATGGATCGACGCTGACTTCATTGAAGGGCCTCCAGCGCCTGCTGTCGTGCGCGGACGAGTGCTGTGGCGGTATCGATCAATACAGGCCCGCCGCAGTAGAGAAGCTTTTCGGGGAACTCGACCTGCACCATCCGGTGCGAGATTGAGTGCAGGGCAGGGTGGAGCATGATCCGTTCAGCCCATGACCTCGCGCCCTGTGATCCCGCTCCGCTCAGGAGAACTTCGGGCGGATTGGCGATGATCTGTTCAAGGGACAGATTTCCCCATTTCCCGACACCATACCGACCAGCCACATTATCGAAGCCCGCGATCTCCATCATTTCGGACATCAGCGTGCCTTGGCCCGCGGCAAAGCCGTTGGGTTGGAACACCACGGCTTTCAGCCGCCTCTCGTTTGGCCGGATGCGGCACAGTTCAATTTGGCGCGTAATTTCTAGGCTCAATACAGAAGCGCGGCCCGCATGGCCTGTCAGTGCGCCAATACGATCAACCTGCTCGAGACTTTCCCCAATGGTTTGAGGGACGCCAAACAGCTCAACAGCTATCCCTAGACGCGTCAGGGCATTTCGCGTGGCCCGTGAACTGTGCTGACTGCTCAGCACAAGATCTGGGCGCAGCGACACAATCTCTTCTGCCGTCTCGTGGGTGATGGGCAGGGTCTGGGCGAGCGAATAGATGTTCGACTGTTGCGAAATACGCGAAAAATGGCTGATGGCCGCAATCTGATGCCTTGGGGCCAACCGAACGAGGATGGCGTCCAGGCAGGGGTTCAGAGATACAACGCGGCGTGGGAGCGAGGCTGCAGCCGACGCAGGCCAAGCCATACTGGCCATGCCGGCAAGGAGGGTAACGCGTCGGCTGACAATCATAGCTCTGCCTCCAGCGCACGGTGCAGACGGTAAAAGTCATCCGGCCGTGGCAGGCCGAAGCGCAACACGTCAGGCGTATGGTCGAACGGTCGCGTCAGGACCCCGCGTCGGCATAGCTTCCAGAACCAATCATGGGCGCGGGAGTGTCGGGCCAGCCTGAACAGACAGGTGCCACCGATCACCTCGAAGCCAGACGAGATTAGCGCTTCATCAAGTTTTACCGCTTGTCCTTGGAGCGATGCGAGGGTCGCTTCGCTCCAAGCCGGATCGGCATAGGCCTGCCTGCCCATGGTGATTGCGTCTGCGGAGACGGGCCAATCGCCTGTCAGGGCCCTCAGCGAGGCTTTGAACGCCGGGGAGGCAATCGCGAAGCCCAGCCGGACACCTGCCAGACCGAAGAACTTTCCAAACGATCTAAGGACAATAAGCCGATCGGAGATGACATCCGCCATGGAGTTTTCAGGTGAGCATTCCCCGAAAGACTCGTCGATCACCAGCCAGCGCCCTTGGGTTTCACGCTTTCGCAGGATGCGAAGCAGCTCGGCCTTGCTGAAAACATACCCGTCGGGGTTGTTGGGATTGACGATGACCAGCACATCGGAGCCCGAACTGTACGCCTGATGATTGCTTATCGTCATGGGGGCGAGAAAAGCCGCTCGCCATGTCTCTGCATGTGCCCCGTAGGTCGGACCGACAATATCGACCGTGACCTTACCCAGAAGTACGGGCAGCAGGCGAATGACGGTCTCGGCTCCAGATGCGCCTGCAACACGTTCCGGTTTAGCGTTGAAAAAACGTGCCGCCGTGGCCTCTAACGCAGCCAGTTCCAGTGGATCAGGCAGGCGGCCACGTTCCGCCGCACTGGCGGGCTGTGCCGGATAGGGCACCGGATTGATGCCGGTCGACAGATCAAGCCAAGGCTCAGTCACCTCGGGGTGGGCGTAAGAGGCGGCCCGAAGGCCGCCTCCATGCCGTATCGCCTCTTTATGCGGGCGGACGGATAGCATGACGCATCAGAACCGGATGCGGACGCCACCGAATACGCCACGGTCGGCCGTGCCGTAGTTCTGGACGATCTGATACTGCTCGTCGAACAGGTTCTCGACGCGACCATAGACCTCGAGGGTTTCGTTAATCGGGTATGAGACGCGCAGGTCCACGAGGGTGTAGGCGTCCAGCGTGCCGGTGTTGGCGTCGTTGGTGAAGGTCTCGCCCGAATAGCGCACCGCCACGCCGGTCTTCAGGCCGCTGGCAAAGGCATAGTCAGCCGAGAAGTTGGCCATATGCTCTGGGCGGCGGGTCAGCTGCTTGCCCTTGTTGGTGCCCGAGGCGCTGGTGGCGTCGGTCCAGGTGTAGTTAGCAGCGACCTTGAAGGCGGGCGTTACGTCATAGACGCCGCTGACTTCGATGCCTTGAGCCTCGGTCTTTTGGACGTTGGCGTAATAGCCCCAACGCATCGCGCCGTTCACGACACAAAGCGGATCAGCCGTGCTGGAGCAGCCATTGTAGCGGATCTCATTATCCGCCTCGCGGTTGAAGTAGGTCACGGCGACGGTCGCCTTATCCAGCAGCTTTTGCTGGACGCTGACTTCCCAAGCGTCAAACTCTTCCGGCTGCAGGGTCAGGTTGCCGTATTCGCTGTAAAGCTCGTACAGGCCCGGCGCGCGGAAGCCTTGGCCCCAGCTGGCACGAAGGACGGTATTGCCTTCGTTGAGCGTCCAAGCTGCAGCGACTTGGCCAAGGGCATTGTCGCCGTACTGGGCGTGGTCATCATAACGCACGCCAGCTGTCAGGTTCAGCGAGGGCAGAGTCGCCCACTGGAACTGGACATAGGCGCTGTCGAGATCTGCGCGGCCCGTGCCAAAGGCCGGCTTGGTCGTGCTGTTCGACGGCGAACGGGTCCGCATCTCGGCGCGCTCTGACTCAACACCAAAGGTCGCACTGAGGTCCGAGGTGAAGGCGAAGCTGCCTTGATAATCCCAGCGCGTGTTCTCTCCCTTGGCCTCGAAAGTCGAGGTTTCGATGGTGCGGGCTGGGTTGGTGTTGTTGCGCTGGGTATCGGTGTAGGCATAGCCGATGCGGTTACGCAGGCGACCATCCAGCAGATCGAAGTTCAGACCCGCATAGGTAACCAGCTCTTCGGTATTACCGAACTCGCGGCTGTCGCCATTGTAGGCATCGAAGTCATTGGTACCGTCGGAATAGACCGCGCGCAGGTCAAGCGAAGCGTTGTCGGTCAGTTTGAGGTTCAGTCGGCCCGAGACGCTGTTGTTTTCGTAGCCGTCATCCTCTGTGCCCGTGGCATAGGCCGAGAAGCCGTCAGTCTCATAGCGGTTCGCTGCCAGACGCCAGCTGAGACGGTCATTTGACCCACCGATACCGCCACGGAAATACTGGGTGCCGCGCGATCCCACTTCGGCACTCAGGCCACCTTCGAAGGCCTGCGTTGGCTCGGCGGTGATGATGTTCACCACGCCGCCGATGGCTTGGCTGCCCCACAGGGTCGACTGGGCACCGCGTAGGATTTCGATACGGCCCGCGTCGCCTACCAGCAGGTTGCTGAAGTTGGCACCGCCTTGGGTGGAGGAGGGGTCGTTCATCTTCACGCCGTCGATCAGGACGACAGTGTGGTGCCCCTCAGCGCCGCGGATGTTGACGGTCGTTGAGGTACCGACGCCGCCGTTGCGGGTGAAGCTGACGCCCGGGGTACGGGCCAACATGTCCGGAACAGCCGTCGCTTGCGCGGATTCCAGCGCAGCCTTGGTCAGTACCGTGACTGAAGCCCCTACCTTGTCGATCGACTGGGCCGAACGGTTGGCCGTGACGATGACGTCGTCAACGGTCGTCGCGACGGTAGCCGCAGTCGGCGCTGCAGCCTGTTGGTCGAGTTCGGCGGCCAGCGCCGGCGAAGAAAGAAGAACGGCAAGGCCCGCAGCCGGGAAAAGAAGCCTGTTCAATGTGACATCCCCACATGGATGCGCACAGCGAGACAGACCACGCCTGTGTTTCAAGACACGCGCAATCGCCCGCTGAACGCGGTTGAAAACGATGTCGTCACACGAGTTACCTCGACCACTTGGCTCTTCCCGGCCGCGTGGAGAACGACGGCGGCAGGTAGGTCTCCTGGCTTGCGGATCAACGCCGATGCACGTCGCCTTCCCAGGGACATCTGGCCGTAGCCAAGTCAGTCTCCAGTGGCATATGACGTGCGGGCTAGCCGCTCACAGTTGCGGGAACAGCCGGAGTTTTTAACTCCGTTCCCTTTTAATCCCCGTTAAGGGGAACCTGACGCAATTCGGCAGTAGGACTGTCCATGGCTCAGGTCAACCGGAGATTTTTGATGTCGTACACTCTGGTGCTTGGCGGCGCTCGCTCAGGAAAGAGCCGATATGCCCAGCGTGCCGCCGAGGCTGCAGCGACAACAGCAGGCACCAAACCCATCGCCATTGTGACGGCACAGATCTACGACGACGAGATGGCTGAACGGGTCGCCAAACATCGCGAAGAGCGCGGCGATGAGTGGGAAACAATCGAGGCACCGCTTGATCTACCTCAGGCTATCGAGGCCTTGGAGGAGGGCCACGTGGCGGTCATCGACTGCATGACGCTCTGGCTGACCAACTTGATGCTGGCCGAGAAGGACATTGCTCAACAGACGCGCGATCTCCTCGCCGCCCTGACGAGCACACAGGCGGAAATCTGGGTGGTCAGCAATGAGGTCGGTTGGGGTATCGTGCCGGACAATGCGCTTGCCAGACGGTTTCGCGACGAAGCTGGTCGCTTGAACCAAGCCTTGGCAGAGAGCGGCAAGCAATCGGTTCTGATCGTGGCGGGTATGAAGCTGGACCTCACCCGCCCATAGGCATCAATCGACGGTGATCATGCCTTCTGGCGGAATACGCACGAGGAAATGCCCCTTCACGCCTTCCGGCCAGTTTTTGTAAGGCACGACGCCCTCAAGGCTTTGATCATAGTGTTGCGCAAACTCCGCCAAGGCTTGCGCCGATTCAGGTGTGGGTTCGAAGTTGGCGAGGACATAGCCGACCTTGCCGGGCGCTCTCAAATGTATCGTGCAGTGCTGGGAGCAAGCGAACAGACAGGCCATGGGTTCGACGCTGATCGAAGCCGTCTCAAGCGCGTCCGTCGCATCCTTCACATGACGAAAAAGAGCGGCACCACCACGCTCGCCAGAGGCATTCAACGGCTCATCAGCTTTGAACTTACACGTCGAACAAACAACGATTGAAGTGCCGCCATTTGAGGCGCGCAATATCGACATCACATACAATCCTGAGGCATGGGGCGCAGCACAACAGCACCCCAAATCCGCGTTTCCGATTCTCTATCGGGTCGTGGTCAGGATAGGCACATGACCACAGAGATCGACAACAGCCAGCTTCGACATAAAGAAAAAATGACGAAGATTCAGGCCGTTAAGGCCAAAATCTTAAGCACAAAGACAGTCGAAAAAGGCTTGGTAATTGTCCATACCGGTGCAGGGAAGGGTAAGAGCACCGCGGCATTGGGCATGGCGCTGCGCATGATGGGTCACGGCATGAAGGTGTCGATCATCCAGTTCATTAAAGGCGCAATGGACACCGGTGAGCAGGCAATTTTCGATGCGTTTCCGGACCTCGTGGAAATGCGTCCAATGGGCGAAGGCTTCACCTGGGACACTCAGGATCGTCAACGCGACATCGAGCAGGTTCGTGAAGCTTGGGAGGCCTGCAAGGCTCGCATTATGGATCCCGATTGGAAGATGGTCATATGCGATGAGCTCAACATCGCTATCCGGTACAACTACCTTCCTGTGGACGAGGTGCTGGAATTTCTGGCCCAAAAACCTGACGACACTCACGTGATCATCACGGGCCGAAACGCCCATGAACGTCTGATCGAAGCCGCTGATCTGGTCACTGAAATGGGTCTGGTCAAACACCCGTTCAGAGCCGGGGTAAAAGCCCAGGCCGGGATCGAGTTCTAATGCCGTCTCAACAGATCGAGACAATCGAGGCCGAGGAGATGTCCGCCCTCATCAGGCTCAAGAACGTCGGACTAGGATACGAACTGGATATTTCAGCTGCCATAGAGCGCAGTCTGCTGCTGCGGATGCGCATAGCCGAGGTGGCTGCGTTGTGTAAGCGAATGTCTCGTAAGGCCACACAAATCCAATCCGACGAAGCCTATCGCGTAACCGTCACAGCAGATAACGTCGTTAGCGCGGGCTATAAGCTCGCTAAGGCACTCACCAAAATTAACAACCGTAGCCTTACGTCCGCTGAGATATGCGAGGCGTTGGGCATCTCCAATCTCGAACGCATAAGATGGACGAAATCAGGCCGGCTGGTATCAGCTGGTAAAGAAGAGATCGGCCGCTCAGGATCCGTAAAATCCGACCTATACCGTCCTCGAGATATCGTCTCGATTAGCTCGGATCAGATTGCAGATTGGCGGACTGTTTAAGGCCTATGCTTCAGGGCTACTACCGACTGATCGTGGCTAGCCTGTAGATTCAGCCAAAACTCAGTCGACGTACCAAACACTCTACCAAGCTTTGAAGCCAGATCGAGCGAGATGGATAACTCCTCTCTCAGAAGCTTTCGGACCACAGTATCGTCTGATAGACCCAGCGCACGAGTTAGGGCTTGGGCGTCTAGTTTATACTCGGGAAGGTAATCCAAGCGGAGATGCTCGCCTGGGTGAGCGAGTGGTGTTGATAGGCATGAATAGTCGCCATCCCACGCTATAGAGTCGGATTGACGTGACCTGACGTGACCCCCTGAAACTCCTCCAGGAATAGCTAGAGTCCGCCCTAACGAAGGACGGACAGAATGAAGCGATCAAGGTTCACG
>NZ_DIGV01000013.1 GCF_002419815.1 Brevundimonas sp. UBA5713 | reverse complement strand
GCGCCCTGCGCGAAGCCTCGCCCGAGACCCGCACCCGCGCCCTGACCCTGTTGGCGCAAAAACTGCGCGAACAGGCGGAGACCATCCTGTCGGCCAATCAGCAAGACCTTGAGGCCGGTCGCGCCAATGGCATGACCGAGGCTCTGCTGGACCGTCTGGCCCTGAACGCCCAGCGTGTCGAAGGCATTGCCAGCGCCGTCGATATCATCGCCGGTGTCCCCGATCCGCTAGGCTTCGAGACCGCCCGCTGGACGTCTCCCGCCAATGGATTGGACATCGCGCGCGTGCGCACCCCTATCGGTGTGCTGGGCATCATCTATGAGAGCCGGCCCAATGTGACGGCGGATGCGGCGGCGCTGTGCATCCGCTCGGGCAATGCGGCCATTCTGCGCTGTGGCTCTGACTGTTTGCAGTCGTCGCTGGCAATTGCGTCAGTGATTGCCGAGGCCCTGTCCGAAGCGGACCTGCCGGCCGATGCGGTGCAACTGGTCGATACACCTGACCGCGCGGCCGTGGGCCTGATGCTGTCGGGTCTGAACGGCAATATCGACCTGATTGTCCCGCGCGGCGGCAAGAGCCTTGTGGCGCGTGTACAGTCCGATGCCCGCGTACCTGTCCTCTCCCATCTTGAGGGCATGAACCACACCTATGTGCATACGGCTGCCGATCCCGACATGGCCCGCGCGCTGGCGGTGAATGCCAAGATGCGCCGTGTGTCGGTGTGTGGCGCGACCGAGACCCTGCTGATCGACAAGGCCGTGGCCCCCACGCTGTTGCCGCTGATCGTCGCCGACCTTCAGGCCGAGGGCTGCGAGGTACGCGGCGGCCAGATCGCGCGCTCTATCATCCCCGACATTGTCCCGGCCTCGGATGAAGACTGGTCGACGGAGTACCTCGCCCCGATCATTACCGTGGGTGTGGTGAATGACATCGACCACGCGATCACCCACATCGAAACCTATGGATCGGGCCATACCGAAGCCATCGTCACCAATGACGCCGAGGCCGCAGCCACCTTCCTGAACCGCGTCGATAGCGCCATCGTGGTCCACAACGCCTCGACCCAATATGCGGACGGCGGCGAGTTCGGCTTTGGCGGTGAAATCGGCATCGCTACCGGACGAATGCACGCCCGCGGCCCAGTGGGTGCCGAACAACTGACGACCTATAAATACGTGGTCAGAGGACAGGGCCAGACCCGTCCCTAACCCCAGCACCATAGAAAAGGCCGGAGCAAAACTCCGGCCTTTTAGTCTGTTGGCTCATAACGCCCTCAAGCAGCCCGATTGGGCGATAGGGCCACTAAACAATGCCCTCAAGCAGCCCGATAGGGCGTTAGGGCCACTTAAAAATGCCCCTCAAGTAGCCCGAAGGGCGGGGCATTCAAAAACCAGCTTATGCGCGCCCTTCGGGTAGCGCATAAGCGATCAGATAGTCGCCACGCGGAGTTTCCATGAAGTGGTGACCACCGGCCATGATGACCAGATACTGGCGGCCATTGTGCTCATAGATCATCGGATTGGCCTGACCACCGGCGGGCAGGACGTCGGACCAGACGGTCTTGCCGGTTTCGATGTCGATGGCGCGGATCAGGTCATCGGTCGCCGCCGCGATGAAGACCAGCCCCCCCGCCGTAACCACCGAGCCGCCATTGTTCGGCGTACCGATTTCCAATGGCAGCATGGACGGAATACCGAACGGACCGTTCTTGCGGGCGGTACCGAACGGGCGATCCCACAGGGTCCGGCCGGTGCGCAGGTCAATGGTGCGGATACCGCCATAGGGCGGCTTCTTGCACAGCAGGCCGGTGAACTTCACGCGCCAGCCTGCATTGACGTTGACCGCATAGGGCACACCCAGTTGGGGGTCCCCCGCGCCTTCGGCCTTGCTGCCGTCACCCTCGTAACGGGGGTCGTCACGCGGGAACCAGCCCAACTGGTCGGCACGCTCGCGCGGGACCAGACGGATCACGTTCGGCATGTCGTTATAGTTGGCCACGATCACACCACGCACCGGATCAACCGCCACGCCGCCCCAGTCCGAGCCGCCATTATAACCCGGATACTGGATCGACTGGCGATCAGCCGTCGGCGGGGTGAAAAAGCCGTCATAGGACGACTGGCGGAACTGGATACGGCAATACAGCTGGTCCAGCGGCGACATGCCCCACATGTCCCGCTCGGTCAGATCAGGCTTACGCAGGGTGTGGAATTTCGAGATCGGTTGGGTGGGCGTGCGCTGGGCAGGTTCGACCCCGCCAGTCGGCACACGGATCTGCTCTACATCGTGCAAAGGCTGGCCGGTCCGGCGGTCCAGAATATAGATGTCGCCCTGCTTAGATGGCAGGATCAGGGCGGGGACCATCTGGCCGCCTATCGGCATATCGACCAGTGTGGCCTGCGACCCAAGGTCATAATCCCAGACATCCTTATAGACGGTCTGGAAATGCCAGCGCGGCTTGCCGGTACCCACATCCAGCGCCACCAGAGAGGTCGAATACTCGTTCTCCTCGGGGCGACGGGTGCTGGAGTAATAGTCTGCCGCCGAGTTACCCATGGGCAGATAGACCAGACCCAGATTTTCATCCGCCGTGGCTGTCGTCCACATATTGGGCGTACCGGGCGTATAGGTCTCGCCCTCCGGAGGAACCGTGGTGATGTCGGGGCGCGCCATGTCCCAGGCAAAGCGCAGTTCGCCGGTGATGGCGTCAAAGCCCTGAATGACGCCCGAGGCGTTCCAGCGGCGCTGACCATCCAGCACCTGGTGGCCGGTCACCACCACGCCGCGCACAATGACAGGAGCCGAGGTGATGGACACCATGCCCGGATAAGATTCACCCATGCCGTGCTTGATGCTGACCTCGCCGTTCTGGCCAAAGTCGGCGCAGGGACGACCGGTGCGGGCATCCACGGCAATCAGTCGACCATCCAGCGTGCCTTCGATAATGCGGGCCGCGCAGGGACGGGCCGCGTCGGCGTTGGGCATCTGATAGTGGGCCACGCCCCGGCAGGCGGCGGTATAAGGAATGTCCTTGTCGTCGACCTTGGGATCGTAGGCCCATTTCTGTTGCCCCGTAGCGGCATCCAGCGCGAACAGGCGGTTGCGGGCCGAGCACAGATAAAGCGTGTCACCGATCTTCAACGGGGTCGTCTCTGCCCCCCAGCGTTCATCCGGCAGATCGCCCGTTCGGAAGGTCCATGCGCGGGTCAGCGTGCTAATGTTTTCCTTATTGATCTGGGTCAGCGGCGAATAGCGCTGGGCCGCATCGGAGCCGCCCCATGCGGGCCAGTCTGCACCGACCTGTTGAAGGGCCGGATCGCCGATGCGATCCTGACCGGCACCCGGCACCGTTTGCAGTACGGTGGCGCGATTGGTCACACCCAGCACCAGTCCGCCGACCAGACAGACCACCGCCAGAGCGGCAAAACCGATGCCGACCCGCTTGGCACCGCCACGGGTGCTCAGCGCCCCCATCGACAGGATGACCGGCACCAGCAGAACCAGCGGGGCCACCACGCGCGGGACCAGAGCCCATCCGTCCAGACCGACTTCCCAGATCGCCCAGACAATGGTGCCCACCACAATGGCCGCATAGAGCAGGGCTCCCGACAGTCGCAGCAAGACCAGCAGCAAACCGCTGATCATCATCAGCACGCCGGTGACCAGATAATAGGGCGAGCCGCCCAATATGGTCAGTTGCACGCCGCCGATTGCCAAAATCAGGCCGATGACCCCAATCACCACGCCAAGGATTCTGGTCAGGGACAGGCCAAGGCCCCTGTCCTTTTCAATACGCGCCATGGAACAGCTCCCGTTCGATTACGGATTCTGAACCCGCGCGCGAGGCCTACGTTCCACTTTCAGCTGTGCCACAATGCCAAAGGATTCCACCTATCAGCGACAAAACGGAAAAGAACGCTGATTTTATATGCCGCGCTGCAACATTTTTCGCGAATGTTTTAGCTGTGAAACTTTCGCAGTGCGGAAATTTGTTCGACTTTTGGGTAATCCTTAGTCTTGCGAAGGAAAATATTTGCATGACACGGTTCAGCGCGCCAAAATGTGCACATGCAAAAAGGTGGTCGTTCAAATCCCGGTGGTTTCCTGATTCAGCCCCGCGCCCTGCCCAAGCAGGCCGCGGCTGATCGCGTACGTGATTTCAATGAGATCACGCTCAAACCGAGCGCGGAAACCGGTCAGAAACAGGCGTCGCGCTGCACCGACTGTGGCGTGCCCTTCTGCCAGAACGCCTGCCCGCTTCAGAACAACATTCCGGACTGGCTGGCCCTGTCGGCCGATGGCGATCTGCGCGAGGCGTGGAAGACCGCATCGCTGACATCGACCATGCCCGAAATCTGCGGCCGCATCTGTCCGCAGGACCGCCTGTGCGAAGGGGCCTGCACGCTGCAGCAATCGGGCTGGGATGGCGTGACCATCGGCTCGGTCGAGGCATGGATTGCCGATCAGGCATTCGAGAATGGCTGGGTCGAGCCGATCCGTCCCGTGGCAGAGCGCGGCCAGTCGGTCGCCATCGTCGGTGCCGGTCCTGCGGGACTTGCCGCCGCAGACCGTCTGCGTAGCGCGGGCTATCAGGTCACTGTCTATGACCGTCACGACCGTGCGGGCGGCCTTCTGATGTATGGCATCCCCGGCTTCAAGCTGGAGAAATATGTTGTCCAGCGCCGTATCGACCGTCTGGTCGAGGGCAGGGTGAAGTTTGTGCTGAACACTTCGGTCGGCACCGATATTTCAATGGACGAACTTCGCAGCCAACATGACGCCGTGCTGCTGGCCATGGGGGTGTATCAGGCCCGCCGCCTGTCCATTCCGGGTTGCGGCCCCGATGATGCGCTTCCCGCGCTTGATTTCCTGATCGCCCAGAACAAGCGCGATCTGGGTGACAGCGTCGAAGCCACCACCGCCAAGGGCAAGTCCGTTATCGTGGTCGGTGGTGGCGATACCGCCATGGACTGTGTGCGCACCGCCATCCGGCAGGGTGCGACCAGCGTCACCTGCCTGTATCGCCGTGACCGCGCCAACATGCCGGGCAGCGCGCGCGAGGTGCAAAACGCCGAGGAAGAAGGCGTCACCTTCGAATGGCTGGCCGCGCCCAAGGCGCTGATGTCCAAAGGCGATGTGGTCAATGCCATCCGCGCCCAACGGATGGCCCTGTCCGAAGCCGCCGCCGATGGCCGTCGGGAAATCGTGCCGGTCCCTGACAGCGACTTCGACAGCCCCGCCGATCTGGTGATCGAAGCACTGGGTTTCGAACCTGAAAACTTTGCCGAACAGCTGGACGCGGGCCTTCGCCTGTCCCGCTGGAACACCCTCGAAGTCGCCCGTGGCGGGTTCGCCACCAGCCTTGAGGGCGTGTTCGCTGCCGGAGACGCCGTGCGCGGTGCCTCCCTCGTCGTCTGGGCCGTGCGCGACGGTCAGGACGCCGCTGCCGAAATCGACCGTTATCTGCGCGCGCGTACCGAGGAAGCCGCAGCATGAGCCAGCAAAACAACCCCAACTGCCAAAACTCTGGCTGGCTGAGCCAGTACGAAGCCGCGCGCGCCGATCTGGTCGCCGCCGGTTCCTACGATCCGTCGTCCGAGCGCGACGCCTGTGGCGTCGGCCTTGTCTGCGCCATCGACGGCAAGCCGCGCCGCGAAGTCGTGGACATGGCTATCCAGTCGCTGAAGGCCGTGGCCCACCGCGGCGCGGTCGATGCCGACGGCCTGTCCGGTGACGGCGCGGGCATTATGATCGAGGTGCCGCAAGAGTTCTTTGCCGCACAGGTTCGCGCTGTAGGTCAGACCCTGCGTCCCGGCCCGATTGCCGTGGGTCAGGTTTTCCTGCCGCGCACCGATCTGGGTGCCCAGGACCGCGCCCGCGCCATCGTCGAGGCCGAGGCGATCCGCTCGGGCTTCTACATCTATGGTTGGCGCCAGACGCCTCTGGACCTGTCGGTCGTCGGCACCCGCGCCGAGCAGACCCGCCCCGAGATCGAACAGATCATGCTGGCGGTGCCGGAGGCCCTGTATAAGGCCGACGCCAACGGCGAGGCGGCCGAACGCGAACTGTATCTGTGCCGTCGCCGCATTGAGGCCGCCGTTCAACAGGCCGGTCTGGGTGGCTGCTACATCTGTTCGCTGTCGGCCCGCTCTATTGTCTATAAGGGCATGGTCCGCGCCGAACTGCTGGGTCAGCTCTATATCGACCTGAACGATCCGCTGGTCGCGTCTGGCTACGCCCTGTTCCACCAGCGCTATTCGACGAACACCTTCCCCGAATGGAAGCTGGCCCAGCCGTTCCGAATGCTCGCCCATAATGGCGAGATCAATACCCTGCACGGCAACCTCAACTGGATGAAGTCGCACGAAATCCGCATGGCCGCCTCGGCCTTCGGTGATCGCGACAACGAGGTAAAGCCAGTCGTGCAACCGGGCGGTTCGGACTCGGCAGCCTTGGACAATGTGTTCGAGGTTCTGGTGCGCGCCGGTCGCCCTGCGCCCATGGCCAAGGCCCTGCTGGTGCCGGAGGCCTGGTCGTCCGACGACATGGTGATGAAGCCGGAACACCGCGCCCTCTACGCCTATTGCAACGCCGTAATGGAGCCTTGGGACGGCCCCGCCGCCCTGTGCGCCGTCGATGGACGCTGGGTTGTGGCCGGTAAGGACCGCAACGGTCTGCGCCCTCTGCGCGCGGTCGAAACCGTCGATGGCCTGCTGCTGGCTGGCTCCGAAGCGGGCCTTGTGCCGCTGCCGGAAGGCCGTGTGAAGCGCCGACTGCACATCGGCCCCGGCAAGCTGATCGCCGTCGATCTGAAAACCGCCCGCGTCTATGACGAACATGAAGCTGTCGATGCGCTGGCCGCCGCCCATCCCTATAAGGACTGGATCGGCAACATGGTCGATCTGGAGCCCCTGATCGGCCCCGGACCCGAGCCGCGCGCCGCCACGGGCGAAGCCCTGACGCGCCGCCAGATCGCCGCCGGTTTCAGCCGCGAGGACTGCGACCTGCTGCTCGATGCACTTGTGCGCGACGGCAAGGAAGCTGTCGGCTCCATGGGTGACGATGCGCCGCCTGCGGTGCTGTCGTCCCTGCCGCGCCCGCTGGCCCACTATTTCCGCCAGAACTTCTCTCAGGTCACCAACCCGCCGATCGACCCGCTGCGCGAGTCCGGTGCCATGAGTCTGAAGACCCGCTTCAAGAACCTCGGCAACATCCTCGCACATGACGAGGCCCAGACCGATGTGTTCGTGCTGGACAGCCCCGTCCTAACGACCGGCATGTTTGAACGCCTGCTGGGCGTTGTGGCCGATGGGTCGACCGCCTTCATCGACTGCACCTATCCGGTGCCCGCAGCCGATGCCGAGGCAGGCAAGGGATTGCGCGAAGCTTTGGACCGTATTCGCGACGAGGCCGAGGCCGCCGCACGCGGGGGCGCGACCCTGATCGTCCTGACCGACGAGAATATCGGCGAAGAGCGCCTGTCGGTGCCAATGATCCTTGCCACCTCGGGCGTTCACCTGCGCCTGACGGATGTCGGTCTACGCACCTATTGCTCCATCGTCGTGCGTTCTGCCGAAACGCTCGACCCGCACGCCTTTGCCGTGCTGGTCGGGGTGGGCGCGACCGCCGTTAATCCTTGGCTGGCCCAGGAACTGTTTCAGGAGCGTCTGGAGCGCGGCTTCTATGGCGACCTGTCGCTGAAGAACGCCTGCCTGAACTATAAGAAGGGCATCGAGGCAGGTCTGCTGAAAGTGCTGGCCCGCAAGGGTATCTCGGTCATGTCCGCCTATCGCGGCGGTTGCGAGTTCGAGATTCTGGGCCTGTCGCGCGCCTTGGCGGCCGAGTTCTTCCCCAATGCCTCGTCGCGCATTTCGGGCATCGGTCTGGCCGGTCTGGAGCGCGCGGCCCTGCAACGCCATCAGACGGCCTTCGCGCCTGAAAAGACCCCGTCCCCGTCCATGGGCGGCTTCTTCCGCATCCGTGCGGGCGGCGAGGCCCACGGCCATGACGCCAAGACCATCCACCTGTTGCAGGATGCGGTGAACCGTGGCGACTACAGGCGCTACAAACAGTATTCCGCAGCTGTCGCCGAACAGCCGGACCTGTCCTTGCGCGACCTGCTCGACTTCAAGGACGGCCTGAAACCGGTCCAGCTTCACGAGGTCGAAAGCGTCTCGGACATCCGCAAGCGCTTCCTGTCGCAGGCCATGTCGCTGGGAGCTTTGTCGCCCGAAGCGCACGAAACGCTGAACATCGCCATGAACCGGATGGGCGCACGCGCCGTCTCGGGTGAAGGCGGCGAGGACCCCGCACGTTATGTGCCGCGCCCCAATGGCGACAACGCCAACTCGGCGGTCAAACAGGTGGCGTCGGGCCGTTTCGGCGTCACCGCCGAATACCTCAACCATTGCCGCGAGATCGAGATCAAGGTCGCGCAGGGTGCCAAGCCCGGCGAGGGCGGCCAGCTGCCCGGCTTCAAGGTGACCGAGTTCATCGGCAAGATGCGCCATGCCGTCCCCGGCACGACGCTGATCTCGCCGCCGCCGCACCACGACATCTATTCGATCGAGGATCTGGCCCAGCTCATCTATGACCTGAAGGCCATCAACCCCGATGCCAAGGTCACGGTGAAGCTGGTGTCCTCGACCGGCATCGGCGCGATTGCGTCTGGCGTGGCCAAGGCCAAGGCCGATGCCATCCTGATCGCGGGTCACAACGGCGGCACGGGCGCCTCCCCCCAGACCTCGATCAAGCACGCGGGCATGCCCTGGGAAATCGGACTGGCCGAGGCCCATCAGGTCCTCAGCCTGAACCACCTGCGCTCCTCGGTTTCGCTGCGTACCGACGGCGGCATCCGCACGGGCCGCGACGTGGTGATTGCCGCGCTTCTCGGGGCCGAGGAATACGGTATCGGCACCGCCGGTCTGATCGCCATGGGCTGTCTGATCGTGCGCCAGTGCCATTCCAACACCTGCCCTGTCGGTGTCTGCTCGCAGGACGAGCGCCTGCGCGCCAAGTTCACGGGCACGCCGGAGAAGGTCGTCAACCTGTTCACCTTCATCGCCGAGGAGGTGCGCGAAATCCTTGCCTCGCTGGGCGCGCGCACCATCGACGAGATTGTGGGCCGTACCGACCTGCTGCGGCAGGTTCGCCGTGGCGGTTCGCACCTCGATGATCTCGACCTGAACCCGCTACTGATGAAGGTGGACGTGGATCGTCCCGGTCGTCTGGCGGACAAGCACCGCACTGAGATCGATGAAAGCCTCGACGCCCAGGTGCTGAAAGATGCCCAGTCCTTCCTCGCCACGGGCCAGACACTGGAACTGTCCTATCCGCTGAAGAATACGCAGCGCACGGTCGGTGCGGGCCTGTCGTCCGCCATCGTGCGCAAATATGGGCCGCAAGGTCCGCAAGGCCGCCTGACGCTGAAGCTGGAAGGTATTGCCGGCCAGAGCTTCGGGGCCTTTGCCACCAAGGGTCTGGTGCTGGATGTCACCGGCGAGGTGAACGACTATGTCGGCAAGGGCCTGTCGGGTGGCGAGATCCGCGTGCGCCCCTATCAGTGGCGCGAAGGCCAGCAGGTCTGCGGCAACACCACCCTATACGGTGCAACCTCGGGCCGACTGTTTGTGGCGGGGGCCGCCGGTGAGCGCTTTGCTGTTCGAAACTCGGGCGCTGAGGCGGTCGTCGAGGGACTGGGGGCCCACGGCTGTGAGTACATGACCGGTGGCCGCGTTGTGGTACTGGGCTCGACCGGCTGGAACCTTGCGGCAGGTATGAGCGGGGGCGAGCTGTTCGTGTTCGACCCGCACGGCCACGCCGCACAGGCGCTGAACGGCGACCTGGCCGCTGTGGCCAACCTGAATGCCGAGGCCGCCACCCGCCTGAAAGCGCTGGTCGAGGCCCACCTTGCCGCGACCCGCTCGCCTCTGGCCGAGCGTCTGCTGGGCGACTGGAAGAAGAGCCTCAAAGCCTTCATCCGTATCGTGCCGCAAACGGTGAAGTCCGCCGAAGATGCCACCTTGGCCGGTCAGGCCATCAGCGCCTGATCACTGGTACCCTACCAGTTGTGAAAGGGCCGGTTACCCATGGTGACCGGCCCTTTGCTTGACTTTCTGACAAAGAAGGCCCATTTGCCGCCTACCGCACAGTGCGGTTTCCGGCGTGCTCCAGCGCGTGTGGGCCTTTCCAGAGTTGAAAGCGCCTGTCTGTCGAGCCGTCGGTTCCTCCAGTTCATACGTCGTCCGTACACGCGGGGCGGCGCCCGTTACCTGCCCGTGGCATGCGGGCGGACGACGCGCGCTGCTTGGCCGATGGCTGCTGGCGTCCGTCGTCATTCGTGAAAGACGCACGTGACCGATACCCAAACTCCGACGAACGCTTTTGAATCGCTTGGCCTCAACAGCGGCCTTCTGACGGCCCTCAAGGCTGCGGGCTATGAGAAGCCGACCCCGATCCAGTCCAAAGCTATTCCGCACGTTATGAAGGGTGCCGACCTGCTGGGCATCGCCCAGACCGGTACCGGCAAGACCGCAGCCTTCGCGCTGCCGATCCTGCACCGCCTGTCGGAAAACCGCATCAAGCCCCTGCCTCGCACCACCCGCGCCCTGATCCTGTCGCCGACCCGCGAACTGGCCACCCAGATTGCCGACAGCTTCAAGGTCTATGGCCAGCACCTCGGCTTCCGCGTGGCGGTCGTCTTCGGCGGCGTGAAATACGGCGCCCAGGAACGTGCCCTGCAACAGGGCCTTGATGTTCTGGTGGCCGCGCCGGGCCGTCTGCTGGACCATATCCAGCAAAACAACATCGACCTGTCCTCGACCGAAATCTTCGTGCTCGACGAAGCCGACCAGATGCTGGACCTGGGCTTCATCAAGCCGATCCGCCAGGTGGTCAGCCGCCTGCCCGCCCGTCGCCAGAACCTGTTCTTCTCGGCCACCATGCCGGGTGAAATCGGCAAGCTGGCCGGTGATCTGCTGAAGGATCCGGTCAAGGTTCAGGTGACCCCGCAAGCCACCACCGTCGAGCGCATCAAGCAACAGGTGATCTGGGTCGAGGCCGGCCGCAAGCGCGCCCTGCTGACCGAGCTGTTCTCCGATCCGGCCTACACCCGCTGCCTGGTCTTCACCAAGACCAAGCACGGCGCCGACAAGGTTGCCGCCTATCTGGAAGCCGGCGGCGTTGAAGCCGGTGCCATCCACGGCAACAAGAGCCAGCCGCAACGCGAGCGTGCCCTCGAGGCCTTCAAGAACGGCAAGCTGCGCGTTCTGGTCGCCACCGACATCGCCGCGCGCGGTATCGACGTCGACAAGGTCACGCACGTCGTGAACTTCGAGCTGCCCTATGTGCCGGAATCCTATGTCCACCGCATCGGCCGTACGGCCCGCGCCGGTGAAAAGGGCACCGCCATCAGCTTCGTCTCGGGTGACGAGATGAAACTGCTCAAGGACATCGAGAAGGTCACCCGCCAGAAGATCCCGATGGTGGACCGTCGCAACGACAAGCAACTGGCCCAGCTGGACGCCTCGATCATGGCCGCCGGTGTCGCCAAGAAGGCCACCCTGCCCGAGCGCGAACCCCGCAAGGGCGAAGGCGAGGACGGCCGTCGCGGTCGCAACCGTAGCCGTGGCCGCGTCGAGCGTCCGGAAGGCGGCGGCCAGCCGCACCGCGTTCGCAAGGGCGACCGTCGTGGCGGTGCCCCGCGTGAAGCCGCTGCGGCACCGGCCTACAACCCGATGGCGGGTGAAGTGACCACGCCGCGTGAGCCTAAGCCGGTCAGCGAAATGAAGCGCCGTCCGCGCAAGCGTCCGTCGAACGGCGGCAAGGGCTTCGCCCAGAAGGGCTAAGCCAGACGGCAGAATAAACAAGGCCGCCGCTCCATCGGGAGCGGCGGCCTTTCTTTTTAAATCGAGACAAACAAAAACGGCGGCCCCGTCAGGAGCCGCCGTTTCCGTTTTCAGATCCGTAAAGGATTAGAACTTGATACGGGTACCCAGCGAGAAGGCCAGGGCCGAGCCTTCCAGCTCGCCGCGCAGGTTCGAGATCACAGCACCTTGCAGCAGGGCGCGGTCGTCGTTCATGACGGCCTTGTCCATGTCGATATAGGTGAGGCCAGCGTCAAACTCGACGCCTTCGATCACTTGGGTCGACATACCGACCGAGTACAGCATGCGGTCCGAATCCGGGATACGGGCGGTGCGCAGAGCGTCCGTGGTAGGGGTCGGGTCATAGCCGATACCGGCGCGGAAGGTGGTCTTGTCGCTGTAGGCGTAGTCCAGACCGATGGCGCCGGTGGTGACGTCTTCGTAGTTCTGGTGGATCACGTCGGTGCCGCCGGTGAAGTCAACGTTGATGGCGTCGAATTCCGACCAACCGATGCGGTTGATCTGGGCGTTCAGGGTCAGCTTGTCGGTTGCGGCGTAGCGCACCGAGGCCGAAACGAACCACGGGGTGTTGAAGGTGGCATTGCCGTCGGTTGCGAAGCTGCGTGCAGCCAGTGCACCCTTCATGTCCTGAACGATGTCGCCTTCCAGTTCGTGCTCGATGGCCGAACGGTAGGACAGGCCCAGATCCCATTTGCCGTGGTGGACTTGCGCGCCGACGTTCCAGCCGAAGTCGATGCCGTCACCCGACAGTTCGGAATAGCCATCTGCAGCCAGCAGCGGCGACAGCGGGTTGCCACTCAGCGACGGAATGTTCGAGGTCAGCTTGGCCTTGACGTATTGGGCGCTGACGCCAGCACCGATGTCCAGCCAGTCGTTGACCTGGTAGGCCAGCACCACGCCGACGTCGGCCGAGCGCAGTTCCGAGGTGTTGGCGTCATAACGGGCGAACGAGCCGCCGTCCGACAGCACATTACCGACCGAGGTGTTGGCGCTGTATTTGGTGGTGAAGTTGTAGGGAGCCGACACGGCCAGACCGACCGACAGGCGATCGTTGATCGGGGTAGCAATGGCGAAGTTCGGCACCACGCCGCTTTCAACCGGATTATTCTCGGTCAGACGCGCGTTGGAAACCGGCAGACGACCGGCAACCTGACCGTTGGCCGGGTTGATCAGGGTCAGGGTCGAGCCGGTGTCGCGGGCTTCGGAATCGATACGGATAGCGTGCAGCGAGAAGGTCGCTTCGCGGCCCGAACGGGCGATCGAAGCCGGGTTCCACCACAGCGAGGCGACGCCGGTGTCGGCAGCTTCACCCGAGAAGGCGCGACCGGCACCGCGTGCCGACTGCTCTTGGAGGTAGAAGGAGCCAGCGAAGGCCGGAGCGGCCACAGAGGCCATGAGGACGGCGAGGCCGCCGATGCGGGCCATGTTCCTGGAAGTCATACGTTTCACCTATAGTTACTGGGTTCATCATTACCGATGCGATGAACCTTTGTTCGGGGAGTACTCAAGGCTTAACAGCCGTATTGGTCTTGTCATCGGATCAGGGCGTCACGAAACGCGTTACCGTCACGAAAGGGTCAAAGGCGTGGCACGCAAGACGCACTTTTTCCTGATGTTTTTGACGCTGCGTAAATATTTCTACCCACTAATATCATCGATATTCAAAATTCATGCTGAATTATGGCCAGTATTGGGCGTTAAAACTGTGCCGTAAGGTCAAGCTCGTGCCTGCTAGCACATAGGGTCGTTACAGGCCTCCCCAGCGTCAGGTTTTGGCTCCCCATCCTGACCGCATTGAGATTTTGTGCTAAAGACACCATCTAAGCCGCGTCGCCGACGCGCGACCGATTGATTACCCAGCCAGACCCTTAGTGCCGCCAAGGCTCTTGAGCCCGGCTTCTGCTGAAAGCCTGTCATGTACGAAACGCCCGAACTGGAAACCGACGTCTTGGTCCGTAGCCACGAAATCCGCATCCACACGCCGGAGGATTTCGAAGGCATGCGCAAGGCTGGCCGTCTGGTGGCAGAGGCGCTGGATATGATCACCGAGCACGTCAAGCCGGGCGTGACCACGGGCGAGCTGGACGATCTGGTTCGCGAGTTCACCCTCGACAACGGCGGCATCCCCGCCTGCCTCGGCTATAAGGGCTATGAGAAGACGATCTGCACCTCGATCAACCACGTCGTCTGCCACGGCATTCCGGGCGACAAGGTTCTGAAGGAAGGCGACATCGTCAATATCGACCACACCGTCATCGTTGACGGCTGGCACGGCGATTCCAGCCGCATGTATCCGGTGGGCGAAATCAATGCCCGCTCCAAGCGTCTGATCGATGTCACCTATGAATCGCTGGAACTGGGTCTGGCCCAGGTCAAACCGGGCAATACCTTTGGCGACATCGGCTATGCCATCCAGAAGTTTGTCGAGGCCCAACGTATGAGCGTGGTGCGTGACTTCTGCGGACACGGCATTGGTCGCGTCTTCCACGACACGCCGAACGTGCTGCACTACGGCCGTCGCGGCGAGGGTGCCGTACTCAAGCCGGGCATGTTCTTCACCGTCGAGCCGATGGTGAATCTGGGCAAGCCGGGCGTGAAGGTTCTGTCCGATGGGTGGACCGCCGTGACCCGCGACAAGTCGCTGTCGTCGCAGTGCGAGCACACCATCGGTGTCACCGAGGACGGTCTGGAAATCTTCACCCTGTCGCCGAAGGGCATTTTCCGTCCGACCTTCTGATCGGATCAAACCATAAACGTCATTTAATAAGGCCGCCGGATGATCCATCCGGCGGCCTTTGTCTTGGGCCCGCCCGCATACCGCATCCGCTTACGGCAAAGCTCTATACAGATCGGTGTTTTGCGATAGTCTCCACGCCGCAGGAAAGGCGTGCATGTACGATCAGGACCCCTCCAAAAAGGCGGCCAAACCGCATCATCTGGGCCACCGCGATCGCTTGAGGGCGCGCGCCCGCGACGGAGGCCTGCCCGCCCTGCCCGACTATGAGCTTCTTGAGCTGTTCCTGTTCCGCAGCCAGCCGCAAGGGGATGTCAAACCCATCGCCAAGGCCCTGCTGGACCGGTTTGGCTCACTGTCCGGTGTGCTGGCCGCTTCGGTCGAGGATATGACCACCGTCAAGGCCACAGACATCAAAGGCCGTACCAAGGCGGTCGGCAAGGAGACGGCTCTGGACCTGTGCGCCCTTCAGGAAGTGGCCCGCCGCGTTGCTTTGGAAGAGGCCACCAAGCGTACCGTCATATCCTCATGGACAGCGCTACTGTCCTATGTGCGGCTGGCCCTTCAGCATGAGCCGCGCGAACAGTTCCGGGTGCTTTATCTGGATCGCAAGAACCAGCTGATCCGCGACGAGGTCCAGAACAAAGGCACGGTCGATCACGCGCCCGTCTATCCGCGCGAAGTGGTGCGGCGTGCACTGGAGCTATCCTCCAGCGCCCTCATCATCGTACACAATCACCCCTCCGGTGACCCGACCCCCAGCCGCGCCGACATCGACATGACCAAACAGGTCATCGAGGCCGCCCGCTCGCTGGAGATCCAGGTTCACGACCATCTGATTGTGGGCCGCCATGGCGTGGCCAGTTTCAAACAGCTAGGCTTGATGTGACCCACATTATTCAAACCGAGCGCCTGACCCTGACGCCGCTGTCGCTGGCGGATATGGACGACCTGCTCACCTTGTGGCGCGACGAGGATTTCACGCGCTTTACCTCGGGCCGCATTCTGACCGAGGAAGAAATCTGGACCCGCCTGCTGCGCGATATCGGCCATTGGAGCGCCATGGGTTTTGGCAACTGGGCCATCCGCCTGAGCGAAACAGGCCAGCATGTCGGCAGTGTGGGTCTGTTCGACTACCGTCGCAGTCTGGAACCGCCTTTCGACGCACCCGAAGTCGGCTGGGGGCTGCGGTCGGACTTTCACGGGAAAGGTCTGGCAGCCGAAGCCTTAACCGCAGCTTTAGCTTGGTCTGACCAGAATATAGCCAAGGTTCGAACAGTGTGTATGATCTCTCCGCAGAACCAGCCCTCGATCCGGCTGGCTCTGAGGAGCGGCTTTAGGCCCTACTCCCAAGGCGAGTATTCCGGATCGGTAGTAGATTTGTACGAACGGCCGCGTTTCGCCCGCATGGGCGGCTGACTTTATCCCCGCGGCACACTATTTGCTGAGACAGTACAAAACCGGTTCAAGAGTCTCGCCATGCCCATGTCCCCCGATACCGTTCGCGGTTATCTGCTGGAAGCCTTCCCCGATGCCCAGATCGAGCTGGAAGATACTGCTGGCGACAACGACCACTATCGCGCTGTGATCGTGTCCTCGGCCTTTGAGGGTCAAAGCCGCGTCATGCGCGAACGACTGTGCCAGAAGGCCTTCAAGGGTCAGCTAGGCACGGTGCTCCACGCCATCAGCTTCACCGCCAAGACGCCTGCGGAGATGGCCTAACCATGCGCTATCGCCCGCTCGGCCATGCTGGATCAGCGGTGTCCGCCATCACTCTGGTGCTGGATTCCGCTGTGGCCGCCAAGGGGGCTGATGCCGCGCGCGCATTGATTTTTGCGGCCTTGGAACAGGGCATCAACAGCTTCCACATCGACAGTCTGGATCGCACCTTGATCCGTACGACGGGTGAGGCCCTGAGCCATGTCGAACGGGACCTGCTGTATGTCACCCTGACCATCGGCCCGCTGCCGAACGGTCGGCGCGATTTCAGCGTCGAGGGCGTGGATGCCGTGTTGTCCGCCGTGACCAAGGTGTCGGGTCTCGGCTATGTCGACACCATTATTCTGGACGATCCTGACAGTGCCGAACTGCCCGCAGCGGCCATGAAGACCATCCGTCAGGACGAGCGCATCCGTTCATTGGGCGTGCGCGGCCAGTCCGACGTCATGGACATCTATATCGGCTCCAGCCTGTTCGACGTTTTGCATACGCCCTGTCACATCCTGCTGGATGCCAAACAGCGCAGTCGCCTGCGCGAGGCCCGTCAGCAGAACATGACCATTTTCGGCACCGACTATTTCCCGCCGGAACTGTTCGCTGTCGCCAAGCCCGAACCGGGTCCGGCCCAGCGCGGCCTCTTTGGCATGCTCAAAAAGGCCAGTGCCCCGCCGCCCGCGCCGTCGCCCTATGAGTTCCTGAAACACATACCCGGCTGGGAAGCCGAAGACCTGTGTCTGGCCCACGCCCTGCTGGATCTCAGCCTCGGCGGGGTTTTGGTCAAGCCTACCTCTGCCGAACATCTCGAGCGTCTAGCGACCGCCTGCGAACGCGACATGCCGGTCAGCCTGCCCGCCCAGTTGGAAATGGCCCGCGTGCGCGCAGCCTGATCCGCCTTCAGGTGATCAGCCGCCAAGGGCCACAAACGGCCCGTTCAGGAACCGGGACTTTCCATAGGCCAGCGTCTGGCCATCCGGCGTGATGATGCGGCCGCCGGCAGCGTTCAGCACCGCATGGCCTGCCGCAATATCCCATTCCGAGGTCGGGCCGGTGCGCGGATAGGCGTCAAAACGACCCTCGGCAATCAGGCAAAGCTTCAGCGAGCTGTCCAGCGCCTGCCACTGACGGCAGCCATGCTGACGGGTCAGACGGTCAGCCTCTTCGTCGGTCAGGCTATGGCTGACGATGGCCACCGCCTTGTCGGGGCGAGGACGCACATGGATGGGGCGCCATGCCTCCTGTCCCTGACGACGGAAAGCCCCTTCACCCTCGCCGCCCGAGCGCCAGCTGGTTTGGGTGGCCGGTGCCACAACCGTACCGGCTACGACCTGACCGTTGCGCACCAAGGCGATATTCACGGTGAAGGATTCGCGCCCCTGGACAAAACCGCGCGTGCCATCCAGCGGATCAATCAGCCAGAACCAGCTTTCGGCGTCTTGCGGCAGACCTTCCAGTGAGGCTTTTTCCTCGGCCACCACCTGAACGCCGGGCCACTCGGCCTCCAGACGTTGCAGAATATGGGCCTCGGCAGCGCGGTCCGCTTCTGTCACCGGACTGGCGTCGGCCTTGTGTTCGGCTACCACGCCAGTGCGCCAGAACGGCAGGATGACTTCGGCAGCCTCCTCGGCGATCTGCGCAATGGTCAGCGCCAGCCGCCCCGATTTCAAGTCGGACTCAAGGTTTTGGGGCACGGTCATGGAGGGGACGCTCATAAACAAATCCGATAGCCGATCAGGCGGGTTTAACGAACCCGCAAATCAGGTCAGTTATGGTTAATCGATGTTAACGCCTGACGGCATGCCGCTCTGGATATACCGCTTCTCATGTCTTTCCCAGCCGACAACCAGAACTTGCAGCCTCAAGCTGCTGCGCTGCCGAACGGAACCGACCTGGCCACGCTGATCAGCGCCAAACTGTGCCACGATTTTATCAGCCCGGCCGGTGCGGTGATGTCGGGTTTGGACCTGCTGGATGATCCGACCGCGCAGGATATGCGCGACGATGCCATGGGCCTGATCCGTCAAAGTGCCCGCAAAATGGTGTCCTTGGTCAACTTCGCCCGCGTAGCCTTTGGTGCCGCGACCAGCGCCGAGCGTTTCTCGACCAGCGAACTGCACACCCTGTTGGCGGGCGTGACAGAGGGGGGCCGTGCACAGATGGAATGGCGCGTGCCGGACATGAGCGTGTCCAAGCCGCAGGCGCGGGCCCTCATCAATCTGGCCGATCTGACGATAGGGGCGCTGCCTCTGGGCGGCATGGCTGTGATCAACGCCCGCGAGGAAGGCGAAATGCTGGCCATCGCCGGCACCGCCGAAGGCAACCGCGCCCGCCTGAAGCCCGAGGCGCTGACAGGCTTGCGCGGCGAGGCCCTGAATGAAGGCCTGCAAGGCCAGTGGGTTCAGCCCTACTGGTTGTGGCTGACGGTATCTGAGTCCGGTGGCCGATTGGACACCATTGTCGACGAAGGTCGCGTCGCTCTGATTGCACGGCTACCCAAATAGCAACGCTTTTGGCATAATGAGGGTCGAAACGGGTACGGACTGCGGGGAGGCAGCCGGCCTTGAACGTTGCTTTTGGGGGAGTAACTCGACCTGTCCGCCCGCCTTTGTCTCATTGTCGATGACAGCCGTATCATCCGAAAAGTTGCCCGGCGCATCGTCGAGGGACTGGGCTTTGATGTGGTCGAAGCGGGAGACGGCGTAGAGGCCATCGAGCAATGTATACAGTCGATGCCGGATCTGATCCTGCTGGACTGGCGCATGCCGATGATGGACGGCATGGACTTTCTGGACCAGCTGAAACAGATGGCGGACGGCGATCACCCCAAGATCCTGTTCTGCAGCATGGAAACCGATCCGGCCCACATCGCGCGCGCACTGGCGGCGGGGGCAGATGACTATGTGATGAAGCCGTTCGACGGCGACATCCTCCAATCCAAGATCGACGAGATCGGGGCGCTGCAAACCGGCCTGGGACACGCGGCGTGACACCCGAGGATTTCGAGAGACTGCAGGCCCTGATGGCCTCACGGGCGGGCTTTGCCCTGCACCATGACCGGATGCAGCTGGCCGAGCACAGGCTTGGGCCGGTGGCGCGGCGCGAGGGCTATCACAATGTCGAGGCCCTGCTGTCTCAGATATGGTCACGACCGGTCGGGTCTCTGGCGTGGGATGTGATCGAAAGCCTGCTGAACAGCGAGAGCTGGTTCCGGCGCGACCGCAAGGTGTTCGACCTGTGCGGGCGCGACCTGATGCCGGTACTGGCCAAGGCGCGCAGGGACCGCCCCGTGCGCATCTGGTGCGCGGGCGGCGGCACAGGACAGGAGGCCTATAGTCTGGCCATGCTGGCCCTGTCGCAGGGGTTACGGATCGACGTCCTGAACACCGACCTATCGGCGCGCGCCGTCGCCAAGGCGCAGCAGGGCGTTTACACCGGTTTTGAAATCCAGCGGGGCCTGCCTGCCCGTACCATGCTGGACTGGTTCACGCCGCTGGACGACCAGTGGCAGGCCAAGGACGAGTTGCGCCGCTGCGTGCGCTTTGCCCGCGCCAATCTGCTGGACCCTCTGCCGGACGCGCTGGCCAAGGACGGGCCGTTCGACCTGATTTTTTGCCGCTATGTGCTGGGCGACATGGTGCCAGACTACCGCGCCGGCGTCCTTGAGCATCTGGCCAAGCCGCTAACTGACGATGGCTGTCTGTTTCTTGGTCAGGGCGAGACAGCCGAAGGCTCGGCCTTCCGCGCCGTCGCGGGCCAAAAGGGGCTTTTCGTCAAAGCTCCCGACCGCAAACGCCACGCCGCCTAGAGATTCAGCCTAACAGGGCCTTCTTCGCCACGGCCTTCACCCCGTCTGTCGCTACATCGACAAAGGCCAGATCGGTGGTGCCGAAATATTTCGACTGGTTGCGGGCACACCAGTCCGTGGTGACCAGCTTCACAGTGGAGCCTAACACCAGCCCCTCTTCGCGGGGGGCCGCAAACGGATAGTCGCCGGTCATACGCTCGATGGGGGTCGGCTCGTCCTGATTGCAATAGGCCAAAATGGCCGCAAGTCGCGATGCTTCCACCTCGGCCACCATCAAACGGCCGTCGAAACGTACCACTTCATCAAAGTGGAATTGGTCGATGTAGCCCGCTTTCAGACCCGTACCCAAGGTGGTCAGGCCGATAAAACCATAGTCCGCCCCCACTTCACGGGCGAAGCCCGCACTGATGGCGCGGCCAGTTTCGCCGAGCGTCAGGGCGCGAGGATTGTGGCCGATGATGGCGCGCTCGGCATCGGTCAGATGGGCTGCGAGCGTTTGGCCGATCAAGGCTGCCAGCGCCGGATCTGCCGGACCATCGGCCTTCACCTCGACCAGACGGGTTTGCACCACGCCGTCTGCACCATATTCGGCCACGGCATAGGTTTCGCCCCAACGGCCCGTGTGCACAAAGCCGGTTGCGCCCTGTTGATGGGTGAACAGCAGGTGGTTGTGCCCGCCCACCATCAGCGAACCCTCGGGCAACAGAGGCAGGTACTGGCGCTCGTCGACCACGCCGACATGGCTGAGCACCAGCTTTAGACCGTCGCCGCGCAGATAGGTCGGAAGGTGCGTCTGCGCCCATTCCACCGGATCGGGGATCGTCAGCCATTCGCGGCTCTCGACCGGGTAGGAGTTGAGCGACGGCGTACCCAAGGCGGCCACCCGCAATGTCTGGCCGCCCACGGTCATCAGGGCAAAGTCATCGGCATACGGCTGACCTGTGCGGCGGTCGATTATGTTGCTGAGGACCGTCAGCCCCAACCCACGCATGCGGGCGACAACGGGATGCAGATCATGCACCAGATCATTGTCATGGTTGCCGAGGTTGAAAATCGTCGGCGCGATCTTGGGAAGTTCGGCCATGAAGGCCCAGTCGATAGCCCCTTCCGAGCGCACCGAGACCACATTGCCCTTTTCGAAGCTGTCGCCATTGACCACGATCAGGTGCGGCGCGGAATGGTCGGCCACTTCGCGACGGAAGGCCGCCAGCAACTGGGCAATCTGCCCGTAAGACGAGTGCAGGTCCGAAATGGCCAGCACACGCAACCGCGGCCCCTCATTGCGCATCGGGGCGGTGGCACATCCCGTGGCACCCGCCACCAAGGGCAGAACCGCCGAAAACTGGAGCAATCGACGACGAGGAAGAGATGACACGGTCATTGGCGCTGTGGCTTCACATGACGGGGAGGCCCCGAAAACGGGCCGGATCATGGCTGTTGGGAGGCCTTCAGGAAAGGGCCAATCCAATTTGGCAAAAATTGTGGCGATCTTCCGTCAATCTGCATCAACACTGACTAAATAATCCGTAACACAGCTAAAATTTCGATGACTGTGGCGACGTCATAAATAGTTCATCGAATACCACTGTTTCCTGTCTGGCTTAGGGCGCGCACAGGGATTATGGCGTCGCCGCATCATTCCATCGGGGATCTTAGAATGAAGCGCATTTCCGCCCTCGCCGTGTCGGCCAGCACCCTGGCCCTCCTGCTGGCAACGCCGGCTTTTGCTCAGACTGCTGACGAAGCTGCCTCGGTTGGCGACATCGTCGTCACCGCCCAGCGCCGCAGCGAAAGCATCCGTGACGTGCCGTTCGCCGTCACCGCGATGAACATCGAAACTCTGGAAGCTGTGAACGCTGGCGGTGCCGACATTCTGGCTCTGGCCGGTCGCGTGCCCAGCCTGCAGGTCGAAAGCTCGAACGGCCGCTATGCGCCGCGCTTCTACATCCGCGGCTATGGCAACGTCGATTTCGACTTCACCGCCTCGCAGCCGGTATCGGTCGTCATGGACGACGTGGTTCTGGAAAGCGTCTACCTGAAGGGTTTCCCGCTGTTTGACATCAAACAGATGGAAGTTCTGCGCGGTCCGCAAGGCACCCTGTTTGGCCGCAACACCCCTGCCGGTGTGGTCAAGGTCGACACCGTCAAGCCGGGCACCGAGTTCGAAGGCTTCGGCAAGATCGCCGCTGGTAACTATGGGTCGATCCGTGCCGAGACCGGCGTCACCCTGCCGCTGACCGAAACCGTGTCGCTGCGTCTGGCCGGCCTGCTGAACCACCGCGACGACTGGGTCAACAACGCCTATGACGCCGACTTCGCCAACCCGAACGGCGACGAGCTGGGCAATTTCGAAGACCGCGCCATCCGCGGCCATCTGGCCTGGACCCCGAACGAGCGCCTGTCGGTCCTCGGCACCCTGCAGTTCCGTGACTATGCCGGCACCGGCACGCTGAACCGCGCCAACGCCCTGACCAAGGGTTCGAACGAACTCAACGACAACTACGACCGCGAAACCGTCTATTACGACGGTGGCCGGAACAACTTCCAAAAGCAGGACACCCAGTCCCAGTCGCTGCAAGTCGCCTATGACTTCGGCACCATGACCCTGACCGGCGTCGTGGGCTCGTACCAAGGCGAGTCGATGGGCAATGGCGACATCGACGGCGGCGTTTCCGGCGCAGCCGTGGCGGGTCAGCCCTATCGCACCCCGTTTGCTGTCGAAAGCGGCACGAACAACTCGGATCTGGTGCAAAACACCTTCGAGCTGCGTCTGGCTTCGAACGGTGACAACCGCCTGAACTGGCAGGTTGGCGCCTTCATGTTCAACGACCGTTTCAATCTGGTCTCGAACACCTACAACGGCACCGGCAACCTGACCCCGACCAAGCAGACCGACATCGTTCAGAAGTCGGAATCGTGGTCGGTCTTCGGTCAAGCCAACTACCAGCTGACCGAAGCCCTGAAGCTGACCGGCGGCCTGCGCTACACCGAAGACGAGCGTACCTATAACGGCACGATCACCATCGGCGCTCCGGGCACCGGCCAGATCGACGTCGCCGACGAGCAAGTCTCGTGGGACGTCAGCGCCCTGTATGAAGTGAACCCGAGCTGGAACCTGTTCGCCCGTATCGCCCACGGTTACCGTGGTCCGTCGATCCAGGGCCGTAACCTGCCGGTTCTGACCACCGCCGACTCCGAGACCGCCATGTCCTATGAGGCTGGCTTCAAGGCTCGCCTATGGGATGGCCGCGCACGCCTGAACGCCACCGCCTACTTCTATGAAGTGGACGACATGCAGTTCACCGCCATCGGCGGCATCGACAACTCGAACCGCCTGCTGAACGCCAAGAAGGGCGAAGGCAAGGGTATCGAGATCGACGGCGACGTCTATCTGGGCGCTGGCTTCACCGTCGCTGGTGGCTTCGCCTGGAACAAGACCGAGATCAAGGACAAGGACCTGCTGGTCGCCATCTGCGGCAACCACCTGTGCACCATCACTGATCCGATCCAGAACGTGAACGGCACCGATCGTGCAGCGATAAACGGCAATCCGTTCCCGAACGCTCCGGAATACTCGGGTAACTTCACCCTGTCGTACGTCCGTTCGATCGGCAACGATCAGGAACTGTTCGCCGCCACCGACTGGGTCATGCAGAAGGACACCAACCTGTTCCTGTATGAATCCAAGGAATTCCAGTTCGGCACCCAGTTCGAAGGCGGCCTGCGCGCAGGCTGGCGTGACCTGAGCCGTGGTCTGGAAGCAGCGGCCTATGTTCGCAACATCACCGATGAGGACAACATCATCGGTGCCATCGACTTCAACAACCTGACGGTGTTTGTGAACGAGCCGCGCATGTACGGCATCGAGGTTTCCAAGCGCTTCTGATCCGTAACAGGATCAGCTGAAACAGAGGGCGGCGAGGGAAACTTCGCCGCCCTCTTGCTATTCGCATACCGTCGCTCTCCTATAGACCCAACACGGAGAGGTGGAATGCGGCTAGCGGCTCTTTTGGCGTCCTTGGTTCTGGCCTTTGCGCTGGCGATACTGACAACCCAGTCCCCGAGCCCCCGACCGCTGGATGCGCCCGCCACCGACTTTTCCGCCCATCGCGCCATGGTGGACATCCGCGAGATTGCCAAGGCCCCCCACCCGCTGGGCTCCGAGGAGCATGTGCGGGTGCGCAACTATCTGAAGCAGCGCCTGACCACGCTGGGCTTTCAGGTCAGCGAACAGTCCGGCCCGCTGACCCTTCGCGCCGTCCAGCGCCTGCAGCGCGCGGGCGGTACGCCCGAGGCCGCCGACTTCGAAGCCACCAACATCGTCGCCGTCCGCTCCGGCATGGACCCGAACCAACCCCCGCTGATGTTGATGGCGCACTATGACACCGTGGTCGGATCGCCGGGGGCGGCCGATGACAGCACAGGCGTGGCCGCCATTCTGGAGACTGTCCGCGCACTGGATGCCCGTGATGCTTTGCGCCGTGATCTGGTGGTGGTGTTCACCGATGCCGAGGAGATCGGTCTGGAAGGCGCGCGGGTCTTCTTCGAAGAGCATCCTCTGGCCAAAGAGGTCGGCTTCATCATCAACCTGGAAGCGCGTGGCGGCGGGGGCCGTGCCGCCATGTTCGAAACGGGACGTGGAGATGGTCCGACCATCCGCGCCTTTGCCCCTGTGGCGATGAAGGCCGATGGCGGGGTGATGGCCACCTCGCTGGCCGTCTTTATGTACGAGCAGATGCCGAACGGCACCGACTTCACCCATGCGCGCGAGCGTGACATGGCGGGCATGAATTTCGCCTTCATCGGCCGCGCCGCCCAGTACCACGCCCATGATTCCACGCCCGACAATCTCGACCTCGGCGCGCTTCAGCACATCGGCTCCCAGACATTGGAAATGGCCGACCGGCTGATGCATCTGCACGAGTTGCCGCAAGGCGGTACCAATCGTGTCTATGCCGATGTGTTTGGTCGCGTGATTGTCAGCCATCCGCTATGGGGCGGCTGGGTTATTCTGGGGATCAGCCTGCTGGCCATTGCGAGCACGGTGTGGATTGCCTCTCGCCGCGCAGGGCTTCGCCCGCTGCACATCTTTCAGGGCGTGTTGGACGGTGTGTGGTTCCTGACAGCGGGCTTTGTGCTGCTTCAGACCTTGGCGCTGTTGGCCGGACCGGCAGGTGACCGACTGTCTTCTTCCGAGGCCTATTACACCCAACTGCGCCGCCTGCCGTGGATGGAGGGAGGCGCGGCTATGGCTGTGGTCGCGCTGGCTCTTTTACTGATGTCGGGCGTGCGCCTGCGCCGTCGCCGCATCTTTGGCTACACGTTGGCCGCCATAGGCTGCGTGCTAGCCTTTACGCAAGAGCAGACGCTCATGTTCCTGATACCCGCGGCCATAGCGGCAGTACTGTCGCTGTGGCCCGGTGCCATGGCCCGCACGGTTTGGGGCAGCTGGTTGGGCCTGTTGGCATTGGTTTTCGTGGCAGGCTGTGCAGCCCAGACGGCTGTGCCCGAGGCGGCGCTGATCTTCACATGGCCGTTGCTTCTGGGCAGTCTGGTGGCGTTGGTCACGGCTCTGCTTTCGCCGCAGCTCACCGATCTGCGCGCCGTAGCCGCGCCCGCGCTGGGTACGGTTATCGGGGGCGCGTGGCTGATGGCCATGGGCCATTTCGTCTTCCTCGGCATTGGCATCACCCTGGCCGGAGTCTTGGCCCTGATCGGTCTGTTGGTGTTGCTGACCCTTCGTCCCTTGGTCACAGCCCACAGCGACCACGTCCTGACCGGCGCGGCGCTGGTTCTGCTGCTGGCAGCAGGCGGCACGATGGGAGCATCACGCCTGATCGAACCCGCCCCTGTGGTTCAGGAAAATTTACCCTGATACCGGTCCAAGCTTAACCGTCAGGTAGCGTCGCTATGTCATGCAGGCGGGATGAAACTGATCCACGCCCTTCAGGACAACAGCGACCCGAACTCTCTGGTGTCGCGCTTTCGCCGCGCGCGCAGCCGCCGCGTGGTCGAACTGATCGAGACCATTCATGCCGAAAAGGGTGCGGTCTCCATCATCGATCTGGGCGGCGAGGCCAGCTATTGGCACCTGTTCGACCTCGACCTGCTGAAGCGCTGTCGGGTTCACATCACCTTGGTGAACCCCGGCGGCGTGGATGATGTGTGGGATCAGACCCTGTTCACCGTGGTGGACGGCGATGCGACCGACCTGCCCTACTATGGCGACAACAGCTTTGATCTGGTCCATTCCAACTCGGTGATCGAGCATGTCGGCGACTGGGTCCGGATGGAGGCCTTTGCCAAGGAATGTCGCCGTCTGGCTCCGCGCTATTATGTCCAGACCCCCTATTTCTGGTTTCCCGTCGAGCCGCATTTTTCCAGCCTGTTCTTCCACTGGAAGAGCGAGCAGAGCCGCGCTCGCGCCCTCATGCGTCGCAGCCATGGCTTTTCGCAAAAGGCCGCCGATGTCGGAGCCGCCATGCGCGATGTCCAGCACGCCCGCCTGCTGGACAAGACCCAGTTCCGCTTCCTCTACCCCGATGCAGTCCACCATGACGAAAAGGTCGGGCCGCTGACCAAATCCCTGATCGCCGTTAGATCATAGAAGCGCTGGCATCGGGCGGCGCGGCGGATTATCGCTAAGGCCATGTCCGATCCCGTCCTCGTCACAGGCTCTGCCGGCTTCATCGGCTTTCATACCGCCCAGCGGCTGCTGGCGCGCGGAGAGCGGGTGGTCGGGATCGACAATCTGAACGCCTATTATGATCCCGCGCTGAAACAGGCGCGACTGGCGCAGCTGACAGCCCATCCGAACTATCAGCACTACACGCTGGATCTGGCTGACAAGGCCGCCGTGCTGGCCGTGTTCGAGACCGAACGCCCGTGCCGCATCGTCCATCTGGGCGCACAGGCAGGCGTGCGTTACAGCTTGGAGGCACCCGACACCTATGTGGGCTCGAACGTCACCGGCTTTTTGTCGATCATCGAGGGCGCGCGGGCCGTCGGCTGCCAGCATCTGGTGTATGCCTCGACCAGCTCGGCCTATGGGGCCAATGGCAAGCTGCCCTTCGCGCCATCAGACGGGGCCAGCCATCCGCTGACGCTGTATGCCGCGACCAAGCTGGCCAATGAGGCCATGGCCCACGCCTATGCCCATCTGTTCGGCATACCGATGACGGGCCTGCGCTTCTTCACAGTCTATGGCCCGTGGGGCAGGCCGGATATGGCGCTGTTCAAATTCACCCGCGCCATTCTCAGAGACGAACCCATCGAGGTGTATGGCGAGGGTCATATGAGTCGCGATTTCACCTATGTGGACGACATCGTCACGGGGGTGGTGGCGGCATTGGACCAGCCTGCCACGGTCGATCCCGCGTGGAAGCCCGCCGCGCCCGATCCCTCGACCAGCGGCGTTGCCCCATGGCGCATCCTGAACCTCGGCGCGGGCCAGCCGGTGCCCCTGATGCGCTACATCGAAGTGCTGGAGCATAAACTGGGTCGCAAGGCGCGATTGAACCTGATGCCGATGCAGGATGGCGATGTGGTGGACACCGCCGCAGATGTATCGGCGACCCTGTCCGCCCTCGGCTACGCCCCCTCTACACCGGTAGAGGAAGGCGTTGGCCGGTTCGTGGACTGGTACTGCAACTTCTACGGAGAGAACTGACGGCTCAGCCGCCGTCCGTCCACACGGTCTTGTATAGATCGAAGCGGCGATCACGCAGGTTCTTGACCGTGCCTTGTGCCCGCGCCCAGGCCAGATCGGACAGATCAAGGTCGGCCACCGTCACCGTCTCCACATTCTCGGTCGCCTCGGCGGCAATGCCATCACGCGCGAACGGGAAATCGCACGGCGTCAGAATGCAGGACTGGGCGTACTGGATGTCCATATTTTCGACGTTCGGCAGATTGCCGACATTGCCGGACAGAACAACATAGCACTGGTTCTCGATCGCCCGGGCCTGACCGCAGTATCTCACCCGTAGATAGCCCTGACGGTTGTCGGTGCAGAACGGCACGAAAAGGATACGCGCCCCTTCGTCCACCATGCGTCGGGCGATCTCGGGGAACTCTGAATCATAGCAGATCATCACCCCGATCGGACCACAGTCGGTCGGGATGGCATGCACGCGATCCCCGCCCTTGATGTTCCACCAGTGGCGCTCGTTGGGCGTGGGATGCAGTTTCTCCTGCTCGTGGACCGAGCCATCACGCAGGAACACATAGGCCACATTCTGGATGTCACCATCGTCCGTGCGCGTCGGGTGTGACCCCCCGATGATGTTGACGTTATAGCTGACCGCCAGCTTGCGCATGGCCTCCACAAAGCGTGGCGTATAGCGGGTCAGGTGCTCGATGGATTCCACCGGCGTCAGCTTCTTGGGCTCCAAGGACAAGAGCTGAAGCGTGAAAAGCTCGGGGAACACGACGAAGTCCGCCCGATAATCCGAGACCACATCGACGAAATACTCGATGTTGGACATGTATTCATCGAAGCTCTCGACCTTGCGCATCTGCAACTGGACCGTGGCCACGCGCACCGCCTCCTTGGTGGTAAAGGCTGCGCCCTTGCCGGTGTCCTCGATAAAATACGGGTTGCGCCACACCATGTGCGACGCATGGCCCAGCGACTGCTTATCGGTCGGCAGATAGCCGCGCAGCACTCCGATCGGCTCAAAACCCGAACGGATGTGGAAGGCGACAACAGGATCATTCATCTTTCGCGCCGTAACCGCGTCCAGATAGTCCTTCGGATCGGGATAGGCCGACTTGCGGCGTGACAGACCCGGCAGACGCCCCCCGAAGATGATGCCTTTCAGATTTTGCACCTCGCAGAGTTCGCGACGGGCATCATAAAGCCGTTGGCCAATTCGCAGGCGGCGGCGGGCGGGGTCCACACAGACCTCCATCCCGTATAGCCATTCCCCATTGGGATCATGCCGCGAGGCGTAGCCACCGCCGGTGATATCTTCCCAGGTGTGCGCGCGCATGGCCGAGGCTTCGTCGATGCGAAAACTGGCCGCATAGCCGACGATCTCGCCCATATATTCCACAACCAGCTGGCCGTCGGGATAGATGGCGATCTGCCCCCTCAGCATACCGGCCGTATAGGGAATATCGTCCTTATAGACCCGACCCACCAGCGCACTGATGGCTCCCACATCGGCCATGCGGGCATTTCGGATTGTTAGAATGGCAGGTTTAGCGGGATCGGAAGCAGGCAGATTGTCAGTGCTCATGGCTGACCTAACGCCTGTCGGGGCTAAAGGTGGCATCATAACCTACGTTAAAATCGGACGTATGTTTTCACTTTGTTCTCATTTTCGCATGAGAACATCTTGTGAACCAGAACAAACCATGTACCTATACAGCCATCGAGGGAGCGGGTCCTGGCGGGTCTCTCCCAAGGTCCTACGGGAATCTGGCCATGAATCATGGCATGGGAGAGATCAAACCAATGACACAGGCGGCATTGAAATTAGTGGCTAAGGCAGACTCCGATAAACAACGCGCCCTCGAGGCAGCTATCGCTCAGATCGACCGCGCCTTTGGTAAGGGCTCGGTGATGAAGCTCGGCAAGGCCGGTCAGGTCGCCGAGATTGAATCTGTTTCGACCGGCTCGCTAGGCCTCGATATGGCATTGGGCATCGGCGGTCTGCCGGTCGGCCGTGTGATCGAAGTCTTCGGTCCGGAATCCTCGGGCAAAACCACGCTGGCGCTGCACACCGTTGCTGAAATCCAGAAAAAGGGCGGTGTGGCCGCTTTCGTGGACGCCGAGCACGCGCTTGATCCGGTCTATGCCCAGAAGCTGGGCGTGAACCTAGACGACCTGCTGGTCTCGCAACCGGACGCCGGTGAACAGGCTCTGGAAATCGTCGACACGCTGGTGCGTTCGGGGGCCGTGGATATCGTGGTGGTCGACTCCGTCGCCGCCCTGACCCCGCGCGCTGAAATCGAAGGTGAAATGGGCGACAGCCTGCCGGGCCTGCAAGCCCGTCTGATGTCGCAGGCTCTGCGCAAGCTGACCGCTTCGATCAACAAGTCGAAATGCATCGTGCTGTTCATCAACCAGATCCGTCACAAGATCGGCGTGATGTACGGTTCGCCGGAAACCACCACGGGCGGTAACGCCCTGAAATTCTACGCCTCGGTTCGTCTCGACATCCGCCGCACCGGCGCGATCAAGAACCGCGACGAGGTGGTCGGCAACACCACCCGCGTGAAGGTGGTGAAGAACAAGGTCGCCCCGCCATTCCGCGAAGTCATCTTTGACATCATGTATGGCGAGGGCATTTCCAAGATCGGCGAGATCATCGATCTGGGCGTCAAGGCGGGCATCGTCGAGAAGTCCGGCTCGTGGTTCTCCTATGACTCGACCCGCATCGGTCAGGGCCGCGAGAACGCCAAGGAATTCCTCAAGAACAACCCCGACATGGCTGCTGCCATCGAGAAGGCTGTTCGCGCATCGACCAACAAGATTGCCGACGACATGCTAGGCGCGCCCGAACCGGACGAAGGCCAGGACCTCGAAGGCTAACATCTCTCCGCCCTCCCCCGGCGACCCGCCTACCGACCCCGTCGGGTGGCGGGGTGGAGAAGGCCCACCCGCTTCGACCGGGTGGGCCTCTTTTTTTGTCCAGCCTGCTCGGTGGCCCTTTCCCTGCGCCGTCTAAAGCGGCAGGGTTGAGCCATCCTTCCTGAACGAGAGCCTGCGATGACCGCCTTCGCCACCGCCGATCTGTGTGACGCCCACCCCGACAAGGTGAAGGTCTGTCAGACCGCCTTCCGCAGCTTTGGCAAGATCAGCGCTTTCTGCGGCCCGATCCACACCCTGAGCGTACTGGACGACAATGCCCTCGTGCGTGCCACGCTCGAGCGTCCGGGCAAGGGCGCGGTGCTTGTGGTCAATGGTGGCGGCTCGCTGAAGCGGGCACTGGTGGGAGATAATCTAGCCAAGCTGGCCATCGACAACGGCTGGGCAGGTATCATCGTCAATGCCGCCATCCGCGACAGCGCCGTGATCGACACCATGGATGTCGGCGTCAAAGCGCTGGGCACCACCCCCCTGCGGTCCGACCGGGACGGTATTGGCGAGCAGGACATTCCCACCAGCTTTGGCGGCGTGATCTTCCGCCCCGAGGACTGGGTCTATGCCGATGCAGACGGGGTGATCGTGTCCGGCGAACGGCTGGTCTGACCCCGCACGCGCGCAAAGTCCGGCGCCATCGGGCTTTTTGCACCGCGCAGGGGTGATGCACTCGCCTCAAAAAACCTATATGACGCCCTGAAGTTTTTGCAGCGCGGTCGCCGGATCGCCCTGCCCACCCGATATCACCAAAGTCCGATCACACCATGACCAGCCTGAAGCAGATACGCTCTACCTTCCTCGACTATTTCGGCAACGACGGCCACGAGAAGGTTCACTCCGCGCCGCTGGTCCCGCAGAACGACCCGACCCTGCTGTTCGTCAACGCGGGCATGGTGCCGTTCAAAGACTATTTCACGGGCGCGGCTGTTCCGCCGTATCCGCGCGCAACCTCGTCGCAGAAATGCGTGCGCGCCGGTGGCAAGCACAACGATCTGGACAACGTCGGCTATACCGCGCGTCACCACACCTTCTTTGAAATGCTGGGCAATTTCTCGTTCGGCGACTATTTCAAGGACCACGCCATCGAGAGCGCATGGGGTCTGCTGACCAAGGAATTCGGTCTGGACCCGCAAAAGCTGCTGGTGACGGTTTATCACACCGACGACGAAGCCTTTAACATCTGGAAAAAGGTCACGGGCTTCTCGGACGACAAGATCATCCGCATCCCGACCGCAGACAATTTCTGGGCCATGGGCGACAACGGCCCGTGCGGTCCGTGCACCGAGATCTTCTATGATCACGGCGACCACATCTGGGGTGGCCCTCCGGGCTCGCCCGAAGAGGACGGCGACCGCTTCGTCGAAATCTGGAACAACGTCTTCATGCAGTTCGAAAAAGAGAACGACGAAATCGTTCGCGAACTGCCGAAGAAGTCGGTCGATACCGGCATGGGTCTGGAGCGTATCGCTGCTGTTCTGCAGGGCGTTCACTCCAACTATGAGGTCGATCTGTTCAAGAACCTGATCGCTGCTTCGGAAGACGCCACCAGCACCAAGGCCGAGGGCGAGTTCGCCGCCAGCCACCGCGTCATCGCCGACCACCTGCGCTCGACCTCCTTCCTGATCGCCGACGGTGTCACCCCGTCGAACGAAGGCCGTGGCTATGTGCTGCGCCGCATCATGCGCCGCGCCATGCGCCACGCTCACCTGCTGGGTGCGCAAGATCCGCTGATGCACCGTCTGGTTCCGGCCCTGATCACCGAGATGGGCGAAGCCTATCCGGAACTGGGCCGCGCACAGGCCTTCATCGAAGACACCCTGAAGCAGGAAGAAATCCGTTTCCGCACCACTCTGGGTCGCGGCATGGGCCTGCTGGACGAAGCCACCAAGGACCTGTCCGAGGGCGGCATCATCTCGGGCAAGACCGCCTTTACCCTTTACGACACCTACGGCTTCCCGCTCGACCTGACGCAGGACGAAGCGCGCCGCCGCGGTCTGTCGGTCGACAACGACGGCTTCGAGGCCGAAATGGCCGAGCAGCGCCAGCGCGGCAAGGCCAACTGGAAGGGCTCGGGCCAGACCGCAAACGCGGGCGAATGGCTGGCCATCCGTGACCAACTGGGTGCCACCACCTTCACCGGTTATGATAACACCGACGGCCAAGGTGCCGTTGTTGCCATCGTCTCGGAAGGTGCACGTGTTGAAGCCGCTTCGGCTGGCGAGACCGTCGAAGTCCTGTTCGACCAGACCCCCTTCTATGGCGAAGGCGGCGGTCAGAACGGCGACAAGGGCACGGTGAAATGGGCTGGCGGCGAAGGCCGCGTGCTGGACGTGCAAAAACACGCTGGCGGCGACCTGTATGCGCACCAGATCGAGATCACCTCGGGCGAGCTGAAGCTCGGCACCCAAGCCGAACTGCACGTCAACGCCGACGAGCGCCTGACCACCCGTTCGAACCACTCGGGCGCGCACCTGCTGCACACCGCGCTCAAGAATGTTCTGGGTGCCCACATCGCCCAGAAGGGCCAGATGGTCGACCACGAGCGTCTGCGTTTCGACTTCAGCCACAATGCGCCGGTGACCGAAGAGGAAATCGCCCGCATCGAGGACGAAGTGAACGCGGTCATCCGCCAGAACGTCCCGGCCAAGACCGAGCTGATGGCGCCGGAAGCGGCTATCGAAGCCGGTGCTATCGCCCTGTTCGGCGAGAAGTACGGTGAGGAAGTGCGTGTGCTGTCGCTCGGCAACTCGCTGACTGACGCTGGCAAGGCCTATTCGGTCGAACTGTGCGGCGGCACCCACGTCGCCCGCACCGGTGACATCGCCCTGTTCAAGATCGTCTCCGAAGGCGGCGTGGCCGCTGGCGTGCGCCGTATCGAGGCCCTGACTGGCGAAGCCGCCCGTCAGTACCTGCTGGAACAGGCCAACATCACCCGCAATCTGGCCCAGACCTTCAAGGTCCAGCCTGCCGATGTGACCACCCGCGTCGAAGCGCTGGCCGCTGAACGCAAGGCGCTCGAAAAGCAGGTTGCCGATCTCAAGAAGCAACTGGCGCTCGGCGGCGGCGGTGCCTCCGCTGCCCCTGAAGAGATCAACGGCGTGAAGGTCATCGCTCGCGTTCTGGACGGCGTGGACGGCAAGGGCCTGCGCGGCGTCGCCGAAGACTTCAAGAAGCAGCTCGGCTCGGGCATCGTCGCTCTGGTCGGCGTGACCGATGGCAAGGCCGCCATCACCGTCACCATCACCCCCGATCTGGTTGGCAAATACAACTCTGCTGACTTCGCCCGCGACGCCGTGATCGCCATGGGCGGCAAGGGCGCAGGCGGCAAGCCGGACTTCGCCCAAGGCGGCGCGCCGGATGCCTCCAAGGCCGAAGAAGGCCTCGCAGCCATCAAGGCCAAGATCTAAGGATCGGCTCTAAGTCAAACAGAAAAGCCCGCCTCATCCGAGGCGGGCTTTTTTGATGAGCTTTAGGCGGCGGGTGCGGCCTCGGGGCGGGGCGGCAGGCCGATGTGGACCAGCTTCCACTCATAGGGGCCACGGCGCTCCATGGTGAAAACCGTGCGCCCTCCCTCGCGCGACGGCACCGCCAAACGGGCGCGGTTCAAGCTCCAGAACACAGGGCGTGCAAAGGGAGCGCTTTGCTTGTCTGGCCTCAGGCTGGCCTTGGCCTCTTTGGCCGCTCGCCCCTCCCCCCCGCATTAGCGCATCGATGGCTTCCGGACGCAGGTAGTCGTCGGGTACAGGCCCACGCGGCCCACGTTGCACGACCGGCATTTCGAACTGGCGTTTCAAAGCTTCCAAAGGATCGCGCAAAATTGAGGGCGGCGGCGTTTGCGCCTGCATCCGCTGGGTCAGCTGCGGACGCAAAGCGATGCGGACGGCGTCGAAATCGACCAACTTTTGCAGGCCCGCAATATCGTGCGCCTGTGCCGCCGAGCGAATGCCCATGAAGGCCACAGCGGGAGCCGCAAAGAAGCTTATGACAGCCAGACCCACAGCCGCCAGCAGCAGATATCCAAACAGACGCTTCATGCGATGAGAACGCGAGAGTCGCGCGAAGTGTCCCGACCGCAAACAAAAAGCCCTCGGGGCCTCGCTCCTTGAGCGTGAGCCTAGCTACTGCTTTTTGCCCTCAAGCAGCGAGCCACCGCGTGGCGAGCGTTAGGGCAAAAAGAAGCCCCGCCAGACGATGTCTGGCGGGGCTCTTTCTTAGTCAAAAAGACTTTTACTCGCCGATGCCCGGCAGAGCGGCCTTCAGGTTTTCCGAGACCTTGTCCAGGAAGCCTTCGGTCGTCAGCCAGCCTTGTTGATCGCCGACCAGCAGGGCCAGATCCTTGGTCATGAAGCCCGACTCGACGGTCTCGACGACGACGCGCTCGAGGGTCTCGGCGAACTGGGCCAGCTCGGCATTGTTGTCCAGCTTGGCGCGGTGCTTGAAGCCACGGGTCCAGGCGAAGATCGAAGCGATCGAGTTGGTCGAGGTCGCTTCACCCTTCTGGTGCTGGCGGTAGTGACGGGTCACGGTACCGTGGGCGGCTTCGGTTTCCATGACCTTGCCATCCGGGGTCATCAGCACCGAGGTCATCAGGCCCAGCGAGCCGAAGCCCTGAGCCACGACGTCCGACTGCACGTCACCGTCATAGTTCTTACAAGCCCAGACGAAACCACCCGACCACTTCATGGCCGCGGCCACCATGTCGTCGATCAGACGGTGCTCGTAGTGCAGGCCACGCGCCTTGAACTCTTCAGCGTAGTGGGCGTCGTAGACTTCTTGGAAGATGTCCTTGAAGCGGCCGTCGTAGGCTTTGAGGATGGTGTTCTTGGTCGACAGGTAGACCGGATAGTTGCGCTGCAGGCCATAGGCGAACGAAGCGTGGGCGAACTCGCGGATCGACTCGTCGAGGTTGTACATCCCCAGGGCGACGCCAGCGCCCGGCGACTTGTACACTTCGTGCTCGATCACTTCGCCGTCTTCGCCGACGAATTTGATCGACAGGGTGCCCTTGCCCGGCATCAGGAAGTCGGTGGCCTTGTACTGGTCACCAAAGGCGTGACGACCCACCACGATCGGCTGGGTCCAGCCCGGAACCAGACGCGGCACGTTCGAGCAGATGATCGGCTCGCGGAAGACAACGCCGCCGAGGATGTTGCGGATGGTGCCGTTCGGCGACTTCCACATCTTCTTCAGGCCGAATTCCTTCACGCGGGCTTCGTCCGGCGTGATGGTGGCGCACTTGACGCCGACGCCGTGCTTCTGGATGGCGTGTGCGGCGTCGATGGTGATCTGGTCGTCCGTGGCGTCACGGCTTTCCATGCCCAGATCGTAGTACTCGAGTTCCAGATCCAGATACGGGAAGACGAGCTTGTCCTTGATCATCTGCCAGATGATGCGGGTCATTTCGTCGCCGTCGATGTCCACGATGGGGTTGGCGACCTTGATCTTGGCCATGCTTCGCCTCTTTGTTCTCTGAAAAGGTTTACCTTGGGGGCGATATAGCCCTCCGATGCGGCAACGCAAAGCAATAGCCCATAAGAAATTTCACGTTCTTCGAGCTTGCACCCGCTTCAGGCGATCCGTTTAGTGGGCGGGCAACACAAGGACCTCGCCATGATCCCCCTGCGTCATCTGGTTTCCGCAGCCGCGACGGCGGCGCTTTTGATGGCCTGTAACAATGGCAATGCGTCGGCGCCCGCAAAGGGCGAGGCCCCGGCCGTAACCCAGACATCCGCCCGGACCTCGCCGGTTGCAGCCGAGGCTTCGACAGGATTTGCCAGCGAAACCAAAACCTTCCGGGACTGGACTGCCATTTGTGACAATGGAAATGACTGCGCGGCCTATGGTCCAGCGGAGGACAATGACGGGTTCGTGATGATCAAAATGCCCGCTGGCCCCGACGCCCGTCCTCAAGTGTTAGCCGATAGCTGGGCATTGGACGCCGGCACCGAACTTATCCGGCTCGACATTGATGGCCGCAATTATTCGGGAAAGACCGAAAATCGAGGCGAGTTCAATATTCTGACGATCGATCGCCCATCCGACCAATTGATGAGCGCTCTGGCCCATGGTCGGGCCATGACGCTGTCGGCCAAGGGGGAGACGGTACCGGTTTCATTAACGGGGGCTGCCGCGGCCTTTCTCTGGATCGACGAACGCCAAGGCCGTCTTGGCACACCAACGGCCCTGATCCGGAAGGGTACACGTTCGGCCCGCAGCGTGCCTGCGGCACCGGCCCTTCCGCGGGTGACAGTCGCCGCACCTGCGACACAGCGTGACTTGCCAAAGGCGCTCTCGCCGCACGTCACCTCCCTGCCTCGAGCCCGTGAATGCGCCGCCCTCTACGAAAATACGGACAATGGACGCAACGACTGGACCGTTCATCGTCTGGGCGCAGATGTGCTGTTGTGGGAGCTGCCTTGCGGCTCAGGCGCCTATAATTTCTCGCAGGCCTACGTGATCTCGGCCAATGACGGCTCCAACCCGCAAGCCGTGGACTTCCCTACACCGCGCGGTCCGATCGACAGTCTGGTCAACAGCGATTTTGACAGCGCCACGAATACCCTCAGTGCTTTTGGCAAAGGGCGCGGCCTGGGTGACTGCGGCAGTATGGGGTCGTGGGCATGGACCGGTCGCGAGTTTAGACTTCTGTCCGAGGATAATATGAGCGACTGCCTTGGCCTTCATTGGGATCTTTGGCCCTCGACGTGGCGCACCGCCCGCTAGCCCCGCCTACAGGCATCGATAAAAAAAGGGCCGGAGGATCACCCCTCCGGCCCTTTCGGTTAGCGGGTGCTCGGCTTAGCCGCGCATACGCTTTTCAAGCACGGCCAGCGGCATGGAGCCGCTCAGCAGGACCTTGTCGTGGAACGCGCGGATGTCGAAGCCCGGCTTGGCCTCGGCCTCTTCGCGCAGACGGGCAATCACCGTGTGGCCGACCTTGTAGGCACAGGCCTGACCCGGCCAGACGGTGTAGCGGTTGATCTCGCTGTTGGCAGCATCGCGCGGCTTGGCCCCCGAGGCGACCATATACTCCACGGCGTCCTCACGGCTCCAACGCTTGGCGTGCATGCCGGTGTCGACCACCAGACGCACAGCACGGAACAGGTAGGACATCAGGAAGCCTGCGCGGCCCAGCGGATAGTTGGCAAAGGCGTCCATGTCGTTCGCGGCGACCTGTTCGGCATACAGCGCCCAGCCTTCGTTGAAGGCCGAGAAACCACCGGCACGACGCCATTGCGGCAGCTCGCCGGCCTCGCGTTGCAGGGCGACCTGCAGGTGGTGACCGGGCGAAGCTTCGTGATAGGTCAGGGTCGGCAGCGAGAAGCGCGGCCAGTTCCCGCTGTCACGCAGGTTGATGTAGTAGACGCCCGGACGCGAACCATCCAGCGGCGGGCCCTGATAATAGCCACCGGGCGCACCCGACTGGATCGATACCGGCACGCGGCGCACTTCCACGTGGGTGCGCGGCAGGCGGCCGAAGTATTTCGGCAGGTGCGGGTCCAGCTCCTTGATCTGCTCGTTCAGCCACTTCAGCAGCTCTTCCTTGCCCTCGTCGGTATTCGGGAACAGCTGGGCCGGATCATTGTTCAGGGCATCGACGCGCTCGCCGACGGTACCTTGGGTATAGCCCTGCGATTTCAGGATCACGTCCAGTTCGGCGCTGATCTCGGCGACCTGTTCGCGGCCCATCTGGTGGATTTCGTCCGCCGACATCGTGGTGGTAGTGTTGGAGCGCAGGCCATTGGCATAAAGGGCCTCGCCGTCCGGCAGACGCCATGCACCGGCATCATGCACGGCCTGGGTGCGCAGCTCTTCCAGAGTGGCGATCTGGCGGGCCAGAGCAGGCTTCACCTTGCCGTCGAGAATAGCCTTTGCGCGGTCGTCATAACCCGACAGGCCCAGCGCCGCCTGCTTGCGGGCCACGGTCTTGACCATCGACCAGTCCGAAGCCGGCATATCGCGCAGGTTGCGGATTTGCGGCAGGGCGCGGTCGAGGACGAAGTCCGGCGCGATCACGCCTATGGCCGCATCGGCCTTGGTGATTTCGGTCTCGCCGTCGATGCGGTCGGCGAAGGCTTCGAGACGGGCGAGGAAGCCGTCGGCACCGTCCTTGTCTTCAAAGCGGTGCTGGTTTTCAAGGAAGTCCGGCGTCGAATAATAGCCGCCCGTCAGCTGGGTCACCACATAAGGCGAACGACCACCGCCGTAAGGCAGTTGAGCGGCCAGTGCCGAGGTCTCGCGGCCAAAGGCGGCGATGTCATAGTTCAGCTGGCCAGCGTCCGACAGGCCCGACTGATCGAAGCTGCGGATCTCGTTCCAGCGCGCGATAGCCTTGGCACGATCTTTGGCGCGCTCTTCCAAACCGCCCTTGCTCAACTGATGGGACAGATGCGCCCATTCGCCCTTGTCCAAACCAAGACCCGTGGCCCGCTCGGGGCTTTCCAGAAGGTCTGCGTTGAACCAGCCATCCAGCAGGCTGTTCAGCCGTGCATCGGCATCATTCAGCGCGGCAGCGGCCTGCGACAAGGTGGGAGCCGCGGCGGCGACAGCAGCAGCCCCCATCAAAAGGCGACGACGATCGATCATAAAACTTCCCCTCAAATACATCGGGCTCGCCGCGCCTCCCAGCGCGCACGCCCCGTCTTCATAACGCGGTTCCGGAATAAATCCGTCGCCGCGCCTTGGCTATGCATGCCTCGGTCAGCCTGCCTGCCAAGGCCAAACCTCCCAACGGTCACGGTTAGGCGACACTAAGAACTACGGCCCCGCACGCAAGACGTACGGGGCCGTTTCGGGGATTAAGTTTGCGTCACGTGTCCGTGTTTAAGCGGGCAGGTGTTGCTTGATGCAATCGCGGATGCCGCGCTTCAGATCGCCCGATGCGGCGGGCTCATAGTGGCCCTCGGCCTGAAGGACGGCGCGGACGGCGGCGTCCAGCCCCTTGGGCAGCGCCTCGACCACCTTCACCTGCCCCTTTTCGTGCAGGCAATAGCCCAGCTCGGTGCAGAGGGCGGAAAACATAGGCTCATATGCGGTCAGATCGGTCATGGCCTTCCTCTAGCAGTCCCGCCCCTGTTTCGACAGCCCGACTTAGGCCTTCAGACGCGCCGCATGGAAGGCGACGTGATCGGCGATGAAGCTGGCCATGAAGAAGTAGGAGTGGTCATAGCCCGGCTGCATACGCACGGTGATCTTCTGGCTGGCCTTGTCGGCGGCGGCTTGCAGCAGTTCCGGCTTCAGCTGGTTTTCAAGGAAGGTATCGGCGTCGCCCTGATCGACCAGAATGTCGTCATAGTGGTCCTTGGCCGCACCGCTTTCGATCAGCAGGGCCGCGTCATGCTTGGCCCATTGGCTGCGGTCATCGCCCAGATAGGCGCTGAAGGCCTTTTCTCCCCACGGGCAGCGGGTGGGCGAGGAGATCGGCGCAAAGGCCGAGACCGATTTGAACAGGTGCGGATATTTCAGCGCCAGCGTCAGCGCGCCGTGGCCGCCCATTGAGTGGCCCGAAATGCCGCGCACACCACTGGCGGGGAAGGCCTTCTCGACCGTCTCGATCAGTTCGCCGGTGACATAGGACTCCATCTGGAAATGGGGTGCCCATGGCGCTTGGGTGGCATCGACATAGAAGCCTGCACCTTGGCCCAGATCATAGGCTTCGTCATCGGCAACGCCGTCTCCGCGGGGAGACGTATCGGGCGCGACGATGATCACCCCATGCTCGGCGGCAGCTTGGTAAGCGCCCGCCTTGGTGGTGAAATTATCCTCGGTGCAGGTCAGGCCCGACAGCCAGTAAAGCACCGGAAACGGCCCCTCGCCCGCGGGCACAAACACCGACAGGGTCATAGGCGTGCCCGTGGTGGCGCTGTCATGCTTCAGATAGCTGAGCTTGCCGCCGTGGACAGTGTGGGTTTTGACGGTTTCCATAATCACTCCGCTCAGTCAGACCAGACGCGGGCCATGAACGCATCGTCCAATAGGCCCTTGTCGCCAAAATATTGATACCAGTCTTGGGGGATCGGCGGGCGGTCGCCCACCAGCGGCTCACCCCCGCCATAGGCCTGGAATCGCACACCCACCAACACAGGGCCACCCTCAACCGTCGGTGCAGCAATGGCATCGACAGCGGTGGTGATGGCTTCCACGCTGGGGGCCGATAGCTCCGGCTTGCTGCTGACGACCCACGATTTGGCACGCTGGCCCGGCTTGATCATTACCAGCAGCATATTGGACGAGCCGGCTTCGCGCGGGGCCGCTTCCAGCACGCCGGCAGCGGAGGCGGTCACCTGATCCATATACGGTGTCAGCGCCTTTTCATCGATGCGCTGCTTGACGATATGGTCCGGCATATAGAGCCAGACGTCTTCCTTTTCCCACGCAGGGGCCGCAGCCTGCTCCTCCGCCGAAGGGGCTTTCAGCTGGGGCGGCGTGCGGTCACAGGCCGCCGCCACCATCGAAAGAGCCGCGATACCGGCAAGACGTGCGAACTTCGATTTCATATCGGATCCGGAAGTCACCAAGGGGGATGGGGCGGTCTTACCACGCCCGCCCCAACCGCCCTAGCGGACGGGGCGTCCTATTCGGGGCGATACATGGCGCAAATCTTGTTGCCCGCCGGATCGCGCAGATAGGCCAGATACAGATCGCCGAACGGCGAACGGCGCAGGCCCGGTGCGTCCTCGATAGAGGTGCCGCCGTTCTCGACGCCGGCCTTGTGGAAGGCCAGAACCGCTGCCTCGTTTTCTGCCGTGAAGCCGATGGTGCTGCCGTTGGCGCAGGTCGCGGGCTCGCCATTGATCGGGACCGAAATGCCAAAAGTGCCCGAGCGGGTCATGTACATGACGCGGCCCATACCGGGCACTTTGCGCCCCTCGCGATGCCCCAGAGCGCCCAAGGCCGCGTCATAAAACGCCTTTGACGCATCCAAATCAGCCGCCCCCAGAATGACGTGCGAAATCATAAAAAACTCCCCTCGACCGGATTGATCGAGGGGAGCTTAAACCTAGTCAGTTTCTTTTGGCAACTATGCCTTAGAAAACGATGACCGAGCGGATCGACTTGCCTTCATGCATCAGGTCGAAGGCCTTGTTGATGTCTTCCAGACCGAAGGTGTGGGTGATCATCGGATCGATCTCGATCTTGCCGTCCATGTACCAGTCGACAATCTTCGGCGTGTCAGTACGGCCGCGCGCACCACCGAAGGCCGAACCCTTCCAAACACGGCCGGTGACCAGCTGGAACGGACGGGTGGCGATTTCCTTGCCGGCTTCGGCCACGCCGATGATGATGCTCTCGCCCCAACCGCGGTGGCAGGATTCCAGCGCCTGACGCATGACCTCGGTGTTGCCGGTGCAGTCGAAGGTATAATCAGCACCACCGTCGGTCAGGCGGATGACCTCGGCCACAACGTCCGGCGTGTTCTTCGGATTGATGAAGTCCGTCATGCCGAAGCGACGGCCCCATTCTTCCTTGTCGCCATTGATGTCGACGCCGATGATCTTGTCAGCACCAACCATCTTCAAGCCTTGGATCACGTTCAGGCCGATGCCGCCGAGGCCGAATACGACGCAGTTCGAACCCGGCTCGACCTTGGCGGTGTTGGTCACCGCGCCCACGCCGGTGGTGACACCGCAGCCGATGTAGCAGGCCTTGTCGAACGGGGCGTCTTTGCGGATCTTCGCCACAGCGATTTCCGGCATGACGGTGAAGTTCGAGAAGGTCGAGCAACCCATATAGTGATGGATCGTCTGGCCCTTATAGGAGAAGCGCGAGGTGCCATCCGGCATCAGGCCCTTGCCCTGCGTGCCACGGATCGAGGTGCACAGGTTGGTCTTGCGCGACAGGCACGACTTACACTGGCGGCATTCCGGCGTGTAGAGCGGGATGACGTGGTCGCCGACTTCCAGCGATGTCACGCCCGGGCCGACTTCAACCACAACGCCCGCGCCTTCGTGGCCGAGGATCGACGGGAACAGGCCTTCCGAATCCAGACCATCCAGGGTGTAGGCGTCGGTGTGGCAAACGCCCGTGGCCTTGATCTCGATCAGGACTTCACCAAAGCGCGGACCTTCCAGATCGACTTCGACGATTTCGAGCGGCTTCTTGGCTTCAAACGCTACGGCGGCGCGGGTTTTCATGGTTCTTGGTCCTCCGGAGGCCTCTATCGCTCGGCCCGCGGGGCCTCGCTGCTTGAGGGGATTTCCGTGAATGTGGCTGACGTTGTGGTTTGTTTTACGCTGCGATTGGGTTTGCGCATACCGGTAACAACCGCAAAACATTATTGCATAACAGCAACAATCTTGCTGCAACGTCCCCATGAGCAGATGGGACGGCATCGACGAGTTTACGGCTGTGGCCGAGCAGGCGAGCTTTTCAGGCGCGGCCAAACGGCTGGGACTGTCGACATCGGCGGTCAGTCGGGAGATCGCGCGGCTGGAGGATCGGCTGCAAACGCGCCTGCTTCATCGCACCACGCGCCGCGTTGAACTGACCGATGCGGGCCGCGAGTTTCTCGCCCGCTGCCGCCGCCTGATCGACGAGCGCGACGAGGCTCTGGCCGCCATCCAGCCGGATGACCATGCTCCGCGCGGCCTTCTGCGCATGACCTGCTCGGTTTCCTATGGCGAGCGGTTCATTGCCCCCGCCGTCAACGCCTTTGCGCGGCAGTATCCCGAACTGCGCATTGACCTCGATCTGGACAACCGCCTGCGCGACCTCGTGGGCGAAGGCTATGATCTGGCGATACGTTTCGGCCATCTGACAGACTCGCGACTGATGGCGCGGCGGCTGGCCTCGCGCTCGCTGATTTTGTGCGCCAGCCCCGATTATCTCTCCCGTCGCGGTGCCCCGCGCGACCTGTCGGAAATCGCCAGCCACGACACCCTCAGCGGCTCTTCCCAGCAATGGCGCTTTACCGAGGGCGGGCGCGAAATCACCATGACGCCCATGAGCCGCTGGCGCTGTAACTCTGGCACGGCGGTTATGGACGCTGCCTTGCAAGGACTAGGGCTGTGCCAACTGCCGGACTTCTACGTGCGGGATGCTCTGCACAGCGGTGCGCTGGTGGCCGTACTCGATGCGCATCGCCCACCCGATGAAGGGGTGTGGGCGGTACACCCCCACCCCCGCCACGTCCCGCCCAAGGTACGGGCCATGATCGACTGGCTACAGGATCAACTGGCTGCCACCAGACCTTAAGAGTTGGCCGCTTCCACCTCGGCAACCTTGGCGCGGATCGCAGCATCCAGCTGTTGCAGCGCCTCCTGATCGTGGACCCGACCGCCCTGAACCACCGCCTCGATCTGGCGGGTGGCCGCGACGTCTTCTAGCGGATTGGCTTCAAGCACCAGCAGGTCTGCCACCTTGCCCGCTTCGACCGCGCCATAGTTGGCGCTCAGCCCCATCAGGGCCGGACCGTTAATGACCGACGCTTCCAGCGCCTCGCGCGGGGTCAGGCCATTGGCGACATAGAGTGCCAGTTCGTCATGCAGTGAAAAGCCGGGATAATTGTAGCTGTTCAGATAGCCCGCATCCGTGCCCGCCAGAATACGCACGCCCGCCTGACGCAGCAGCGGCAGGGTCTTCAGCGTTACCTCTTCGACGAAATGGCGCGCGCGCACCATCTCCGGCGTGGCCTGTTTCGAGCGCTCTACGCGCCAGTCATAGGTGGCGACGATGCCCGGTCCCACATAGGCCAGCTCGCGGTCGTTCGAATGGTCGGCGCTGTCCAGACGTGCAATCAGCGACGAGCCGTGCTGGGTCGGCGAGGCCATCACGCCCAGCTGGGCAAGACGGCGATAGGTGCGCAAAGCCACCTCTTCGTCAAAGGTCTCGGCATAGCGGGCCATGGCCTCGGCATAGGTCAGCTTGCCCGCGATATAGTCGGCGGAAATCTGCGCCTCTTCGCGCGATCCGGCCTTCATCAGATAGTTCAGGTGCTCGATGGTCGACAGGCCCGCTTCCGCCGCCTGAAGCACGGTCAGCTCCATCGGAATATGGCCCGACGTCTTCATCCCGCGCGCCTTGGCCTGCGACACCGCATAGAGGAAAAGCTCGGGCTTCAGCGTATTGTCAGTGATCTTCACGAAGTCGACGTTCAGGGCCTGAAGCCGGTCCAGCGCCGCATCCACATCGGCCTCGCTACCCGTTTCGATCACGCCCTTCCACACCGGTGCAATACCTTCGATCTTGGGACCGGAGGTAAAGATGCGCGGGCCCACCTCGCGCGGGCTATCGCCACGCCATTGAAGGACCGTCTGCGCCAGATCACCTGCCGCATCGCGCACCGCCGTCACGCCGTTCAGTACGAACAGCGGCAGCAGGTCGGCGTTTTCTTCCTCAAGACCTGCCCCGCCGAAATGGATGTGGTTGTCCCACAGGCCGGGCATCACATAGGATCCGCCGACGTGCAGCATACGGCCTGCTTCATAACGCTGGGGCTGTTCGCTATCACTGACCACGCCTACGATCACGCCATCGCGGATGGCCACCGAACGGTCGGCGGTCACCATGCCTTGGGCCACATCCACCACACGGGCGTTCTGGATAATCAGGTCCACCGTCACCGGCTCGGCCATGCCCTTGAGCGGAAGGAACAAAACCGCAGAGGCCGCAGCCACGGTCAGAGATAGGCGATTTACAAGCGTCAACATTCAGGAACTATAGGTCGACGAGCCTCAAAATCTATAGCCGCAGGAAGCGCCATGAACCTTGTCGTCCTGACCGGAGCCGGAATATCCGCCGAAAGCGGCGTGCCGACCTTTCGCGCCAGCGACGGGCTTTGGGAGGGGCACAGGGTCGAACAGGTCGCCACGCCCGAAGGCTATGCCGCCAATCCGGCCCTGGTTCAGGAATTTTACAACCAGCGCCGCGCCTTTCTGCCCAATGTGGAGCCCAATGCCGCGCACAGGGCGCTGGCCGCACTGGCGGCGCGTTGGAAAGGCGACTTCACCTTGGTGACGCAGAATGTCGATGACCTGCACGACCGCGCCCATGAGGACATCGCGCCCGCCGAGGGGTTCAGCCTGATCCATATGCACGGCGAACTGCTCAAGGCGCGCTGCACCCGCACGGGCAAGGTTATGGACTGGCGCGGCGACCTTCAGCCCTATCATCCGTCGCCGTTTGATCCGCTGGGCTATCTGCGCCCGCACATCGTCTGGTTCGGAGAGATACCGTTGGAGATGGAGCGGATCGAAAAGGCTCTGTCGGAATGCGACCTGTTCGTCTCCATCGGTACCTCGGGCAATGTCTATCCGGCGGCAGGCTTTGTGCAGCTGGCCAAGATGGCAGGGGCGCGGACGGTAGAGCTGAATCTGGAGCCTACCACCGGTGCCAGCCTGTTTGACGACGGCTACTATGGCCCTGCAACGCAGGTCGTGCCCGCGTTCTTCGACCGGCTTTAGCCGCGCGGGGCGAACAAGATAATGGCCGCGCCCGCCAGACAGACCGCCCCGCCCAGCAGGTCCCAGCGGTCAGGTGCCGTCTTTTCCACCATCCCCATCCAGAGCAGAGACGCACAGATATAGACCCCGCCATAGGCCGCAAAAACGCGCCCTGCCGCATCGGTCGGCACCAGCGTCAGCAGCCATGCAAAGACGATCAGGCTCAATACACCCGGCACCAGCCACAGCGGCGAGCGATCCAGCTTCAGCCACGCCCAAAAGGCAAAACAGCCCGCGATTTCGGCCAGCGCGGCGAGGGGATAGACCAGTGCCATCTTCATTCCTGCGATGAAGCACCGCACCGCGCATCCCACAAGACTTGTCGTGCCACCTGCGTCAAAACCCGACACCCAAGGTGATTTGCCCTTTAGGCCCGCCGCGCGCACAAACCGGCGAAATCGGGCCGACCTCCTCCTCCCCCTTGCGGCCCCGGACTGTTTGAGATGACCACCGACGCGATCAATCCTCCCACCCTGCCCAAGACCAAACCTTATGGCCGCATCATCGCCATGCCCGCCGACACCAACCCCGATGGCGACATCTTCGGCGGCTGGCTGCTGGCCCAGATGGACTTGCACGGCGCCACCCCGGCGTTCGAGCGTGCCGGAGGCCGCTGCGCCACCGTGGCGCTGGACGGCATGGTCTTTCACCAGCCGGTTACCATCGGTGACGAGGTGACCATCTACGCCCGCATCATCCAGACTGGCCGTACCTCCATCCGCGTCCACGTCGAGGCTTGGAAGCGCGCCCGCGGTCAGGCCGAGGCCGACAGCGTGCGTGTGACCGAGGGCATCTTCACCTATGTCGCCATCGACGAAGACCGCAAGCCGCGCCCGCTGCCGGAACAGGACGACGCCTAAAGCCTCCGTCCACGCGCCTTTTCATGATATAAGGGGGCAAGGTCGCATTATCTTGACCTTGTCACCTGCAGACCCTACCTCCCGACCATGGCTATCCGACGCATTCTGACCATCGATAATCCGGCCGATCTGGCCATCCTGAAGACCGTGGCCAAACCGGTCGAAGGCGGCGTGACCGACGAGGTCCGTGCCCTGATGGATGACATGCTGGACACCATGTATGACGCCCCCGGCATCGGGCTGGCCGCGCCGCAGATCGGCGTGCTGGACCGCGTGGTCGTCATGGACCTGGGCGACAAGGACGTCCCGGAAGGTCTGGAAGGCGAAGAGGCCGAAAAGGCGTCGCGCAATCCGCGCTATTTCGTGAACCCGGAAATCCTGTGGTCGTCGGAAGATACCCTGCCGTACGAAGAAGGCTGCCTGTCGATCCCGTCGTACTACGACGCGGTCGAGCGTCCGGCCCGCGTGCGCGTGTCCTACCTGAACTATCAGGGTGAAAAGATCGAAGAAGAAATCGACGGCCTTTATGCCGTTTGTTTCCAACACGAACTGGACCATCTGAACGGCGTGCTGTTCATTGATCACCTGTCGCGTCTGCGCCGTGATCGCGCTGTCGCCAAGGTCAAGAAACACCAGAGGATGGCTGCCTGATGACCCGTCGTCGCCAACTGACTCCCGCCCAACGTCGCCGTATGACCCGCGCTGAAAAGGTTGGCGTGGCCTCGGCTGCGACCCTGATCGGCGTGGCGGCCATTGGTATTGTGGCCGGTCTGCTGCTGGACCGCCTGCTGGACTTTGACGACGCTCTGGACGCCGGTGGCGCATGGGATCTGGACGGCAGCACCCACACCCGCTGGCAGTAAGCCTCTCCTTCCTTTAAAGGCGAGGCCCTCCCGTCCATGTTCCGGCACGGGATGAAGGAGTCATCATGCGCCTCGCCTTTATGGGAACCCCCGAATTCGCCGTGCCGTCTCTGGCCGAGCTGATTGCCGCCGGTCACGAGATCGTCGCGGTCTATTCCCAGCCGCCGCGCCCCAAGGGCCGTGGCCAGAAACTGACCCCCTCGCCCGTCCATGCTTTTGCAGAGTCGATGGGCCTGCCGGTGTTCACGCCGGACTCCATGAAATCCGACGAGGCCATCGAGACGTTCAAATCGCTCGATCTGGATGCCGCTATCGTCGTGGCCTATGGCCAAATCCTGAAAACCGAAGTGCTGGAAGCGCCGCGTCTGGGCTGTTTCAACCTGCACGGTTCGATGCTGCCGCGCTGGCGCGGGGCCGCACCGATCCAGCGCGCCATCATGGCCGGCGACAAGCAGACCGCGGTGCAAGTCATGCGCATGAGCGAGGGCTTGGACGAAGGCGCGATCATCCTGTCCGAAGTGCTGGACATCTATCCGACAGACACCGCCGCCAGCCTGTCCGAACGCATGAGCCACACCGGTGCCGCCCTGTGGTCGCGCGCCTTGGCCGCCATCGAGCGCGGTGGTGCACAGGAAGTCGAACAGGTCGGGGAAGTCACCTACGCCAGGAAGATCACCTCTGCCGAGGCCCAGATCGACTGGACCCGCCCTGCCGCCGAGGTGGACGCCCACATCCGTGGCCTGTCGCCCTTCCCCGGTGCATGGTTCGAGGTCGAGCACGACGGCCAGCCCGTCCGCATCAAGGCGCTGCTGTCAGAAGTGGTCGACGGCTCGGGCCAGCCGGGCGAGTTGATCGCTCAGGACCTGACGATTGCCTGCGGTACAGGTGCCGTTCGCCTGATCCGCGCCCAGCGTGCGGGCAAAGCCCAGCAGTCGGGCACCGAACTGCTGAACGGCTTCAAGATCGAAACCGGTAGTCTTTTCAGTTCGGCTCAGCGCGCCTGATATGCCCCGCTACCGCTTCACGGTCGAATACGACGGCTCGGCTTATAACGGCTTTCAGGCCCAGAAAGATCAGCCCACGGTTCAGGGCGCGCTGGAGGCTGCCATCAAGGCCTTCAGCGGTCAGGATGTGCGTATCGCCGCGGCTGGCCGGACGGACACGGGCGTGCACGCCACGGGCCAGACCTGCCATGTCGATCTGGACAAGGACTGGCCTGCTCGCACCGTTATGAACGCCATGAACGCCCATATGCTGGACGAGGCGGTTTCGGTGCTGGACTGCGTGCCGGTCAGCGATGACTGGCATGCGCGCTTTACGGCCAATGGACGCAAATACCTCTATCGCATCCTGAATCGCCCGGGCCGTCCGGCGATTGATCAAGGCCGAGTCTGGCACGTTAAAAAAGAGCTGGATGCCGAGGCGATGAATGTCGCGGCCCAATACCTTCTGGGCCAGCACGACTTCACCAGCTTCCGCGATGCCCAGTGTCAGGCGCAAAGCCCGATCAAGACCATGGATGTCGCGCGCGTAACCCGCGTGGGTCAGGAAGTGCATCTTGTGTTCGAGGCGCGCAGCTTTCTGCACCGTCAGGTGCGCTCCATGACCGGATCGCTGGCCGAGGTCGGCTTGGGTCGCTGGACGCCGGAACAGTTCAAGGCCGCCCTTGATGCCGCCGACCGCACACGTTGCGGACCGGTTGCGCCGTCGGACGGCCTGTATTTGACCGGCGTCACCTACGACCTAGAGGCGTAATTACTTCTTCAGCATTCCGCCGAGGATGCTGCCGAGGTTGCCCAGCCCGCCACCGGTACCGCCGCCCAGCAGGCCGCCGAGGATGTCGCCCATATCCACGCCCTGTTTCGGATTGGCGGCATCGCCATCCGGCGTCAGCTTGTCGATAATGATCGGCAAGGCCATGGCCAGCACCCCCGCAGCCTGAGCCGGCGAGACACCCAGCCTCTGCGCGAACTGGCCGATCGGGCCAGAGCCGATGATGGCCTCGATCTGCTGGGCCGAGATCGGCAGGTTGTTGCCGCCGCCCAGCCAGGACTTGGCGATATCGCCCAGACCGCCGGCGCTGAACTTCTGCGTCAGGCCCTGCACACCGCCTTGGGACTCGATCAGCTCCTGTACGCCGCCGATCGCCTCGGCCCCGCCCGGAAGGCCGCCCTTACCCATCAGTTCATCCAGAAAGCTCATCGCCATGTCCTTTGTCTAAGGCCGCACCTTGGCCGTTGTGATGCCACAAGCCTAATCGTCGAATTGCAAACATGCGTGACAGGCTTTGGTTCGCCCGCTTGGCACCAAAGGTGCACCGACTCCGCCGTCCTCCCCCACGGTGTCGCCACATGCTCCAGATCAACACACCCCGAAACCTGAAGCCGCTGACCAGCCTGCGCTTTGTCGCGGCCCTGTGGGTCGCGCTGTTCAGTTTTTGGCCGCATCTGGACGTGGCGGGCACGCCGATGATCATCGCCAAGGGCTATCTGGGGGTGGAGCTGTTTTTTGTGCTGTCGGGCTTCATTATCGCCCACGTCTATCTGGAGCGTTTCGGCCAGAAGCGGTTTTCCTACCGCGCTTTTGTCGCTGCGAGGCTGGCGCGCATCTATCCGCTGCATCTGGCCGCGCTATTGACGGTACTGGTCTCGGGGCTGGCGGCCTCGGCTGCGGGCATCGCCATCAGCGACAATGTGCTGCACTGGCCCAGCCTGATCCCCAATCTGCTGATGATCAATGCCTGGGGCGTGACCGATGTTGCGGGCTGGAACCATCCGTCATGGTCGGTGTCGGCCGAGTGGTTCGCCTATCTGACCTTTCCCGCCTATGCGCTGGTCACGTGGCGGTTAAGGCAAAGACCGCTGATCGCGCTGGGTCTGGCCATCGGACTGATGATCGGCCTCTATCTCGGCTTTCCGCGCCTGACGGGGTCCGCGCTGACGCAGGCGACCTATCACTGGGGCGCGCTGCGGATCGTGCCCTGTTTTGCCTATGGCTGTGCCCTGTATCTGGCCTATCGCCAGCACAGGCCGTCGCGGCCTTGGGTAGGCATCGGGATCGGGGCGGCCATGATGATCCTGAGCGCGGGATTGATCGGATCGGACCTTCTAACCGTGCTGTCGGCGGGCAGTCTGATCGTGTCCTTGGCGGGCCTGAATGATCGCCACGCGGGCCTATTGGCGTACCGTCCGACGGTGTGGCTGGGCGAAATCAGCTATGCCGTTTATATTTTTTCAGCCCCGTGGCTGATGCTGTCGGTCAATCTGATGGCGCGGCTGACAGGCAGTGCCGACAAGGTGTTTAGCTGGCCCCTATGGAGCCTTCTGATCCTGGGATTGCTGGGTTTGGCCGCCATCGCGCACCGGTTGATCGAGCAGCCTGCGAGGCGCGCCATCCGGCAGGTCTCACCTTCCCAACCGTCGATCTCCTAGGTTTCGTGTGGATTTTTTCCGTTACGCTCTGAAACAAAGCTTCAACCTTTGGTGATCATGCTCTAGTAATCTGACCACCCCGAAGTCAGGAGCACGCCAGATGATGAAACGGCTCACCGCCGCCGCTCTTGCGGCAACCCTCGGATTTTTCACGCTTGCCACTCCGGTGCAGGTGGAAGCACGCGACCCTTACTGGCAGTGCGTCACCTTTGCCCGAATGTTCTCCGGCATCCAGATTTTCGGTGATGCGTGGACCTGGTGGCGTCAGGCCGTAGACCGCTTCCGTACCGGCACTTCGCCGGAAACCGGTTCGGTTCTCGTCTTCCAACCCCATGGCCGTATGCGCGCGGGCCACGTGGCGGTTGTCTCCGATGTTCTGACTGATCGGGTGATCCGCGTCACCCACGCCAACTGGGGCGGAAGCCGCGGCAAGGTCGAGGAGAACGTCACCGTCGTAGACGTTTCCGACCAAGGCAACTGGAGCCGCGTCAAGGTCTGGTACAATCCGATCAACGATCTAGGCACCACCGAATATCCGACCTACGGCTTCATCTACAAAACCGCTGCCGAGGCTGCTGCTGCCGGTCGCGATGCAGTCGCCGAAGTGACCGCCGGCCAGTAAAAATCCTGCCATCGCAGACTGCGAACACGCCCCGTCCCTCATCCGGCGGGGCGTTTCCAATTTCGCTTCAAACGGGCGATACAGGACCCATGACCCAAGCCAACGATATCCGAAGCCAGTCGATCGAAAATGCGCGCCACGAACCTCAGGGCGTGACCTATGCGGGCTATCTGTCGCTGGATCAGCTGCTCGGTGCGCAAAGCCCGCGCACCGACCAACATGACGAAATGCTCTTCGTCATCATCCACCAGACCAAGGAACTGTGGCTCAAGCAGATCCTGCACGAGGTGGCGCTGGCCCAGTCGCTGATCCGCGCTGGCGATCTGGTGCCCGCCTATAAGTCGCTGGCCCGCGTCAGCCGTATTCAGGCGGTGATGACCCAGAGCTGGGACATTCTGGCGACCATGACGCCTGCCGACTATCTGAAATTCCGTGGCGACCTTGGCGCATCGTCCGGCTTCCAGAGCGACCAGTTCCGCCGTCTGGAAACCATGCTGGGTCTAAAAGACCCGCGCTTCCTGCGCTTTCATGCCGAGCGGCCACAGGCCCATGCCGCGCTCAAGGCCGCGCTGGAAGCCCCGTCCGTTTATGACGATGCCCTGCGCCAGCTGCATCTGGCCGGATTGCACATTCCCGAAGAGGTGCTGAACCGCGACGTCTCCACCCAGTATGAGGCCCATCCGGCGGTCGAGGCTGCTTGGCTGGAGGTCTATCGCAACACCGAACGCTGGTGGCCGCTGTACCAACTCGCGGAAAAGCTGGTGGACATGGACGATGCCCTGCTGACATGGCGTCACAAGCACATTGTCACCGTCGAGCGCATCATCGGGCGCAAGATGGGCACGGGCGGTACGGACGGGGTCGGCTATCTGGTCGAGACGCTGAAACGCCGCTGCTTTCCCGAACTGTGGAGCCTGCGGACGCAGCTATAAGCAACCTGTGGGCCATCGAGGGCGTTCAAAAGTCTCCAGAAAGGAGCCTCCTCCCCATGAGCGCCAACAGTCACGATATCAAAGTGCTGAACTCCCTTATCGAAGGCCTGATCGATTGCGCCGACGGTTATCGCGGAGCCTCCGACCAGACCAACGACCCGCGCTACAGCCAATGGTTCGAGCGCCGCGCTGCGGAACGCCTCGACATAGCCGAAGCCCTGAAACAGGAGGTTCGTGACCGGGGCGGCACGCCCGAGGACAACGGCTCGATCCTCGCCAAGGCCTCGCGCGCCTTCAACGGCTTCACCCAGGCGGTACTGGGTAGCCAGAAGTCCGCTTTTGAAATGGTCCAGAACGCCGAGGCCAAGCTGAAGGGTCAGTTCGAGAACGCTCGCAACGACCAGAAGCTGTCGGCCACCACCCGCGAGACCATCCGTCGCGGACTGGACCAGATCATCGCCGCCGAAAGCGATCTGGCTGCGCTGAGCGACTATCTGGACCCGCATGACCAGAGCGCGGACCCACACGCCCCGAACTGACGGATCCAGGGTCCGGACAGCAAAAAACCCCGCCGCATCCGCGACGGGGTTTTTCATTATCAGCGAAGGGCTGATCTTAGCCTTCGGTCGACTCTTCAGTGCCGGTGACCGGAACGGCGACCTTGCGAGCGGTCTGACGTTCGGCGATACGGGCCGACTTACCGCGACGGTCGCGCAGGTAGTACAGCTTGGCGCGACGGACGACACCGCGGCGCTTCACTTCGATCGACTCAACGTTCGGCGACAGGATCGGGAAGCGACGCTCGACGCCTTCACCGAACGAAATCTTGCGGACCGTGAAGGTCTCGTTGATGCCGCCGCCATCACGGGCGATGCAGACGCCTTCAAAGGCCTGGATACGCTCGCGCTCACCTTCTTTAATGCGCACGTTCACGCGCAGGGTGTCGCCCGGTTGGAAATCCGGAATGGTCTTGCCTTCGAGCAGGCGGGCTTTTTCTTCGGCAGCGAGTTGCTGAACGATATTCATGGTCTATCTCCGGAGCTTATTTGCTCTTTACCTGTAAGTTGGCGAGATACTGCTCCCAGAGGTCTGGGCGCCGTTCCCGCGTTGTGATTTCCCGCTGTTCCTGACGCCATTTTGCGATCTTTTTATGATCGCCCGACAGCAGAACCTCGGGAATCTCGTGCCCCTCGAACGTCCGCGGTCGCGTGTACTGCGGATATTCAAGAAGGTTGTCTTCGAAGCTCTCGGACGTCAGGCTTTCCGCCGCACCCAAGACCCCCGGCACCAACCGGACGCACGCCTCGATCGCCACCATGGCCGCTGCCTCGCCACCGGCAAGGACCGCGTTTCCGACGGAGACCTCCTCGAACCCGCGCGCATCAAGTACCCGCTGGTCCACCCCCTCGAAACGGCCGCACAGCACGACGATACCGTCGGCTTTCGCCCACTCCTTCACTCGCGCCTGCGTCAGGGGCCTGCCGCGTGCGCTCATGTACAAAAGCGGCCGAGGGGGACCTTCAAGGCTGTCTAAAGCCCTTGCCACCACGTCCGCTTTGAGTACCTGACCCGAACCGCCACCCGCAGGGGTGTCGTCCAGGAAGCCGCGCTTATCCTCGGAAAACGCGCGAATGTCCAGCGTTTCCAGATTCCACAGCCCCTTCTCGCGCCATGCGGTGCCGATCAGCGACACGCCGAGCGGGCCCGGAAAGGCCTCGGGGAACATGGTCAGGACGGTTGCGGTAAAAGCCATGCGCGGCCTTTAGCGCCGAACCCTCTCAAAAGCAAAAGAGAGAGAGGGCAAAAGCAAAAGGGCGGAAGGTCTGAAACCTCCCGCCCCCGTGTCGCTTACGCGCCTGTTTTCTTACAGGCTCGGATGACCGCCGCCAGCAGCGATCCACGCATCGACCTGCTCTTCCAGAACTTCGAGCGGCACAGCGCCCGAGCCCAGAACCACCGTGTGGAAGTCACGGATGTTGAACTTGTCACCCAGCGCCGCCTGCGCCTTGCGACGCAGTTCGAAGATCTTCAGCTCGCCGATCTTATAGCTGGTCGCCTGACCCGGATTGGTGATGTAGCGCTCGACTTCCTTGACGATGTCGCGCTCAGACAGCAGCGAGTTCTGGCGGAAGTAGGAAATAGCGTCCTCGCGGCTCCAGCGCTTGGCGTGCAGGCCGGTGTCCAGCACCAGACGCACGGCGCGCCACAGCTCGGTCGAGAGACGGCCAAAGTCCGAGTACGGGTCCTGATAGAAGCCCATCTCCTTGCCCAGCTGCTCGGAATACAGGCCCCAGCCTTCCGAATAGACGCCATAGCCGCCAAAGCGACGGAAGGAGGGCACACCCTCCATTTCCTGAGCATAGGCGATCTGGAAGTGGTGGCCCGGCGCGCCTTCGTGCAGGCTGATGCCTTCAACCTGCGGCTTCAGTACCTGCGTCATGTCCGACAGGTTCATATAGTAGATGCCCGGACGCGAGCCGTCCGGTGCCGGACGGTTGTAGAAGGCGACCGAGGCGGTGGCTTCGCGGAACGGCTCGACCGCACGCACTTCCAGCTTGGCCTTCGGCAGGATGGAGAACCACTGCGGGGCGATCTCCATCACACGGTTCACATAGCCGCGCGCGTCCTCGAGGAAGGCTTCCTTGCCTTCCGGCGTGTTCGGATACTGGAACTGCGGGTCGGTTTTGATGAAGGTGAAGAACTCTTGCAGGGTGCCGCTAAAGCCGACCTGCTCTTTGATCTTCTCCATATCGGCCTGAATGCGGGCCACTTCGGCCAGACCGATGTTGTGGATTTCATCGGCGGTCAGATTGGTGGTGGTCGAGAACTTCAGACGCGAGTTGTAGTAGGCCTCGCCGTCCGGCAGGCGCCACACGCCGTCATTGCTGTCAGCCTTGGCCTGCGCTTCGCCCAGTGCGGTCAGGACGGTTTCAAAACCGCGCTTGTACGGGCCGGTGAGAGCCGCTTGGGCCGAGGCCAGCAGGCGATCCTTGGTGGCCTGATCGGTATCGAGGGCGCTGACCTTCTTCTGGAAGTCCTCCCACACCGGATTGACGCCCGCGCCTTCGAACGGCGCGCCCTGGATGACGGCGCGGGTGTTGTCGATGCTGGGTTCGAACACGAAGATCGGCGAGACAATCCCCTTGGCCGTGCGGTCACGCAGGGTAGCCGCCACCTGACCCATATAGCGCTCGGTATCGACCAGACGGGCCACATAGGCCTCGGCATCCGACACGCTGGTCACGCGGTGGTTGTTGATCAGAAACACCGGCAGGGTGGTGGTCGGGTTGCCGTTGGCGGCAAACTGGAAGCCCCAGTCGCGCCATTGCGCCGACAGGCGCTGCTGCTCGACCTGATATTCGAACAGACGCACCGACAGCTGGTTCTGGGTCGACAACTTGCTGACGTCAAAAGACGACTTCAGTTCGGCCAGTTGCGCCTCGGCCAGAGCCAGCGAACGGGCCTGTGCCTCCGGCGACTGGTCGTCCAGCTTGTCATAGTCCGTTTTCAGACCCATCGAGGTCATCTGTTGCGGGCTCAGCGACAGGCGGGCCTGATAGGCGGCCTCGAACCACTCGGCCAGACGGGCGTCCTCGCTCTGGGCGCTGGCCACGGCGGGCGCAGCCGCCGGAGCGGCCACGGCCATCGGTGCCACAGCCGACAAAGCCAGTGCAGCCACGGAAGAAATCAAAATACGGCGCATAGCGCTCCCCTCACTCCAAAAAGTGGGGTCACAGTTTCAGCAAAGCGCCGCCGTTACAAGATTACGTCCAGTTGAAATGACCGTGACATTTAGTTGCGCTGGCGCAGCTGGGTGATGGTCTTGGCTGGCGAGATCTGTTCGGTGTCGGCGATCAGGTGGATCAGCGCCGGCTGGCCCCGCTCGGTCGCCTGACAGGCCTGCGCCAAGGCGGCGGGGAAGTCTCCGGTGGCGTTGACGCGGATACCGAAGGCTCCAAAGGCTTCGGCATATTTGACGAAGTCCGGGTTCTTGATATCAGTGGCGATCACGCGGGCCGGATAGTGGGTCTCCTGGTGCATCCGGATGGTGCCGAAGCTGGAGTTGTCGACCACGATCACAATGACCGGCAGATTGTACTGAACCGCAGTGGCCAGCTCGCAGGCGCTCATCATGAAGTCGCCGTCACCGGCAAAACACACCACCATCCGCTCGGGCATCACGGCCTTGGCCGCCAGTGCTGCGGGATAGCCATAGCCCATAGCCCCAGACGTCGGGGCCACCTGCGCACGGCGGGCTTGGTGGTGATAGAAACGGTGCAGCCATGCGGCAAAGTTACCCGCGCCATTGGTCAGCACCGCATCCTTGGGCAGGCCGACCGTCAAATGGCGTACCACCTCCGAAAGGTTCACCGCGCCCACGGTCTGGATCGGTGCAGAGAAGGCCAGATAAGCCTCATTGGCCGCACGCGCCTGATCGTGCCACAGGCGGTCCACCTCGATCCGGGAGATAGCCAGTGCGGCCAGACTGTTATCGGCCGTGGCCGACATCAGCGGTGCCCACACGCGGCCCGCTTCTTCGGCCCCCGGCAGGATGTGGATCAGCGTCTGCGCCGTGCGGCTACGATCAAGCGTGGTATAGCCCTGCGTCGCGTTTTCGCCGAGGCGCGCGCCGATGGCGATGATCAGGTCCGACTGCTTGGCCCGCTCGATCAGCTTGGGGCTGCATCCAATGCCCAGATCACCGGCATAGCAGGGGTGCAGGTTGGAGATCAGGTCTTTACGGCGGAACGACAGGGCCAGCGGAATGCCCAGCCGCTCGGCCCAGTTGGCCATGGCGGTGGTGGCCTCATCGCTCCAGCCCGAGCCACCCAGCACCAGCAGCGGGCTTTCGGCCTTGGACAGGCGCTCGCTCAGTTCAGCCACAAAGGCGGGGTCGAGTGCCGAGCGGGCGGGCGTGACCGGCTTGACCGGTGCGGGGCCGCCGTCTTCGTGCAGCAGGTCTTCGGGCAGGGCGATAACCACCGGCCCCATGCGGCCTTGCAGCGCCGTGGCAAAGGCGCGCTCGACGATTTCCACGGTGCGTTCGGGGCTTTCGATCTCGGTCGCCCATTTGGCCAGCCCCCCGAAGGTCTGGCGATAATCGACCTCTTGAAACGCCCCGCGACCGCGGTCGGTCAGGGCGATCTGGCCCACGAACAGGATCATGGGCGTGGAATCCTGCTGGGCGGTATGTACGCCGATAGAGGCCTGTGTGGCCCCCGGTCCGCGCGTGACCATGCAGATGCCCGGCTTGCCCGTCAGCTTGCCATAGGCCTCGGCCATATTGGCCGCGCCCGCCTCGTGACGGCACACGATGACCTCGATCTTGTCGCGCACATCGTACAGCGCATCCAGCACCGCCAGATAGCTTTCGCCGGGAACGCAGAACACCTTGTCGACCCCGTTCAGGACCAGGGTTTCAACCAGCCGACGGGCGGAGGAGGCAGAGGCGTTCGTCATAAAGGTCCCGCTTACGAAACTATTGGATATAATGGCCCGCTAGGGCCTTACCCTCATAGCCCGAACGAACAGCGGTCGGCTACAACCGGCGTGACACATCTACAAAAATCAGGAGCTAAAACATGCGCAAAATCGTCGCTCTAGGCATGATTGCGGCCGCCCTTGGCGTGGCGGCCTGCAATACGGTTTCCGGCATGGGCCGCGACATTCAGGCCGCGGGCCAAGCCATTACCGGAACCTCGGAATCGGTGCGTCGCTAAGGCGCGCCTATTCCACGCGTCCGCTTTCGCCCGCTGCTGCAATGGCAGCGGTCGAAGCGGCGCAGCCGTTCAGTACGCGCTCGCCCAGTTCGACCTTGGCAGCCAGCGGATAGGTCCGGTCACTCATGCCGTCGGAACAGTCCGTACCAGTCAAAGTGATCACCAGAGGCGATTGATCCGACAAGGTGGAACGCCAGATGGCGACATTGCCGAGCATTTCCGGCGCGCCGATGGTGCCGTTCGGGCCGCCGGTCGGGACTTCCGGATCGGAATAGGCAACTTTCCCGTCTGCAATCGCCAGACCCCAGAAGGGCTCATTGCCCAGCACGGACACCGGCTGGGTCAAATCCACGCCGGCCAGCTTGGCCTCGGCCACGGGTGTGGTGGCGGCAGCCGGAGCCTGCTCGGACGAGTTGCACGCGGCAGCCGTCAAGCCAAGGGCAACAGCCGGCACAATCCAAAGACGCATGAGATTTCTCCTGACTTGGGGATGTCGATCAGGACAAACCCGAAATACGGGATCGACGTTCCGTAAGCTCAAGCCGTGACCCTGCCAATCCGGGGGACGCCCGACAACCTTTCGTCCATAAAAAATGACCGGCCGCGCAGTGCGGACCGGTCATTTCCGATGTTCGGGTCGGGCGCTTAACGCTGCACCCATTGTCCCTGGGCGTTACGGTACCATTGGCCCGAGCTGATGCGTGGCAACAGCTGGGTTTCAAACATACGGGCACCGGCCACGGCGGGCGTGGTACCAGCCTGCTGGGCGCTGCGCTCATAGGCTTGGCGACGGCCCGCATTCATGGCGTCGATGGCCTCGCGGGTATCGGGCGCAACCGAGGTGCGCACGCCGACAAAACCGTCAGCCTGTTCGCCCGCCTTGCCTTCCGACTTGGCTTGATCGACCAGTGCCTTCTGCGAAGAGGTCTGGGCAAAGGAAGCGCCCGCGACGCCTAGAGCTGCCAAAGCAGCCACGGCGATAAAAGTTTTACGATAGGCCATATTCTAAGCCCTCCGATCAGAACAGGTTCGGGTTTTCGCGGATCAGGTCCTGCAACTCTTTATCGAGGCGGATCCGGATATCAGCGGTCAGATTGGCGTTGATCACCAGCGGCTGGTCGAACGACACTTTGACTGTGGGGGTGCAGGCAGCGCCTCCCAGCATGGCCGTTCCGATTACCGCAGCTGCAAACTGCCTTTTGTTGATCATCAGCCGCTCTCCGGTCTGAACTCGAGTGGATATAATAGCATACTAGGCCAATAACACCTGAATGCCTTGTGAACGCGACGGGATATGCGGGTTAAGGCATTTCCGTCTGGGTGTTACGCAATCTGACATAGTCCATAATCTGGCTCGCCAGATCATAAGCGTTGATCGACGTCTTCAGGTTCAACGTGACCGGCGTGTCGGACGGCAGGACCATCTTCTTCTTCATAAAATTGCCCTGCAAGACATCCAGCAGCGACAGGCGCATCTCCTTGCGCTCGGGCGGGTCGTAGAAACCGTTGATCGTAAAATCCAGAGCCAGCCGAGAGGGTACCCAGACCTCTCCATCGCCCTGAAGTTGGTCCTCGGGCAAGGTCTGACACCAGACACCGCCGCCGTTGATGCGAATATAGCCTTCCGCATCCGGCACGCGGTTCGACTGCGGCATGCAGATGGAGTTCACCGTGGCGCTCAGATCTGTAAACGTCAGGTTCTCAAGCGCCTGATAGGCCAGGTCCTGCATCAGGTTGCGCGGAATAGGTGCCGTGCCTTCCGGTGTGGCCAAGGCTCCCTCGTCGGTTTCGACAGTGCCCAACAGTTCCGGCGACAGGCTCAGCTTGCCCCGGCGGTCAGCCATCAACACGCCATTGGTGACCGCAAAGCCCCATTCAGGACGGTAGACGACCGGCAGCACACCTGACACCTCGGCATCGAAATAGGCTTTTTGTTCGGCACCCACCGCTTCCAGAAGCTCATTCAGCTGAACCCCCTCCAGAGCGACACCGAAACGCCATTTCTGCTGGGCCTTGAACGGGATTTCCACGCCCCGCTCGACGGCGTCTTTCGACGGCAGTCCGATGCCGCGTTCAGGATCATAAAGGGCGTGATCGAACAGATAGGCCGTGCCCGATGCCAGATTTACAGAGGCCCGCTGCAAGAAGAGAGTATCGTCCTGCACGCCCAAATCGACGCGCACATCGCTCATGGGCAAGGGGCCATCGACGCGGTCAAAGCGCACTTCCTGCTTGGGCGGAATGACCAGAGGCGCAAGGCTGGAGATATGGATGTCCCCCCGCCCGCCCTCGACAGTACCCACCGGCGAAACAAATGACAGGTCGCGTAGTTTGAGACGCCCCGAGCTGACCAAACCACCGGAAGTCCAGAACATCTGTCCGGCGAAAGCGGCACGTCCCTTTACCGGCTCGGCCACCAGGCCGGGGATCATGCTCGTCAGTTGCTGGGGTTGCAGGCCGCCTTCCGCAAACAACAGCTCGCCGCTCGCCTCGGGCAGAGGATCGTGGACCGAGCGCGGCACGGTGCAGACCGCGCCACGGGTGTTCATGCCCAGGCCGCCTTGGCCCAGTGCTGCGTCATGCAACAAGCACACATCGGCGACGGGCTGGCCGTTGGCTTTAAAGTTCAGATCGCCGCGCCAGATATTGGATGCCAGCGTGACCCGTCCGCTGCCGTCCAGAGGATTGAAACGGGCCGTCTCGCCGGTATCGGTCAAGCGCGCCTGCTGAATACCCAGATCGACGCGCAGGCCACGATTGTCGCCTGCCACCAGCAAATTCCCGCTCGCGTCGGACATCCGGACTGCGGCAAATCCGGCGCTCGCCTGTGTCTGGGTCAGTTGGCCGCGCACTTCCCAGCGCCCACCGGACAGGCGCAGCAGCGGACCTGTGCGATTGCAAAGCTGGCCGTTGATGTCTTCCAGTCCGTTCTCACCGAGATCAAACCGTGCCAGTCCCAGTTCTGCGCAGTGCGGGCTGGAATAGGTCGTCACGCCGCCACGCGAGCGCAGCCGCCCTTCGGTATTTACGAAAATTCCCTTTGCGGGGGTAAAGTCCAAGCGGGTCGTGCCCTTCAGGGCGGCGTCCAGCGCCCCGTTATTCAGGGTCCAGCGCGGCACATCCATTTGCAAAAGAGGCAGCTCGCCCCCCTCGGCGACAAGTCTGGCCGAGCCGCGCATCTGGCCTGATGCCATGATGGCAATCGGCCCGCTGCCCTGCGACAGCGTCACGGTGCCGCCCGTGGCGGGGTGCAGTGTCGCCGGCGCCGACAAAACCAGCTCTGAATGGCCCGTCCCCATTACAAACCGCAGGTCAGGCGCGGAAAGATCAAAGGATCGGGCCGCCGCCTTCAAGCGGGCCAGTTCGGGCGCGTCATCTGCGGCGATCGGCCCCAGCCCGTTATAGCTTGACCCGCGGCTGGACAGACTTCCGCGCAGACCGATGCGGAAATCGGTATCACCCACTGCATCCAAAGCCACGCGCCCGCGCACAGCGCGCAAATCCAGATCCTGTCCGCTCAACCGACCGGCTGTCAGGGTCAGAGGACCTTGCGCTTCAAACGCGCGCCCCCAGCCGCCCGCCAGAAGATTGCCTGAAGACAGGCTCAGGTCCCGCACTCTGAAATCGCCAAGTCGGCCCTGCGCCGCCTCGACCGACAATGGCCCCTCGGCCCTCCACACGACATGGGTGCCGCGCGAAGGTTGCTGACCACGGGCGATTTCGATCTGAAGATTCCGGGCATCGACCGCCGCACCGTTCAGACGGTTGTCGGCCATCCTGAGATCACGGGCGCGGATACGCGTCTGCAACTCGCCCTGCAGCAAGAAGGCATCCAGCCACCCATCGACCTCGCCGCGCCAATCCACATGGCCCGTGGCGGCCTGAGCGGCAAAGCCTTCCCTGGAAAGCGCATCCGCCGTCAGGTCGGCCTGCAATACCACCGCGCCCAGAGCCTTTTTGGCTCCATTGGCAGGATAGGGCACGCCGCCTTCAAATTTCAGGTCAAGCTTTTGCGACTGCACCCCCGCACCGCGAAAGGCATCAGCCAGTGCATGGCCCGCAAATACCAGCCGCCCGTCAACCTCCTGCGCCTGCAGCTTGGCACTGAGGCCGGCGGCATTAAGATTGGCATGGTCCAGCGCCGAAGGCGGCAGTTCGGCTGTCAGTGTTTTGAGACGGCCATCATCGATCCGTGCATCGGCACGCAGGGTTACCAGGCCATAATCCGTTGTCAGCAGGGCCTGACCCTTGCTGACGACAATCAGGGGCCCGCGCTTGTCCGCCGACGGGGGTTTGGACGTGAACTCTTTGATCAGGGGGTCAAGGCTGCCCAAAGAAAACTGGCCATCCAGCCATTGCGCCTTGATCAACGGACGGGTCAGCACCACGCGTCGGGGAGAGACACCCATGCCGTCCTTGGACCACGGCAATCCGATATCGTAATCGACAACGACACGGTCGATGCGCACATCCGGATCATCGGGATCACCCACAGTGATGCGACCGACAAAACCGTCCCACTCGAACCGCTCGACCTCGACGTCGGCTTGAATGCCGCGCTTTTCGAGCCAGCCAACCAGCACCTCGTCGGCGACCGTGCGTCGATTTACATAAAGCCCGCCCAGACCCACGGCCACGACCGTGCCGCCGATGACCAATCCCGTGCCCACACGGCCTAAAGGCAGACGCCTTTTAGGACGGCCGCGCGCAGGTCTTTCATCAGGCGATTGTTCGGTCACGGCACAGATTCGGTTTCTGACGGGGTACAAACAAACTGAAGCACAATGGGTTCACAGCATAAATTTACCAAGGATTGCCGGAACGCGCTTTGGACATCATTCGAATGCGTCAACACCAAGACGATGTGGGAGATGCAGATTAAAACCCCTTCATCTTGTGGTTGAGGCGTTTACAAACTGTGGACCCATTTTCGCCAAAGAAGCGAGTATATTAAGTAAATCCTTGCATTCTGATGTTACATATAACGGATTGTAACCAGAGTGCCTTCCCATTCAGGGACAGGGAGTCTATAAATCTTGGCTTCACCGGCACGTCGGGAAACGCGCTGGTGATGCGAGATTTCGTGTAGGCGCCAAAACGGCGTCGTCGAAAGTCGGGGACCTATGGCCCAGTTCGATCCGCGCCGCCAACCGTTGCGGCTTGCTCCACACCTGCTCACCACGGTGGCGGCGGTCAGCATTGCGCTGATTGCAGGTAAGCCCTTCGCCGATTCCGGCGCGGACGATATTCCGGTCATGACGCCGCAACAAACGGCCTATCTGGAAACGCAAGCCTATACGGCTGCTGCGGCTCCTGCAGGGCTTAACGCACCTGAGGCCCTTTCCGTTCAAATTCGCCGTGGCGAAACTTTTGAGCAGGCCGTGCGCCGCGCCGGTGTGAACGCCGAGGACGCCAGTGCCGTGGCCGCCACCATCGCCACTGCCTTTGATATCACCGACCTGCGCGCCGGTGCCAAGTTTGAAACCGCCGTAGCCCGCCCGCGTGGCGGCGTCGGCGATGCCCGCCTGATCGGCCTGACCATGCGGACCGGTCCGGCCAGCCAGCTGACCGTGTCGCGCAGCTTCGACGGTGCTCTTCGCCTCCGCTCGCTGGATGAACAGGTCACGCACGAGACGGTCGTTGCCCGCGACAAGGTCCAGCGCTCGCTGTCTGCCAGCGCCCGTGAACTGGGTGCCACCTCGGCAGTAATCCGCAAGGCCAGCCAGCTGTTCGCCCATAAGTTCGACATGCAGCGCGATGTGCGCGCCACGGACGACTTTACGCTGGTGTTCGATCGCTCGGTCACCGAAACGGGCCGCACCATCGAAACCGGTGAACTGCTGTACGCAGAGCTGAAGGGTCAGGCCTTCTACCGCTTCCAGCGCCCCGGCTCGAACAAGGTCGAATATTTCGACTCGACCGGCAAAAACACCCGCACCACCATGATGCGGACTCCGCTGCAGAACTTCCGTCGCGTGTCGTCCAACTATGGCTATCGCGTCCACCCCATCGCCGGCTATCGCAAGATGCACCAAGGCATGGACTTTGCGGCTTCCACCGGTACACCGATTATTGCACCGGCAGACGGCGTCGTCGTCGAAGCCCGTCGCTGGGGCGGCTATGGCAACTGGATCCGTGTTCGCCACTCCAACGGCCTCGAAACCGGTTACGCCCACCTGTCGCGCTTTGCCTCGGGCATGCGCGCCGGTCAGCGCGTCACCCAAGGTCAGGTGATCGGCTACGTCGGCTCGACCGGCAACTCGACCGGCCCGCACCTTCACTATGAAATGTGGCGCAACGGCCAGCGTATCAATCCGGCCAGCGTGCGTACCTCCGAGGGTACGGTTCTGTCGGGTACCGAACTGGCCGCCTTCCGCGCAGAGAAGGCCCGCATCGACCGCATCATCGCCGCAGGCGGTGCCAAGCGTCCGGTCGTCCAGCAGGTTGAAGCCAACGGCTTGCGCCCGATCGCTTCCTGATTTCGTTCAGAGTCTAATAAGAAAGGCCGGAGGGACATCCCTCCGGCCTTTTTCTTTGCCCTGCGATTGATCAGCCAACCAGATGGGGAATGCCACCGACGCCCCCCGTGCAGTTGACGCCCAGTACGCCCACATCGGCCTCGCCAAGACCTATCCCGAGGAGGCTGAGCAGCGGGTTGAGGATCATGTCCAGAATCCAGCCCAGCAGCGACGTCAGCGGCGTCAGGAGGTTGACCACCCACCCCAGGCTCAGCAAGCCGATATCCAGTTCCAGCTCCTTCGTCAGACTGGTCAACAGGCTGGAGGCAATCTCCTTGGAGCGGACCTTCTTATAGGTGCGGCTTTCGATATTGGCCTTGCTAAAGGTCAGTCTCTGGGCCGTGCGGTCCTTGCTCTCAAGGTTGGCATACACATAGACAGGTATAAGCAGGACCGTGGCCAGATGTTTGCGCTCGGTCACGATCTTCTTCTTGAAGTCGCGCAGGTCCTGCCGGTTCTTCACATCTCCCAGACTGACGCGCAGCAGTCCGGGAACCGCACTGACGTCAACAGCCGGCGAGCCCTGGCAGCGAATGTCTGTAATTTGGGCCTCGGCAGAAGCCACCTCGGCAATCAACTCAAGGTCCAGCTTTAACAGCTCGGGGATGAAGTTTTTGGTGTTCACCCGCGCATAGATGCGGGTCTGGGCCGTCTTGAGCACTTCGCCATTTTTAGTCGACAGAGTGACCCAAGAGGACTGATTGGGCTTTTCGCCAATGGCCGCCATCAACGTCACATCGGCCAAGCCAAGGTTGAGTGTCGTATCCAGCGCCAGATGGCGGTTCTGGTTCGCGGTCTCCAGAGTGGCGACCAGAAGGTCCAGCGCTCCCACATCCAGATCAAGGCCACGCCGCAAACCATCACTGGCATCGGCCTCAACCCCGATCAGGTCGGCGACTTTGACCTTGGCTGTCAAAGGCAGGCCCGTCAGCTGGCTCAGGACGGACCGCGCATCACTGCTGGCGACAACCTCGAGCACTTTCAGAAGCAGGCCGGTCTCGACCTCGTGGCGCAGCAGGGCGTCATAGTCGCCTGCCTCGAGATTCAGTCGCACGGCCAGCACATCAAGGAATTCGAGCAGGTTTACATCCGCGCCGACCAGCCGGTTATAGTCCATAACCGACAGGCTGACGTTCGACCCCAAAAGTCCCGTCAAAAGGGCATTCACCAGTCCGCGATCAAGGCTCAGCAAGCGCGAGCCAATGGTGAACAGGGCCGAAGGCTCTGCCCCCGGAATGGCCGCCGTGGCCTTTCGGGTGATCATGATGTGGGACTTGCCCAGTATGGCCGCAAAATAAAGCCGCGCAGGTGCCGTCACCTCGACCCGTGCGCCATTGGGCTTGGTGGCGGTCACGGAAAATCTTTGTTCCGGCGTCTTAGTCGGATCACCTACCCAGACACCGACGTCTGTACGCACAGTGGCATCGGGCCCGAGATTGTCCCGGGTCGTGGCCAATGCCGCCGCTTGCGCGCGGGGGATATCGCGCGCCGCCGACAAGGCAGCCAGATCGGCCGCGCCTTGAATCTCTCGCGCGCGAAGAACGATAGACCCGAGGTCCACCGCCAGCGCCGCCAGAACGACAATCATAAAGGCCGAGCCCGCGACAATGATGGCCACACCGCCATCGCGTCCGCGACCAAAGCGCCGCAGCAACCCCGCCAAGGCTGTCGCGCGCGGCCTCATAGTCAGTAGCCGCCCAGGCGAACAACCGCCTCTTTGCTGATGGTCTGGGGCGGCGGAACCGTTAGGCCTTTCAGAGCCATGATCGGATGCGTGCTGACGTCATAGTTGATGGTCACCGCCACCACCTGATTGTCGCTGTTCACCGAAACAGAGGTCGCGCCGACCGGCACGCCGATCTCGGGCCCGCGCTGGCTGACGAAATCGAGCGCAAGGGCACGGCGTTCGGCCGCATCCAGACCGCCCAGCGATGCCCGCGCCGATTCATAGGCGAGAGACTGGACCGAATGGGCCAACCAGAACCATCCGCCATAGACAATCATCCCTACCAGCATGAACAACAGCAGGGGGAACACGATAGCGAACTCGACAGCCGCGACACCCTCTCGGGATCGCTCGGCCCGTTTACCTATCCGTAGCATGGGGGGGGCACTCCGAATAACAACACTATACTAAATGCTGCACAGCTTAAATCGTTGTTACACGGAATGGTGAATCGGCGTTATGCGTAATACCCCGTAACGCCGCCCTGGTTTCTGGCGTGGAGGACGAACCTGCCCCTGCGCGCATCAGGGAAGTGGCGTTTATCCTCAGCCAATGCTAAGCGCCGCTGCATGACGACGCCTCCTATCGAACGCATCCGGAATTTTTCCGTTGTCGCCCACATCGACCATGGCAAATCGACGCTGTCTGACCGCCTGATTCAATTCACCGGTGGCCTGACCGCGCGCGAAATGTCGGAACAGGTTCTCGATAATATGGATATCGAGAAGGAGCGCGGCATCACTATCAAGGCCCAGACGGTGCGTCTGAAATACAAGGCCAAGGATGGCGAGGACTATATCCTCAACCTGATGGACACCCCGGGTCACGTCGACTTCGCCTATGAGGTGTCGCGCTCGCTGGCCGCCTGCGAAGGCTCCATTCTGGTGGTCGATGCCTCGCAGGGCGTGGAAGCCCAGACTCTGGCCAACGTCTATCAGGCCATCGACAACAATCACGAGATCGTTCCGGTCCTCAACAAGATCGACCTGCCCGCCGCCGAACCCGAGCGCGTGAAGGCCCAGATCGAGGATGTGATCGGCATCGACGCCTCGGACGCCATCGAATGTTCAGCCAAGTCGGGCATCGGCATCGAAGACGTGCTGGAAGGCATCGTCACCCGCCTGCCGCCGCCCAAGGGCGATGTGACCGCTCCGCTGAAGGCCATGCTGGTCGATGCTTGGTACGACCCCTACCTCGGCGTGGTGCTGCTGGTGCGCGTGTTCGACGGCGTGCTGAAGGCCGGTATGCGCGTGAAGATGATGCAATCGGGCACGACCCATCTGGTCGACCGCGTCGGCGTCTTCCTGCCCAAGAATACGCCGGTCGAGCAGCTCGGCCCGGGCGAGGTCGGCTTCATCACCGCCCAGATCAAGGAAGTGGCCCACGCCGCCGTCGGCGATACCATCACCGACGACAAGAAGCCGACCGCCGAACCGCTGAAGGGCTTTAAGGAAGTCCAGTCGGTGGTGTTCTGCGGCCTGTTCCCTGTGGATGCCGCGGACTTTGACGATCTGCGCGCCGCCATTGGCAAGCTGCGCCTGAACGACGCCTCGTTCACCTATGAGATGGAATCCAGTCCGGCTCTGGGCTTCGGCTTCCGCTGCGGCTTCCTTGGCCTGCTGCACCTCGAAATCATTCAGGAACGCCTGAGCCGCGAGTTCAACCTCGACCTGATCGCAACCGCCCCGTCGGTGGTCTATAAGATCGGCCTGCGCGACGGCACCGAAATGGATCTGCACAATCCGGCCGACCTGCCGGACGTGATGCAGATCGACACCATTGCCGAGCCGTGGATCAAGGCCACCATCCTGACGCCGGACGAATACCTCGGCGGCGTGATCAAGCTGTGCCAGGACCGTCGCGGCAACCAGCTCGAGCTGTCCTATGTCGGTTCGCGCGCCATGGTCGTGTACGAGCTGCCGCTCAACGAAGTGGTGTTCGACTTCTACGACCGCCTGAAGTCGATCTCCAAGGGTTATGCCTCGTTCGACTACGAGATCACCGAGTATAAGGTCGGCGATCTGGTGAAGATGAGCATCCTCGTCAATGCCGAGCCGGTCGACGCCCTGTCGATGCTGGTTCACCGCGCCCGCGCCGAAACCCGTGGTCGCGGCATGGTCGAGAAGATGAAGGAACTGATCCCGCCGCACATGTTCGTCATTCCGATCCAGGCGGCGATCGGCGGCAAGATCATCGCCCGCGAGACCGTCCGCGCCCTGCGTAAGGACGTGACGTCGAAATGCTACGGCGGTGACGCCACCCGTAAGAAGAAGCTGCTCGAGAAGCAGAAGGCCGGCAAGAAGCGCATGCGCCAGTTCGGCAAGGTGGAGATTCCGCAGGAAGCCTTCATCGCCGCGCTCAAGATGGACGACGATTGATCGTCCACAAGCCTATCAAAAAAGCCCCGACCGAAAGGCCGGGGCTTTTTTTAACGACCCACCGATGCGTGCCGCTCAGACAGATGCATCCGGTCACTCTGTGTCGATAGAATAATCGCCACGACAATACCGACCAGCGCCCCGATCAGGGTGTCGATCACCCGCTCCCCCGCGAGATCCGGTCCAGCCGTGCCCGACGCCGCCAGATAGGTCATCAGCAGGGCCATGGGGGTGACGAAAATCTGGCCAAAACCATAGTTGAAGCCGATCACTACCTCGGTGGCGATTTGCAGCACCACGATCAGGGCGATCACCTCCCACGTGCCCGGCCCGCCTTGCAGGATCAACCAGACTGCCAGACTACCGATAATGGTACCAGCCACCCGCTGGAGCGCTCGGTGAATGGACAGGTGCAGAAACGGCCCCTGCAAAACCGCCGTTGCACCCAGAGCCGCCCAGCCGGCATGCTCCATGCCCATAGCCATGGCCACAAAGCCTGCGATGGCTGCACCCGCGCAGATACGGATAACCGTCGGCATCCAATCCTTCAGCGTGCGCGACGGCTCTTGGGGAAGAGGGCGTTCGGCATGGCCTTTGAAACGAAAGCTCTCGGTAAGGGCACACAGCAAAACGGCAACACCCGCCGCTGCTGCCGTCATGGCAATGCGTGCCAGAAGATCGTCAAGACTGTCTGGCGCACGCATGGCCGCAGTGCCCGCAAACATGAAAATCAACGCTCCCGGAGGACCAAAACGGGCGAGTGTCCCGATCAGAAAGAAACAGCCCCCCAGACAGGCCAGCAGGATCATCAGCATGGCGGGTGTAGCCCCCAACCATGCTGCCGCCGATACAAGGCCAACAGAAGCGATCTGGCACAGGCCCGCCATAACGACGATGCCGGTCCGCTTGCCGGTCTCGGCAAACCGTCCAAACAGGGCAGACAAGGCCCCCAGTCCCGCATAGCCGATCAAGCCGGACCACGGCGACAGATGCACGAGCGGCAGGACCAGAGCGACCGTTAGAGCCACCTGCAGACCCGCCAAGACCGAGTTTCGCAGCACAGCGGGGCGCGTGACAGCCAAACTGTCCCGCAGATGCCGATGGTGCAACACCATGGGCATGATATGGCGACGACGCACCATACTCATGCTTCGCCTGCGGAATGGCCCGCCATACAGCGATCAATCGCCTCGAAGCCCTGCATCATGGCGACAATCTGCTCGTCCGACAGATCGGCGAGCATCAGACTTTCCTGCTTCCACAGCAGATCGCGAATGTGACGCACGCGGTCTTCGCCCGCAGGACTGAGGCTGACCTTGCGGGCACGTCCGTCGTGCTCGTCGGGACGGCGGACAATGAGGTCCTGCCGCTCCAGTATATCCAGCAAACGCACCAGGGTTGAGGCATCGATGCCGAGACGGGCGGCCAACTGCTTCTGGGTCAGTCCCCCGCCCGTTTCGTGCAGGTGCACCATGGGGGCCCACGTCGCATCGGTCAGGCCAGCCTCGGCCAGAGAGGCTTCCAGCGACTGACGCCAGCGCCGTGCCAGCATGGCAAAGCGCATACCAAAAGCGCGTTTGGGTTCGGGGGAGTGGGGCATGATCCTGCAACCCTAAATCACTTTGATTTGCAATTCAAACTAATTGCGACTTTAGGTGCCACCGCTCGCAAAGCGTGAATCTTTGGACAGAATCCACATTGACGCATTGTGGACCCAAATTAGCCCGTTATGGTCACATTCGGATTTTCAACCTAAGGGATTGCTCATGCGACGCCTTGTAACGTCTGCCGCCGTGGCTGCACTTATGGTGGGCTTGGCACCCGTCGCGGCTTCGGCCAGCGGCCAGCCCCCCGCCTCCGCCAGCGCGCTCCAAGCCGAGCAACTGCAAGCCGCTCCAATCAGCGAACTGCTGGCCCGTGTCGATATTCCATGGAAGCGCTTCCAGTTGGATAACGGCCTGACGGTCATCGTCCATGAAGACCGCAAGGCTCCGGTGGTCGCTGTCAGCGTGTGGTACAGCGTCGGCTCCAAGGACGAACCCAAGGGATCGACCGGCTTTGCCCACCTGTTCGAGCACCTGATGTTCGGCGGTTCGGAAAACAGCCCCGTCTCGCACATTCAGGCGATCCAGTCGGCCGGTGCCACGGCCCTGAACGGCACCACCTGGTTCGACCGCACAAACTATTTCCAGACGGTGCCGACACCGGCGCTGGAGTACACCCTGTTTCTGGAATCCGACCGCATGGGCCATCTGCTGGGTCAGGTTTCCCAAGAGGTGCTCGACCTTCAGCGTGGCGTGGTTCAGAACGAAAAACGTCAAAGCGACAACCAGCCCTATGGCCTGACCTATTACGCCACGCTGGCCGCCCTCTTCCCGGAAGGTCACCCCTATCGTCACTCGACCATCGGCTCGATGGCTGATCTCGATGCCGCCAGCATGCAGACCGTCCGCCAGTGGTTCACTGATCACTATGGCCCGAACAATGCGGTTCTGGTCCTGGCCGGTGACATCAACGAGGCCGATGCCCGCACGCTGGTGAACCGCTATTTCGGGCACATTCCGGCGGGCCCCAAGCACACGCCCAAGGAAGCCGACGTGCCGACCTTGGCCGCGCCGGTCACCGAGACCCTGCACGACCGCGTGGCACAGGCCCGCGTCAGCCGCTGGTGGGCCACGCCGGGCTTGCTGCATGAAGACACTGCGCCGCTGACAGTGGCGGCCTCCGTTCTGGGCGGTCTGGCCAGTTCGCGACTGGACAACACTCTGGTCCGCGGCGAGCAGACGGCGTCGAGCGTCAGCGCCAGCAATCAGGTGTTCCAGCGCCTCAGCACCTTCTCCTACACGGCAACGGTAAAACCGGGTCAGGACCATGAGGCCGTCGCACGCCGCATGGATGAAGAGTTCCAGCGTCTGCTGACCGAAGGCCCTACGCAGGACGAAATCGACCGCGTTGTCACCCAACAGGTGTCGCGCCGTATCCAGGGTCTGGAACAGACGAACGGCAAGGCCTCGGCTCTGGCTGAAGGTCAGCTTTATGCGGGCGATCCGGACCACTACAAAACCGAACTCCAGCGTCTGGCATCTGTCACGCCCGATCAGGTCAAGGCTGCCATGCAGCGCTGGCTGACCCGTCCGGTTTACAGCCAGATCGTACTGCCGGGCGAACGCGCGGCGTATGAAGAGGCCGCCGCCACACCGTCTGGTGCCACGCCCGCGCCTGCGCCGGAAATCCAGCGCGTCGCCCGCGATGCGGCTCCGCAAGTCGGCGAAGTGAAGAACCTCGACTTCCCCGACGTCCAGCGCACCACCTTGGCCAATGGCATCGAGGTCGTCTACGCCCAGGTTGCCACCGTTCCGGTGACCCGCGTGGCGCTGGAGTTCAACGCCGGTGTCGCCGCCGACAGCCTTGAAAAGCCCGGTGCCCTGACCCTGATGACCGATATCATGCAGGAAGGCACCACCACGCGTGACTCGCGCGCTCTGGCCGAGGCCCAAGAGCGTCTGGGTGCCACGGTCAGCGTTGGCAACAGCACCGACCGTTCGGTCGCCAGCTTGTCGACCATCAGCACCAATCTGGCCCCGTCGCTGACTCTGTTGGCCGATGTGGTCCGCAATCCCGCCTTTGCGCCGAGCGAGGTCGAGCGTCTGCGTGCCCAGCGTCTGGCCCGACTGGCCAGCGAAAAGACCCAGCCGCAGTCTATCGCCTCGCGCGCCTTCTGGCCGCTGATTTATGGCGAGCAACATCCTTATGCCCGTCCGTCGTCGGGCACCGAGGCAGGCGTCACCGCCGTGACCCGCGAGGATATCGTACGTCAACACCAGCAGTGGATCCGTCCGGACAACGCCAAGCTGTTCGTGGTCTCCGATCTGCCGCTGGCCGAAGTGACGGCACAGTTGAACGCCGCTTTCGGCGACTGGGCTGCGCCGTCTGCCCCCAAGGGCACCAAATCGATCGATGCGAATGTACCGCAAAGCGGTGCCCGCATTGTGCTGATCGACCGTCCGCAATCACCTCAGTCGATCATCATGGGCGGTACGGTCCTGCCGGTCACCGGTCAGGATGACAATCTGGTCCTTAATCTGGGCAATGCGGTTGTCGGCACCGACTTCCTCAGCCGCATCAACTCGGACCTGCGCGAGACCAAGGGTTGGTCCTATGGCGTGCGCGGCATGTTCAACCCGTTTGAAGGCCGCTCGCCCTACATCATCAGCGCGCCGGTTCAGGCCGACCGCACCGGTGAGTCCATTCAGGCCCTGCTGCACCAGTACAACGCGTTCCTGACCAGCGAAGGCGTGAAGCCCGAAGAGCACGACCGCACCATCAAGGGCGAGACCCGCTCGCTGCCGGGCTCCATCGAAACCGCAGGTTCGATCCTCGGTGCCCTGCGCAGCAATGACCTGTACGGCCGCCCGGATGACTATCAGGAATCCGTGGCCCAGCGGATCAACGCTACCACCGCTGCCCAGATGGACGCCGCCGTGCGCGCCGTTCTGGACCCGTCCCAGTTCGTCTGGGTCGTGGTAGGCGATGCGGAAAAGGTGCGTCCGCAACTGGACGCGCTTGGCCTGCCCATCGAGGTCCGTCAGGTCCAGTAGGCCTGACGATACACGCTCAAGCCTTAAGGGGGTCAGCCACACGGCTGGCCCCTTTTTGATTGACCCGCGCATCGCGCAAGGCAACCCTGATATCTGATGTTGTTCAGACTGAAGGTTGCCTGAATGCCTTTGACTGCCACCGAACACGCCACCAGCCGCCGACTGGCCGTCTTGATCGACGGGGAGAATGCCTCGTCCCGCATCGTTGACGCCCTCTTTGCCGAGATCGCTACCCTCGGCGAGGCAACGGCGCGGCGCATCTATGGCGACGCGGCCAGCCCCGCGCTGAGAGGATGGGTCGAGGTGCTGCCCAAATGGGGCATTCAGTGGCAGCAGAATTTCCAGAACACCAAGGGCAAGAACTCGGGCGACATCGCCTTGGTCATCGATGCCATGGACCTCATGCACTCGGGCCGGTTTGACGGCTTTTGCCTGATTTCCAGCGACAGCGATTTTACCCGTCTGGCCTCGCGCATTCGCGAGCAGGGTCTGCCGGTCTTTGGCTTTGGCGAGGAAAAGACGCCGGAAAGCTTCCGTCAGGCCTGCACCCGCTTCATCTATATCGAAAACCTGATGCCGCCGCCTGCCACCGAGCCCGAGGACAAAGCCGCCGCACCCGTTCCCAAACCCAAGCGCAATCTCAATCAGGCCCGCAAACTGATCGCCAAGGCCATCAGTGACGCCGACAGCGACGGCGACGGCTGGGTGGCACTGGGCGCTATCGGCAACCAGTTGCGCAATGCCTATCCAGACTTCGACCAGCGCTCCTACGGCTTTCAGAAGCTCAAGGATCTGGTGTCGCAGTTCCCCGTCTTCGATCTGAAACCGGGCGCAGGCAATGTGATCCTGGTTCGTACGCGACCTGAAAATTAGGCCGCCCGCCGCGGTGGTTGTGCGCACCGGCTTTTCTCTGCATAGTTGCGTTATACCGAATGGAGAACGGCTATGTTGACGATCCCGCTGATGGTGTGGGCCATGGTGTCTGTTCCTATGGCACAGGAGCCGCAGGCCGAAGTGCCGCGTGCCGATGCGCAAACTGTGCAAGCCGGATCGTCTCCGGTGCGGGCCATAACCGCGCGACCTGCACCACGTGGAGATACCCGCACTGTGTGCAGTTGGGAGCGCGCTACCGGCTCGACCATGAACCGCCGCGTGTGCCGCGAGGTGGCCACCCATTCCGGCCAGCGCGATCGCACCGACGAGGACAGCTTGCGCCGGATGCAGGGATCGACTTGGAGCGAGACCCGCTCGCGCTCGGGGGCGGGTCGCCCGATCGGTTGATCCCCGCGAGCGGACCTAGATTCTTGCCCCTACGACGGCTCTAGGGCCTTCCTCTTGGCGTGGCATCGTCTATGTGTGTGCCATGGCCGCCAACGAGACACCGCAGGAAACCTTCAAGCGCGCCCTTGCCCATGCCGCGAGGGCGCTGGCCGAGCAGCCGGAACTGGAGGTGCATTTCGCCTCTGACGGACCCAAGCTGGTTGGCGGTGTGCTGACCCTGCCCCATCCGACGCGCAACGCCAGCGAGGGCGAGAACGCCTCCCTGCGTGGTCAGGCCGACCGTCTGGCGCTGCGTCTGGCCAACCATGACGCGGCCATCGACGCCAAGAACCGCCCGCAGGACCGCACCTCCGCCGAGGTGTTCGACGCCTTGGAACAGGCGCGCATCGAGACCATCGGTGCCCGCAAACTGGCCGGTGTGCGCGCCAATCTGCGCTCGGCCCTGATCGCCCGTCTGGAACGCACAGGTGCCTTGAAGGCCGAAGCCGAGCGCGTACCGTTGGGCGAGGCCGTTGGCATTATGCTGCGTGAGCGGCTGATGGGCACCCGCGCCCCCGACGCTCTGGCCTCTATGGTCGACAAGATTCGTATCGACATCGAGGGTCGCGCCGGTGCCCAGATCGACGCTCTGGCCGAGGCTGCCGACGATCAGGCCCTGTTTGCCAAGCGTATGGGCGATCTCCTGAAGGCGCTTGATCTGGAATCCGGCTCTGCCGACACCCCCGATGAGTCCGAGGAAGAGGGCGAGGACGACCAGAACCAGACCGAACAGGACGCGCCCGAAGAAGACGAGCAGGAAGACGATGGCGAGGCCGAAGGCGGCCAGTCTCTGGAGGGCACCTCTGACGATCAAAGCGCCGAGGACGAGCGCCAGACCCGTCCCGATGGGCGCCCCGCCGATCCCGACGGCGAACCCGGCGTGGAAGACCCCGAACTCAGCGACGGGGCCATGCCCAATCGCAACGAGAACACCGACGACGGTCGCGCGGTCGATTTCTACAGGGCCTACACCACCGCCTTTGACGAGGTGGTGGACGCCGCCGAACTGTGCGATCCGATGGAACTGGATCGCCTGCGGGCCATGCTGGATGCACAGCTGGCCTCGCTGGGCAGTGTGGTGTCGCGACTGGCCAACAAACTGCAACGTCGCCTGATGGCGCAGCAGAACCGCTCGTGGATGTTCGACCTTGAAGAAGGCATGCTGGACACGGCCCGCCTGACCCGCGTCATCACCGACCCGACCAGCCCGCTGTCGTTCAAGATGGAGAGCGAAAGCCCGTTCCGCGACACGGTCGTGACCCTGCTGCTAGACAACTCCGGCTCTATGCGCGGTCGCCCGATCATGGTGGCGGCGGTGTGCGCCGATATTCTGGCCCGCACGCTGGAACGCTGCGGCGTGAAGGTCGAGATTCTGGGCTTTACCACCCGCGCGTGGAAGGGTGGCCAAAGCCGCGAGCGCTGGATCGGAGACGGCAAGCCCGCCAATCCGGGCCGCCTGAATGACCTGCGCCATATCATCTACAAATCCGGCGATGCGCCGTGGCGCCGTTCCAAGAAGAACCTTGGCCTGATGATGCGCGAGGGCCTGCTGAAGGAGAATATCGACGGCGAGGCCCTGCAATGGGCGCACGACCGTCTGATGGCCCGCAGCGAGCAGCGCCGTATTCTGATGGTGATCTCGGACGGCTCGCCTGTCGATGACTCGACCCAAAGCGCCAACGCTGCCCTTTATCTGGACAAACACCTGCGCCACGTCATCGCCGAGATCGAGGACCGTTCCAGCGTCGAACTGCTGGCCATCGGCATCGGCCACGACGTGACGCGCTGGTATCGCCGCGCCTTGACCATCACCGATGTGGAGCAACTGGCCGGTGCCATGACCGAAAAACTGGCGGAACTGTTTGACGTCGACGCCCGCGCCCCTGCCACCACCCGCCGCGCACGCAAGGCTGCATGAACCGTAAGCTCTATATCGCCGCCTGCGCCAGCCTGGCCCTCGCCGCCTGTGCGGGGGCAGCCATCACGGCCCAGCCGTGGACGCAAGGCTCCACCAGCGCCGCATGGCAGGCCCAGCCTGCCTCGACCCGTACCATCGGCCTTGGCCTGCCCGGCGGCGCGACCCTGGCTCCACAGGTGGTCTTTGCCGGTGGCGCTCATCTGCTGACGCCCACCGTCTCGCCACTGCGCAGCCTGTCAGACCTGAAACTCGTTGGAGACAATGGCTTTGTGGCCGTGTCCGATGCCGGTGATCTGGTGCGCGGAGAGCTGCGCCTGGACGACAATGGTCAACTGGTCGGGCTGGACCAGTTGCGCTCGGTGCGGCTGACGATGCTGGATGGCCAGCCGATCAGCAACAAGGTCGACGGCGATGCCGAAGGACTGGCGCTGCTCGACAATGGCGATGTGCTGGTCAGTTTCGAGCGGGACCACCGTATCTGGAACTATGGCCCGCTGGACGCCCTGACCAAGCCGCGCGAAGTGCCGCGCCCCATTTGGCCGTTCGACGACAATGGCGGCATGGAGGGTCTGGCTTCGCATGGCCAGCAATGGCGCGTCGCGGGCGAGGATGGCGGTGTGTGGGACTGCACCATAAGCGAGTGCGTGGCTGTTCAGATTCCGCCGCAAACGCGCCCCAGAGATTCCGACTATCGCATGACAGCGCTTGACCGCGATCCGTCAGGCGATGGCTATTGGCTGGTCCAGCGATCCTTTTCCCCGCCAATGGATGTGCGCGCCCGTGTGCGTCGCATGGATGAGCGCGGAAATCTGGGTCCGGTTCTGATCGAGCTGAAGCTGCCCGGCACGACCGACAATTTCGAAGGCATTGCTGCCACCCGCAAGGATGGCAAGACGCGCCTCTACATCCTGTCGGACGACAACGAGAACCCGCTTCAGCGCACCCTGATGCTGGCGTTCGACGTAGCGGACCGATAAGGCCGCCACGCCTGTGATCAGACGCGTTCGCTGATCTTGATCGCGGCCTTGCAGCCCAGCTTGATCACACCGCTGAGCAGGCGATAGGCTGGAGCCTCACGGCTGCCATGGGCGATAGCATGGTCGTGGTGCATCAGCTCTTCGTCGCGGAACTGGGTCAGTTCGGCGGCCAGATCGGGATCGCGGTCTTTGATCTCGGCGATCTGCTCGGCGTAGTGCTTTTCAATCACGCTCTCGACCGCCTCGGTGCAGGCGTGTGCGGCCTTCTCGCTGATCAGGGCCGTGCCTGCGCCCAGCACCGTCGCGGCCACCTTCCACAGCGGGATCATGGCCGTAGGGCGCACCTGATGCTCGTTCAGAAGGGCGTTGAAGCGATCCAGATGGACCTGCTCATGGCCTTCCATCTCGGTCAGATCCGCAGAAATTTGACCCTTGCCCTTGCGCGCCTCCAGCACCGCGCGCTGGGCGCGATAGATGTGCACGGCGGCGAACTCGCCCGCGTGGTCCACGCGCAGCATCTCGGCCAGACGCGCCTTGTCCTGACCGGGGCCGGGGCGCGGCAACGGGATGCGGCGGGGGTCTACGTTTTCGGCGACGTCTGCAGCGTTGGTCATATCGCTATCCTACTTACGCGGGCGGCGGGCGTCTTTGGGACGTTTTGCCGCCAACAGGCTCAATATGGCCAGCGCGATGGAAATCACAAAGTTCCATGCCGCCATGGACAATCCGGCAAAGCTCCACGGGATATCGCCACAGGAGACTATGGGAGCAGCCTCGACCGAGCCATCCAGCAACCCAGCCAGATTGGAATAGTCGATGGCTGTCGGATCACCCGCCGCACAGGCCGCTGGCAAAGCCCACCAGCCTTGCTCTCCGCCCGCATGGAATCCGGCGGTCACGGCTGCGGCGACAAAGATGATGGCCAGCAGGAAGGCGCACAGGCGCGAGGTGCCCCGGCTGCCGCGACTGATCAGATGCCATGCCGTCGCGGCACCGGCGACAGCCACCGCAGCCCACAGCACTTCGCGCTGTTTGAGGCACAGGTTGCACGGTTGCAGGCCGCCAAAGCGCTCAAAGGCATGGGCCGCGCCCAAAAGGGCCAGCGACGCTGCCAGCGCCCACGCGGTCCACCACCGCATCATGCTCGAATAGAGATACCGCATGGGGCGCAGTGATAATCGCTCCCAAGGGGGCCGTCTATTCAGTGAATGAATTTCACCGCGACCAATCCACCCACCAGGACAATCAGGCCCAGAACCGTAAACAGCGCCAGTCGACGCTCGACCACCTTCAGCATCGGCGGGCCCCAGCGTTTCAGTACAAAGGCCACGAGGAAGAAGCGCCCGGCTCGGGTGATCACACTCAACACGATGAACAGGATCAGGCTGAACTGGAAAATGCCCGCCGATATGGTGATCAGCTTATAGGGAATGGGCGTCAGACCCTTGATCAGGATCACCCATGCGCCATGCTCCTGGAACAGGGCCTTGAACGCCTCGAACGTGTCGGCCTTGCCCAAACTGGACAGAATGGCCATGCCCACGGGTTCGAGGAACATGCCGATGGCATAGCCGAGCAGGCCACCCAGAACCGAGGCGATGGTGCAGACCGTGGCATAGAAATAGGCGCGCTCCGGCTTGGCCAGCACCATGGGGGCCAGCATCACATCCGGCGGAATGGGAAAGAAAGAGCTTTCCGCAAAGGACACCACAGCCAGTGAACGGCTCGCGTGGCGGTGACGCGCCAGCGAGAAGACCCAGTCGTAAAGCTTGCGCAGCATCTGCCTTCCTGTCGGCGGCGTGGCGTGAAAGCGCGACCCCTTACCAGTCCCCACCGCCAAGAGCGAGGGGCAAGAGGTCGCGCGGCGCAACCGTGCAACTTGAATGCTCAAGCTTCAATGCCTAAGCTGTGCCGTAACGCCCGATGGGCGGACCCTGACAACGGCTGCTTGTTATGACGATGAACACTCCGCGCTGGTTGCCTTGGCTGTGCCCCGTCGCTGCTGTCGCAGGGGGGCTGCTACTCTCGCCCCTCCTGACCGATGGTGGGTTCTGGACCACGTTTTTGATCGCTGCCGCCTGTAGCTTCGTGCCGCTGGCCGCGCACCGCCTGTGGATGCGGTTTCGTCGTCAAACCTGACGAACGGCTACGCCCCGCCCTTGACCGCGCGCCCAAAGGTCGCCACGCCCTTTAGGTGTCGCGTTGTGTTCGGGGAGGGATCCAAACCATGAAATCTGTTGCCAAGGCTGTCGCAGGGCTCATCGCCCTTGGTGCCACTTTAGGGGCGGCTTCGATGTCGTCGGCGCAAACCGCGCCTGACGGCCAATGGTCGCTGGCCATCCACGGCGGCGCGGGCGTGATCGAGCGGGCCAATCTGTCGCCGGAGCGTGACGCCCTTTACCGTCAGGGCCTGCAACAGGCGCTGGACGCCGGTCAGGCCATTCTGGCTGCTGGCGGCACGGCCATGGACGCGGTCGAGGCCGCCGTTCAGGTGCTGGAAAACAATCCGCTGTTCAATGCGGGCAAGGGGGCTGTCTTTACCTCTGCGGGCACCAATGAGCTGGACGCCGCCATCATGGATGGCACTGATCTGAATGCCGGAGCCGTGGCCGGTCTGACCCGCACCAAGAGCCCGATTGCCGCCGCGCGCGCCATCATGGAGCGTTCGCCCCACGTTATGCTGATCGGCGAAGGGGCCGAGACCTTTGCCATCTCGGCGGGTCTGGAACAGGTCGATCCGTCCTATTTCTTTACCGAGAGCCGCTGGCAGGCGCTGGAGAAGGTGCTGCGTGCCCGTGGCGAGCCGGTCCCGCCGCGCCCGCAAGGCGCGCCGCCGGCTCCGG
>NZ_DIGV01000053.1 GCF_002419815.1 Brevundimonas sp. UBA5713 | reverse complement strand
GGCCAGACCGATCTGGTCGATGAAGGTGATCGGACCACCCGACCACGGCGCGAAGCCCCAGCCGAGGATGGCGCCGAGGTCGCCTTCACGCGGATCGTCGATCACGCCTTCTGCCCAGCAGCGCGCCACTTCGACGGCCTGACGGTACAGCAGACGGGTCTTGATCTCTTCGATGGTGTCGAAAGCTTCGGCGGTCTCGTTGAAGCCTTCGGTCTTGGTGACCGGAGCCAGCTCCGACAGACCCGGCCAGATGACCTTCGGCTTCTGGTCGTAGTCGTAGAAGCCCTTGCCGTTCTTACGGCCATAGCGGCCGCCTTCGACCATCTTGGCAACGATGTCTTCGCCAGCCGACGGGACATAGGCATCGCCCAGATCCTCGCGGGTCTGTTTGGCGATCTTGTACGACAGGTCCAGAGCGACGTCGTCGTGCATTTCCAGCGGGCCACGCGGCATGCCGGTGGCGCGGCCGATGTTGTCGATGGCGACCGGCGAGAAGCCTTCTTCCAGCAGCGCCATGCCTTCCATCAGATAGGTGGAGAAGCAACGCGAGGTGTAGAAGCCGCGGCTGTCGTTGACCACGATCGGGGTCTTCTTGATCTTCAGGACATAGTCCAGAGCCTTGGCCAGAGCCTCGTCCGAGGTCTTTTCGGCCATGATGATCTCGACCAGCATCATCTTGTCGACAGGCGAGAAGAAGTGGATGCCGATGAAGTCTTCAGGGCGATCCGAAGCCTCGGCCAGACCGGTGATCGGCAGGGTCGAGGTGTTCGAGCCGAAGATCGCGCCCTTCTCGAGCTGGGCTTCGGCGTTCTTGGTGACGGTGGCCTTGATCTCGCGGTTTTCGAACACGGCCTCGATCACCAGATCCGAACCCTTGATCAGGTTGTAGTCGGTGGTCGGGGTGATCAGGGCGAGGATGCCGTCAGCCTTCTCCTGGGTCATGTGACCGCGCGAGACGCGCTTCTGGATCAGGTCAACAGCGTACTGTTTGCCCTTCTCGGCGGCTTCCTGATTGGTGTCGATCAGGATGGTCTCGATACCGGCCATGGCTTGGACATAGGCAATGCCTGCGCCCATCATGCCTGCGCCAATGACGGTGACCTTCTTCGGATCCGACTTCGGAATGCCAGCCGGACGAACCGCGCCCTTGTCCAGTTCCTGCTTGGACAGGAACAGCGAGCGGATCATGGCCTGAGCCTGCGGGGTCATCAGGGTCTTGATGAAGTAGCGGGTCTCGATACGCAGACCGGCATCCATCGGCACCTGAACGCCCTCATAAACGGCCTTCATCATGTTCAGAACGGCAGGGTAGTTGCCATAGGACTGCTTGCGCAGGATGGCGTTGCCCATGATGAACACCTGGCCGCCGGCGGGGTGGTAAGGACCGCCGCCCGGGATCTTGAACTTGGGTTCATCCCACGGCTGGACGGCCTTGCCGCCGTTCTTGATCCAGGCCTTGGCCGCTTCGACCGACTGGCCGATTTCGACGACTTCATGCACGACGCCAGCCGATTTGGCATCGTTCGGACGCCACGACTTGCCTTCGGCCATCTGCATCAGAGCGGTCTGCACGCCGATCAGACGGGTCAGACGCTGGGTGCCGCCGCCGCCCGGGAACAGGCCGACCTTGATTTCCGGCAGACCCAGCTGGATCTTCGGATTGTTCTCGACCACGCGATAGTGGCAGGCGAGGGNNGAACTCGAGGCCGCCGCCAAGGGCGAGGCCGTTGATGGCTGCCGCCACCGGCTTGCCGCAGGTTTCCAGCGCACGGAAGGCACCGTTCAGTGCCCAGCCAGCGTCGAAGGCCGATTGCAAGTCACCTGCGCCCGACAGCATGCCCGACGCCATGTCGCCGAGGTCAGCACCGGCGCAGAAGCCCGAGGTCTTGCCCGAGGTCAGGACCACGCCCTTGATGGCGTCGTCGGTTTTGATCTTCTCGACCAGTTCCGGGATCTCTTTGATCACAGCGCCGGTCAGGGTGTTCATCGAACGGTTGGGTACGTCGAAGGCAACAACGGCAATACCGTCGGCATCGATTTCGATCTTGAAGTTTTCCATAGTCATTCGCTCCTAGATCAGACGCGTTCGATCACAGTGGCGGTGCCCATGCCGCCGCCGATGCACAGGGTGGCCAGAGCCGTCGACTTGTCCGAGCGTTCCAGCTCGTCCAGCACGGTGCCGAGGATCATGGCACCGGTGGCACCCAGCGGGTGGCCCATGGCGATAGCGCCGCCGCAGACGTTGATCTTGTCGTGCGGGATGTCCAGCGCCTGCATGTAGCGCAGAACCACAGCGGCAAAGGCTTCGTTCAGTTCGTACAAGTCGATGTCAGCCACCGACATGCCCAGCTTGCCCAGCAGCTTGCGGGTCACCGGTTCCGGACCGGTCAGCATGATCGACGGTTCCGAACCGATCGAAGCGCCGCCGAGGATCTTGGCGCGCGGCTTGAGGCCCAGTTGCTCGCCCAGTTCCTTCGAACCGATCAGCACGCCAGCGGCACCGTCCACGATGCCCGACGAGTTGCCTGGAGTGTGGACGTGGTTCACGCCAGCCACTTCGGGGTAGCGCTGGTTGATGACGGCATCAAAGCCCATGCCGCCCATCATGGTGAAGGACGGGTTCAGACCGCCCAGGGTCTGCATGTCGGTGTTCGGACGGATGGTCTCGTCGCGGTCAAGGCGCACCAGACCCAGTTGGTCCTTCACGGCCACAACCGACTTGGCAAAGCGCTTCTCTTCCCACGAACGGGCGGCGCGCTTGTGCGATTCGACCGAATAGGCGTCCACGTCATCGCGGCTGATGCCGTATTTCGAGGCGATCATGTCTGCCGACACGCCCTGCGGCACGAAGTACGACGGGAAGGCGGCCGACGGATCGGTCGGCCATGCACCGCCATCCGAGCCCATGGGCACGCGGCTCATGGCTTCGACGCCGCCGCCGATGGCCAGACCGGCTTCGCCCGACTTCACCTTGGCAGCCGCCACGTTCACGGCCTCGAGGCCCGAGGCGCAGAAGCGGTTCAGCTGTACGCCAGCGGTCTCTTGCGAATAGCCAGCGGCCAGAACCGCCGTGCGGGCGATCACCGAGCCCTGCTCACCCACGGGCGAAACCACGCCCAGGATGACATCGTCTACCTTGGAGGTGTCGAGGTTGTTACGGTCGCGCAGGGCTTCCAGAACTTGCGAAGCCAGGCTCAGAGCCGTGATTTCGTGAAGGCTGCCGTCTTTCTTGCCCTTGCCGCGGGGGGTCCGCACGGCGTCGTAGATATAGGCCTCGGCCATCGTGGTGCGTCTCTCTTTTGTTTTCGTGTTCCCAGCCGTCTCGGAGAACAGATGGGGATACGGTTTTGATTCTGCGACCCGCGCTGCGGCGCGAAGCCGCGGGCGCAGGTGCGAGAAGCTACGCCTAGAAAACCGACGTTTACGTCAACGTCAAGTAACAAGGCGCGTGAGAGACATAAGATGGCGCGATTATAATGACAATAGTGTCAATACAATCGCGCCGTGGTTTTATGGACTAGGGTTGTCGGATTAGCGAGCCAGACGGATCAGCTTGCCATCGTCCTCGTCGGTGATGACCCAGACGGCACCATCGGCACCGACCTTCACATTGCGGATACGGGTGTTCAGGCCCGACAACAGGCGCTCTTCGCCGACCACGCGGTCATTCTCGATGACCACGCGCACCAGATGTTGGCCGGCCAGACCGGCGATCAGGGCATTGCCTTCCCACTCGGGGAACATGCTGCCCTGATAGAAGGTCATGCCGCCCGGTGCGATGACCGGATCCCAATAATAGACCGGCTGGACGGTACCCTCGGCAGTGGGGCTCATGTCAGGGATCGCGTCGCCGTTGTACTCGATGCCGTAACCCGCGATCGGCCAGCCATAGTTGTTGCCCGGCTTGATCAGGTTCAACTCGTCGCCGCCGCGCGTGCCGTGCTCGATGGTCCACACCGCGCCGGTGCCCGGTTGGATCGCGATGCCCTGCGGGTTGCGGTGGCCATAGGTGAAGTTCTGCGGCAGGGCGTCCTGACGACCGACGAAGGGGTTGTCCTCCGGTACCGAGCCATCGGCATTGATGCGGATCACCTTGCCGTGGTGCGTGGCCAGGTTCTGGGCTTCGGGGCGCTTGGGCTTGTCCGAACGCTCGCCCACGGTGATGTAGAGCTTGCCGTCCGGACCAAATGCCAGCGCCGAGCCATAGTGTTTGTCGCCATCATAGGTCTGGGCGACCTGGAAGATGACCTGCACATTCTCCAGACGGGTGTTATCGTCCGACAGGCGGCCACGTGCCACCGCCGTGCCGTTGCCGCCCTCGCGCGGTTGGGCAAACGACACATAGACCAGACGGTCCTGTGCAAACGTCGGGCTGAGCGTCACGTCGAGCAGACCGCCCTGACCCTTGGCGTCCACGGCGGGCACGCCTGTGATCGGCGCGCCGACCTGACCTTCCTTGGTGACCAGACGCAGGCGGCCCGGCTTTTCGGTCACCAACCAATTGCCATCGGGCAACAGGGCCAAACCCCACGGATGCTCCAGACCCGAGGCGATCACGCTGTGGGTCAGCTGGCCTTGGGTAGCCACGCCCGGCGCGCGGGTCTGGCCTTCATGGGCTGGCTTTTGGTCGGGGTTGTTCGGGGCGCGGGTCTCGACCGGCGCGCCGGATGCCACGGGAGCGGCTGATTGTCCGGTGGCTCCGCAGGCGGCCAGCAGTGTCATGGCCGACACTGCGCTCAGGGCGAGCAGTTTACGGGCGACAAGCTTCATGAATGTGCTCCAAGGCATAGGGAAATGTTCGGAACCCAACTTACGGCACGGCTCTGGGATTACGACAGTATTTTATGTCGCGGCGTTAAACTGCAAATTTTCCATGCATAACCGCTTGAACCGAAAGGCAGGCGGCGATATAGGCACCGCTCTCGCGTTGGCCGATTGTCTTCGACCGGCGTGAAGCCTTCGCGGCTCGGATGCCTCGCGCATCCAAGGTGTGGAATGGTTGGGTAGCTCAGATGGTTAGAGCGGTGGATTCATAACCCACAGGTCGGCGGTTCGATCCCGCCTCCAACCACCACCTTCTTTTACGAAAAGCATCGCTGCCAAATTTGTGATCCTGCGGGCTTCGGCTCGCGATTGTATGCTGCACGGCACAAACGCTAGGCTCTCCCGCAGTGGCGCGTGTGGAGAGTGGCGTGGTTGATCTTCCGTCTTGGATTCAGGCTTGGGGCAGCGTGGCGGGCGTGGCCGCGGCCGCTGCGGGTGTTTAGGCCGCCTTCGCGGTCGTCAAACACTCCCATCGATTGGAACGGGCTCGAGAGGATGCGGCTCTGGCGGCACGTCGCGAAGTGGTTCACTTGCTGCTCGGGCGTTGTAAATCGGCTTTGAAGCGCGCCAAAGGAAAGTCGAGCGCCCGCAGCAAGACGCCCTTCAATCTCGATAATGTCTCGGCCACGGAAGGCGAAATGGATGAATGTATCCATGCGCTCAGCACGGTGGACCTGATGGACCTGCCTGATGCCGATGCGGTCAAACGGCTGATGGGGGCGCGTTATTGGATGAATGTCGCACGCCGTCGCGTGACGCGCGTACGCTCCAAGCTGGAAGGGGGCGAGCTCCCCAAGGGGGACGAATTTGACATGCCGCTCCGAATGCTCAGCGATTATTGCCAGTTCGACAAAGAGCCCGACGTCTCCGCCCTGTTCGAGCGATAGAAACGATCAGACGCCGATCACGCCCAGATGTTCGAGCAGGATCTTCAGGCCGAGCGTGATCAAGGCGATGCCGCCGACCAGTTCGACGATCTTGCCGAGGCGCGAGCCGGCGAACTTGCCAACCAGCAGGCCCAGTGTGGCAAGGCTGAAGGTGGTAAAGCCTATGCAGGCGGCGATCAGCCAGATGTTGGCGTCCAGCAATGCCAGACCCACGCCCACGGCACCGGCATCGATGGAGGTGCCGACGGCGGTGGCGATCACGGCCAATAGGCCCGCCTTGCCGCTCTTGCGGGCGGCTTCCGCAGNNTTCAGACCGACGGTCCCCAGAAGGCCGAAGGCGATCCAGTGGTCTACCTGTTCGACAAAACCCGCCGCCGCGACGCCGAGGCCAAAGCCGATCAGCGGGGTCAAAGCCTCGATCACACCAAAGATCAGACCGGTCTTGAGGGCTTGCGACAGGGTGGGGCGATTTTGCGCGCCGCGCCCGATGGCGGCAGCAAACGCGTCCGCAGACATGCTGACGGAAAGAACGGCAATCGCGACTGGGGTCATGACAATTACGGGGCCGGACGCGTGACAGCACACTCCGGGTGCAGGCCGGCTCGGCCCCCGAAGACGTGCTGGTCTCGCTAGGCGGTAAAACCGCTGATCGCGCCATGCCCAAGGGCAAGTGTGTTGACGCGAACCCGACTGTGGATGCCGGAAGCTACTCCCCAACGGGCGTTCAACTAGACCTGTTCACGCAGGGGATCAAGACGGGGCGACCTCCCTCTAGGGCGACAGAAGGTCTCGCACATGTTATAGGGGCTTCAACTCTCCCCCTTTTGTCACAGGATTATTCCGCCGTGAGCATCACGCTGGACCTCTCGCGCAGTGTCGCTTCAAAGGCCCCCGTCAACCTGTCCGGTCTGACGCGCGAGGGCCTGCGTCAGGCGCTGATCGACGGCGGCATCTGCCCGCCGGAAAAAGCCAAGATGCGCGCCACCCAGGTGTGGCGCTGGATCCACCACTATGGTGTGACCGACTTCGCCCTCATGAGCGATGTGGCCAAGGACACGCGCGCCAAGCTGGCCGAGACCTTTGTGCTGGATCGCCCCGAGATCATCGAGCGCCAGATTTCCAAGGACGGCACCCGTAAATGGCTGATCCGCATGGGACCGGGCATTGAGGTCGAGACGGTCTACATCCCCGATGTGGGTCGCGCCGGTGCACTGTGCGTGTCATCGCAGGTCGGCTGTACGCTGAACTGCACCTTCTGCCACACCGGCACGCAAAAGCTGGTGCGCAACCTGACGGCTGCCGAGATTGTGGCGCAGGTTCAGGTGGCCCGTGACGATCTGGAAGAATGGCCGTCGCCCAAGGAAGACCGCCGCCTGTCCAACATCGTCTTCATGGGCATGGGCGAGCCGCTCTATAACCTCGACAACGTTTCGGACGCGATCGACATCATTTCGGATGGCGAAGGCATCGCCATCTCGCGCCGCCGCATCACGGTTTCGACCTCGGGCGTCGTGCCCAAGATTCCGGAGCTGGGCGAGCGCACGGGTACCATGCTGGCCATCAGCCTGCACGCCACCAATGATCCGCTGCGCGACCAACTGGTGCCGCTGAACAAGAAATACCCGCTTGAACAGCTGATGGCGGCCATTCGCGCTTATCCGGGTCTGGGTAACTCCAAGCGCGTGACGTTCGAATACGTGATGCTGAAGGGCGTCAACGACAGCCCTGACGAGGCGCGCGCCCTGTGCAAACTGATTTCGGGCATTCCGGCCAAGATCAACCTGATCCCGTTCAACCCGTGGCCGGGCACCGACTATCAGTGCTCGGACTGGAAGGCGATCGAGACCTTTGCGGCCATTCTGAACCGTGCCGGATACGCTTCGCCGATCCGTACCCCGCGTGGTCGCGATATCCTTGCCGCGTGCGGCCAGCTGAAGTCGGAATCCGAGAAGAAGCGCGCCTCGGAACTGCGCAAGGAACAGCAGGAAGCCGACGCGGCCTGATTGCGGCCCAAGACTGGCACCGAGACCATCATTTGCCCCGCTATGGTGCCCGCCAAGGCCTGTAGCGGGGCTTTTGCGTTTAGGTGCGCCGATCGCGACCCGATGCAGGTAAGGATCGGTTTCAACTTTTGACGGGCAGGCCGACATAACGGCCCTTGCTCTTGGACTTAAGTACAGGCAAGCAATCGGTCAGGTTTCATCCGTCTCGCGGCTGGGGATCAACGCACCACATCATGGATACGTCGAACGTCGCAGGGGTTCTGTCGAGCCCGGAAGTGCAGGCCTTTGCCAGCGGCTTTCCCGTGATGATGCTGCACCTGCTGGTGACCTTCGCCCTGCTGGGCATGGCCGCGACTGTCTATGCTTTGCTGACGCCGTGGCGCGAAATCCGTCTTATCCGTCAAGGCAATGCCGCAGCGGCCATCGGCTTTGCCGCAGTGCTGATCAGTCTGGCCATTCCGCTGGCGGTTTCGCTGTCGGTTTCCTCTTCTATCCGCGACATCACCATCTGGGGCGTGGCGACGGTGGTGCTGCAACTGCTGGTCTTCCGCGTGGTTGATCTTCTGCTTAGCGGCCTGCCGCAGCGCATTGAACGCGGCGAAGTTTCGGCGGCGGTGGTGCTGGCCGGAGCCAAGCTGGCCAGTGCCCTGATCGTCGCTGCGGCCCTGACGGGCTGAGGCCGCGATGCGGCTGCCCCTTCCGGACTGGGTGATCTACGCCGCAGTGGTGGGCGTGCTGGTTGTGGCCTCGCTCAATCGGGGTGAGCGGGCCGATGCCCCTCAGCTGGCCGAAGACGATGATATCGGCGGGGAGCTACTGGGCCCAGTCACGCCGTTCGACCCCACGGTGGTCGTGGATGCGCCCGAGGGCGATGTTCAGCCCCAGATGGGCACAGCCTTTTCTGTGGCCAGCGACGGGCGATGGATTACCGCGCGCCACGTGGTCGAGGGGTGTCGTCAGCCTGCCTTGGTGATCGATAAGAACCGCGCCCTGGCTGCCGATGTGCGTCTGGCCGCGCGCGCGGACGTAGCCCTTTTGCTGACCGATGGCGGCCCGCCGGCCTTGCCGGTGGCCAAGGACGAGGCCCTGTATAAGGGACAGCGCGCCTATCACCCGGGCTATCCGCAGGGCAAGCCGGGGGCGGTGGCGTCGCGTCTGATCGGTCGCGAGACGCTCCGCCTCAAAGGGCGCGGATCCTATGAGGAGCCGGTGCTGGCGTGGGCTGAGTCAGGCCGCACCAAGGGGCTTCAAGGCACGCTGTCGGGCCTGTCAGGGGCACCGGTGCTGGATCGTCAGGGGCGTGTGCTGGGTGTGACCATCGCCGAGGCTCCGCGTCGGGGCCGTATCTACACCACGGCACCGGACAGTTTCATCGCCGCCGTGGGTACAGAGCTTGGCAATGAAGGCGAGATCTTGGGGCAGGCCGTGACCACCCGCAACTATGGGGCCGTGTCCGACCAGTTGCGCCGCGAGCTACGTGTTGCTCAGGTGGTGTGTCTGGCCGTCTAATAGAAAAGGGCGCAAGACCGATCGGTCCCGCGCCCTTTATCCTTAGCGCAGGGTGTCGCTGTCGAAGTTGATGGCCGAAGCGTCAATCACTTCGACATTGGGGTATTTCGCCCTCAGATCATCGATGAACAGCGAGGCATCGCCCGCCACCACGACATTGGCACGGTCAGCAGGCAGCTTGTCGGCAAAGGCGGCGCGCACCTGTTCCGGCGTCACGGCCTTGACGCGGTCGGCATAGCGGGCCAGCTCTTCGAGCGGCAGGTCATAGGCAGCCAGCTCGGCGACCAGTGCCCCAAGCCCGCCGACGCTTTCCAGTGAACGGCCAAAACCGCCGATCATGATGGCGCGGCGCGGACCCAGTTCGGTTTCCGCAGGCGCGGTCGCTGCCATCTTGCCTATCTCGGCCAGCAGCAGTTCAACCACTTCGTCGGCGGTTTCGTTCTTGGTCTGGGTCGAGGCCGAGAACAGGCCGCTCTGGGCCATGGCCCCCACGCCCGAGCGCGCCCCGTAGGACAGGCCGCGATTGATGCGGATTTCCTGATTGAGGCGCGAGGTATAGCTACCGCCCAGCAGAGTGTTGCCCAGCGTCAGAGGGACATAGGCCTCATCGGTGCGGGAAATGCTGCGCGAGGAGACGGTCACGGCGGCCTGACCGGCACCGGGCAGGTTGACCACGACCACGCGCGGGGCTGCCGTTTGGGCAGACACGGACGGCGCGGCGGCAGAGGGCGGTGTGGTGGCACGCCAGTCGCCAAATGCCTTCTGTGCCAGTTCGCGGGCCTGTTCAGGGGAAATGTCGCCCGAGAAGGTCAGGATGGCCTGATCGGGGCGGATATAGGTCGCGTGGAAGTCGGACAGGTCCTTGGCGCTCAGCGCGGTGACGCTGCGCTCGGTGGTCAGGCGACCATAGGCGGTGTCACCGAAGTTTATCCGCGTGGTGGCCATGGACGACAGTGCACCCGGTTGGCTGAGCGCAACGCGCAGGCTGTCCAGCGTTTGCAGGCGTTGGCGTTCCAGCTCCTCGGCGGCAAAGGCAGGCTGGCGCACAATCTGGCTCAACAGCGCCATGGTCTGATCGAAGACGTTGGCCGGGCTGCTGGCGTAGACGTTAAACTGGTCACGTCCTGCACCGGCACCGATATTGGCCCCCAGTTGCTCGATCTGGGTCGCGATCTGCGGCGCGCTGAGGCTGGTAGTGCCTTGGGTCAGCATGTCAGCCGTCATCGACGCCACACCGGCCTTGCCCTGCGGATCATAGGCCGAACCCGCTTTGAACGTCAGGCGGGCCGACACCAGCGGCAACTGGCTGTTCCGGGCGACCAGAACGCGCAAGCCGTTATCCAGTCGGAAGTCGGCAATGTGTGGCGTTGCGGGGCTGACTTCCGGTCCCGGTTGCGGGATCGGGGTGCGCTCGGCTTCCGGCTTGGTCACCGAAGGCGTGCCCATGGGTGCCAGATCGGCCACCTTGACGGGGCCTTCCATATTCACCTTTTGCGGCGTGGTTGGATTGGCCTCGTCCGAGGCCTTGTAGCGGATGGTGATCTGGCTTTGCGGGGTCAGATACTGGCGTGCCACGCGCTGGATATCGGCGATGGTTACCTTCTGGATTTCGGCGACCTCGTTGTCGGCACTGGCGGCGCTGCCGGTGCGGATCAGCGACCAACCCAGCACATTGGCGCGGCCTTGCGCGCCCTCGCGTTCGGACAGCGCCAAGGCGATGAGCTCGTTCTTGGCTTCGGCCAGTTCGGCCTCGGTCACAGGCTCGTCACGCAGGCGGGCAATCTCGCGCTCAAGCAGAGCCTTGCCTTCATCCAGAGTGCGGCCCGATGCCATCATGGCATAGGCCGTCAGGGTGCCCGCCTCCTTGTTCATTTCGGGCGACGACGAGGCATTGTTGGCCGCTTGTGCCTCATACACCAGAGCGCGGTGCAAGCGGCTGCTCTCGCCGGTCGACAAAATGCCGTCCAGCACCGACAGGGCGGCGGCATCGGGATGGTTCGCAGGCACGGTGTGCCAGCCGATCACCACCGTTTCCAGCGGCACATTCGGGGCATAGAAGGTGTGGTCTTCCGGCGCGGTGACCGCTGGTTCGGTCACCGGACGCAAGGGAATGGCCGTCTCCGGATTCTTCAGCGGGCCAAAATACTGGTCCACCCAGCGATCCAGCTGGGCCTGATCGAAATTACCGTCCACGATCAGGAAGGCATTGTCCGGACGATAGTAGGTGCGGTGGAAACGCAGCACGTCTTCCAGCGAGGAGGCTTCCAGCTCTTCGATCGAGCCGATCACGCCACGGCGATAGGGATGTTCCTTGTAGAAGGTGGCCGGAACAAACAGGCTGAACAGGCGACCATAGGGGTTGGCCAGCACGCCCTGACGGTATTCCTCCTTCACCACATCGCGCTCTGAGACGAAATTGGCCTCGTCGACCACCAGCGTGCCCATACGGTCCGCCTCTGCAAACAGGATGCGCTCCAGATGGTTGGCGGGCACCACCTCGTGATAGGCGGTCACATCGTCGGAGGTGAAGGCGTTGTTATAGCCGCCCACGTCTTCGGTCAGACGGTCAAACGTTTCGTTGGGCACATTCTCGGTGGCTTTGAACATCAGGTGTTCAAATAGGTGGGCAAAGCCCGAACGGCCCGAGGGGTCGTCCTTGCCGCCGACGCGATACCAGACCTGCACCGCCACATTGGCCGTGCCGCTATCCTGACGGCTATAGACCTCCATGCCGTTGGCCAGCACGCGTCGCTGATAGCCCAGTGGGGGGACCGTCACGCCCTGAGCGGGGGGGGTGGCTGCGGTCATGGCTGGCGGCGGAGCCGCCAGCGCGGGNNGCAGCGGAAATCAGGGCCAGAGCCGAAACGGCGCTGCAGAAAAGGTGACGGGTTCTCATGAACCTCTCCTTGGGGAGAACAAGCAATGGGGGAGACCTTAGAGGTTTCCCGCAACCCGTGGCACCTTACTCCTTTGTAATATTTCGCCTCACGCGTGTGGGGTGTCGTTAAATACGCGCACCACAATCCGGCCGTCCGTATCCAGCCAGGCCCGCTTCATGCCCTGGCTGTTAAAGGGATCGGCGATGCGGCCCTCGCGATCCAGCGCGATCAGACCGCCGTCTCCGCCCATCTGGCCGATAAGGCCGATAGTGGCCTGAGCGGCGTCGTCCAGAGAGTGGCCAGCGGCCACGCTCAGCGCTGTGCGAGCGGCCGCCGCGATGCGGATGAAATACTCGCCCTGACCGGTGCAGGAGACGGCGGCGTGTCCGTCGGCCCATGTGCCCGCAGCAGGGATGGGGGTATCGCCGACGCGTCCCGGCATCTTGCCGAATACACCGGCCGTCGAGGTGGCGGCGGCGAGACGGCCCCGGGTATCCAGTACGCACGCGCCGACGGTGCCGTGGCTGAGCGTGCCGGGCGGGTGGTTGTCCTCACCCTTGCCGGCGCGGGTGAACCAGCTGTCAGGGTCATCGACACGTTCAAGCTCTTGCTGGGCGGCAAAGCGCGCAGCCCCCTGACCGGCCAGCATGACGTGCGGCGTGTGGTCCATCACGGCACGCGCCGCACGGATCGGGTTCTTGAAGCCCTGAAGGGCGGCCACGGCACCGGCCTTCTGGGTGGCACCGTCCATCAGGCTGGCATCCAGTTCGTATTCGCCGTCCAGATTGGGCGAGGCTCCGCGACCGGCGACATAAAGGCCGCTGTCTTCCAGCATCACCACGGTCTCGACCGCCACATCCAGTGCCGAGGCTCCGGCCTCAAGCCGTGCCTGCATCGCCTCGACGACCTGACGCATGTGTACGACCTCCTGGTCATAGTTGCGCTCGCGGCGGGCACCTGCGCCACCGTGCAGGATCAAGGCGGGACGGACCATGGAAACTCCTAAAACCGTGTTCGCCCTCTAGGCAGAGAGCCGTCACGTGCATTAGCGTTGCTAAAGTGTCGGCTCAGGACCGACGGGGGATAGGAAAGAGAAGTATCGATGCGCGCAGTTTTGTCCAAGGCCCCGGGTGGACCGGAAACCCTTTCCATCGAAGAAGTGATGGACCCCACGCCCGGCAAGGGCGAGGTGGTGATCGAGGCGAAGGCTATCGGCATCAACTTCCCTGACTCCCTGATTATCGAGGACAAATACCAGTTCAAGCCCGAGCGCCCCTTCTCGCCGGGGGGCGAGGTCGCCGGAATCGTCGATGCCGTGGGCGAGGGGGTGAAGGGCGTGCGCCGTGGGGATCGCGTCATCGCCGTGCCGGGCTGGGGTGGCCTGTCCGAGCGTCTGGCTGTGCGCGCCGACCAGTTGATCCCCATTCCTGACGGGATGGATTTCGAGACGGCTGCCGCCTTCGTCATGACCTATGGCACCAGTTATTATGCGCTGAAGGACCGAGCCAATCTGCAACCGGGCGAGACCCTGCTGGTGCTGGGTGCCGCAGGCGGCGTGGGGGCCGCAGCGGTCGAGCTGGGCAAGGCCATGGGCGCGCGCGTGGTCGCTGCGGCCTCGACCAATGACAAGGTCGAGTTTGCGCTGGAGCTGGGAGCGGACAACGGCCTGATCTATCCGTCCGGCCCCATGGACAAGGCGGCCCAGAAAGAACTGGCCGGAGAGTTCAAACTGGCCACGGGCCGCGACGGGGCCGATGTGGTCTATGACGCGGTAGGCGGCGACTATGCCGAGCCGGCGCTGCGGGCCATGGACTGGAACGGGCGCTATCTGGTTGTAGGCTTTCCGGCCGGTATTCCGTCCCTGCCACTGAACCTGACGCTGTTGAAGTCGGTGTCGGTGGTGGGTGTGTTCTGGGGCGCGGCCGTGGCACGCGATCCTAAGGGCCACGCCGCCAATATGGCCGACCTGATGCAACTGTATAAAGACAGCAAAATCCGTCCGCGCATCAGCAAGACCTTCCCGCTGGAAAAGGCGGCAGACGCTATCCGTGCCTTGGGCGAGCGTCAGGCCATGGGCAAGATCGTGGTGGTGACCGAGGATTAATCCCCGGTCTCGTCCTCGCGCATGCGGGTCAGGGTTTCCTTGGCCTTCTGGTGGTGCTTGTCCTTGATGTTGGCTCCGAAGGTGGCCAGCACAGCGGCAATCACTGCCGCATCGTCGCTAAAGCCCACCACGGCCAAGACATCGGGAACGGCATCCACCGGCATGACGAAATAGGCCAGCGCGCCTAGCAGAACGGCCTTGGCGCGAAAGGGCGTCTCAGGGTCCTGGGTTGCATACCAAGCGGCCAGCGCCTGATTGGCGAACGGAATGCGCGAGGCGACCCGACGCATTTTAGGCCAGAAGTCGCGTTTCACACGCATTTCATTCGTTTTATGCACCACGGGAACGAGCGCCTTTTGCGGATTGATGGCATCTTCCGGCGATACCGGTTTGGTTTTGACGGACATGACCGCTAAATCCCTCCCGCAAGCTCTGGGTTCAGATTTTTATATAGGAACGGTTTCCATGAAACTCGATGGTTCGATTGCAGCAGTTGTCACCGGCGGGGCTTCGGGCCTTGGTGAAGGCACTGCGCGTGCGTTGGCCGCCAAGGGCGTAAAGGTCGCTCTGTTCGACCTGAACGAGGAAAAGGGCGAGGCTATCGCCAAGGAAATCGGCGGCATTTTTTGCAAGGTGGACGTGACCTCGGACGAGAGGGTTGACGCAGGTTTTGAAAAGGCCCGCGCCGCGCACGGCCAAGAGCGTCTGACCGTCAACTGCGCCGGTATCGCCACCGGCCAGAAGACCGTGTCGCGCAAGAAAGACACCGGCGAGATCTGCGCCCACGACATGGCACAGTTCGAGCGCACCGTGACGATCAACCTGTTCGGCACCTTCCGCGTCCTGTCCAAGTCCGCAGCAGGCATGGTGACGCTGGACCCGATGGAAGACGGCGAGCGCGGCCTGATCATCAACACCGCCTCGGTCGCGGCTCAGGATGGCCAGATCGGTCAGGCTGCCTATTCGGCTTCCAAGGGCGGCGTCTACGCCATGACCCTGCCGGTCGCGCGTGACCTGATGAACGAAGGCGTGCGCGTCAACACCATCCTGCCGGGCATTATGTGGACCCCGATGATGGCCGGCATGGACCAGAAGGTTCAGGATGCACTGGCCGCCATGATCCCGTTCCCGAAACGCCTTGGCACTCCGCAGGACTATGCCAATCTGGCCCTGCATCTGGCCGAGAACGTCTACATCAACGGTGAATGCATCCGTCTGGACGGTGCCATCCGTCTGGCTCCGCGTTAATCGGCAAAGAAAATTCCGCGATCTCAAAAAAACGGTTGCGGAGTGAAGGGGAGGGGGCTAAACGCCTCCTCCTCGACGCCGGACGGCACAGCCGTCCTGACGGATGCGGGCGTAGCTCAGGGGTAGAGCATCACCTTGCCAAGGTGAGGGTCGGGCGTTCGAATCGCCTCGCCCGCTCCAGTCGAGACACCCACGAAACGGGGTCTGGCCACAGGTCAGGCCCCGTTCGCGTATCTGCCCCCCCTAATCCAGCCCTTGGCCTCAAGCCATGCCCTGTGACGCTCGCTTGTCGGGTGGTGCTCGTTTTTGCGACGCTTCTTCCGCGTCGGGAGCAAATGTCGCTCAAGCTTTGTGATAACGACGATTCTGTTTCGTCAAACTCTCATCAAGTCGTTGCAGCCCCCAATTAGTCAGCGCCCTGAACACCGGAACGCCAAACGGCCTTCCGCATGGGGATGCTGCAAACATGAAACTGCAACTGCTCGTAGGCGTGGCTGTCACGCCGCTGGTCTTGGGTATGGCTGTGCTGCCGCAGGTGGCTGTGGCCGACAGCACGGTGCTGGCCGCGGCGGCGGTTCCGGCAGGCGACGGCGTTTATGGCCGTGTGGTCGATGCCAGCGGCTCGCCGCTTCCCGGTGTGGAAATCACTGCCCAGGGCCGCCGCGCGGTTTCCAACACCCAGGGCGAGTTCCACATGACCGGCCTGTCTGGCCGCGTCGAACTGAACGCCCGCTACATCGGCCTGCCCTCGGCCAGCCAGACGGTCGATATCGTGGCGGGTCAAATGACCTCTGTGGTGCTGACGCTGGGTGGCGATAGCACCACCACGGTCGCCGACGTCGTGGTCAACGGTGTGATTACCGAAGGTGTGGCCCGCGCCCTAAACCAACAGCGCAACGCCGATGGTACCGTCAACGTGCTGTCTGCGGATGCCATTGGCCGCTATCCCGATCCGAACGTGGCTGAAAGCCTGCAACGCGTGGCCGGTATCGCCATCCAGCGCGATCAGGGCGAAGGCCGCTACATCAACGTGCGGGGCGCACCGGCATCCTTCACCGCCGTGTCGGTGGATGGCGTCACGGTGCCTTCGGTCGATCCGGGCACGCGCGCGGTCGATCTGGACACCCTGCCGTCGGACATCGTGTCGAACGTCGAGGTCTCCAAGACCCTGCTGCCGTCGCAAGACGCCGACAGCATCGCCGGTGCCGTCAACATCAAGACCCGCTCGCCGTTTGACCAGCGCCGACTGGCCCTGAGCGGCTATGGCGGTGCCAGCTATAACGACTATGGCGGCGAGGACATCCGCGGTGGCTTCACGGCCTCTAACGTGTTTGGTGAAGGCCAGAACTGGGGCGCGCTGCTGTCCTACAGCTATTCCCAGACCAACCGTCGCCCCGACAACGTCGAAAGCGGCTGGACCAAGATGGAAACCCTTGAAGGCGATGAAATCTTCGCCCTCGAGGAAAGCCTGTTCAAGGACTATGACACCGAGCGCACCCGTCAGGCGGTGACCGGCGGTCTGGAGTTCCGTCCCAACGACGCCACCCGCGCCTGGGTTCGCGGCTCGTTCGCCAAGTTCGAGGACGACGAATACCGTAACCAGCTGCTGCTGACCTATGACGAAGGCGATATGGTTGCGGGCTCGAACAGCCGCAAAGCCACTTTCGACAACGTTACGGTCGAGCGCCAACTGCGTCACCGCACGCAGGTGAACGAAATCACCACCCTGACCACGGGTGCCGAGCATATCTTCGGCAATGGCGCAGTGCTGGACGGCAGCCTGTCGTGGGCTTCGACCGAACAGACCTATCCGAACCGCAACGAGCTGCTGTTCCGCTCCGAGGCCGACCCGACCGTCACCTATGACTTCAGCGGCGACCATTACGAGCCGACCTATTCGATCTTCACCTCGCAAGAGCATCTGGACCGCAGCCAGTATGAATTCCGCGAGACGGTGTTTCGTTCGAACACGACCAAGCAGGAAGAGTTTGCGGCTCAACTGAATTTTGAGCTGCCCAGCACGATCGCCAATCAGGAAGTGACGTGGAAGTTCGGTGGCAAGTTCCGCAGCCGCGATATCGCCGCTGACGAAGAACGCTTCCGTACCCGCGACAAAGCCCATGCGCCGACCCAATCCTATGGCGATCTGCTGACGGACAGGGAATCCGTCAACTACGACTACCTGCTGGGGCACAAGTTCAATAACGGTCTGGTCGATGAGTATCTGGCTGGCGCGCGCGGCGTGGCCGAACGCCGCATGCCGGACTCCATTCTCGCCGACTACGAGGCTCAGGAAGACATCCTGTCAGCCTATGCCCAGGCCCGTATGGACATCGGTGCCACCACCATCATCGCGGGTCTGCGCGTCGAGAACACCAAGTTTGACGGCACTGCCAACACCTTCCGTCTGGACATCGACGATGAAGGCGAAGAGAGCGAAATCTTCGGCACGGCCTCTGTCAGCCGCGACGATACCGAGCTCTTCCCGAACCTGACTATCCGCCACGCCTTCTCGGACAATCTGATCGGTCGCGCGGCCCTGACGCGTTCGATCAACCGCCCCGAGTTCTCCGAACTGGTCCCGCGCCGCGAGGAAGAAACCGAAGGCTCCAAGGCCAAGTTCAGTATCGGCAATCCGGAGCTTGAAGCCACGCTGTCCAATAATCTGGACTTCGGTCTGGAATACTATTTCAGCGACTTTGGCGTCCTGTCGGCCAACGCCTTCTACAAGGACCTGGAAAACTACCGCTACACTCTCGTTTACGAGGCTCCGGCGACGGTCAATGGCGTGCTCTATCCGGACGCCGAGTTCGAAACCCCCATCAACGCGCCTGAAGGCCATCTGGCCGGCTTCGAGATCAACTGGCAGCAGAAGTTCAGCTTCCTGCCGGGCTGGGCCTCGCACTTCGGTATCTTCGCCAACTACACCTATACCGATGCCGAGATCACGACGGCACAGGCCTATGAGGGCCGTAACAAGTTCCAGCTGCCGGGCCAGTCGGAAAACAACTACAACGTGGCCCTCTTCTACGAGCATGCCGGTCTGTCGGCGCGCCTGAGCTACACCAAGCGCAGCGACTATCTGGAAGAGATCAATGCCGAAGACGCCGACTTCGACCTGTTTGTCGAAGGCCGCGAACAACTGGACTTCACCGCCAGCTATGACTTCGGCAACGGCATCGAGGTCTTTGGCGAGGCCAAGAACCTGACGGACTCGGCGGGCACCAAATACTACGGCGTCCGCGAGCGTACCTACGAGTACGAAAAGTTCGGCTACAACGTCTTTATGGGCGTGCGCTTTAAATACTGATCTCCCCGATCCCCTTGACCCTTTGCGGGCCGGAGCCATCGCTCCGGCCCTTTTTTCTCGCCCCGGCGCGGATGCAAAGGGCTGAATCTGCCACCACAGTGCCACACCGACGCTTTGCATTAGTCAAATCGTGTCGCCATATGGACTGTACCGGTTGACCCAAAGTCAGGGTCTGCCTAAGCCCCCTTTCGAAAGCGCCTGATTGTGTGTGGCGCACTAATGCTCAGAGGATCTCATGGCCGAAGCCGCAGCGCCCTACGACGTCGTCATCATCGGGGCTGGCCCCGGTGGCTATAATGCCGCGATCCGTGCAGGCCAGCTGGGCCTCAAGGCGGCCATCGTCGAAAAACTGCCGACGCTGGGCGGCACCTGCCTGAACGTCGGCTGTATGCCGACCAAGGCCCTGCTGCACTCGTCGGAACTGTTCGAGGCCGCCAACACCGAGTTTGCCAACATCGGCATCGAAGTGAAGCCCAAGCTGAACCTCGGCCAGATGCACAAGTCTAAGGACGACAGCGTCGAAGCCCTGACCAAGGGCATCGAGTTCCTGATGAAAAAGAACAAGGTCACCGTGGTTCGCGGCACCGGCAAGATCCTCGCCAAGGGTCAGGTCGAGGTCGAGGGCGCTGACGGTGCCAAACAGGTTCTGGAAACCAAGAACATCGTCATCGCCACCGGCTCCGAGCCGACCCCGCTGCCGGGCGTCGACTTCGAAGAAGGCAAGGTGATCGACTCGACCGGTGCTTTGTTCCTGCCGAAGGTTCCCAAGCACATGATCGTCATCGGTGCGGGCGTGATCGGTCTGGAACTGGGCTCGGTCTGGCGTCGTCTGGGTGCCGAAGTCACCGTCGTGGAATACCTCGACAAGGTGGGCGCAGGCATGGACGGCGAAGTTGCCACCGCCTTCCAGCGCGGCCTGAACAAGCAAGGCCTGAAGTTCAAGATGTCGACCAAGGTCACCGGCGCCAAGTCCACCAAGGACGGCGTTGAACTGACCGTCGAGCCCGCCGCTGGCGGTGCTGCCGAAACCATCAAGGGTGATGTGGTTCTGGTGGCCATCGGCCGTCGCCCGTACACCAAGGGCCTCGGCCTCGAGAACGTCGGCGTCACGCCGGACCAGCGCGGCTTCATCGCCAATGACCACTTCAAGGTTGCCGATGGCATCTGGGTCATCGGTGACGTGACCCACGGCCCGATGCTGGCCCACAAGGCCGAAGAAGACGCGGTCGCCGCCATCGAACTGATGGTCGGCAAGGCTGGTCACGTTGACTATGCGCTGGTGCCGTCGGTCATCTACACCGCACCGGAAGTGGCTTGGGTCGGCAAGACCGAAGAGGCTCTGAAGGCCGAAGGCGTCGAGTACAAGAAGGGCAAATTCCCGTTCGCTGCCAACAGCCGCGCCAAGATCAACCACGAGACCGAAGGCTTCGTGAAGGTCCTCGCCGATGCCAAGACCGACAAGGTTCTGGGTGTTCACATCTTCGGCCCGCAAGCCGGCGAGATGATCGGTGAAGCCTGCATGACCATGGCCTTCGGTGGCGCGTCGGAAGACATCGCCCGCACCTGCCACCCGCACCCGACCCGTTCGGAAGCCGTTCGCCAAGCCGCCATGGGCGTCGAAGGCTGGACGATGCAAGCTTGATTTTAGGTGCCCCTACCGCCCTTCGGGCGACTTTAGGGGCGTTGACTGTCTAGCCTTGAGAAGGGCGCGTTTCGTAAGGGGCGCGCCCTTTTCTTTATGATCGTTGGTTCAAATAAGAACGGCGCGTTCCTTGCGGGACGCGCCGTTTTTCCTGGGACTGAGGGTGTTGTCAGGCCGCGATGACGGTGCGGTTGCGGCCCGAGTTTTTGGCCTGATACAGGGCCGTGTCGGCAGTCTCGATCAACTGGTTATAGTCGGGATGGTTGTCATAGGCGGCCAATCCCAGAGATGCCGTGACACGCAGATTGCCACCGGCGGGCAGGCGCATGTCGCGGCTAGCCAGTTGCTGGCGGATACGCTCGGCCACGACCTCGGCGTCGTGAATGGCCGTCTCGACCAGCACAATCAGGAACTCCTCGCCGCCATAGCGGAAAACAAAGTCGCTGAGGCGCACGTTGTCGGCAATGACTTCGGCCACCTGTTTCAGGACCAGATCGCCCGCCGCGTGGCCGTGGGTGTCGTTGATCGACTTGAAGTGGTCCACGTCCAGCATCATGAGGCTCAGCGGCGTCCCGATGCTGTTGGCCAGCGTGATTTCGCGGCTCAGGATCGTTGGCAGGAAGCGACGGTTCAGGGCGCGGGTCAGGGGATCGCGACCGTTCTCCAGACCGGCTACGCTCTGGAACAGGTCGGTGATCAGGAATTTCACCTCTTGAACCGCCGACTGCAACTCGGCCAGAGGCACGTTCATCGCCTCGGTTTGCTTGGCGTTGTGCGCGGCCGATACGCGCGGGAGAATGTCGGTGTCGACCCGCGAGATCAGTGCCTCGATGGCGGTCAAACTGGCATTGCCGTCGAAGATCAAGCCTGCGCGGTGGGTGAGCCAAAGTCCGAACGGCGAGGAGGACAAGGTGCTGGGATTGGCCGTACCGCCCTGGAACATCAGGAAAAGTACGCCCTGCAGCCATTCAAACAGCGCGGCGATCTGACCGTCGCGTTCATGGGCAATGTCCTGCCCCAAGGCGAACAGACGGTAGGATTCATCCACTTGGGCGCGGCGCACCGAACCTTGCATGTACGCCTCGCTCATGACGGCGATGGCTTCGTCGATCAGGAAATCCATGCGCATGATGGCATGGGCCACATGGGCGCGGTCCAGTGCGCTGTCCAGCACCAGTTCGCCCAGACGCGCCTTCAGAACCGAAGCGCCGTGCATGACCAGGCGCAGCGGCACCTTGATGCGCGCATGCACCTCGCCAATCTTGCGCTGCTGCTGGCGGAAGGCTTCGTCACCGTCCTCGCCCTGACGGAACAGGTCGATGACCCAACGGACGAGAGAGGCCTTCAGCCGTTCTTCGACCATGCTGGAGCTCAAAAAGGCCAGAGCCTCTTCTTCGGTTAGCAACACTTCATAGAAGCGGTCTGCTAGATCCGTCGCGTGGCGTTCGGATATTTCGCTCAGCAGTTGCTCTACGGGGTTCGACAGAGCGGGAACGACGCAGGACATAGAAAACTCGATACAGGTTCGCCAAACGGGCGAGAAATGGTAGGCGCGGCCTTATAGCAAGGCTTTCAGCCGCGGCCTGCACCAATCGGCATCAAAAATGTAAAAAGCTTTGTTCGCGTCAGACGTGCGTCATTCCGGCAGCGGAATGAACTCCAGCGTGTCGTCGACGGGCAGGGTCATGCGGCCTGCCTTCCAGTCCGCCTTGGCCTGATCCATGCGCTCCTGTGAGGAAGAGACGAAATTCCACCAGATCAGGCGCTCTCCCACCGGCTCGCCGCCCAGCGACATGACGGTAGATGGCTCCAGCGCCGTGATGACGGGATCGGCATGGGCCGAAAACACCACCATCTGGCCGGTATGATAGCGCTGATGGTCGATCTCGACCGAACCGGCCGCCACATAGATGGAACGCTCGGCATAGCCACCGGCCTGACCCGGCCCCGGCGGCGGGGTAAACCGACCGCCTGTCGGCAGTTCATAATGCAAATAGTAGAGCGGGCTTTCCACCGGCGTTCCGGCACGCTCTCCGAACGCCTCACCGGCAACCAGACGTGTGAACACGCCATTGGACTGATCTGACGGCTGGGCCTCTTCGCCCAGATGGGTAAAGGAGGGCGCGATCTCTTCCTTCTCGACCGGCAGGGCCACCCAGGCCTGCATGCCGTGCATTGGCCCGCCCTGCGACTTTTTCAGAGGATCGGTGCGCTCGGAGTGAACAATGCCCGAGCCAGCCGTCATCCAGTTCACCTCGCCCGGACGGATCGGCTGGGTATAGCCGAGGCTGTCGCGGTGCATGATCTCGCCCTCGAACAGATAGGTCAGGGTCGAAAGGCCAATGTGGGGGTGCGGGCGCACATTGATGGCGTCGCTGCCTGCGGCGAACTCTGCGGGGCCCATCTGGTCCAGAAAGATAAACGGACCCACCATGCGCTTTTGGGCGTGGGGCAGGATGCGCGACACTTCAAACCCGCCAAGATCACGGCGGCGGCCTTCGATAATCCGTTCAATCATGGGGGGCTCCGGCTTTCGAATGAGGGAATATAGGTACGAAAAACGCCGCCCGTATCAGGGGCGGCGCCATCATACCCGACTTCTGACCCGAAGGTTAGGACACGTGCGGCGTCACAATGTTCAGCGGCAGGGTGGTCACATTCTTCACGCCGCGCGTGACGATATGGCTGGCGCAGTCGGACACGATGCCCAGCGTCAGTAGTTTGTCGCGCAGGAAGACGTCGAAGGCATGCATGTCGGATGTGACAATTCGCAGCACATAGTCTTCACGGCCCGTGATGGTGGCGCACTGCACCACTTCCGGCCATTGCGCGACGGCGGCTTCGAAGATGTCGAGGTTTTCGCGCGAGGGCAGCGACAGCTTCACAATCGCGTAAACCTCGAAGTCCAGACCCAGAAGACCGGCATCGAGCAGTGTTACGCGCTTGCGTATCAGGCCGCTATCCTCCAGTCTCTTGATCCGGCGCCAGCAGGGCGAGGCCGAAAGGCCCACGCGATCAGCGACTTCGGCGACCGACAGTCCAGCGTCCTGTTGCAGGATGTCGAGGATGCGGGCGTCGATAGGATCAAGTTCGTCGGCCAAAGGCGTTCTCCAAAATGCGTTTCGACGCAATAAAATACCCTGTTTGATACTTTTGCAAGGGTATATTTGGGAAAGCCAACAGCGTAATGCCATGCTATGCCTCGTGCCACGAGGAAACGCGTACGGATTAACCGGACGGGACGCATGATGAAGAATACGCCCCCCCTTTCACTTCGAGTGCCGGAGCCTACGGGCCGGCCCGGTGACAAACCTGATTTTTCGCATCTGCAGCTGGACGCCGCGGGCGTGGTCGAACGACCCGCCGTCAGCACGGCACCTGCCGAAATGCGCGATATGGCCTATCGCCTTATTCGCGTGCTGGATGACGACGGCGTCGCCCAAGGACCGTGGGATCCCAAGCTGGATGCAGACACCCTGCGCCGGGGCCTGAAGGCCATGATCCTGACGCGCGCCTTCGACGACCGGATGCACCGCGCCCACCGTCAGGGCAAAACCAGCTTCTATATGAAGTGTACCGGCGAGGAAGCGATCGCGGTGGCGCAGGGTATGGTCCTGAGCCGCGAGGACATGGGCTTTCCGACCTATCGCCAGCAAGGCCTTCTGATCACGCGCGGCTATCCGCTGGCGTCGATGATGAACCAGATCTATTCGAACGCTGCCGACCCGATCAAAGGCCGCCAGCTGCCGATCATGTATTCGGCCAAGGACTATGGTTTCTTCACCATCTCCGGCAACCTTGGCACCCAGTATGTGCAGGCTGTCGGCTGGGCGATGGCCAGTGCCTATAAGGGCGACAACAAGATCGCTGCCGCGTGGATCGGTGACGGCTCGACCGCCGAGAGCGACTTCCACTCGGCTCTGACTTTCGCTGCCGTCTATCGCGCGCCAGTCATCCTGAACATCGTCAACAACCAGTGGGCCATTTCGTCCTTCCAGGGAATTGCCGGCGGTATGGAGACGACCTTTGCCTCGAAGGGTATCGGCTATGGTCTGCCGACCCTGAGGGTTGACGGTAACGACTTCCTCGCGGTTTGGGCGGCTACGGCGTGGGCCGAAGAGCGCGCCCGTACCAATCAGGGCGCGACCCTGATCGAGATCTTCACCTATCGCGGCGCCCCGCACTCGACCTCGGATGACCCCAGCCGTTACCGCCCGGGCGACGAGCACGAGAAGTGGCCACTGGGCGATCCGATCGAGCGCTTGAAGCAGCACCTGATCAAGATCGGTGAATGGTCGGATGAGCAGCAGACCGCCGCCGAGGCCGAAGCCGTCGATCAGGTGCGTGCCGCCGCCAAGGAATCCGAGGCCATCGGCACGCTGGGCCAGTCGCGCCCGAGCGTGAAGGAAATGTTCGAAGAAGTGTTTGCCGAGCCGGACTGGCGTCTGGTCGAGCAGCGCCGCGAAGTGGGAGTCTGATCACATGGCCGAAATCAACGACAAGATTGAAGCCGATATGGTCGACCAAAAGGACGCGCCCGCGTCCGTGGCCCCTGCGTCTGGCGTTGCGCCCATGAATATGATCCAGGCCCTGAACTCGGCGCTGGACGTGAAAATGGCGGAAGACGCCAACGTCCTGTCCTATGGCGAAGACGCAGGCTATTTTGGCGGCGTGTTCCGCGTGACGGACCACCTGCAGAAGAAACACGGCCTGACCCGCAGCTTCGATGCCCCGATCTCGGAAACCGGCATCGTCGGTACGGCCATCGGCATGGCCACCTTCGGTCTGCGTCCGGTCGTGGAAATCCAGTTCGCGGATTACATCTATCCGGCGTACGACCAGATCGTCTCGGAAGCGGCCAAGATGCGTTACCGCTCCGGTGGCCAGTTCACTTGCCCGATGGTGATCCGCTCGCCCTACGGCGGCGGTATCTTCGGCGGCCAGACCCACTCGCAATCGCCGGAAAGCCTGTTCACCCACATTTCGGGGCTGAAGGTCGTCATTCCGTCGAACCCCTATGACGCCAAGGGCTTGCTGATCTCGGCCATCGAGGACGAGGATCCGGTGATCTTCTTCGAGCCCAAGCGCCTGTACAACGGCCCGTTCGACGGTTGGCACGAGAAGCCCGTATCGCCGTGGAAGGCGCAGGAGCTGGCTCAGGTTCCGGCTGAAAAATACAATGTGCCGATCGGCAAGGCCCGCGTGATGCGCGAAGGCAATGACGTGACCATTCTGGCCTATGGCACCATGGTCTGGGTCGCTCTGGCCGGTGCTGAAAATGCCGGTATCGATGCCGAGGTGATCGACCTGCGCACCCTCGTGCCGCTGGATATCGAAACCATCGAGGCCAGCGTCAAGAAGACCGGCCGCTGCGTCATCGTACATGAAGCGCCGAAAACTTCGGGCTTTGGCGGTGAGCTGAGCGCACTGGTTCAAGAGCGTTGCTTCTATCACCTTGAAGCCCCTGTCGCCCGCGTTACGGGTTGGGATACGCCTTATCCGCACGCCTTCGAGTGGGAGTATTTCCCGGGGCCCCAACGGGTCGCTGACGCGCTTAAAAGCGTCATGATGGGAGGCCGCTAAGATGGGTCGTTTCGTATTCAAACTGCCGGACGTCGGTGAAGGCACTGCCGAGGCCGAACTGGTGCAATGGCACGTGGCTGTCGGTGATGTTGTCACCGAGGACCAGATCGTCGCCGAGGTCATGACCGATAAGGCGACCGTGGAAATCACCTCGCCGGTCGATGGCAAGGTCACCAAGCTGCACGGCGAAGCGGGCGAAATGCTGCCGGTTCGTGGCGCACTGGTCGAGTTCGAGGTCGCTGGCGAAGGCAATACCGAAGCCGAGGAAGCTGCGCCTACGGCTCCGGTGGCCGAAGCCGCTCCGGTCGCCGTTGAGGCACCAAAAGTCGAAGTCGCCTCCGAAGCTCCCGCTGCCGCCGTCGCGGCCGCAGGGAACTATGTTTTCAAGCTGCCGGACGTTGGTGAAGGCACGGCCGAGGCCGAACTGGTTGGCTGGCACGTCAAGGTTGGCGATATGGTCGAGGAAGACCAGATCGTTGCCGAGGTCATGACCGACAAGGCCACGGTTGAACTGACCTCGCCGGTTGCTGGCAAGGTGGTGCAACTGCACGGCGAGGCAGGCCAAGCCCTGCCGGTCGGTGGTCCGCTGGTCAGCTTCGACGTTGAAGGCAAGGGCAATGTTTCGGCGGCTTCGGCTGCCGCGCCTGTCGCTGCGGCGGCTCCCGCTCCGGCCAAGGTCGAGGCTCCGAAGGCGGCTCTGGCTCCTAAGGCTGCACCGAAAGCCGATGCCAAGCCGGTTCCGACCGTGACGGGCCGCAAGCCGGGTGAGCGTCCTCTAGCCTCTCCGGCAGTGCGCCAGCGTGCGCGTGATCTGGGTATCGATCTGGTCTTCGTGCCGGGCTCGGGCCCTGCTGGCCGCATCGAACATGGCGACCTCGATGCCTTCGTGGCTCGCGGTGGCGTGGTTGCCCCTGTCGCCGGTGGCGCGGTCGCTTCGCCCTATGCCAGGGCCGAAGGCACGACCGAGGTCAAGATCATCGGCCTGCGCCGCAAGATCGCGGAAAAAATGGCCGAGAGCGTGCGTCGTATCCCCCACATCACCTATGTGGAAGAGATCGACATGACGGCTCTGGAAGAGCTGCGTGGTCATCTGAACGCCCAGAACAAGGGCACCGACAAGCCCAAGCTCAACGTCCTGCCCTTCATTGCCCGCGCTATCATCGTGGCCCTGAAGGACCAGCCCAACATCAATGCCACCTATGACGACGAGGCGGGTATCCTGACCCAGCACGCCGCCGTGCATCTGGGCATTGCCGCCCAGACGCCGAACGGCCTGATGGTGCCGGTGGTCCGCCACGCCGAGGCGCGCGATGCCTATGACACCGCCCTTGAAATCGCCCGCGTGTCGGGTGCGGCCAAGGACGGTTCGGCCAAGCGCGAGGAACTGTCGGGTTCGACCATCACCATCACCTCGCTGGGTACGCTGGGCGGTGTGGTGCACACCCCGATCATCAACCATCCGGAAGTGGCCATCATCGGCCCGAACAAGATCGCCGAGCGCGTGGTGGTCAAAGACGGCCAGATGGTCGTGCGCAAGATGATGAACCTGTCCTCCAGCTTCGATCACCGCATCGTCGACGGCCACGACGCGGCTGTCTTCGTTCAGAAGATCAAGAACCTGCTGGAAAATCCGGCAACCCTCTGGATGTAAGCCGATGCAGAACCTGAAAACCAAAGTCCTGATCATTGGCGCGGGCACGGGCGGCTATGTGGCCGGTATCCGTTGCGGGCAGCTGGGTCTGGAAACCGTGCTGGTGGATGCGTCCGCTGGTCTGGGCGGTACCTGCCTGAACGTGGGCTGCATCCCGTCCAAGGCCATCATCCATGCGGCGGGCAAGTATGAGACTGTTGCCAAGGCGGCATCCGATGCAGGCACGCTCGGGATCACCGCGTCTGCGCCTGCCATCGACCTGAAGAAGACGGTCGAGTGGAAGGACGGCATCGTCAAGAAGCTGAACGGCGGCGTTTCGGCCCTGCTGAAGAAGGCCAAGGTCAAGGTCATCAAGGGCTGGGCCACCTTCTCGGATGCCAAGACCTGCATCGTGGCGACCGAGGATGGCGACATCCGCATCACCGCCGAGCACGTCATTCTGGCGACGGGTTCAGAGCCTGTTGAACTGCCGTTCCTGCCGTTCGGTGGCGACGTCATCTCCTCGACCGAGGCTCTGAGCCTGCCGGAAGTGCCCAAGAAGCTGGTCGTCGTCGGCGGCGGCTATATCGGTCTGGAACTCGGTATCGCCTTCCGCAAGCTGGGCGCAGAAGTCGCCATCGTGGAAATGGCTGACCGCATCCTGCCGCTGTACGATAAGGCCCTGACCGATCCGGTTGCCAAATGGCTGGAGCGTCACGGCGTCGAGCTTTACCTCGGCGCGCGCGCCGGTGGTTTCGGAGACGGCAAGCTGAACGTTACGGACAAGGACGGCAATCCGCTGCAACTGGCCGCCGACAAGGTGCTGGTGACTGTGGGGCGCCGCGCCCGCACCAAGGGCTGGGGTCTGGAAAACATGGGCGTGGCCATGGACGGCCCGTTCGTGAAGATCGATGACCGCTGCGCGACCTCGATGAAGAACGTCTGGGCCATCGGTGACCTGACGGGCGAACCGATGCTGGCGCACAAGGGCTCGGCTCAGGGCGAGGTCGTGGCAGAGATCATTGCGGGCCACAACAAGCGCTTTGATCCGACCACCATCGCCGCCGTCTGCTTTACCGAGCCGGAAATCGTTTCGGCTGGCTTGGGCGTCTCTGACGTCGAAGGCCGTGACGATGTCATTCAGGCCGTCTTCCCGTTCGCTGCCATCGGCCGCGCTCTGGCCATCGAGGCAGGCGAGGACGGCGGCTTCGTGCGCGTGATCGCCGACAAGAATGATCACCGCCTGCTGGGTATTCAGGCCGTCGGCCAGCACGTCAGCGAACTGTCCAACAGCTTTGCCCAGATGCTGGAAATGGGCGCTGTGCTGGAAGACGTCGCCGGCACCATCCACGTCCACCCCACGCTCGGCGAAGCCTTCCACGAGGCGTCCCTTCGCGCTCTGGGTCACGCCATTCACATCTAAGAGTGAGAGAGGGCCTTACGGCCCTCTCGCCCCTATGCTCGCCTCGCGGAGGCTCGCGACTTGAGGGGCAGGGCCGCCGTTGGCGGCGAAGTGCTCGGTCGATGTAGGGGCTAACAAAAAGCCGCCGGGGTTTCCCTCGGCGGCTTTTCTGTAGTTGGGCTTTAGCGGGCCTTAGACGTTGTGTTCGACACCGTCGCGGGCGCGTTTCAGGTCCGGTGCCAAAGCCTCGTCGGTCAGCATGGCGATGGCTTCTTCGATCGTGACGATCGTTTGGGCCTGCGAGCCGAGACGGCGGATGGCGACCTTGCCTTCTTCGGCTTCCTTGCGGCCGACGACGGCAATAACCGGCACCTTGTTCACCGAGTGCTCGCGGATCTTGTAGTTGATCTTCTCGTTGCGCAGGTCGATCTCGGTACGCAGGCCAGCAGCCTTGAACTTGGCGAGAACTTCCTCGGCATAGCCGTCGGCGTCAGAGGTGATGGTGGTCACCACGGCCTGCGTCGGGGCCAGCCACAGCGGGAAGGCACCGGCGTAGTTCTCGATCATGATGCCGATGAAGCGCTCGAACGAGCCGAGGATCGCACGGTGCAGCATGACCGGACGGTGCTTTTGGCCGTCTTCGGCGATGTAGGTCGCATCCAGACGCTCCGGCAGGACATAGTCCAGCTGGATGGTGCCGCAGGTCCATTCACGGCCGATGGCGTCCTTGACGATGAAGTCCAGCTTCGGCGCATAGAAGGCACCGTCGCCTTCGGTCACGACCGGCTCGGTGCCAGCGGCGCGGGCGGCTTCGGCCATCTGGGCCTCAGCCTTGTCCCAAAACTCGTCGGTGCCTGCGCGCAGTTCCGGACGGGTGCCGAGCGAGATGTACTTCGTTTCCATGCCGAGGTCGGCGTGGACCGAGCGGGCCAGCTTGATGAAGTTGGCCGTCTCTTCGACGATCTGGTCTTCACGGCAGAAGATGTGGGCGTCGTCCTGCGTGAAGCCGCGCACGCGCATCAGGCCGTGCAGCGAACCCGACGGCTCATAGCGGTGGCAGGCGCCGAACTCGGCCATACGCAGCGGCAGTTCGCGGTACGAACGCTGGCCCTGATCGAAGATCTGCACGTGGCCCGGGCAGTTCATCGGCTTCAGCGATAGGGTTTCGCCCTCGACCGTCTCGCAGACGAACATGTTGGCGCGGTATTTGTCCCAGTGGCCCGAGGCTTCCCAGAATTTGCGATCCAGAACCTGCGGGGTCTTGACCTCGACATAGCCTGCGGCGTCCAGACGGCGGCGCATATAGGCTTCCAGCACGCGCCACAGCACCCAGCCCTTCGGGTGCCAGAAGACCATGCCGCGGCCCTCTTCCTGCATGTGGAAGAGTTCCATCGACTTGCCCAACTTGCGGTGGTCGCGCTTCTCGGCTTCCTCGATGCGCTGCAGATAGGCGTCGAGGTCTTCCTTGGTCGCCCATGCGGTGCCGTAGATGCGCTGCAGCTGGGCCTTGTTGCTATCACCGCGCCAATAGGCACCGGCCAGCTTGGTCAGCTTGAACGCCTTGCCGACGAACTTCACGGTCGGGAAGTGCGGCCCACGGCACAGGTCCAGCCATTCACCCTGACGGTAGATGGTGATGGTCTCGGTTTCCGGCAGGTCGCGGATCAGCTCGGCCTTATAGGCTTCGCCAATGCTCTCGAAATATTTGATGGCTTCGTCGCGGTCCCAGACCTCGCGTTCCAGCTTGGCACCGCGATCGATGATCTCGGCCATCTTCTTCTCGATCTTCGGGAAGTCGTCGGTCGAGAAGGGCTCGTCGCGGGCGAAGTCGTAATAGAAGCCGTCCTCGATGGCCGGACCGATGGTGACCTGGGTGCCCGGGAACAACTCTTGAACCGCTTGGGCCAGCACGTGGGCACAGTCGTGGCGGATGGTGAACAGGGCCTCGGGATCGTCGCGCATCAACAGGCGGAAGTCGCCGTCGCCCTCGATCACGCGGTGCAGGTCGCGCTGCTCGCCGTTCCACACGACAAGAGCGGCCTTTTTGGCCAGAGACGGAGAAATGGCAGCAGCGACGTCAAAGCCCGTCGAGCCAGCGGGATATTGGCGGACGGCGCCGTCGGGAAAGGTCAGGTTGATCATCTGTCAGACTTTTTTGGCAGGTCGGGCTTCTTGGGCGGAACAGGGTCGTAGCCCGACCCTCCGAAGGGATGGCATTTACAGAGACGGCGGACAGTCAGCCAGCCCCCACGGATCGGTCCATGCTCAATCATGGCGTCGCGTCCATAGTCCGAACAGGTCGGCAGGAAGCGGCATTGCTGGCCGATCAGGGGAGACAGCGTGACCTTATAGCCCCTGTGGGCCATTCGCACGCCGCGTTCATAGAGAGACATGTGTCCCTTCGCCGGGGGCTGATGAGGATGGGTTGCGGCCTTATCCCCTTTACGGGCAGGGGTTTCAACCGCGCATGTCCTCACGCCGCACCGGCGATGTTAGTTCGTGTGTCTGTGTGGTGTTTCAGCGCCGCGCGCACGGCTTCCAGCAAGGCTTCGATGGCCACCATCGACGACGCATGGCGGGCCGGATAGTCGGCCACCTGTTTGAGGATGCGCAGGCCTTCAAAACGACCTTCCGGGCCATCGCCGCCGGATTTCAGCATGGCGAACATGGCATCGCGCGCCTCGGCGATTTCGGCCTCTGATGCGCCAATGGCATTTTCGCCGACCACGCCCGCACCGGCCTGACCCAGCGCGCAGGCTTTGACCTCCTGGGCGAACTGGGTCACGCGGCCCTCATCGTCCAGCACCACATCGACCAGAGCGCGCGAGCCGCACAGTTTGGCGACGCGCTCGCCCGAGCCTTGCGGCGCAGGCAGTCGCCCTGCGTGCGGCAGGTTGGCCGCCAGCGATAGGATACGTGCGCTGTAAAGGTCGTCGATCACGAGGCGATAGATAGGCCTTTCGCGCCGGAAAATGAAGGCTCAGCGCGGATCGTTCTGAACGGAATTCCAGGTGCGGGCCGTCGACGCGGGCGCTGCGCTGTCAGACGGCGTGACAGAGGCGGCCCCCGGTGCCGTGCGGGCGGCCAGCCATTGCAGGTTCTGGTCGGCCTGTTCAGGCGGCAACTGGCGGCGCAAAATGGCCTCCGCCTCGGTCATCCGGCCTTGCAGACCCAGAGCCAGCGCAAGGTTCTGATGCACTTTCAGCGAGGCCGTAGGCTGGGCCGCGGCACGGCGCAGCAGGCTTTCGGCCTGTGCCAGATCACCCGCACCCAGATAGGCCATGGCCGAGTTGGTCAGCACATCGGGATTGTCGGGCGAAAGGGTCAGAGCCTGTGTCCATGCGGCCTGTGCATCGGCAGGTCGGCGCACCTGCTGATAGGCCACGCCCAGCAGCGACAGCGGACGCCAGTCGCGCGGGCGGGCATCGCGGGCGCGCTCCAGCGCGGCAATGCCATAGAAGGCCTGACCACGGGCAATATGGGCGCGGCCCAACTCCAGCATGGCCTCATAGTTGTCTGGCTGGGCGGTCAACACATTGTCGGCGGCAGAGGCGGCCTGATCGTACTGTCCCAGTTCGCGCAGGGCCTGCGCCATCTTCACCCCTGCCTCGGGGTCCAGCGGGTTGAGATTGTGTTCGTTCGACCAAAAGATGGAGCGCGCCAGCGGATCGGCCCGCTCATAGGCGGCGCGGGTGGCGGCATCGGCTGGCACGGGTGCAGCCACGGCGGGCGCGGCCTCTGGCGACTGCGCCAAAGCGACAGCGGGGGCCAATAGGGCCAAACTCAAGGTTGCGGCGGCGAGAGCAAAGCGCGACATGGAGACAAGACCCGGAACGACGAAGCTTCACGTTTGCGCCGTTGGGCCTAAAGTCTGGTTAATGCCCATTAAGGGCGAAAGGTGAGACATGCCCGCCACCCTATCCGAACGCCTTTTGACGTCATCTTCCAACGCCCGTCCTGTGCGACTGGTTCAGACCGGTCAAACACTCGAGGGGCGCGTGGCCGAATGGGCCGCGGCCAACGCTTTCAAGGGCAAGGCGGGACAGCTGTTGTTGGTCCCCGATGAAGCCGGTCGCGTAACCGAAGCCCTGTTCGGCGTCGGTGAGGCCTTTGATCCGCTGTCGGTGCGTGGTCTGGCCCCGCGCCTGCCGTCGGGCGACTGGGTGCTGGAAGACGTTAGCGGGCCCGAGGGCGAACTGGCCGCCGTAGCCTTCCTTTTGGGCACCTATCGCTTTGATCGCTATAAGGCGCGCCCCGATGCGACCGAGGCGCGGCTGGTGGCTCCCGAAGGCATCGATGCCGACGCTGTGAAGCGTATTGCTGCTGCCTGTGCCCTGACCCGCGAAATGGTCGATACGCCCGCGCAGGACATGGGCCCGCTGCAATTGGAAACGATCGCCCGCGAGATTGCCGAGGAGAATGGCGCGACCCTGACGGTCACGCTCGGCGATCAACTGCTGGAGCAGAACTATCCGGCCGTGCACGCCGTGGGCCGCGCGGCCACGCCGCACCGTGCGCCGCGCGTGTTGGAAATCGGCTGGAACCTTGATCAGACCGATCTGCCGCTGGTGGCGCTGGTGGGTAAGGGCGTGGTGTTCGACACCGGCGGTCTGGACCTTAAGGGCGCAGCGGGCATGCGCAATATGAAGAAAGATATGGGCGGCTCGGCCCATGCCCTGTCGCTGGGCCGTCTGGTCATGCAGGCGGGCTTGAAGGTGCGTCTGGTGGTGCTGGTGGCGGCGGTCGAAAATGCCGTCTCTGGCGATGCCTTCCGCCCCGGCGATATCCTTAGCAGCCGTAAGGGTCTGACCATCGAGATCGGTAATACTGATGCCGAGGGACGTCTGATTTTGGCCGATGTGCTGGCCCGCGCGGGCGAGCATGAGCCGGTGCTGACGGTGGACTTTGCTACCCTCACAGGGGCGGCGCGCATCGCCTTGGGGCCGGAACTGCCGCCGCTCTATACCGAGGATGACGAACTGGCGCAGGGCGTGCTGGGTTCGGCCAAGGCGGTCGGTGATCCGCTGTGGCGCATGCCCTTGTGGGCCGGATACAAGCCCTCGCTTGAAAGCGAGATTGCCGATGTGCGCAATGACTCGGCAGCGTGGGCGCAGGCCGGATCGGTCACGGCGGCCCTGTTCCTGCAAAAGTTCGCACCGCAGACAGGCGCATGGGCGCACATGGACGTGTTTGCGTGGAATCCGCGCAATCGCCCCGGCTATCCCGAGGGCGGTGAGGCCCAGACCCTGCGCGCCTGGTTCCACTATCTGAGCCAACGTTTCGGCTGAATAAAATGCGGCGATTCTGAAAATGGATCGCCGCGTTAACATCCCCTTGGGGAACGGCCCGTAAAACTGCCGTTTCGATTTTCAATGTCGGCCCGCGAGTGCGCGTTTGACCCAAGGTTCTGATCTTATTCCGCCCGGAGAGTTGCTGGTGCAGGCTGACATCGCCGAACAGGCGCTCGAGGGTCTGGTGCCGGTATCTCAATACCGCGGGCTGGAAGCTGCGCACGCTGTGGTGCCCTCGGCGGACGTCTCGTCCGAGGATGGTGCCTGCGCGGGCCAGATCCTGTTTGGCGAAGCCTTCGACATCCTGTTCCGCCGTGGTGGCCGTGCCTATGGCCGCGTGCGTCGTGACGGCGTGATCGGCTGGGTGGCCGAAGAGGCGCTGAAGTCGGGCGCACTGCGTCCGGCCTATCGTGTGGCCTCGCTGGATGCCGAACTGCCGTTCAATGCTCTGGTTCAGGGCGACGAGGGCGTCGAGGCCGACCAACTGGCCCCGATCGGATCATTTGAAGCCAACCCTGCCGATGTGGCTGAACGCTTTGTCGGCCTGCCGGTCGTCGAAGGGCAGCGCAGTTCACACGCCGTGGATGCCGTGGGCCTGATCCAGCAGGCACTGTTTGCCTGTGGTCTGGCGGCACCGCGACATGTTGCGGAACTGGCCAAGCTGGGCCGTACTGTCTCTGTCAAACAGGCCCGCCGTGGCGATCTGGTGATCTGGCAGGGCGAACAGTCGTCCCATGTCGCCATTATGGTGGATGCCAGCCACCTGGTGCACGCCAGCGACCAGACCCGCTCGGTCCAGCGTGAACAGCTGGCCGATGTGGCGGCTGGTCTTTCCACGCAAGGCTTGGGCGCGCCGACGGTGCGCCGCGTCCTGATCTAACGACTTTCGGCTTCGAGTATGAAAAAGGGCGGCTATCCGTTGGGATAGCCGCCCTTCTCATATTCGTTTCCGGGTCGCCTTAGGCGGCCGGAGCCTCAGCCGGATTGGTGGTTTCCGTGGTCGCGGTGTCGGCAACGCCGGCCTCGACCTCGGTGCCGTCCACAGCCGCTTCGGTTGCCACTTCGCCTTCAGCAGGCTCGGCACCCGGCTGACGGGCGGGGTCCGGTGCCGGAATGGCGAAACCGGCCGAGCCGTTGCTGCGCAGCCACGCGATCAGGTTGATGCGGGTCTGTTCGTCACGGATACCGGCGAAGGACATCTTGGTGCCCGGGACATAGCGACCCGGAGCCGTCAGGAATTTGTCCATTTCGTCATAGCCCCAGGTCGGAGCCTCGGCCTTGTGCTTGGCCATGGCGTCCGAATAGGCAAAGCCAGCGGCGTGCATCACCGGGCCACCCATGACGGCGTAAAGGTTCGGACCAATGCCGTTGGCACCGCCCGAGTTCGCCGTGTGGCAGGCCTGGCAGCGGGCAAAGGCTGCTTCACCGGCAGCCAGATCCGCCGTCGGCAGGACCGTACCCCAATCAATCGGCAGGACTGCTTCGGCACCGCCAGCAGCCTCTTCCGGCACGTCCACGAAATAGCCCATCTTTTCCGGCGCCTTGGTGTTGTACACCGCGCTCGAAACCTGTTGGACTACCAGGATCGCAAAGGCGGTGCCCAAGCACGCGCCCATAATCTTGTTCCACTTCAGATCGCCGCTCATGCGCGTCGTCGCATCCCGTATCTAGATGAGCCCCCCGCCCGCGTTGCGGCGTCAGGCGTACTTTTCTTGCGTTGGCGTCTCTTACACGGTAGCGCGACCTTATCAACCTGTCCGACGCATCGTCGGCCCAATCTGGACTGTAATTCGGCCATGAATCCGTTGATTTTGATCCCAGCACGCCTCGCGGCGACGCGTTTGCCCAACAAACCGCTGGCCGACATCATGGGCAAGCCGATGATTGTACGGGCCTATGAACAGGCCAAAATGTCCGGTTATCGCGTTGCGGTTGCGGCGGGCGATCCTGAAATCGTCGAAGTGGTCACCGCTGCGGGAGGCGAGGCAGTGCTGACCGATCCGGCCCTGCCCAGCGGTTCTGACCGAATCCGTGTGGCAGCTGACCTGCTCGATCCGTCGGGCGAGCACGATACCCTGATCAATGTGCAGGGCGACATGCCGTTTGCCTCGCCAAAGCTGGCCCAGCTTTGCGTCGAGCTGATGCAAGAACAGCCGTCATGCGATATTGCCACGCTGGTGGGTTTGGCCACGCCCGAAGAATACGCCAACCCCGATGTGGTGAAGGCGGTGCTGGCGCTGGATGCGTCGGGCCAGAAGGGCCGCGCCTTGTATTTCACCCGCTCGCATCTGTATGGCGAAGGCCCGACGTGGCACCACGTGGGCATCTATGGCTATCGCCGCGAGGCGCTGAACCGTTTCTGCGCCGCAGAGCCGTCGCCGCTGGAAAAGCGCGAAAAGCTGGAACAGCTGCGCGCGCTGGAAATGGGTATGCAGATCTGGGCCGCTGCCATCGACGCCGCGCCCATCTCTGTCGACAATGCCGAAGACCTAGAGGCCGCTCGCGCCTATGCGGCCAGTCTCTGACGCTTAGGCTTCGCCCGCATAGGCCCATGCCGTGATCAGCCGGTTGGCGATGGCATAGGGCGGCGGGGCGAAGATATCCGGATGGGTACCTTCCAGCACGGCCCGTGCCTCGGCGCGGGTCAGCCAGATAACCGCTTCCAGTTCGGTCTGGTCGGGGCGGGCGTTGTCATCGGCCACCTCCGCGATCAGACCGATCATCAGCTGGGCCGGAAAGGGCCACGGCTGGCTGGAATGATAGGAGACGCCTGTGACGGTCAGGCCTGCTTCTTCTTTCACCTCGCGGGCGCAGGCCTCCTCGACTGATTCGCCGGGCTCCATGAAACCGGCCAACGCAGAGTGGCGACAGGCGGGCCATTGCGGCTGACGCCCCAGCAAGCAGCGCGGTTCATCGCCGCCATTATAGACCGGCAGCATGATGGTGACCGGATCGACGCGCGGGAAGTGTTCGGTGCCGCAGGCCTTGCACACACGGCGCCAGCCGCCCGACGCCTGCTCGGTCGCCTTGCCGCAAGCCGAGCAGAAGCCGTGGCGACGCCGCCAGTCAAAAAGGCCCTTGGCCTCGCCCGACATGGCAGCCTCGGTCGCCGGCAGGGCCACGGCGGCCTCGCGCATCTCGATAAAGCGGCCCAGACCCGCCACCGGCCCGTGGGTTGGATCAATCGAGCCTTCAAACTCCACCGCATAGACCGGCGCGTCTTTCCATAGGCCGAGGAACAGATCGCGGTCGCGCACCAGATCCAGCGCGTGGGCGAGCGACAGCCAGACCAGCCGCTCGCCATCCTGATGCGGCTCGACCAGAGGGCGGCCCTCCCACATCACCATGGCCATGGCGTCAGCGTGTTCGCGCTGTGCGGCCATCCAGGCCTGATCGTTGCGCAGGTCGCCTGCGCGGTCGAGCGGATTGCCGGAAAAGGCGTTCTGAGAAACCATGGATCACATATAGGCCTTGCCCGCTCAGGAGGGGAGAGGGCTTAAAGGGGCTTGATTTGCGGGCCATTGCCCGCCATATCCCCTCTCGGAGATCGCGGGCGAAGGCTTCGCCAATCTGGTCAGGGCCGGAAGGCAGCAGCCACAACGAATTCCCCTTCGGGTCGCGGTCTCCACCCTTTGAAATCTCAAAGCCTTACGCCAGCGTCCGTTTCACGGGCGCTTTTTTCATGCCTTACAGGTGCCGACGAACGGAACCCTCGTCCTGTCGGTTCGCTATCCCTGTTCCCTTGAGGAACTGCAAAAGGACAGCGTCATGAGCGTTCTCGGTAAGATTTTCGGTGGCATCTTCAAAAAGAAGGAACAGGGCAATGAAGCCCCTGTGGTGACCGCCCCTACGGGCTCGACCGCCACGGTCGATACGGGCGCTCCGGCTCCCAGCACGCCGGTGGCCGGCACCCCCGCCCATCAGCAGGAATCTGTCGATGTGGCAGGCATTCTTGATTTCATGAACGAGCAGCGCAGCCAAAAGCTGAACTGGCGCACCTCCATCGTCGATCTGATGAAGCTGGTCGGCCTTGAAAGCTCTCTTGAAGAGCGCAAGCAACTGGCCGACGAGCTGGGCTATACGGGCGACAAGTCCGACAGCGCTTCGATGAATATCTGGCTGCACCAGCAGGTCATCCAGAAGATTCGCGACAACGGCGGCCAACTGCCGACCGACCTGTAAGATTCCTCACTCAGTCATGCGCGAAGGGGGTGCGAAAATCGCCGCCTTCGCGCTATGACTTGAGACATGAGCGACACCGATCACAATCTGGATGGCCCCCCGTGGGACGTGGATGCCCCCGAAGAGGAGCTGCAGGAGCGTGATCCCAATACCGAAGACATGTTCGGGGCCCCTGCTGCGCCCGAGCCTGCGCCAGAATCCAAGCCTGCGCCGACACCCGTAGCGGCTGCCCCTGTTGCCAGGGCCGAACCGGAAGCCCCCGCCGAGGACGGCGAGGCCTATACGGTGCTGGCGCGCAAATACCGCCCGCGCACCTTTGAGGACCTGATTGGCCAGGAGGCCATGGTCCGCACCCTGACCAACGCCTTTGCCACGGGCCGTATCGCCCACGCCTTCATGCTGACCGGCGTGCGCGGGGTGGGCAAGACCACGACCGCCCGTCTGTTGGCGCGCGCGCTTAACAATGAAACCGACACCATCGACCGTCCGTCGCTTGAACTGACCGCCCACGGTCGCCACGACAAGGCGATCATGTCCGGCCAGCATATGGACGTGATCGAAATGGACGCCGCCTCCAACACGGGCGTCGGCGATATCCGCGAACTGATCGAGAGCGTGCGCTATGCGCCCGTCGAGGCCCGCTATAAGGTCTATGTGCTCGACGAGGTGCACATGCTGTCGACGGCGGCGTTCAACGCCCTGCTGAAGACGCTGGAAGAGCCGCCGCCGCACGCCAAATTCATCTTCGCCACGACCGAAATCCGCAAGGTGCCGGTGACCATCCTGTCCCGCTGCCAGCGTTTCGACCTGCGCCGTGTGGAGCCGGACATTCTGTCGGGTCACCTTGGCCGTGTGGCCGAGCGCGAAGGTATGAAGATCGAGCAGGAGGCTATCGCCCTGATCGCCCGCGCGGCCGAAGGCTCGGTGCGTGACGGCCTGTCGCTGCTGGATCAGGCCTTGGTGCAGGGCCAGCGCGGCGAGATCGTGCAGGCCGAGACGGTGCGCGACATGCTGGGTCTGGCCGACCGCACCCAGACCATCGCCCTGTTTGAATCCATCATGGCGGGCCGCACCGCCGAGGCGCTGGAAAACTTCCGCACCCTTTACGGTTATGGCGCCGATCCGGTGCAGGTGACCAATGACCTGCTGGAACACTGCCACGCGGCGTCTGTCTCCAAGATGCTGGGCCCGAACGCCACGCGTCTGCCCAATGATCAGGCCCAGAAGCTGGCCGCACTGGGCGCGGCCATTTCGGCCGGTACCCTGTCGCGCACATGGTCCATGCTGCTGAAGGCGCTGGACGAGGTGCGCCGTGCGCCCAATCCGGCCGATGCCGTGGAAATGGCCATTGTGCGTCTGGCTTATGCCGCTGATCTGCCCGGCCCCGAAGAGGCGCTGAAGGCGATCCAGAGCGGCCAGACACCGGGCGGCGGCGCAGGTCCACGCGGCAGCGGCGGTGGTGGAGGCGGTGCCGGTGGTGCTACCTCGGCCATGCTGCAACCGCATCCGGTTCAGGCCCCGCAACTGCCCAATCCGCAGACCTTTGAACAGGTCGTGGCCCTGATTGGCGAAAAGCGCGAAATCACCCTGCAAATGGACGTCGAGCGCTTTGTGCGTCCGGTCAGCTTCAAGCCCGGTGCCATCACCTATGAGCCGGTCGAGGGATCGCCCCACGATCTGGCGCGCCGTTTGGCGTCGCGCCTGAAGGAATGGACGGGCCGCACGTGGCTGATCGCGGCCAATGGTCAGGGCGGCGGCGAAACCCTGATTGAAAAGGAAAAGAAGGCCCGCGCGGCCCAGCGTCAGGCCGTCGAGACCGACCCGTTCGTCGTCTCGATGTTGCAAGCCTTCCCGGGAGCCGAGATCAAGGAAATCCGTATCCTTGCGCCTACGGTGCAGACGCCGGTGATCCCTGACGATCAGGACGCGCAGGACGAAGACTGAACCACAAAAAAGGCCGCCCCGATCCGGAGCGGCCTTTTCGATTGGAGATACCGTCGGATCAAACGATCCGGACAGCCTCTTCAAAGCTGAGGCGCGGAGAGCGACCGAACAGGTTTTCATCCGTGCCGTAGCCGAGGTTGATGACCATATTCACCTCGACGTCGCCTTCGGGGAAGAACTCCTGCTTGAGACCGGCAAAATCGATGCCCGTCATCGGGCCGACATCCAGACCCAGCGCGCGGGCGGCCGAGATCAGATAGCCAGCCTGTAGCGAGGAGTTCTTGAGCGCAGCTTCGCGGCGGCTCTCGCGTTCCGGGAACCAGTCCTTGGCACCCGGGGCGTGCGGGAACAGCTTGTGCATGGTTTCGTGGAAGTTGACGTCATAGGCGATGATCACCGCGACGGGGGCCTGACGGGTCTTGGCCTGGTTGCCCTCGGCCATCAACGGGATCAGTCGCTCCTTACCCGCGTCCGAGGTCACGAACACGAAACGCGCCGGCGTGGTATTGGCCTGCGTCGGGCCGAACTTGGTCAGCTCATACAGCTGTCGAATGATGTCTTCCGAAACCGGACGGTCGCTCCACGCGTTGCGGGTGCGCGCTTCGGTGAACAGTTGGGCCAGAACCTGGTCGGTGACCGGTTGGCTACGATCATACGAATTATCATAGGCCACGGCGGCCTCCATCAGCTAATTAAAACAACTGCTGTTGCAAATAACGCGTTCGGCGCAGGGCGCAAGGGGTGGCGCAAAGATTTTTGCAAACCTCTGCATCGCTGTAGGGACTGGAGACGCGCCCCGGAACACCCTATCTAGAGGCTATGAAAGACCTTAACGCACTGATGCAACAGGCACAGGCCATGCAGCAAAAGCTGCAAGAGGCCCAAGCCAAGATGGCCGAATCCACCGCCGAGGGTACCTCGGGCGGCGGACTGGTGACCGTGACCCTCAAAGGCCCCGGCGAAGTGACCGGCGTGAAAATCGACGACAGCCTGATGGCACCGGGCGAAGGTGAAATCCTGTCCGATCTGATCGTTGCCGCCCACGCCGACGCCAAGCGCAAGCTGGACGAGATCAACAACGCCCTTATGCGCGACGCCGCAGGTCCGATGGCCGGAATGAATATTCCGGGCATGCCGAAGCTGTTCTGATGGCCGCGACCGCCGGGCCGGAAATCGAGCGCCTCATCTCCCTGCTGGCCAAGCTGCCGGGGATGGGGCCGCGCTCGGCCCGGCGCGCGGCGCTGGCCTTGCTGAAGCGGCGCGAGCAACTGCTGGTGCCGCTGGCCGAGGCCATGGCCGAGACGGCCGCCAAGGTCGTCAACTGCTCGGTCTGCTCTGCGCCCGATACGCGCGATCCCTGCGCCATCTGCGCCGACAGCGCGCGCGACAATGGACTGATCTGCGTGGTCGAAGAGGCGGGTGCCCTGTGGGCCATGGAGCGCTCGGGCGCGTTTCGCGGCAAATACCATGTGCTGGGCGGATTGCTGTCCGCGCTGGATGGCGTGGGGCCGGACCAGATTCGTGTTGGAGAGCTGATTGGCCGCGCCAAGGCGGGCGATGTCCGCGAGGTGGTGCTGGCTCTGCCCGCCACGGTCGATGGGCAAACGACCGCGCACTATTTGTCTGAAAAACTGGCTGCAGCCGGTGTCGAGGTGACATCGCTGGCACGCGGGGTTCCGGTGGGCGGCGAACTGGACTGGCTGGATGACGGCACCATTGCTCAGGCGCTGAGAGCGCGTCGTCCGGCCTGAGGAATGGCGTGATGCGTCCGCTTCTGACGCACAGTGGGGGCCATATGGCCGAACGGGTTTAGAGGTCGGTCTATGATGCTGGAAATTCTTTTGATTGTGGCGGCGGTGCTGGCGGCGGCGTCGGCTGTGCTGGCCTTCCTCGGCTTTTCGGCAGCCAAGCGCGCCGAGGCGGCGGCGTCGTCCGATGATCTGGCCGATATGGTCGAGGCGGCCCTGCGCCGCGAACTGGGCCAGTTGCGTCTGGAGTTCGACGCCAAGGCCGCCACCCAGCGTCAGGAGTTGTCGCAATCCCTGGCCGCCAGCGCGACCCAGCTGGGCCAGCAGCTCTCGGCCCTGACCACTAGCTTTGACACCCGTCTGACCGCCTTTGCTGAAATCCAGCAAAAGACCGGCACCGATCTGGCCGATGGCCAGCACAAGCGCCTGACCGAGACCAATCAAGGTCTGCAAAAACTGATCGAGACCCTTCAGGTCCAGCAGAAGGAAGGCCGTGAGGCCATGGCTGTGGAGCTGGAAAAGGTCCGCACCACGGTCGGCCAGAACCTCGAAACCCTGCGCAAGGACAATGAGGAAAAGCTGGAGAAGATGCGCGCCACAGTGGAGGAAAAGCTGCAAGGCACCCTCGAACAGCGCCTCGGCGAAAGCTTCAAACAGGTCTCGGATCGCTTGGAGGCCGTGCATAAGGGCCTTGGCGAAATGCAGAGCCTCGCCTCTGGTGTGGGCGACCTGAAACGCGTGCTGACCAATGTAAAAACGCGCGGCGGTTGGGGCGAAATGCAGCTGGGGGCCATCCTCGAAGAGATGCTGGCACCCGAGCAATATGTCTCCAACACCCAGATCGATCCGGCCTCGGGCCAGCGCGTCGAGTTTGCCGTGCGTATGCCGGGGCAGGGCGATGGCGAGCCCATCCTGCTGCCGATCGATGCCAAATTCCCGCATGAGGACTATGACCGCCTGCTGACCGCACAGGATCTGGGCGACATGGTGCAGATCGATGCGGCGGCCAAACAGCTGGAGCGCGCCGTGCGCCTTCAGGCGAAGACGATCTCGGACAGCTATATCAAGCCGCCGTATTCCACTGACTTTGCCATCATGTATCTGCCGACCGAGGGCCTGTATGCCGAGGTCGCGCGCCGCCCCGGCCTTATCCGCGAAATCCAGAGCCAGCACCGTGTGATGGTGGCAGGCCCGTCAAACCTCGCGGCCTTCCTCAACTCGCTCCAGATGGGCTTCCGCACCCTCGCCATCCAGAAACGCTCTAGCGAGGTCTGGCAGGTTCTGGGCGCGGCCAAGGCCGAGTTCCAGAAGTATGGCGACGTCTGGGACAAGCTGGGCAAGCAACTCGACACTGCCCGCAAGACGGTGGACGAGGCGGGCAAGCGCACGCGCGCCGTCGAGCGCCGTCTGCGCGGGGTCGAGGTGCTGGATGCGCCGGTCGCCGCCACCTTGCTCGATGCGCCCGATCTCGAGGACATGCCCGAGGTCTAGACGGTCTGCGCCAATCAAGCGTGACAATGACAAGTGTACTTGACAGGCTCCAGTGAGGCTCTGTAAAGTGTGCTTGTCATCACTTGAGAGGCCATATGTTCAGTCGTCTTTTCGCCAGTCCCAAAGGGCGCATCATCAGTGCGATCGTTTTCTTCGGCCTAGCCATGCTGGCAGGCGGAGTTGTGGGCTTTCTGGATGGCTACGCCAGCGCCAGCGGCCAGCCGACCTTCCTGGAAAGCGACAACGTCATCTGGATTGTGGGCCTCGGTGCAGTGGTGCTCGCCGTAGCCAGCTTCGCCTATGGCACATTCTGGATGAAATCGATCGACGAGGCGGCCCAGGAAGCCCACAAATGGTCCTGGTATTGGGGCGGCTCGGTGGGGCTCTCCCTCGGCATGGTGGCCTTCGTTCTGTCCCTGGCACCTGTGACCGCGCAATGGACGATCCCTACTTTAAATGGCCGGACCGATCCGGTGGCCTATGCCGCGACGGGCGCATTCGGCCTCATGCTGTTGCTGACCGCGGGTTACGGCATTGCCTGGGCATGGTGGTGGTTCAGCCGCCGATAGGAAGCCACAACCGTGAACAATCGTCTCAAAGTCCTGCGTGCTGAACGTGACTGGTCACAGGCCCATCTGGCCCAGTTGCTGAGCGTCTCACGCCAAACCATCAATGCGCTCGAGACGGGCAAATACGACCCGTCCCTGCCGCTCGCCTTCAAAATCGCGCGCCTGTTCGAACTGAAGATCGAAGACATCTTCATCGACGAAACCGCCTGATCTCTGCCCCCCACAGAAAACCCGAGGAAACGCCCATGTTGAAATCGACCCGTCGCCTGCTCGCCTCTGCCGCCTCAGTGGCGACGCTGTTTGTGGCTCCGGCCGCCTTCGCTGAACAGTCCGCTCCTGCCGCTCCTGCTGCCCCCGCCGTAGCGGCTGTACCGCAGGCTCAGGGCCAAGGCCCGGCCATGTGGGTTATCCGCGACGAAGACTCCACGATCTATCTGTTCGGTAGCTTCCACCTGCTGCGCCCCGATACGCCATGGGGGCAGGCCCATGTTGACACGGCCTTCGCCTCTGCCGACGAGATCTGGTTCGAACTGACCGACATCGACGACACGGCGCAGGCGGCCCGGTTGATGCAGACCCACGGCCTGTCGCCCGAGCGTCCTTTGTCGTCACTGCTGAACGCCGACGAACAGGCCTCTCTTGATCGTGCGGCCAAGGCTATCGGCGCTACCGCCCAGGCCTTGGACCCGCTTCGTCCGTGGTTAGCGTCGATGCAACTGGTACTGGCCCAGATGGTCATCGGCGGCTTTGACCCCAATGCGGGCGTGGAAAAAGTTCTGATGGCCCGCGCAGAGGCTCTCGGAAAGCCGATGAAGGGCTTCGAGATCATGGCCGAGCAGATCGAGATCATGGCGGGTATGTCCGAAGACGGTCAGGTCGCCATGCTGCGTGAAACGCTGAAGGAACTCGATAAGGGGCCTTTGGAAATGGAACAACTGCTGACCGCCTGGGCCACCGGCGATGTCGCCACCATCGAGGCCGAAATGGTCGACGAAATGAAGATCCAGTCGCCCGAGGCCTATGATCTGATGCTGACCCGTCGCAATGCCAACTGGACCAACCAGATCAAGCAGATCCTCTCCGGTTCCGGCACCAGCTTTATCGCTGTGGGTGCCGCCCACCTGATCGGGAAGGACAGCGTGCAATCCATGCTGGCCGCCGACGGCATCACCGCCGAGCGCGTCAGCCAGTAAGGCGCACTGGCTGCTCGTAAAATTAGAGGCCCGACGATGGCGTCGGGCCTTTTCTTTGTCTCGCCCCCTGCTATGTTCACCTCACCTTTCGGGCGGGTATAGTTCAGAGGTAGAACGTCAGCTTCCCAAGCTGAATGTCAGGGGTTCGATTCCCCTTACCCGCTCCAACGTCTCCCTTTAGTCATGACCTTCGTCCAGCGGTTGGTGGGTGAAGCCGCGCGTGCCGCTGATGGGTTTGGCGTCGCGGACGATTTCGACCTCGGCCTCGGCATAGGCCACCAGCAGATGGGTCAGGTCCTGCAGCGCGCTTTCGTGGATGCGTTCATAGCCGTGGCTGGCGTCGATGCCGAAGGTGACGAGTGCGGTGCGGATGTCGGCCCCCGCCTCCAAAGCGGACGCGGAGTCAGAGCGGTAATAACGGAACACGTCCTTCTGGTGCTTGATGTCATAGGTGCGGGCCAGTTGCACCAGTTTGCGTGACAGGTGCCAATCGAACGGACCGGTTTGATCGGCCATGGCGATGGTCACGCCGAACTCGGACGAGTTCTGGCCCGGGGCCGTGGTGCCATTATCGACGGTGACCATGGCGGCCACATCGGGCAGCAGAACAGAGGACGCGCCCAGCCCCACTTCCTCGGCGATGGTGAACAGGAACCACGTGTCCACGGTGGGGGTGCGATCTTCCCGCACCATGGTTTCGAGTGTCGCCAAAAGCGTGGCCACGCCGGCCTTGTCGTCCAGATGGCGCGAAACGATGAAACCGGTGTCTGTGACCTCCGGCTGAGGGTCGATAGCGATGATGTCGCCCACGTCGATGCCCAGAGCCAGCGTGTCTTCGCGGCTATGGGTCACGGCGTCGATACGCAGTTCGACCTGCTGCCAGTTAACCGGCTGGCTATCCACTTCCTCGTTGAAGGTATGGCCCGACGCCTTGAGCGGCAGGATAGTACCGCGCCATGCGCCGCTTTCGGCAAAGATGGTGGCGCGGGCACCCTCGGCAAAACGCGATGACCAATTGCCGATGGGCACCAGTTCGAGGCGTCCATTGGCCTTCACCTGTTTGGCCTGTGCGCCCAGCGTGTCGATGTGGGCGACGATGGCGCGCGCGGGCAGGGACTTCTTGCCTCTCAGTCGGGCCCGCACCGCGCCTCGACGGGTCAGTTCATAGTCCACGCCCAGCCGTTCCAGTTCGCGGCACAGCCACCAGACGGCCTCATCGGTATATCCGGTCGGGCTGGGGATGTTCAGCAGTTCGATCAGACGGTCTTTAAGGTAATCGAGGTCGATAACAGGGCGTAACAAGGCGGATCCTCTTAGGCGTCTGTGCGGGGAAGAAGGCGAGCCGAGGCCGGCATGGACAGCGGGAACAACAGGTCGATAAAGCTCTCGGCCGTCGGGCGCGGTTCGTGGTTGGCCAGACCGGGCCGCTCATTGGCCTCGATGAAGGCGTATTGGGGCTCCGTCGGCGACTTCACCATCAGGTCGATGCCCGTGACGGGAATGTCGATGGCGCGGGCGGCGGCGATGGCGGCCTGTATCAGGGCGGGGTGCACCTCGTCCGTGACATCGTGGATCGTGCCACCCAGATGCAGATTGGCCGCCTTTCGTACCACGATGATCTCACCCTCAGGGGCCACATCGTCGAGGTTGAAACCCGCCTCGGAGACGGTGCGCTCTGTCTCGGCATCAATGGGAATGGTGGACTCACCGCCGGTGGCCGCGGCGCGGCGACGGCTTTGGTATTCGATCAGGCTGCGCACGGTGGAACGACCATCGCCGATGACCTGCGGCGGGCGGCGCACGGCAGCGGCCACAACCTTGTAGTCGATGACGACCAGCCTCAGGTCTTCGCCCTCCACCTGTTCTTCGATCAGCACCTCGGCACAGATGGCGCGGGCGGTTTCAATGGCTGCGCGAATGGCATCCATCGAGCGCAGGCCAACAGCCACGCCCTTGCCCTGTTCGCCGCGCGCGGGTTTGACGACCAACTGGCCATAGGTTTGCAGAGCGGAGGCAATGGCGTCTTCGTCTTCGGCATCGATGCGGGCGGGCACGCGCACTCCGGCAGCCTCGACGATCCGGCGGGTCATGCGCTTGTCGTCACAGATGCTGAGCGCGACAGCAGACGTCAGCTCCGACAGGCTCTCGCGGCAGCGGATCGAGCGGCCGCCCCACGTCAGCCGGAACAGGCCGCCCTCGGCGTCTATGATGTCCGCATGAATGCCCCGACGGCGGGCCTCGTCGACGATAATACGGGCATAGGGATTGAGGTCGTGCGCATCGGTGGGGCCGACGAACAGGGCCTCGTTGATCGGGTTTTTGCGCTTCACGCCAAAGAAGGGCAGGCGTCGAAAGCCCAGCTTTTCATAAAGGGCGATGGCCTGCCGGTTATCGTGCATCACCGACAGGTCCATATAGCTCAGGCCCTGCGTGGCGAAATGCTCGGCCAGACGCCGCACCAGCGCCTCGCCAATGCCCGGCTGGGTCGCCTGCGGATCGACGGCCAGACACCACAGTGACGACCCGCATTCCGGATCATCAAAGGCGCGGTGGTGGTTCACCCCTGTCACCGTGCCGATCACCGCTCCGGTCACGGAATCCTCGGCCACGAAATAGGTCAGGGTACGATCGTCGCGGTGGTCCCACAGAAAGATGGGGTCCACCGGCACCATCTTGCGCTTGGCATAGATGTCATTGATGGCCTGGGTGTCGGCCTCATTGGTCAGGCGACGCACGACAAAGCCGCGCGGCTGGCGGCGTCCGGCCTTATAGGTGGACAGGTCCAGCCGATAGGTGTGCGACGGGTCCAGAAACAGTTCCTGCGGTGCCGAGGCCAGCAGCACATGTGGGTTGCGCACATAGAAGGCGATGTCGCGCCGGTCCGGTCCTTCGGCTCTCAACGCCTCGACCAGCGGCGTGCTGGTCCGAAACGTCTGTGCGAACAGTAACCGGCCCCAGCCACAGTCCACCACGGCATTGGGCACAGGGCCGTCGCCGGCCTGCACCGGCGGTTTCAGCCCCTCGTGGCGCAGCCTTTTCAGCCGGTGTGCCTTGGCGTGCTCTGCTCGGGTGTCAGAGGCCATGTTGCTGCATCCACATTTCCAGAACGGCCACCTGCCATAGCTCGGAGCCGCGCAAGGGGGTGATGTGGCCGGTCGGATCGTCGAACAGGCGGTCCAGATAGTCGGGATTGAAAAGACCGCGCTCGCGGGCGGCCTGATTGGTCAGGGTCTCGCGCACCATGTCGAGATACGGCCCCTGAATGTATTTCAGGGCCGGTACGGGGAAATAGCCCTTCTTGCGGTCGATCACCTCTGACGGGATGACCAGACGGGCCGCTTCCTTCAGCACACCCTTGCCGCCTTGGGCCAGCTTATGCTCGGGCGGGATGCGGCCTGCCAGCTCGACCAGATCGTGATCGAGGAAGGGCACGCGGGCCTCCAGACCCCACGCCATGGTCATGTTGTCGACGCG
>NZ_DIGV01000024.1 GCF_002419815.1 Brevundimonas sp. UBA5713 | reverse complement strand
CCTCGCCGCGTTCGGCGCGCTCGGCTCGTTCACGCTCGCGCTGGGCTTCGCGCTCGGCGCGCTCGGCCTGACGGCGGGCTTCTTCTTCGGCGCGGCGCTCTTCGGCCTGCTGGGCCGCAATGATAGCTGCGGCCTGTGCACCGGATTCGTCTTCGAAGTCGATGTCGAAGCCTTGGCCGGCCTGTTCGCGCTGGGCGATCTCGCTGACCGAACGCAGCGGCTGGAGCGCGCGCAGGACGCGGAAATAGTGCTCGGCGTGTTGGGTGTAGTTTTCGGCCAGAACGCGGTCACCGGCAGCGGCGGCATCGCGGGCCAGCTGCATATAGCGTTCGTAGACCGTCTGGGCATTACCGCGAACCTTGATGTTCTCGGGGCCTTGCGAGTCCCACGAACGGTTCGGGTTGGTTGCATTCGCGTTATTGCCGCCGCTCGGCTTGCGATTGCGGCCGCGTTGGCGCTTCATGCCCTTGAAATCTCTCATCGAGGTTACCGTGCTGGTGCGGGTCGGGCTGTCGGTGTGACAGTCTGGGCCCAAGTCCTGGTTCCGCGCTTTCGGGGCCAATCCCCGTTGCGATGTGTTCGGAAAAACGTGTGTCGCCCTGTGGTCCGCCGTGCCGAAGAAGGCCCGACCGTCACATGTCCCAGTCACGCAGATGCGAGGTGTCGAGACCGCGTTCGTCGTGTTTGAGTGGGAGACAAAAGGGACTTAGCGCGTGAAACGGCTCTTTGCCAAGGGCTTTATTTGCAAAAAGCGGCGACAGCCGTTGAGGACTATCGCCGCTTTTGCATGACGGGTTTGCCCGCCTTGAGGGATCAGGATTGCGGACGCGGGGCCGTTTTCGGGTCCGGACCATTGGTGACCACGCGGTCGCGGTCGCCCAGATCCTTGACCACCTTCACATCGCTGAAGCCGGCCTGTTCGAACAGGGCCTTGACCTGCGGGCCTTGGTCCCAGCCGATCTCGACGGCGAAAATGCCGTCGTGACGCAGCACGCGTTTAATCTCGGGAGCCAGCACGCGATATGGCTCCAGACCGTCTTCGCCGCCGTCCAGTGCCAGATGCGGATCATGGTCACGCACCTCCGGATCAAGGGTCGCGATATCCTTGGTCGGGATATAGGGCGGGTTGGACACCACCAGATCAAAGCTGTTGTCCGCAAACCCCGTTGCCCATTCGGTGCGCAGGAAGGTGCACCGGTTGTTCAGGTCAAGGTTGGCGGCATTCTCGCGCGCCACTGCGATGGCCTCGGTCGAGATGTCGGTACCGACGCCGCGTGCGGCAGGGCGCTCGGCCAGCGTCGCCAGCAGGATGCAGCCCGAGCCGGTCCCCAGATCGGCCATCTCGAAGCTCTGCTGCGGAGCGAAGGCCAAGGTGGCGATATCGACGATGACTTCCGTATCGGCACGCGGGCTCAGCACGTCCGGCGTGACGTTGAGCATGATCTTCCAGAAGCCCTTCTTGCCCAGAATTTTGGACACGGGCTCGCGACGCAGACGGCGCTCCAGATAGTGATCCATCTGGCGGGTCTGTTCGGGGGTGACCGCGCGATAGGGATCGGTCAGGATGTCGACACGACCTGCGCCCGTGGCCGCTTCCAGCAGGATACGGGCGTCGATGGACGGACTGTCGATACCGGCGGCCTTGAGGCGCGCCTGAGCGTCCTTCCACGTCGTCAGAAGGGTCGCGCCACTGGAAGTATTGGAGGAGGTCGTGGTCATGGGCATTGATTGGGGACTAAGCCGTCAAATTTCAAGGCGGAACAGGTCTGGCACAGGATCGTTCTGAACCGCCATGGCCCGTAAAAAATCATCCCGACCGACCAAGTCCCTGCTGGGGGACGTGATGGGGGCCCTGTCCGCCCCGTCCCGAAGCCGGCGCGGCGGGCCGCGACGGGGACCGGCATGGCTGCGCTATCTGGGGGCTGCGGGCGGCGGGTTGGCCGCCGGAGCAACCGCGGCGCACCTGCTCTACACCCAAGGCCACAAGGTCGGTCTGGACCTGCGCCAATTCCGCCCCGATAACGATCAGGATGACACCTCGCCCGAGGCCTTCGATGCCAGAGAGCCGGGCCGCGGCCGACTGGCCGATCGCCCGTCACGTATACCTTTCAAGGGGTGGATCGACATTCTGTGGCGCACCGCCATGGGCTTTTTTAGTGATCGGGTAACGTTCACCGCAGGCGGCATCACCTTCTTTATGTTGCTGGCCCTGTTTCCGGCCATCGCCGCCTTTGTCACCATCTACGGTCTGTTTGCCGATCCCGGTGATGCATGGGGGCGTCTGGACTTTATCTACGAGATGCTGCCGTCCAATGTGTCGGCCTTCCTCGGCAACGAGATGACGCGTCTGGCGTCCAATTCGACCGGCACCCTCACCTTCACCCTGATCTGGACCCTGTTGCTGTCCCTATGGGCCGCCAATGGCGGGGTGAAGACACTCTTTTACGGTCTGAACGTCGCCTATCACGAGACCGAAAAACGCAACATTGTCGTCTATAATCTAGTGTGCATGGCCTGCACCGTCTCGGCCCTGATCGGGGTGATGCTGACGTCGCTGCTCGTGGTGGGTATTCCGGTGGTGGTGTCCATCTTCCGGCTGCAGGACGAGTGGGCCTTTCTCTCGCCTCTGCGCTGGCCAGTCCTGTTCGTGGTTTTTATAGGCTTCCTCAGCCTGATCTATCGCATCGGGCCAAGCCGGGTGTCGCCACGCTGGCGCTGGCTGACGCCGGGGGCGATCGTAGCCGCGACCCTGAGCCTGCTGGTGTCGTTGCTGTTCAGCTGGTTCCTGGGCAATTTCGTCCGCACCGACTCCTACGGCCCGCTGTCGGCGGCCATGGGTTTCTTGCTGTGGACGTGGATTTCCTTGCAGGTGGTGCTGATCGGCGCGCGCCTGAACGCCGAGATCGAGCACCAGACGGCACTGGACACCACGGTTGGCCCCGCCAAGCCGATTGGCCAGCGCGGTGCGGTCATGGCGGACTCAGTGGGTCCAAGGCGGGGTTCGGGATCCGCAGAGCCAAACGCCCCGTCGCTACGCGCTCGGGTCAGGCGCACCCTGAACAAGGTGCGCCGCAAAGCCAGCTAAAAGGCTTTAGGCGAACTCTGCCTCAAGGTCGGCAAGACGAGCGGCCTGATCCTCGGCAATCAGGGCGTTCAGCACCGGATCGAGGTCGCCTTCTAAAATCTGCGGCAGGCTGTGCAGGGTCAGGCCGATACGGTGGTCGGTCACGCGCCCTTGCGGATAGTTATAGGTGCGGATGCGCTCTGAACGGTCGCCGGAGCCGACCTGCGACTTGCGTGCGTCCGAACGGGCGGCATCCTTGGCCTGACGCTGTTGGTCATAAAGGCGGATACGCAGGTTTTTCATCGCCTTGTCGCGGTTCACGTGCTGCGACTTTTCAGATGACGTCACCACAATGCCGGTCGGCAAGTGGGTGATACGCACAGCCGAGTCGGTCTTGTTGACGTGCTGGCCGCCGGCACCGGACGAACGGTAGGTGTCGATGCGGATGTCCTGATCGCGGATTTCGATTTCCACGTCCTCGACTTCCGGCAGTACGGCTACGGTCGCGGCAGAGGTGTGGATGCGGCCACCGGCTTCGGTAGCAGGCACGCGCTGGACGCGGTGCACGCCGGACTCGAACTTCAGTCGCCCGAACACGCCCTCGCCCGTGATGGTGGCGATGATTTCCTTATAGCCGCCCGCCTCACCTTCGGTGGCGCTGTCGATCTCGACCCGCCAGCCAACGCTGGAGGCATAGCGGCTGTACATGCGGAACAGGTCACCCGCGAACAGGGCCGCCTCGTCGCCGCCGGTACCGGCGCGCACTTCCAGAACCGCAGAGGCCTTTTCATCGGCATCGCGCGGGGCCAGCAGCAGGGCGACATCGCGCTCCAGTTGCGGCAGGCGGTCCTTCAAGGCCTCCATCTCTTCGGCGGCCATTTCGGCCATATCCGGATCGGAGGCCATGGCTTCCAGATCGGCCATCTCGCGACGGGCACGATTGACGGCCTCGACCGCATCGGCGACCGGCTTCAGCTCGGCATGTTCCTTGGACAGGCGCACGATCTCGGCCCCGTCTGTGGCCGCGCCCATGCGCGCCTCCACTTGGCGGAAACGGTCAAGAACCTGATCAAGGCGGGCTTGGGGCAGTCGCAAAGGCATCCTCCGGTTAGGCGGGAGCGTCTGTGTATGTCAGCCGTGCCCGACAAGTCCATTCCCTTAAGGTACGACAACCCCAGCCGAAGGGCTGATGCCCTGCTCTGCGCAGGTCTGTGCAAGGGTAAACTGAGCTGTTCACCATGATCTGGCTTCATTGTGATGAGCCGTCACAAGCGCGTCAGACCTATTTCGCCACGCCGCCCCAGCCCTTAGCTCAGAAAGGCAAGCCCGCCGGTTCTCCCGACGTGGAGGGTTTGCTCGACGCGAACAGCGGAGACAGGGGATGACTGAATTTCACGATCCGGCCACCATGGGTGGCGATGACATCGCACGTCTGTGCGCTCAGTACGATGCACTGATTGCCAAGGGGACCGACCTGTCTCCGGACGCAGCCGCCGAACTGCGGGCACTGGCCAATATTTTCGATCTGGACGCCGCAACCGAGCCCGCAGCGCTGTGGCCTGTCCTGCGCGCCGTGCTGGTCAAGCAGATGCCGACCGATACCGCTCCGCAGGCCAATGGGACCGATGCCGGCGCTCGCACCGTCCTGCTGGTAGAGGACGACGCCGATGCCGCTGCGGCCCTGACCGAAACACTGGACGAAGCCGGCCATCGCGTGATCGGCCCGTTTCACAGCGCCGAGGCGGCCGAAGCCGCTACGGCCCTGCACCAGATCGACCTGGCATTGCTGGATATCAATCTGTCGGGCGATGCCTCGGGCGTTGATCTGGCCCGCAGCCTTAAGTCGCGCTGGGGTATGCCGGTGATCTTTATTTCGGGGGATGTGACCCAAGCGGCGCGCAACGCCGATCTGGCCTCGGCCATGGTGATCAAGCCCTATTCGTCACACGATGTTCTGGCCGCCATCGCCCGCTTGGAGATGGCTAACTGACGATTGTCCGGTCGCGGATGAACCCAAACCGCGTCGTGGCGTTTGGGCTTGGCCCGCGACCGGCAGGGCTCTTTTCTTGACAAGGCGCCGATGGACCCCTTTTTCGTCTTTCTTCTGGTGGGCATTCTTGCGCAGGCGGTCGATGGGGCGCTGGGCATGGCCTATGGCGTGATCTCCTCTTCGGTCCTGCTGGCCGTTGGTGTGCCGCCCGCCACGGCCTCGGCCAGTGTGCATGCTGCCGAGGTTTTCACTACGGCCGCCTCCGCCACCAGCCACACGGTTCATCGCAACATCGACTGGCGGCTGTTTGTGCCCTTGGCCATTGCCGGTGTGATCGGCGGGGTTCTGGGGGCCTATGTGCTGGCCGGGATCGACGGCAATGTGATCAAACCCTTCGTCGTGGGCTATCTGGCCCTGATCGGCTGCTGGATTTTGTGGCGGGCCGGACATGACCCCAAGCCGCGCAAACTGCCGCGATGGATTACCGCGCCGTTCGGTCTGGTGGGTGGTTTTCTGGACGCCATCGGTGGTGGCGGCTGGGGGCCGACCGTAACCTCTTCGATGATTGCGTCCGGTCAGGAGCCGCGAAAGGCCATCGGTACTGTCAACACGGCCGAGTTTTTCCTGACGGTCGCCGTTTCGGCCACCTTTGTCTGGGCGCTGGTGACCGGTCACTGGAAAGAGGCCGGCGCGCTGGAAAATCACGCCTGGGCGGTGGCCGGTCTGGTCGCGGGCGGTCTGATCGCCGCACCGTTTGCCGGACTGATCGTCAAGAAGGTGCCGCGCAAGGTGTTGGCCTATGCGGTCGGCATTTTGCTGGTGGGTCTGGCGATCTTTCAGGGGGTGCAGCTGGCCCTGTAAGGCCAGCTGACTTCACAGCGTTGGCGCTTAACGCGGATAGGTCTGTTTGAAGCTGTCGCGCTCTTCCATGGTCTGCTGGAAAGCCACCAGCTTGGGACGCCCCGTTTTCCAGTCATAGTCCGGATGGCGGAAGCCGATCCATGTCACGGCAATGGCTGCGGTAATCGTGCCAAGATTGATGTCCGAGGCATCGAGATTTTCAGCTTCCAGCGCATCTAGTGCACGGCCCATATTGGCGGTCCAGCGGTCGATCCATGACGCAGAACGCTCGCTCTCCGGACGGCGCTTTTCCAGCACCAGTTTGACGCCCATTTCCAGCGCCTGATTGCCCAGTGTCTCCAGACGTTTGATCTTGAGCCACGCCTCGGTTTGGGTGGGCAGCAGCGTAGGCCCCGTACCGATCATATCCAGATACTGGGCAATAACCGGACTGTCATTCAGGGGCAGTCCGTCCTCCGCCACCAGCGTCGGCACCTGCACTACCGGATTGGTGCCCAGAAGTTCCGGCGCATTGGCATAGGGGTCTACCACCACCTCTTCGATCCGGTCGGCCAAGCCTTTTTCATGGGCAACAATGCGAACCTTGCGGGCGAAGGGCGAAGGGGTGGTGATGTAGAGCTTCATGGATCAGACCTTATCGGGAGCAACACATTGTTTGTCGCGCATTAGCGCCCATTCCTCGCATTGGCGACCGTCGGCGAACACACAGACGCCATACTGGCCGCCATCGGCAGCGGTGCGGATTTCCGAGCGCCCGCCCGTCTCTGCGCAATGGACCGAGGCGGGATTGGGCATGCCGATCCGCGTCTGAGTCGCTTCTTTCTCGGGCTGCGTACAGGCCCCCAGCATCAGAACGGGTGCGGCGAACAAGGCGATGGGGACGAGACGCATGAGCATAGCTCCTTAGGTCGTTGAGACTTCCGCAGCCTTGCGGGCCGCCTCCAGTTCAGCGGCCTTCTCTTCAACCAGTTCCACAATGTGGTCGATCATCCCGTCATTCGCCTGCTTGTGGGCGATCTTGCCGTTCAGATAGACCATGCCCGATCCGGCACCGCCGCCAGTGAAACCGATGTCGGTGTAGAGGGCCTCGCCCGGACCATTCACCACGCAGCCGATGACCGACAGGCTCATGGGCGTAGCGATGTGGGCCAGCTTTTCCTCGAGGATGGCGACCGTCTCGATGACGTTGAAGCCCTGACGCGCGCAACTGGGGCAGGCGATGATGTTCACGCCGCGATGGCGAAGGCCCAGCGACTTGAGGATATCAAAGCCGACCTTGATCTCTTCCACGGGATCGGCGGCCAGAGAGACGCGAATGGTGTCGCCAATACCGGCCCACAACATGGAGCCCATGCCGATGGCCGATTTGATGGTGCCGGTGCGAAGGGGACCGGCCTCGGTCACGCCAAGGTGCAGCGGACAGTCGATGGCTTCGGCCAGCTGCTGGTAGGCCGCGACCGTCAGGAAGGGATCGGACGCCTTCACCGAAATCTTGAACTCGTGGAAGTCATTGTCCTGAAGGATGCGGGCGTGGTTCAGCGCGCTTTCCACCATGGCGTCGGGGCAAGGCTCGCCGTATTTTTCCAGCAGTTCCTTCTCCAGCGATCCGGCATTGACGCCGATCCGCATGGAACAGCCGTTGTCGCGCGCGGCCTTGATGACTTCCTTCACGCGCTCGGACGAGCCGATATTGCCGGGATTGATGC
>NZ_DIGV01000036.1 GCF_002419815.1 Brevundimonas sp. UBA5713 | reverse complement strand
TCCCCTGACGGTTGGACCATGCCGGCGCATCGGTGCGGATCGCCGCGCGCAGCTTGGCCGAGCGGGCGCGCGGGTTGATCGCGCTCTCGTCTTCGGTCGCGGCCTGCGCGCCCTTGAACTTCAGCGTGAAGGTCGGCTGGCGCGGATCAACCGCCACCGGCGCGTGACGCGAGCCCGCCGGCGTATTGCCGGTGCGCTCGGTCAGGAAGTTTTTGACGATACGGTCTTCCAGCGAATGGAAAGTCACCACGACCAGACGTCCACCGGGTGCCAGCTTGGCCTCGGCAGCCTCCAGGCCGCGCTCCAGTTCGCCCAGTTCGTCATTCACCGCGATCCGCAGCGCCTGAAAAGTACGCGTGGCCGGATGGATAGCCGCGCCACGGCGACCGCCCAGAGCCTTCTCGACCACTTCGGCCAGATCCAGCGTGCGGGTGAACGGCTGCTCTGTACGGCGACGCAGGATGGCGGTCGCTACACGACCGGCCTGACGCTCTTCGCCATACAGTTTGATGATGTGGGCCAGCGGGCCATGGTCCCACGTATTGACGATGTCCGCTGCCGTTTCGCCGGTATCGGCCATGCGCATGTCCAGCGGACCGTCACGCATGAAAGAGAAGCCACGCTCGGCTTGGTCCAGCTGCATCGACGAGACACCGATGTCGAACACGGCACCATCCAGCTTGGCCTTGCCGCTTTGTTCGAAAGCGCTGTCCAGATCGCCGAACGGGGTCTGGATCAGTTGGAAGCGGTCGCCGAACTCGGCTTTGACAGCCTCGGCGTGAACCTGAACGGTCGGGTCGCGGTCGAGACCGATAACCTCTGCGCCTGTCGCCAGAATGGCGCGGGTGTATCCACCAGCGCCAAAGGTCGCATCGATGATCACATCGCCGGGCTTGGGCTCCAGCGCGGCCAGAACTTCGGCCAGCATGACGGACAGGTGAGGCTTGTCACTCATTGACCGCCCCCTGCCAGTTTCATCTGGGCATCCAGCTTAGCCTTGCCGATTTGGGCCAGACCTTCCTTGGCCAGACGGCGCTGCTCGGCGCGGCGCTCCATCCACTTGTCCTTGGCCCAGATCTGGAAACGGTCGTTCAGGCCAACGATGACCACATCGCCCGACAGGCCCGCTTCGAGGCACAGGTGTTCCGGCAGGGTGATACGGCCACCGCTGTCGTACGACAGGCGAACCTGCTCACCCATGACCTGCCATTCCAGCGCCGAACGCTCGGCTGAGCCGAACGGCAGGGACTGGATCATCTCGTTATAGACGGCAAACAGATGCTCGCCCCCCGCTTCCAGACAGTCAGCTTCGATGGAGGGGAACAGGAAGACGCCGTGCTCGGCACCGTTTTCGGCCGTGCGGAAGTCGCCTGGAATGAGCAGGCGGCGCTTCGCGTCCAATTGTTTCTCATATGTCGAGAGAAACACGCCCTGTCCCAATCGAGCCCGTCGGCCCGTCCCTGCGTCTTCGGCGGGCCTCACAAAGCGTGCGCCCTACAGCCGATCAGATCAGTTTCTGGGATATCATGGGATGAAATGGGCCTCAATGGGATGAAGCGGGCTGTTTAACTAAGTTTTCATCTTGGCGGTGGACAAGAAGGCCCGCAAATCAAGAACATACACAGAACGCTCCACCTGTGGGCAAACTGTGTCCAATCGTGATTTCCGATACGCAGACAAGGCCTTAGCAAAGGGCTTTGCCACGAAACGGCCACGATTGAGCCCGTGGTGTCAGCCTATCCCATCAAGGTAAATAAAATTTCGATTTTCTGGGCCGCCCATCCCATTTCCGAAGCTTGGCCGGAGGCGACGTCCCATTTCGTCCCATAGGCCACGCGGCGGTGGCGGGTGATCCCATTTCAGCCTGCGGACGATAATGCCAGACGGTCTATAAGCCGGGTTTTGTCCCACCAAGGTGGTGACGATCATTCCTCTAGGCCACCCATTGCTGAGCGGCTCTCGCGACCTACCCGGACGTCCGGGGCGGTGAACCCTGCGGGCGAACCCGCGCGACGTCCCTATTTGGTCTTGCTCCAGGCGAGGTTTACCTTGCCATCTTCGTTACCGAAGACGCGGTGGGCTCTTACCCCACCCTTTCACCCTTACCCCGACGGATCGAGGCGGTTTGCTTTCTGTGGCACTGTCTCTCGGGTCACCCCGGGCGGGCGTTACCCGCCGCCTTTTCACCGTGGAGCCCGGACTTTCCTCGGCAGGGGCTAAGCCCTGACGCGACCGTCCGACCGTCTGGCGCGGTTCCAGTGCCGCGTTCCGGCACTCAGGTCAATGAGGCGATGCGATAAAGATCAGTCCAGAACGCCGGTGACGCTCTCGACGCTGGCCAGTTGCAGCAGGCCGACAAGGCGGGCGCGGGTCTCTCCGTCGGCGATGCCGTCCACGCGGTGCTGGCGCCAGTGGCGCTGGAAGGCGGTGACGGTTTTGACGGTTTCCTCGTCATACTCGCCGCCCGGCGCGATGGGATAGCCCAGACGGTGAAGGCCCGAACGAAGGACCAGAACGCCCAGCCCCTCATCACCCGGTTGCAGCGGCGCACCCAGCGCCTTTACCCGCTCGGCAGCGGGCTCGAACCACAGGCCGTGCCCCTCGCCTGCCAGACGTTTCCACGGGAACAATTCGCCGGGGTCATCCTTGCGGGTGGGTGCCATGTCGGAATGGCCGATGATGCGGCTGTCGGGAATGGTCCAGCGGCTGCGGATATCGGCGACCAGCGCGACGACCGACGCCATCTGGGGCTCGGGGAATGGACGATAGCCGAACTCATGGCCCGGATTGACGATTTCGATGCCGATGGAGGCGGTGTTGACGTCGTCGGTGCCCTGCCATGCGCCACGGCCAGCGTGCCACGCGCGGCGCTCTTCGGGCACCAGACGGAAGATGCGGCCATCTTCCTCGACCAGATAGTGTGACGACACCTTGGCCTCGGGATCGCGCAGACGCACCAGCGCCGCCTCTCCGGTCTGCATGCCGGTGTAGTGAAGGACCAGAATGTCAGGGAGGACCCGACGCTCGTCAAAATTCGGGGACGGGGCCTCGATGAACTCCATAGTCAGTCCGCAGCCTTACTGGCTGTTGCGCTCCCAACCATAGGCCACCCAGGTGTCGCCCACCTTTTGCGCGTCGATCACGCCTTCATCGGCTTGCTTTTGGGCCGCACGCATCTGGCGCGCGCGACGGGCGCGGAAGGCAAAACCGGCAAAGAACAGCAGCACGCTGCCGATCAGGGCAATGGCAGCCACAGCCGCCGCCGTCAGAATCGCCAGCGCCGCACCGACAAACAGAGCGACGGCCGTCGCGATCACTCCACCCAGCCACATGAACGGGCCGAGAATACCGCCACCGGCGCGACGGCGCGAGGCGAAGGAGATCTGCGCAACGGGATCGGACTGGATCATTAAAATCAAAGCCTCTGTCAGCGCGGGGAGAGCGCTTGGTCTGTAATGTCGTCCGCCGAAGCTGAACGGTCAATGACCTGCGACATCACAGACCGGTCAGCGTTTCAGAATGCAGGTTGTTCCGCCAAGACGGAATGTCCCTGCTCGCGCAGACGCTGGGTCTGCACGCGGGTGATCAGGCTTTGGGCTGCCGGATCGTTCATGATCCGACCCATGCCGACCAGCGCCTGAGCCGCCTGCGAAGAGGTACCAAAGGCCGAGGCCAAGGCTTCCCACGGGGTTTGCGGGGCCGGGAAATATTTCAGGCGAACATGTTCAGCCGACGGAATCTCGGCCAGCTGGCGCGCCTTGGCGACAGCCTCGGTCACACCGCCCATCTGGTCCACCAGACCCAATTCCAGAGCCTGCGCCCCAGTCCAGACGCGGCCACGCGCGATTTCGCGCACGCGATCCACCGGCAGATTGCGACCCTTGGCCACGCGGGCCACGAACTGTTCGTAGATCAGGTCCATCGACGCCGCCACGGCGGCGCGCTCTTCGGGGCTGAAACCTTCCATGGTGTTGTAGGCATCAGCGAACTGGCCCCCGACCGACAGGCGGCGGGTGTCCACACCAAAGCGAGACAGGGCGTCCGCAAAGGCGATCTTGCCGCCATAGACACCAATCGAACCTGTCAGCGTGGTGGGCTGGGCTACGATCCAGTCGGCTTCAGACGAAATCCAGTAGCCACCTGAAGCGGCATAGGCCCCCATGGACACGACCACCGGCTTGCCAGCCGCCTTGGCTGCGCGCAGGGCGGCCAGAATCTGCTCGGACGCATCGGGCGAGCCGCCCGGTGAGGAGACGCGGAACACGATGGCCTTCACGTCCTTGTCGTCCACCGCCTTATAAAGCGAGCGCGCCAGGTCGTCGGATCGGATTTCCGTAGCCGAGCCGAACGGCGAGTTGCTGCCGCCACGACCCGTCATGATAGCCCCCTCTCCGCTGACGATGGCGATGGTGGACTTGGCGTTGGAACCGGTCGCCGAGCGCAGGCCCTTCATGCTGGCGTATTCGCCGAATTTGACGATTTTGGCGTCCTTGCCCGCCTTTTCACGGGCGGCGGCCTCGGCCTCTTCGACCTGACCGATACGGTCCACCAGCTTCAGCTCGACGGCGCGTTCCGACGTATAGGGGCCGCCCTCGATGATCGCCTTCAGCGACTGGGCGGTCATATCGCGATCGGCGGCGATAGAGCTGAGCGCGTTTTCGTGGATGGAGTTCATCCAGGCCAGCATCGCCTCGCGGTGCGGGGCGGTATAGTCGGACTGGGTGAACTCGTTCACCGCATTCTTGTATTCATAGCGCTGCTCGAAATCGGCGGTCACGCCATACTTCTGGAGCGCGCGACCGAGAAACAGGCTCTCGCTCGACAGGCCCGTGGCCTGGAACGACGAAGTGTTCTGCATCCACAGTTCATCCGCCGACGATGCCACCATGTAGGACGACACCACCGCACCGGCAGGAAGGAAGCCCTGACTGTGGGCGATCACGGTTTTGCCCGACTTGCGGAAGCGCTGGATGGCCTGACGGATTTCATCGGCATAGGCCGGGGTCATCCCCATCTCGGGGGCGCGAACCAGCAGCACCTTGACGCTGCTGTCCTGCTCGGCCTGAGCCAGAGTATCCACCACCTGCATCACCGAGGTGCTGTCGCCAAACATGGCAAACGGATTGGTGGGCGTCTGGTCGGTCAGACCATTGCGCAGGTCCAGTTCCAGAACCGTGTGCGACGGGGTTGTCGGCTTTGCGGCACCGGCAGCGGCCATCAGTATGATCAGGCCCACCACCGGCAGGATGACGAAAAAGGTGACGAGCCCGGCAAAGACGCCAAGCATGGTCAGAAAGAACTGTTTCATAAATCGTCCGTTTGGTGCCGAAACCCCAGAGAGACATCAGCTATACCCGCCGCAAAAGGCCGCGTCCAAATCTTCCATGCGGCAAAAACGCCGGTGACTGTCTCCAACCACCGGCGTTCTAGATTTTTTATGGCGAACGAATGTTAGCGTTCCAGACTGTAAACGCCCGTGATGTTTACGCGCACGCTCAGTTCACCGGCCGCGACCGGGGTAGAGGCTTCGGCCATGGCCGCGCGGGCAAACATCGGACGCGGCTCGGGCACATAACCACCGCTCTCGGTCAGATTGCGGATGCTGCCCAGCGGCTTGCCCAGAGCCTGAGCATAGAGGGCAGCCTTGGCTTGCAACGACTGAACGGCCAGTTGGCGGGCCTGATCCTCGGCGGCGCGCGGGTCGCGCAGACCGAACTCGACGCCTTCGATCTGGTTCACGCCCGCGCCGACGACAGAATCGACGGTCGTGCCCAGCTTGGCCAGATCATAGACATTCACCGTTACGCGGTTCGAAGCCTGATAGCCCCGCAGGCGCGGCGACTGGTTCTCGACGTAATCATACTGCGCCTGAAGGTTCAGGCCAGATGTCTGTACATCACGCTCGGCGATGCCCGCACGGCGCAGCGCCTGCATGACCTGCGTCATCTGGCGGGCGTTGGCGGCCATGGCTTCTTGCGCCGTCGCATGTTCGGTGACGACGCCAAAGCTCAAGCTAGCCATATCCGGAGCCACCTTCACCTCTCCGGACGCCGACAGGTTCAGGGTAGGCGAACGACTCATCATGTGGGGCCTCGACGCGGATTGATCCTGAGCAGCAGCAGGCAAGGCGGTGACAGGCAGAATGGCCACAGCCAGGGCCGAACCCAGCATCAGGCGCTTGGCAGCAGATTTCATCGTTTGCGTCTCCGTTAAGGGGCACGGACTCAATGCCGAACCTTGATTGCCTACAGTGAACGCGCGACCATGAGCGCAGTGCCAACATTTGCGTCAGGCCTTATTCATCCTGCCGCCTGAAATCGGTCACCTTCCCTCTTTGCTTCTCGCAAATCCGCTGCTAGGCAACGCATCCCTGCGAAAGCATGCTTCGGGGGCGTGTAGCTCAATGGTTAGAGCCGACCGCTCATAACGGTCTGGTTGGGGGTTCGAGTCCCTCCACGCCTACCACCCCATTATTTCTCGATTGATTGCGTTTCACTGACACCCATCCTGCTCAACAGGTAGTGTCAACGAAGGGCCATAATCAGGCGGGGGAGGCTCATTCCGTCGCCGATTGCCGCCACATCACCGACGTGCTCCTATCCACTGCTAATGGAGGGGACATGACGACACATCCGGCTACCGTCACCGAGGCGCCATTCAGTCCTAAGCTGAAGGTCTATTTCTTTCTGTCGGGCGCTCTGACCCTGATCGTGACCGTGGTGGGCATATTGGTTTTGCCTCTGTGGCTCGTAGCCGGAACCTGGTGGGCGGATCGCTATTACAGAAGCCTGAAGCTTCACATCACTGACCGCAGCGTCGTGATCGCCAAGGGCGTGTTCTTCAAACAGGAACTGACCATTCCGATGGACAAGATCCAGGACATCTCGATCCGCGAAGGACCGCTGTTGTCCAAGTTCGGCCTGCTGGGCCTGCGTATCGAGACGGCGGGTCAACGCAATGCCGCCACAGGAAAGTCGGACGCCGATCTGCTGGGCGTGATCGATGCCCGTCAGGTGCGCGATATGATCCTTGCGCGTCGCGATGCGCTGGCCAATGGCGACAAGCCGTCCGCCACGGGCGACAGCACGCTGAGCCTGCTGGGCGAAATTCGGGACAGCCTGAAACGCATTGAAGCGAAGCTGAACTGAGCCATCCTTAAATAAAGCCCGGTCCAGCCGCCCGGCTTTTTCGTATGTGATAGCCGTCGCCCCTTTCCTCGGCGGCGCATGCGCCTATGTTCAGCCCCTCTCAAGCTTGAAGTACATCCATGTCCTATATTGCCCGCGATGACCGCCCTGCCGACAAGGCCGAACGCTATGCCGAGGTCGAGGCCGAGATTCTGGCCGTGCTGGAGGGTGAAACCAATCTGACGGCCAAGATGGCGACCGTGTCATCCATGCTGAGCGACGCGTTCGAGGCTTTTTTCTGGACGGGCTTCTATGTGGTCGATTCGTTGAAGGAAAACGAACTGGTCGTCGGACCGTACCAGGGTACGCTTGGCTGTTTGCGCATTCCGTTCGCGCGCGGCGTCTGCGGGGCTGCCGCGCGTGAGGGCAAGACCCAGCTGGTCGAGGATGTGCATGCGTTTGAAGGGCACATCGCCTGCGACAGCCGTTCCCAAAGCGAAATCGTGGTGCCGGTGTTCGGTGCCGACAGAAAGCTGATCGCCGTGCTGGACGTGGATGCTACCGAAAAAGCCGCCTTCGACGCCGTCGATCAGGAATGGCTGGAGCGTCTGATGGCCAAGGTATTTGGCTGATCATGCGGATCGGGGTGGACTTTGGCGGGACGAAGATCGAGGTCGCAGCCGTCGATGACGCTGGCGGCTTTGCCGCCCGTATCCGCCAGCCCAACCCCGGCAGCTATGACGGCGCGCTGGAGACGGTAAAGTCTCTGGTCGCCGAGGTAGAGGCCAAGGCCGGTCCGGCGCGCTCTATCGGTCTGGCCATTCCGGGATCACCCTCGCCGCTGACGGGGCTGATCCGCAATGCCAACAGCCAGTATCTGAATGGCCGCCCGTTTCAGGCTGATCTGCAACAGTATCTGGGCCGCCCTGTGCGGCTAGCCAATGATGCCAACTGTCTGGCTCTGTCCGAAGCCGTGGATGGCGCGGGCGAAGGGCACGCTTCTGTCTATGCCGTCATTCTGGGCACAGGCTGCGGGGCCGGTCTGGTCATCGATGGCAAACTGGTCGAGGGCCGTCACGGCGTGGCCGCGGAAATGGGTCACAACCCGCTGCCATGGCCCACGCTGGACGAGGTGCCCGGCCCTGTGTGCTGGTGCGGACAGTCCAACTGTCTGGAGAACTGGATTTCCGGCACCGGCTTTGCCCGCGCCCACCGCGAGGCGACAGGCCGTGACTGGACCTGCGAGCAGATCACCGACGCCCTGAGATCGGGCGACCCCGCTGCCCGCCAACAGATGGACCTGCTGCGCGACCGCGTGGCGCGGGCGCTGGCCGCCGTGGTCAATCTGGTTGATCCGGAGATCATCGTGCTGGGCGGCGGCTTGTCCAACATCCCCGAGCTTTATGACGGACTGGACCACTTGGTCGCCAGCCGTGTGTTCTCCGATATCTGGAACGCCGCCGTGGTGCCTGCGCGATGGGGCGATAGTTCCGGCGTACGCGGGGCCGCTCGCCTCTGGGACTAAGGGCGGCTATGGTCGACGCTCCATCTTCAGCGAGTGTCCGATGAAAGTCCGCAGCGTCCTGTATCTGCCCGCCAGCAACCCGCGCGCTATCAAAAAGGCGCGTACACTGGATTGCGATGTGGCGGTGCTGGACCTTGAGGACGCCGTCGCGCCCGAAGCCAAGGCCGATGCCCGTGTCGCCGCCATCCAAGCTGCCGTCGCCGGTGGGTTTGGCCCCAAGCTGGCGGTCCGTATTAATGCGCTGGACACCCCTTGGGCCGAAGAGGATCTCCAAGCCCTGAAGGACGCGCCCGTTTCCCTGATCGTCGCGCCCAAGATCGAAGACGACCAGCAGGTAAAGGCCATCAGCGACGTGCTGCGCCTCGACCAACAGCTGTGGGCCATGGTGGAGACGCCCAAGGCTCTGGTGGACCTGAAAGATATCGCCTCTGCGGGCGGTGTGCTGTCGGGCCTGATGCTGGGCGTGAATGATCTGGCCAAGGAAATGAAGACAGGCCCAAGCCCCGACCGCGAGCCATTCAAGCCTTGGCTGGCCGCCGTAGTCGCCCATGCCCGCGCCAACAGGCTGGTCGCCATCGACGGCGTGTTCAACCGCATCAAGGACGAGGATGGCTTTGCCGCCGAGGCCGCGCAGGGTCGCCTTTACGGTTTTGATGGCAAAAGCCTGATCCACCCGTCCCAAATCGCGCCCGCCAATGCCGCCTTTGGCCCCTCGCCCGCCGAAATCGAATGGGCGCAAAAGGTCGTCGCGGCATTTGATAGGCCCGAGTCCGAGGGCCAAGGCGTCATCCGTCTGGAAGGGGAAATGGTCGAGCGGTTGCATCTGGAACAGGCCAAGGCGTTGCTGGCCGACCTGTGATTGCCCACAGGGTGTTGCGCGGAACATATAGCTATGGCGACAGCCGCCGCCTAAACAAAACCCATGATGGAAACTGCCCCCGCTGACGTATCGCGCCGCCCTAAGGCCTGGGTCTGTGCGCCGGGGGTATTGAAGGTGCCGCATCTGGCGACCTTCGTGGCCGACTATGCCATCCTGAAGCTGCCATCTGCGGATGTGGATGTGGTGATGGGCTGGGGCCTGAAACCGTCCAGCCGCGTGGGCCGCGCATGGGCACAGAAGAACAACAAACCCTATGTGGCGCTGGAAGACGGCTTTCTGCGCTCTGTCGGATTAGGCGAGAGCGGTGCAACCAGCCTCAGTGTCGTGGTCGATGATCTCGGCATCTATTATGACGCCACCCGCCCCAGCCGTCTTGAAGCCCTGATCGAGACCGCGCCGCAATGGTGCGACGAGGCCATGGCCGCCCGCGCCCGCGCCCTGATCGACCGCATGGTCCAGACGCGGATTTCCAAGACCAATATGGGCGTGGTGCTGGACGCCTTTGTGCTGGAAAACCGCCCGCGCGTGCTGGTGGTGGATCAGACCTATGGTGACGCCTCTATCGCCTATGGAATGGCGACCGAGGCGCGGTTTGCCGAAATGCTGGACGCCGCCCGCACCGAACACCCCGGTGCCCAGATCATCGTCAAACGCCACCCTGCCGTGGCCGCAGGCCGCAAGCAGGGCTGCATCCCCGCCGACCAGCTGGCGGGCGTGACCCTCATCGACACCGATGTGCGCCCTGCCGAGCTGCTGGACGCGGTGGATGCGGTCTATGTGGTGACATCGGCGCTGGGGTTCGAGGCCCTGCTGCGCGGCAAGCCCGTCCGCTGTTTCGGAGCGCCCTTCTATTCAGGCTGGGGCCTGACGCAGGACACGGTGCTGACGGGCCGCAGAGGCCAGCCGCGCACGGTCGAGCAGGTCGTGGCCGCCGCCATGATCCGCTACACCCGCTATGTCGATCCGGTGACGGGCAAGGCTTGCGAGGCCGAACAGGCGCTGGAGCGGCTGATTGCCTTGCGCGACCGTGCCGACCGTCTGGCCGGTCATTGGTCCGCCGTCGGGTTCGCCCCTGCCAAGCGCCCGCCGGTGCGCCGTCTGTTGAACAGCCCCAAGGGCACTGTCCGCTATTTCTGGCGATCCAGCGCCGCACTGGCCGACGCGCGTCTGAACAACGGCAAGCTGATCTGGTGGGCAGGCAAGGAGAACCCGATCATCCGCGCCGCCGCCGATTCCTATGACGGCCCGACCGTGCGGATGGAGGACGGCTTTATCCGCTCGCGCGGTCTGGGGTCGGACTTCTTCGGGGCCCTGTCGGTGGCTCTGGACGATCAGGGCGTCTACTACGACCCGTCGGCGCCGAGCCGGTTGGAAAGCCTGATAGCAAGCAACAACCGGTCGCCGCGCCAACTGGAGCGGGCCCGTCTGTTACGCGATGCGGTCGTGGGAGCGGGCCTGTCGAAATACAATATCAAGGGCAGCGCCCTGCCCGCCGACTGGCCCAAGGACAAACCGATCCTGTTGGTGGTCGGTCAGGTCGAGAACGACAAATCCATCCTGACCGGATGCGGTGACATCCGCACCAACTCCGGCTTGGTCAAGGCCGCCCGCGCCGATTATCCCGACGCCTTCCTGATCTATCGCAACCACCCCGACGTCACCTCGGGCAACCGTCCGGGTCTGCTGGATGCGGCGGCGATGGAGGAAGTGGACGCCGTGGCCGACGATATGGATATCATCGACTGTCTGAACGCCTGTGATCGCTTGGCCACCCTGACGTCGCTGTCGGGGTTCGAGGCCCTGATGCGCGGCAAGGCCGTCAGCGTCTATGGCCGCCCCTTCTATGCCGGATGGGGCCTGACCGATGACCGGATGACCTTTGAACGGCGCGGTCGACAGATCAGTCTCGATGAGCTGATCCACGCCGCCCTGATCGACTATCCGATCTATGTCACGCCCGAAGGCTGGCCGTGCGAGGCAGAGGATCTGGTTCGCCTGTTGATTGCCGCGCGCGACACGCCCCTGCCCGCCCCGCCGCGCGGCCGGATCAATCGTTGGTGGCGCGGAATACAAGCAAGCCTCGACCGCAGCGCTCCACCGTCCTATTGATAGACTCAAACATTTAGAGAAGCCCGCTCGCCTGACGGACAGAAGTTCGCCGCAAACACCGGACAAGACCTGTAACTAACGGGTCACCCGGCCCAGCGAACCGCGCCACCGAGCGTGAGGAAGAAACGAAGTGCACAAAGCCGTCATCGCCGCCACCGGCCTTTACACCCCCGAGCAGTCGATTTCTAACGACGAGCTAGTCGAGACCTATAACGCCTGGGTCGACCAGTGGAACGCGGCCAATGCCGCCGCCATCGAAGCCGGTGAAGTCGAGCCCAAGGCCCACTCCTCCAGCGCCTTCATCGAAAAAGCATCGGGCATCAAGAGCCGCTATGTGATGGACAAGGAAGGCATTCTTGATCCGTCACGCATGGCCCCGCGCCTGCCTTCCCGGGGCAATGACGAAATCTCGGTGCTGGCCGAAATGGCGGTCAGGGCCGCCGAAGACGCCATCAAACGCTGGGGCAAGCCGGTCAGCGAGATCGGTGCCGTGATCTGCGCTGCCTCCAACATGCAGCGCGCGTATCCGGCCATGGCCATTGAGGTTCAGCAGGCGCTGGGTATCGACGGCTTTGCCTTCGACATGAATGTGGCCTGCTCCTCTGCCACCTTTGGCATCAAGACGGCAGCTGATTTTGTGGCCTCCGGCTCGGCCAAGGCCGTGCTGATGGTCAATCCGGAAATCTGCTCGGCCCATCTCAACTTCAAGGACCGCGACAGCCACTTCATCTTTGGTGATGTGGCCACTGCCGTCATCGTCGAGAGCGAAGCGACCGCCGCGCCGGGGGGCTGGGCGATTCTGGGCACGAACCTCAAGACCCAGTTTTCCAACAATATCCGCAATAATTTCGGCTTCCTGAACCGCACCCACCTGCCGACCGACACCGCCGAGCCGATTCCGTCTGACGGCCTGACCGACAAGCTGTTCGTCCAGCAGGGTCGCAAGGTGTTCAAGGAAGTGGTGCCGATGGTCTCGGAGATGATTGTCGACGAAGCCGCCAAGCTGAATATCGACCCGACCAGCCTGAAACGCCTGTGGCTGCATCAGGCCAACATCAATATGAACCACCTGATCGGAAAGCGCGTCCTGGGCCGCGAACCGACGGCGGAAGAGAACGTGATCATCCTTGATGACTACGCCAACACCTCCTCGGCCGGGTCGATCATTGCCTTCCACCTGCACAATGATGGTTTCGCCTCTGGCGAGAAGGGCATCATCTGCAGCTTTGGCGCGGGCTATTCCGCCGGTACGGTGTTTGTTGAAAAACGGGGATAATTCGGCAGCAAGCGTCTCAATTTGAATGAGTCGCTTGCACTGTTCGGATTTTTTTGCAATCCCTAGTCACTGAATTTTATCGGGGTTGGGATCCGGTAATGACTATGGCTAAAGCGACCACTTCGCCGTGGACGGATCGCCTGGACGATCCGCTGGCGCACGACATTGCATTGGTGCTGCACCGCATGGGCGGTTCGGCCCATCAGGATATGGTGATCAACTGCGTGGCCGCGATGAAGCGTCAACGCGGCGAATCCGTCACGCAGGATCTGAAGTCGAAAATCATCGAGGCCTTTGAACGGTATCGTGACTTCTTCATCCGTCCGTTCGGCGAAGGCTCCTTGCGTTGGGCACTGGCTCCCGACCTGCTGCACAGCCACTAACGGGCATCAGACAACAATAAGGCCCGCCTCTTTTCCAGAGGCGGGCCTTTGTCGTTTTTCAGACCGTCAGGTCTTAGAAGCGACGGACGTAGTTGACGCTGTAGGCATCAAGGCTGTCACGGTCGCCCTTGAACTCACGCCGGGTCCAGTCGGCACGGATGCCGTTGTCTTCGTTCAGCTTGAACTCGGCACCAGCGCCGTACGACCAGTGATCACCACCCTCGTCGGTGCTGACACCAGCCAGTTCACGCTTCATTTCGGTGTGGCCATAGCCACCGCGAGCGAAGACTTCAAAGTTCTCGCCGACCGGAACCTTGCCGACGACGTAACCAGCGGCGTCCCATTCGTGCTTCAGGGTGCCGTCTTGACCCAGAACCGAGAAGTCCTTGTCTTTAACGCCCACGCCGACTTCGGCTTCCAGCGCCAGATAGCGGTTCAGTTCAACACCCATGCGGCCTTGAACCGCGCCGGTGTAGCTGTCTTCCAGATAGCTATAGCCCAGCGAGCCATAGCCACGGGCTTCGTCCATGCTCCACGGCGAGCTGTTCGATTGGGCCAGAGCCGGGGTAGCAGCAACGGCGGCCACAGCGGCCAGCATCATGATCTTACGCATTACAAAACTCCTGTTTCGCCATCCCTGACGCGCATCGCGCGGGGGACGGCCACTGGTCGCGGGGGAGGAAGGACAGGCGGCGGACCAGCCACGCCGCCTGTCAGATCATCACGTCCTTAGAAACGACGGACGTAGGACACCGAATAGACGTCCACTTCGCCAGCGTCGCTGTCGGTGAAGTCACGACGGGTCCAGTCGCCACGGATGCCGTTCTGGGCATCGAAGTAGAAGTTGGCACCGGCACCGTAGTTCCAGCTGTCGCCGTCAGCGGTGCGCGACAGACCACCCAGTTCCGACTTGATCTTGCTGTAGCCGTAGCCACCGCGAGCGAACAGTTCGAACTGGTCGTTGATCGGCAGGGTGCCGACCACATAGGCCGCCACGTCATAGTCGTGCTTTACCGAGCCCTCGACGCCCAGAACGGTGAAGTCATCGTCCTTCACGCCGACCGAAGCTTCACCTTCAACGCCGAAGTTCGGGTTGAACTTGGCACCGAAACGGCCGGTAATCGCGCCGAGGTCGCCATCCGACTGGTCCAGTTGCGAGTAACCGAGGTTACCGTAATAGACTGGGCCATTTACGTAGGCTGCCGGCGAGGTTTGAGCCATAGCGGCACCGCCGAAAGCAACGGTAGCAAGTGCGCCAGTAGCAATCAGGAACTTACGCATATTTAATGTCTCCTTGCTGGAATTGAACTCAAAGCGAACACGCCTTGCGTCCCAGCTCGCAAACAAAACGGCTGCCCTGTTCCCGCGTTCCCTGCCCATTTACATAAGCGTCATCACTGTGCATTTAAAAACACACACGACGTTCTGCCAATTGGGGCGGTTTTTGGAAATAAAAAAGGCGGCCACTAGGGCCGCCTTCTTATTAATACTTTAGGGTCGCCTTAGCGGTCTTTTTCGCGGGCAACACCGGACTTGGCGACCAGAGCCGCCTGCGCCGCCGCCAGACGGGCGATCGGCACGCGGTACGGCGAGCAGGATACGTAATCCAGACCCACTTCCTCGCAGAAAGCGATCGACGCCGGATCACCGCCGTGTTCGCCACAAATGCCCATCTTCATGCCCGGACGCTGTGCGTGACCGCGTTCCTCGGCAATACGGATCAGATCCCCTACGCCGCTCGTGTCGAGGCGGACGAACGGGTCGTTCTCGAAGATGCCCTTGTCCATATAGGCCTGCAGGAAGCGGCCCGAGTCATCGCGGCTGATACCGAAGGTGGTCTGGGTCAGGTCGTTGGTGCCGAACGAGAAGAACTCGGCGTGCTCGGCCAGATCACCGGCGCGCAGAGCCGCACGCGGCAGTTCGACCATGGTGCCGACCAGATATTCAACGCTGTCGCCAGCCTCTGCGAACACGGCCTTGGCGGTGTTGTCGGTCAGCTCGCGCAGGTACTTCATCTCGAGGCCGAGAGCGACCAGCGGGTGCATGATTTCGGGGATCGGTGCCTCGCCAGTGTTCTTCTTGACCTCCAGAGCGGCCTCCAGCACCGCACGCACCTGCATCTCGTAGATTTCCGGATAGGCCACACCCAGACGGCAGCCACGGTGGCCGAGCATCGGGTTGGTTTCCTGAAGGTCCTTGGCGCGGATCTTCAGCTTCTCGGCATCCAGTCCTTGCGAAGCGGCCAGTGCGTCGATTTCAGCGTCCGTGTGCGGGATGAACTCGTGCAGCGGCGGGTCAAGCAGACGCACCGTCACCGGCAGGCCCGACATGATGGTGAACAGCTCCACGAAGTCGGACTTCTGGAACGGCGCGATCTTGGCCAGCGCGGCACGGCGACCGGCTTCGTCGTCCGACAGGATCATTTCGCGCACAGCGGCGATACGGGTTTCGTCGAAGAACATGTGCTCGGTGCGGCACAGACCGATGCCCTCGGCACCGAAGCCGCGCGCGGTCTTAGCATCCAGCGGAGTTTCGGCATTGGCGCGGACCTTAAGGCGGCGCACCTCATCGGCCCAGCCCATCAGGGTCTGGAAGTCGCCCGTCAGTTCCGGCTCGATCATCTGGACGGCACCGTCAAGGACTTCGCCCTTGGCACCGTCGATGGTGATGACTTCGCCGGCCCTGAAGGTGCGGCCACGCACGGTGAAGGTGCCCGACTTGTCGTCGATGCGGATTTCGCCCGCGCCCGAGACGCACGGACGGCCCATGCCACGCGCCACCACGGCGGCGTGCGAGGTCATGCCACCGCGAGCGGTGACGATGCCGCGCGCGGCATGCATGCCATGGATGTCTTCCGGCGAGGTTTCGTCACGCACCAGAATGACGGCATCGCCGTTCTGGGCGGCGCGCTCGGCCTCGTCGGCGTCGAATACGATCTTGCCCGTGGCCGCGCCCGGCGAGGCCGGCAGGCCGTTGGCGATGACCTTACGCTCGGCCTTCGGGTCGATGGTCGGGTGCAGCAGTTGGTCCAGCGCAGCCGGTTCAACGCGCGACACAGCTTCCTCGTGCGAGATCACGCCCTCGGACGCCAGTTCAACAGCGATCTTCAGCGCCGACTTGGCGGTGCGCTTGCCGTTGCGGGTTTGCAGCATCCACAGACGGCCCTGCTCGACCGTGAACTCGATGTCCTGCATGTCGCGGTAGTGGCTTTCCAGACGGCCGACCACGTCGACGAACTGGTTGAACACTTCCGGCATAGCCTCCTCCATCGAGGGAGCGGTTTCGCCCATTTCCTCGCGGCCAGCCTTGGTCAGGGATTGCGGGGTGCGGATACCGGCCACCACGTCTTCGCCCTGGGCGTTGATCAGGAACTCGCCGTACAGCTTGTTCTCGCCGGTTGACGGGTTGCGGGTAAAGGCCACGCCGGTGGCGCTGGTTTCACCCATGTTGCCGAACACCATCGACTGCACGTTGACGGCGGTGCCCCAGCTTTCGGGGATGTCGTGCATACGGCGATAGAATTTCGCGCGGTCGTTCATCCACGACTCGAACACGGCACCGACAGCGCCCCACAGTTGGGCGTGCGGATCCTGCGGGAAGGCCTTGCCCAGCTCGCGCTCGACCAGCGCCTTATAGTCGGCGACGACCTTTTCCCAGTTCTCGGCAGTCAGCTCGGTATCGACCGAAACGCCCAGACGTTCCTTGTGCTGGTCCAGCACTTCCTCGAAGTGGTCGTGACCAAGGCCAAGCACCACGTTCGAATACATGGCGATGAAGCGACGGTAGCTGTCGTAGGCGAAGCGACGGTCACCCGACAGCTTGGCCAGACCTTCGACGGTTTCGTCGTTCAGGCCCAGGTTCAGCACGGTGTCCATCATGCCCGGCATCGAGGCGCGTGCGCCCGAACGGACCGAGACCAGCAGCGGGTTCTCTACCGAACCAAAGGTCTTACCGACCACGCCTTCGACCTTAGCCAGCGCCTCGGCAACCTGCGCTTGCAGATCAGCCGGATAGGTTTCGCCGTTGGCGTAGTAATAGGTGCAGACTTCCGTGGTGATGGTGAAACCCGGAGGGACCGGAAGCCCCAGAGAAGACATCTCGGCGAGGTTTGCACCCTTGCCCCCGAGAAGGTTCTTCATCGATGCATCGCCGTCAGCCGAGCCGCCGCCGAAACCGTACACCCACTTGGTCATATCGCCGTTCCTAGGTCGTGGTCGTCGCACAGGGTATATGAGAATCCTGTGTTTCGAGCGCCTCTCTATCGCGCTGCACCTGCGAAGGCCACAGTTAGCCAGTCACAATCCGTGATGGGTTGTAGCAATTTCTCGAAATTTTATTCGTAGCCGCATGGAAACGCGCGCCCGAAACGCAAAACGGCACCACTGGGGTGCCGTTCGCGTCAGGATTGTCGGGACCGTTCCGGACTAGCCTGCGATCTGACCGAAGTCGGCCACGCGGCCCATCACTTCACGGACCTGAACCAGCAGTTTGAGGCGGTTGTCGCGCTCTTCTGCCACGTCCGAGTTGACCATGACGCCGGTGAAGAAGGCATCGACCGGAGCGCGAAGCTGGGCCAGTGCCGTCATGGCGGCGGCGAAGTCTTCGGTCTTAAGGGCAGCGTCCACAGCGGCATCCGCCGTTGCTGCGGCGTTGGCCAGAGCGATTTCTTCGGCAGGCTGGTTGGCCATAGAGGTCGAAACCTCGCCCGACGGCAGAGCGCCCTTCTTCTCCTCGGCCTTGAGGATGTTGGAGGCACGCTTGTAACCGGCCAGCAGGTTGGCACCGTCGTCGGTGGCGAGGAAGCCCGACAGGGCCTCGACGCGCGACACGATACGCACCAGATCGTCATCACCCAGCGCGAACACAGCCGCCACAAGGTCGTGACGCTGGCCTTGGTCACGCAGCAGGACGGTCAGACGGTCAGCGAAGAAGGCGACAAGCTCTTCCGTCGCTGCGCCAGCGCCCGACAGCAGCGAACGCAACGAGGCGCGGACATTGTTGTCGAGGATCAGACGAATAACGCCCAGAGCCGCACGGCGAAGAGCGTACGGGTCTTTCGAGCCGGTCGGCTTCTCGTCAATCGCGAAGAAGCCCGACAGGGTGTCGATCTTGTCGGCCAGTGCAATCGCGACGGTCAGCGGTGCGGTCGGCACGCTATCCGACGGGCCTTGCGGCTGGTAGTGGTCGCGGATGGCGTCGGCGATGGCGTCCGGCTGGCCAGCGAGGCGGGCGTAATAGCCACCCATGATGCCTTGCAGTTCAGGGAACTCGCCGACCATGCCCGAAGCCAGATCGGCCTTGGACAGACGCGCGGCCTTTTCAGCCTCGCCCGCATCTGCACCGACCAGCGGCGCGATCTCGGCGGCCAGTTTGGCGATACGCTCGACGCGGTCGGCCATCGTGCCCAGCTTGGCGTGGAAAGTGACTCCCGACAGCTTGGCGTTCCAAGCGTCGAAGCCGACCTTCTGGTCTTCTTCCCAGAAGAACACACCGTCGCTCAGACGGGCCGACAGAACCTTAGAGTTACCGGCAGCCAGAGCCTTGCCGCCATCGGCAGCTTCAACGTTGGCGACAACGACATAGTGCGGAGCGAGGCCTTCAGCGCCCGGCGTGCGGACGGCGAAATACTTCTGGTGCACCTTCATCGACAGACGAACGACTTCCGGCGGCAGAGCGAGGAAGGCGGGGTCCATGTCACCAAGGATCGGGGTCGGCCATTCGGCCAGACCAGCCACCTCGTCCAGCAGGCCGATGTCATCGACCAGTTCCAGACCCTTGGCGGCGCAGACGGCCTTGGCGCCTTCCAGCACCTTGGCCTTGCGGTCCTCGAACGACAGAACGACGAAGTTGCGCTCCAGCTTGGTGCGGTAGTCGGCGAAGTCGGTGACTTCGAACGGCTGGCCCGAACCCATGAAGCGGTGGCCTTCGGTCACGTTCGACGCGACGATCTTGCGGCCTTCACCACCGATGGTGCTGCCGAGGTCCAGCGCATAGGGGATCACTGCGCCATCAAACAGGGCGATGATGCGGTGGATCGGACGAACCCAGCGGAAGCTGCCCGAGCCCCAACGCTGGGACTTCGGCCACGCCATGGTGCGGAAGATGGTTTCCAGAGTTTCGGCCACAAACTCGGTCGTGGCGCGGCCCTTCTGCGAAACCTGCGCGTAATAGATGCCGTCACGCTCGACCAGTTGGTCCTGCGTCAGGCCGGTCTTTCGCAGGAAGCCTTCCAGCGCCTGAGCCGGAGCCGAGGTTTTGGGACCTTTCAGCTCTTCGTTCAAGTCCGGCGTTGCCACCGGCAGGCCTTCGACCACCAGCGTCAGGCGGCGCGGGCCGCCATAGGTGGTCAGGCTGTCCCACGTCAGGCCTGCCTTTTTAAACGCGTCCGACGCGATGCGTTCCAAATCACGCGCCCCGCCCTGCTGCATGCGGGCCGGGATTTCTTCGGAGAAGATTTCAATAAGAAGCTGGGACATGATCAGGCGTTTTTCGCTTCGGCAGCCGCTTCTTCGCGGCGCTCTTGTTCGACTTGGGCGGTGGCGCAGGCCTTACACAGGTCGCGGATGCGGCCGATATAGGATTGGCGCTCAGCCACGGCGATAGCACCGCGTGCGTCCATCAGGTTGAACAGGTGCGAGGCTTTGAGAACCTGATCATAGGCCGGCAGAACCAGCGGTTGGCCTTGCGGGCCCTTCATGGCCAGCAGGCGCGAGGCTTCGGCTTCCATGTCCTCGAAGCGGCGCTTCAGACCGGCAACGTCATAGCCGTGGAAGTTCGCTTCCGACTGCTGGCGCTCGTTCTCGAGGAAGACTTCGCCATAGGTCAGGCCTTCCTTGTTGAACTTCAGGTCATAGACGTTGTCGACGCCCTGAACATACATGGCCAGACGTTCCAGACCGTAGGTCAGCTCGCCCGAGACGACGTCGACCTCGATACCGCCCACGCCTTGGAAATAGGTGAACTGCGTGACTTCCATGCCGTCACACCAGACTTCCCAGCCCAGACCCCATGCGCCGACGGTCGGGTTTTCCCAGTCGTCCTCGACGAAGCGGATGTCGTGAAGGCTGGGGTCGATGCCGATGGCGCGCAGGGAGTTGAGATACAGCTCCTGCAGGTTGTCAGGGTTCGGCTTCAGAATGACCTGATACTGGTAATAGTGCTGCAGGCGGTTCGGGTTTTCACCGTAACGGCCATCGCCCGGACGACGCGACGGCTGAACATAGGCAGCCTTCCACGGCTTCTTGCCCAACGCGCGCAGGACTGTGGCGGGGTGCAGGGTGCCCGCGCCCACCTCGATGTCATACGGCTGCAAAATCGCGCAGCCTTGCTCGCTCCAATATTGGTGCAGGGTCAGGATCAGGTCCTGAAACGAAAGAGGTTCAGATGCGGCCACGGTCGACATTCAGTGCGATTTCGGGAGGCGCGGACCATAAGCCCCTCGCCCTGTCGCGGCAAGGCAAGGCAGGCCTTCATTTTCCCGCAATCATCGTTGCGTTAAACGAGCGTTGCTATGAAAGAACGTCTGGACCAGTTTCGCCGCCGTGCCGCCCGCTATCTGGGGCGCGATACCGTGCGCGTGGGGGGCGGTCGCGGGGTGTTGAGCCTCAGCTTTGACGACTTCCCCAAGAGCGCGTGGGAGCTGGCCGGGCCGATCCTGAAGGATCAAGGCGTGCATGCCACCTATTATGTGGCGGGAGGCCTGTGCGACGGCACCAATATCGGCAAGGTCCAGTTTTCAGAGCGTGACCTGCAAGAGGCCCATGCGGCGGGCCACGAGATAGGGTGTCACACCTTTTCCCACGTCAGCGCGTTGCGGCTGGACAAGGCGGGGCTGGCTGCCGAACTGGATCGCAATGCCGCTTGGGTGGCCGAGCGGCTGGACGGGCACCGGATGACGCACTTCGCCTATCCGTTCGGTGATGTGTCGGTATCGGCCAAGGCGGTGACAGGCGCGCGCTTCAAACACGCCCGCAGCGTGCGCGATGGCGTGAACCATGGCCCGTCGGACCGCAACAACCTGCTGGCGATCGGCATGGAGAGCCGTCGCCTGCCCCATTATGATCTCAAGGCGCTGATGGCCCAGACAGCCGAGACCGGCGGCTGGCTGATCGCCTATGGCCATGATGTTGAGCCGGACCCGACACCCTATGGCTGCACCGAACAGGATCTGGTGCGGGTCATCACTCTGGCACGTCAGGCAGGGCTGGACATCCTGCCGGTCGGGGCAGCAGGCCAGCGAATGATCGGCTAGATCAGGCCCGACCGCTCGGCCCATTGGATCAGCGAACGGCGCGGCCATGCGATGACATAGCTGCACGGCACGTATTGGCCCAACTCGATCAGGGCACGGCGGGTCGGAGACTTGGCCGAGGCCCGCTCCGTATGTATCGGGTGCGGCCCTTGGTGGATCGAGAAAGCCCCGTTGGCCAAGGGCATCTGCCGCAGATAGGCCAGACGCGGACTGACCTCTTCCAGCTGTGGGTCATAAAACCAGCTGGAGCCGATAGCTCCGGCCAGATGGGGACGGGTTTTCAGGATGGCGGCGGCGTGGGCCCACATCTTTTCCCAGCCTTCGGGGTTGAAGTCGGCCAGTTCGCGCGAGTCCGTGTGGTTTTCCAGCCAACAGCCCCAGCCGCGCGTTCCCAGCCAGCCGAATACAGGGGCGATGCCATGCCCCTTGGCCGCATTCATTACCACCTGACGCGGGCCCAGTGGCGAGGACAGGTCCAGCACCACCGTCCGGTTGGCCGGAACGCTGAGCCCCAGCACAAACCGCACATCCTTGGACCAGAAGTCCTGATCGTAACGGTCGGCATCGCTGTTCAGAAAGTCGATCAGCCGGTCCGTCCATGCCGGATACAGGGCCATGATCTGCGGCGGCAGGTTCATCGCATCCAGCCGCGCGGGCAAGGTCTGCGCCCAGCGCGCCAGCAGGCCGCGACGCAAGGCAAAGGTGGCAGGATCGCTGCACGGCGTGCCGATCACCTGATCCACCCGCTTGGCGCACAGTTCAAAATCCCAGTGCGGAGCGACCTCGATGGCCGCTGTCTCGGCCTCGGGCAAAAGTTGCGCCAGACGCTCGCGGTCGTGTGGCGACAGGCGGTCGAGAATGGCGGTTAGCGCATGGATTTGCGGCAGCGTCAGGCTTTTCATAACCGCGTTCTAACGCCGTGCCGCTTGCGATACGGTTAAGTTATACCGCGCCCAACACCACAGGCCTCACCCACCAGTCCACGCGGTCCAGCATCAGGGTCGCGCCAATAGCCTCTTCGCGGGTTTCAAACAGGCCAAAGACCGTGGCCCCCGAGCCTGACATGCGCGCCAATCGGCAGCCGGGCACCAAACGCATAACCTCCAGCCCCTCGGCAATATCGGGGGTGACAGCCAGTGCGGGGGCTTCCAGATCGTTGCGCTGGGCCGACAGCCAGTCGATCACAGCGTCAAAGCTGGCAAAGTCCGGCTCGGCGGGGCGATCCGCCCGCCCGACCGGCGCGCTGTCATAGGCACGGTAAACCGCCCCTGTCGGGGACGGCAGGCCCGTATTCAGCAGGACGGCGTGCAGCGGCGGCAGGCGCGGCATGTCCTCCAGCACCTCGCCCACGCCAGAGGCATAGGCCGTGCGGGCGCGCAGACACATCGGTCCATCGGCCCCGACAGCACGCGAGACCTCTTCCAGTGCGGCCTCGTCCAGCGACAGGTTTAACAGTTGGGCCGTGGCGCGAATGGCGGCTCCGGCATCAGATGACCCGCCGCCCAAACCGGCCGCGATGGGCAGGCGTTTGTCCAGAAACACCGACACGGGCGGATCACCGATTCCAGCGGCTGCACCCAGAGCGCGTAGGCCCTTAAGGACCAGATTGTCCCCCTCGCCTGCCAGCGCGGCCCCGAACGGGCCACCGACAGTCAGGGCCAGATGGTCCGACGCCTCGACCGTCACGCGGTCGCCCACATCGGCAAAGGCCACAAGGCTTTCCAGCGGGTGATAGCCGTCTTCACGCACCGCACCGACGTGCAGAAACAGATTGATCTTGGCGGGAGCCAAAACCGTCAGGGTCGTCTCGGTCATGTCAGGCTCAGTCCGCCAGTTCGACGGTCGGCGTGGTTACGGTAGCCGGTTCGCGGCCCAGGCGCTCGCGCAGCTTGGCCTCGACCTCGGCGCGGCGCTCGTCATCGACCTCCAGCGTCAGCACGCGCTCCCACTGAAAGCCCGCCTCGCGCTGGCGGCCCACGGCCCAATAAGCATCGCCAAGGTGATCGTTGATCTCGGCGTTGGCCGGTTCCTTGGCAACCGCCTGTTCCAGATTTTCGAGCGCCTGTTCCAATTGGCCCTGTTTGAACTGAGCCCATCCGAGCGAGTCCTGGATGTTGCCATCCTGTGGATCAGCGGCAAAGGCGCGGGCGATCAGGGAGGCCCCTTCCTCGACCCGGCGACCGGAGTCGACCCACAGATAGCCGAGGTAGTTCAGCACCGTCGGATTATTGGGTTGGCCTTGATAGGCATTCCACAGTTCGGCTTCGGCCTCGTCGACACGGCCCAGCGACTCATAGGCCGCGCCGCGCAGGAAGCGGACCTCATAGCCCTGTTGGGCATGGTTCAGGACCGGACCGTCCAGTACCTGAAGCGCCTCTTCATAGCGCTTCATCTTGATCAACTGGCTGGCCAGCGCGAATTGGTAAGCCGCCTCCTGGGGCCGAGCCTGTGCGGCCAGACGATATTCGGCCAAGGCCTCTTCGTCGCGGTCGGCCTTGTCAAAGCTGGCGGCACGCTGTGCGCGGGCCGAGGCATAGAAGGCCGGCGGGTTTTCAGGCACCTCTGCCAGCGCCGCACGACCGGCTGTATCCAGACCGCCGTTGATCAGCGACTGGCCGATGACCAGCTGGGTCTGGGTCTGCGGGACGATGGACTGGGCCAGACGCGCATAGACAGCAGCGAACTCATGGGCGCGCTGGGCGATCATCTGGTCGGCAGCGGTGCGCAGCGACATGGCCACGCCTTCGCGATAACGCAGAGGGGCGGGAGCTCGGCCCTTGGCCTCAACGCGGGCCTTGGCCTCGATAATACGCGCATCAGCCTGATTGGCAGCAACGGCGGCTTCATAGATGGCCAGCGCCTCGTCACGGCGACCACGGCGCTCCAGAAACTCGCCATAGGGAAGACGGAACAGGGCACCGGCCGCGGCGTGCGCGACCAATTCCTTCCACTCGGCATCGGCCTCGTCGTGGCGGCGGCGGATTTCCAGCAGGCGGGCGCGATTGCTGCGCGCCACCAGAATGCTGATCGGGTCGAAATCGGCAGGCGGGGCGGCCAACGCGCGGTCCCAGTCACCGGCCTCTGCGGCGATCCACACCTGCGCATAGACGGCGGCGCGGTCGTGCGGCAGACCGACAGGATTATCGCGCAGATAGGCGTTGGCGCGGCGTGCGCCCTCAAGCTTATAGGTCTGGATGCCCTTCACCAGACGCCCTGCCTCGACGATGACCGGCGACAGGCTGGCATCGTCCGGAGCAATACGGGCGGCGAACTCCAGATCACCGGCCAGAATGGCACCGGTAAAGGCCTGTTCGCGCAGGCGCGGCTGTTCGGGCGTCAACTGATAGGCGCGGCGCAGCTGTTCTGCCCCCACCGCAGTCTCTCCGCGCGACAGGGCATAGCGTCCGGCCAGAAAACGGCCAAATCCGCTGATGCCCTCTTCATCGGTCGGGATCGGGGCCCAGACCGACGGGATGGCCACCACCTCTTCGGCAGCGTCTTCGGGCAGCTCGGTACCTGCGGGCTCTCCGTCCTCGCCCTCTTCGGGAGCGGGGGCGATGATGATGTGCGGCACGGGGCGGACCGCATCCTCGTCCAGCGGCACTTCCTGCGCGGTGTGGGCCGGAATCGTCGCCTCGCCCTCGCGTTCGGGCTGCGGCGCCTCCTGTGCCACAGCCGAAGAAGCCAGGGCCGTCGCCGCCATCACGGACGCCAGCGAGGTCGACAAAAGCAGGGAGCGCATCGGTATCATGCGCGGACCCTTCACGTTTTCTCGCCGCGCGGCAAGGGCTTCGCGGTGGGCGGATGTAAAAAAGGAGGCGCTGCGAACTCGCAACGCCTCCTCCAAAACCTTCAAACCCTACAGGGCCTTATCTGTCCGATTACATGTTCGGATAGTTCGGGCCGCCTGCGCCTTCCGGCGTGGTCCAGACAATGTTCTGCGACGGGTCCTTGATGTCGCAGGTTTTGCAATGGACGCAGTTCTGGGCGTTGATGACGAAACGCGGATCGGTCTTTTCCGCTTCGTTGGCATAGACCACTTCGTACACGCCCGCCGGGCAGTACAGGCGAGCGGGCTCACCGTATTTGGGCAGGTTGACGTTGATCGGCACGGACGGGTCCAGCAGCTTCAGGTGGGCCGGCTGGTCCTCGGCGTGGTTGGTGTTCGAGATGAACACCGACGACAGCTTGTCGAAGGACAGTTTGCCGTCCGGCTTCGGATACTGGATCGGCTTGTGCTGCGAGGCCGGTTCGGTCGAGGCCGCATCGGTCTTGCCATGGCGCAGGGTACCGAAGAAGGAGAAGCCGCCGGTCAGGTGGTTGACCCACAGGTCGAACATGCCGATCGCGCCGCCCAGCATGGTGCCGAACTTCGACAGCAGCGGCTTGGCGTTACGAACGATCTTCAGTTCCTTATAGACCCACGACTTCTTGTAGGACGCCTCATAGGCTTCCAGAACGTCGCCTTCGCGGCCCGCGATCACGGCATCATAGGCCGCATCGGCGGCCAGCATGCCGGTCTTCATGGCATTGTGGCTGCCCTTGATGCGCGGCACGTTCACGAAGCCTGCCGAGCAGCCGATCAGGGCACCGCCCGGGAAGGCCAGCTTCGGCACCGACTGGAAGCCGCCCTCGGTGATAGCGCGTGCACCGTAGGAGATACGGGTACCGCCTTCGAGGTGTTTGGCGACGGATTCGTGGTGCTTGAACCGCTGGAACTCGTCGAACGGCGACAGGAACGGGTTCTTGTAGTTCAGGTGAACCACGAAGCCGACCGACACATAGCGATCGCCGAAGTGATACAGGAACGAGCCGCCGCCCGTTTTGTCATCCAGCGGCCAGCCCGTGGTGTGCTGGACCAGACCCGGCTGGTGCTTGTCGGCCGGAATCTGCCACAGCTCCTTGATGCCGATGCCGAACTTCTGCGGGTCGGCATTGTCGCACAGGTTGTGCTTGGCCATGATGGTCTTGGCCAGAGAGCCGCGAACACCCTCAGCGATGAATACATATTTGCCGTGCAGTTCGATGCCCGGCTGGAAGTCGCCGGTCGGCTTGCCTTCGCGGTCGATGCCGAACACGCCCGCGACAACGCCCTTCACGCGGCCATCGTCACCCCAGACGACGTGGCTGGCGGCCATGCCCGGATAAACTTCGACGCCCAGCGCCTCGGCCTGCTCGCCCAGCCAACGGGTGACGTTACCCAGCGAGGCGATGTAGCAGCCGTGGTTGTGCATGAACGGCGGCAGAGCGAACATCGGCAGGCTGATCTGGCCTGCCGGACCCAGCACCAGGAATTTGTCTTCCTTGACCGGCGTTTCCAGCGGCGCGCCCATCTCTTTCCAGTTCGGGAAGAGTTCGTTCAGCGCCTTGGGATCGATCACGGCACCGGACAGGATGTGGCCGCCGATTTCGGCAGACTTTTCCAGTACGGCGACGTTGATTTCCTTGCCGTCTTTTTCCGCGCGCTGTTTCAGTCGAATAGCTGCCGACAGGCCGGCGGGACCACCGCCGATGATGACGACGTCATATTCCATCACTTCACGCTCGACGCCTGCCAGCGCTTCCAGCGGCGGCAGGTTGTCGATGACGGCCTCTTGCCAGGCGTTTTTGGCACCGCCTTCGGACAAATGATCTGCCATGGTTCCCCGAAATCCTTATAGTCGACGTGGTTGTATGCCTTATCAGTAGGTGACGTGGCGGCGGTCAAGGCTTATTGCCATTTGTTGTAATGAATGCACACGCACTGGATATGGCTGCCTATGAATCCCTTCTCGCCTTCTGGCGGGACGCGGGGGTGGATGCCTGTTATCTCGGCAGCCCCATAGACCATACGGAATTCAAGCCCTTACCGACTCCGGCCACGGTGCAAAAGCTGGCGGCAGTTCCCGTCACGCGCGGCCCGCTGGGCGCCACCCACGTCGGATCAGGCGTCGAAGAGGCGCGTCGATTGGCCCAGTCCGCCAATGATCTGGACGCGCTGGTCGCGGCCGTGGCCCAGTTCGAGGGCTGTGCCCTGAAGAAGATGGGTGCGCGATCCACCCTGTTCGGTCACGGCCATCCGCAAGCCGATCTGCTGGTCATCGGCGATGCCCCGACCGACGAGGACGATGCTGCCGGACGCGCATTCGCCAGCCCTGCCGGACAAATGCTCAACCGTATTCTGGACGCCGGAAAGCTGACAGAGCGCGCCTATCTGACGCAGTCTGTGTTCTGGCATCCGCCCGGCAACCGTCCGCCCACTCCCGAGGAGCAAGCCGTCTGCCTGCCCTTCATCGAGCGCGCCTGTGCGCTGATCCAGCCCAAGGCCGTGCTACTGATCGGGTCTATCGCCGCGCGCGGTGTGCTGAAAACCGATGAATCCCTGCTGAAACTTCAGGGTCGCTGGCGTGACTGGGAGCCTGAGGGGGCACCCGCCGTGCCTGCCATCGCCACCTTCCACCCCGGATTTTTGCTGCAACAACCGCAGGCTAAGGGATTGGTTTGGCGCGATATTCTATCTATCAGCGCACGTTTAGGTACGGCAAAGATTGAGCCTCAGCCATAAAATGGGCATGCTGGGCCTATTAGGATGACCAATCCACAGAGCGCCTGAACGTCCAGGGATGGGATGTTCCGGTTGCCGATGAAGGGGGCCTCCGCGCTCATGATTCCAGTGTACCGAGCGCGTCGCGCTGCTGTATCGAACCGTCGCCCGTTAACCCTGTATGCACTGCCTGTTTTGGCGTCGCTGGCCTTCGGGATCGGTTCTGAAGCCCGCGCTGACGTGACTGTCACTGTGGCCGCAGCCAATACGGCGGCGAACTATGACGGGCCTACGCCCTCGGCGCTGAGCCGCGAAGACCGGCTGACCTATACCACCGCCTTTGATGCTCTTCGCCGGGGTGATCTGGAGAGTGCCCGCGAAACCGCGCGCCGCGCGCAGGACCGCATTCTGCTGGGTCAGGTCGAGTTCGAACGCCTGTTCCACGCCAACCATGTCGCCACCTATGAAGAACTGGTCGCGTGGCTGACCGAGTATTCAGACCTTCCGATGGCCGAGCGGGTTTACACCCTGGCCATGCGCCGCTTGCCGGACGGGGCGACGCCGCCACCGCGCCCAGGCAATATTCTGGCCCGCACATGGGACAGTGTGGCCCGATCCGGTCATGCCGCCGATCCGGCCAAGGCCGCGCGCGTCATGCTGAACAATGACGATCTGCAGAATGCCTATACGACAGGGCTGGAGATCGGCGACCTCTGGTCGGCAGCGCTGGCAGCATGGCGTCTTGGAGAGTTCAACAACGCCTTCCGCGCGTTCGAACAGGTCGCCAACGATCCCACCGAAGATCCTTGGGTACGCGCAGGCGGTGCGTTCTGGGCTTCGCGAGCGGCCGGACAATCGGGCCGTCAGGACCGGATTGCCGAGATGTTGCGCATAGCCGCGCGATGGCCGGCGACCTTTTATGGCCAGATCGCCCTGCGCCAGCTGGGCGAGGAGCCGGAAATTCTAAACATCGGCCCGCGTTCCTATATGGCCGAGACCCAGCGCCCCCAAGTTTATGAGCCCAATCCGGTTCCTAACGGCGATCTGAATGCCTTTGTGCAGAACGACGCGCACGCCCGGCGCGCTCTCGCCCTGTATGAAGTCGGTCGCCGTACCGACGCCGCCGCCACCGCCCGAGAGGGCATGCGTCAGGCGCGCGATTTCCAGCAACGCCAGTTGTGGAGCGGTCTTTATCGTCTGGTCGCCCCCAGCCGCGCGGCGGATCGGGCAGCGTCACGTATCGATGCCGCCGACTATCCCCTGCCCGACCTGATGCCCGAGGGCGGCTTCACCGTCGAGCGCGCTCTGGTCTATGCTCTGGTACGCAAGGAATCCGGCTTTAACGCCAGTGCCCGCTCGCATGCGGGTGCCTATGGCATCATGCAGGTCATGCCCTCGACGGCGGCCTATATGACCGGTGACCAGTCCTATACGCGACAGCCGCAACGACTGCTGGACGCCTCGCACAATCTGAAACTGGGTCAGGAATACATCAACCGCCTGCTACAGATCGAAAGCTTCCAGGGCGATCTGCTGAAGACGGTGGCCTCCTATAATGCAGGCCCCGGCCCCATGCTGGCGGCTATCCGCAAGCTGGGCCCGACCACCGACCCGCTCCTGTTGATCGAGACCATCGATGTGCCCGAAGCGCGCGATTATGTAGAAAAGGTCGTCGCGGCATACTGGATCTATCAGCGCCTGCTGGGCGGGCCGCTGAACACGCTGGATGCTGCCGCGTCCGGCGCGACGTCGGTGCCGCTGCGCCTTGATTATCGTCCGCCCGCGCCGCAACCCTTGCAAGCGGCAGAAGCCACTGTTCACAGCACGGGTAACTAGGCTTTCCGGGGTCGGTGCGCTTTAAGCCATTCCGCTTTGCACCAGCACATAGGCCGCGCCGATCAATAGCGACAGCAGGCCATAGTTACGGAGACGGCGTCCCCAGTTGATGCCCCGATCAATAGTGCGCATGTCAGTCTGCCCCTTAGACAGACTGACACTGCCGCAAATAGTTTAAAACATCGTTCTCTGAAAAGGCGGTCGGCCTAGTGCGAGGACGAGAGTTTCAGCGCGACCAGACCCGACACGATCAACAGGGCCCCTGCCACGCGCATGGGGGTAATGGCCTCGCCCAATACCGTGATACCGACGATGAAAGCGCCCACGGCACCGATGCCGGTCCAGATGGCATAGGCCGTGCCCAGCGGCAGAGACTTCATCGCTACCGCCAGCAAGCCGAAGCTGACAATCATAAATCCGATGGTGCCGATCGACGGCCATAGCTTGGTGAAGCCCTCGGAGCTTTTCATCAGAAAAGCCCAGACGATTTCGAACAGACCGGCAAGAAGAAGGAAAACCCAGGCCACGACAGACTCCCTAGCATGGCAAGCCGGGTCGTCCCGGCGTGAGTGCCCAATGCGGGGAGGTCGTCCTCCTGATCGCCTGTCACATAGGACAAGCCACGGCGGAGTAAACCCCTTTCTTCTATGAAGGTTTCATGACCCCTGCATAACAAGGCTTTGTGCGCCTTGACTCCTACCGCCTACGGAAGGAATGAGCGGGTCCATGATCACGCGCTATACCCGCCCCGAAGCCGTCGCCATCTGGTCCCAAGATACCAAGTACAAGATCTGGTTCGAGATCGAAGCCCACGCTGCCACCAAGATGGCCGAGCTGGGTGTCATCCCGACCGAGGCTGCCGAAGCCATCTGGGCCAAGGGCAAGGATGCGACTTTCGATGCCGACCGCATCGACGAGATCGAACGCACCACCAAGCACGACGTCATCGCCTTCCTGACGCACGTTGCGGAAATCGTCGGTGACGAAGCCCGCTTCCTGCACCAGGGCATGACCTCGTCGGACGTGCTGGACACCTGCTTCGCCGTGCAACTGGCCCGCTCGTCGGACCTGCTGCTGGCGGGTGTTGATCGCGTTCTGGCCGCGCTGGAAACCCGCGCCAAGGAACACAAATACACCGTCTGCGTCGGTCGCTCGCACGGCATCCACGCCGAGCCCGTCACCTTCGGCCTGAAACTGGCTGGCTATCACGCCGAATGGCAGCGCGCCCGTCGCCGTCTGGTGACCGCCCGTGAAGAAATCGCCACCTGCGCCATTTCGGGCGCTGTCGGCACCTTCGCCAACGTCTCGCCGGAAGTGGAACAATACGTCGCCGACCAGATGGGTCTGCAGGTCGAGCCGGTCTCGACGCAGGTCATCCCGCGCGACCGTCACGCCGCCTACTTCGCCGCCCTTGGCGTCATCGCCTCGTCGATTGAGCGTCTGGCCACCGAAATTCGCCACCTGCAGCGCACCGAAGTGCTGGAAGCCGAAGAGTTCTTCGACAAGGGTCAAAAGGGCTCGTCGGCTATGCCGCACAAGCGCAACCCGATCCTGACCGAGAACCTGACCGGCCTCGCACGTCTGGTCCGCTCCTCGGTTGTTCCGGCTATGGAAAACGTCGCCCTGTGGCACGAGCGCGATATCAGCCACTCGTCGGTCGAGCGCGGCATCGGTCCGGACGCCACCATCCACCTCGACTTTGCCCTGCACCGTCTGGCGGGCGTCGTCGAGCGCATGAACATCTATCCGGAGAACATGCAGAAGAACATGGACCGCCTCGGCGGTCTGGTCTTCTCGCAGCGCGTCATGCTGGCTCTGACCCAAGCGGGTATCAGCCGCGAGGACGCCTATGCCGCCGTGCAGGAGAACGCCATGAAGGTCTGGCGTGGCGAGGGCCGCTTCATCGACTTCCTGAAGGCAGACGAGCGCGTCACCCTGCCGGACGCCGAGCTGGAGGCCCTGTTCGACATTGGCTACCACACCAAGAATGTCGACGTGATCTTCAACCGCGTGTTCGGCCAAGGCTGATCATTCGGCAACAGTCTGAAGTTTGGGGCAGCGTTTATAGGCGCTGCCCCTTTTTCATGACTTCATGATTGTCTATCACCGCAGCGCAAAATTTTATCATCTGCGGCGTATCCTCCCAATGATCCTGACACTTTCTTGCCCCGACCGTCGCGGTCTGGTGGCGGCTGTTTCCGACTTCCTGCTTCAGCGCGAAGCCAATATCATTGACGCCCAGCAGTTCGGAGAGCCGAGCAGCAGCACCTTCTTCATGCGTGTGGCCTTTGATCTGGCCGCCCATGACAGTGAGGACGCCATCCGAACGGCCTTTGCCTCGATCGCCGCCCCCCTGCAGATGGACTGGCAGATGCGCGGGGCTGAACCGCGCAAAGTCATGATCCTGACCTCCAAATTCGATCACTGTCTGGCGGACCTGCTGTACCGCTGGCGCATTGGCGAGCTGGAAATGGACATCACCGCCGTGGTCTCGAACCACCCGCGCGAGATGATCGGCCATGTCGATCTGGGCGATATCCCCTTCCACCACCTGCCGATGAAGGGCGACAAGGCAGAGCAGGAAGCCCAACTACTGGCACTGGTCGAGGAAACCGGCACAGAGCTGGTGGTGCTGGCGCGCTATATGCAGATCCTGTCGGATGATCTGGCCGCCAAGCTGGCCGGTCGCTGCATCAACATCCACCACTCCTTCCTGCCGGGCTTCAAGGGGGCCAAGCCCTATCATCAGGCCCATGCGCGCGGCGTGAAGCTGATCGGTGCCACGGCCCACTTTGTGACGGCTGATCTGGATGAAGGTCCGATCATCGATCAGGACGTCGAGCGCATCAGCCACCGCGACGCGCCCGCCGACCTGATCCGCAAGGGCCGTGACATCGAGCGACGCGTTCTGGCCCGCGCTGTGTCGCACTATCTGCAAGATCGTGTTCTGATCCACGGCGATAAGACTATCGTTTTCGACTGAGGCCGATAATGCCCACGCCCGCGCCACAGCGCGCCAAAGGATTCGCACCGGCGGTGACGCCCGATATTCGCGTGTTGATCCTTGGCAGCTTGCCGGGCGTGGCCTCTCTGGCGGCAGGGCAATACTATGCCCATCCGCGCAACAGTTTCTGGCCGATTATGTCGGCCCTGCTGGGTCAGCCTCTGGTGCAGATGCCCTATGAGGCGCGGCTAAAGGCGCTTAACGCAAGCGGTGTCGGTCTATGGGATGTGTTGGCCTCGGCCGAGCGGTCCGGCAGTCTGGACGCCGCCATCCGCTCGCCCGAGGCGGCGGATTTGCGCGGATTGATCGACACCCTGCCCGACTTGAGGGCGGTCGCGTTCAACGGCGCAAAATCGGCGGCTGTCGGCCGGAAGATCCTGAAGGATCATCTTCCCGGGATGGAACTGGTAGACTTACCGTCATCCAGTCCCGCCCATGCCCGCCCCCTCGAAGACAAGCTGGCACGGTGGGCCGTTCTGGCCCCGTTTCTTATCCGTCAGGGCCAATAAAAATATCGGAGTTATGCATCCATTTCGGATGCCAACCGTAAATTGGGGCATCGCAAAACTGCGTGAGCTAGGGAGCCCCCAATGAATACGACCGTTCGTACTGCCGGCCTTTTTGCTGCTGCCGCTGCCGCCCTGACCTTGGCAGCCTGTAACAACAATAACGCCGATGCCCCTGCGACCCCCGCAGAGCCGACGCCGGAAACTGCGCCCTTGAATCCTTCGACGACCAACGGCGCTGAAACCTCCGATATCGTGGCCGCAGCCTCGACCTCTCCCGAGTTCACCACCCTGACCAGCGCCATTCAGAGCGCAGACCTGCAAGGCCGCCTGTCGGGCCCGGGTCCGTTCACGGTCTTTGCCCCGACCAATGCGGCCTTCGAGAAGATTCCGGCTGCCACCCGCACCTCGCTGATGCAACCGGCGCAAAAAGCCGATCTCAGCAAGATTTTGACCTATCACGTCGTGCCGGGTCGCCTGACCGCCGCGGACCTGCAGGCTCAGGCCGCGGCCAATAATGGCGTTGCCACCCTGTCGACCGTACAAGGCGGCAAGCTGACCGCCCGTGATGCCGGCAACGGACAGTGGGAAGTCACCGATGCCAAGGGCAACAAGGCCAAGATCACTCTGGCCGACCAAACCCGCAGCAATGGCGTGGTGCACGTTATCGACACCGTGCTGATGCCGTAAAATACGGTGCAACCGAAGACGTCAGCCGGAGTTTAGCTGAAGTGTGTCCTCCTTGGCGCTTTGACTTCTCCCCCGACAAAGCGCCGGTGAACAAAAAGGCCCGCAACCGGATGGTTGCGGGCCTTGATGTTTTTTAAAGGCGAAATGCGCCGCGACGGGCTTATTCGCCGGCGCGGATGGCCTCGCGCGCAATCGACGCCAGCTCGTCCATCTTGGAACGGACTTCGGATTCCGACACGGTCAGGCCAGCGCCTTTGAAATCGCCGGCGATCTTGCGGAATACATCTTCATCGCCCGGCTGTTCGAAGTCGGCGCGCACGACAGCGGCAGCGTATTGCTCTGCGCTCTCGGCGGACAGGCCCATCTTCTCGGCAGCCCACAGGCCCAGCATCTTATTGCGACGGGCGATGGCCTTGAATTCCTGTTCCTGATCGAGGGCGTATTTGGCCTCGTAGGCCTGTTCCCGATCTTCGAAGGTCGTCATGCTCGTCGTAACTCCTGATCACGGACACGCAGCTCGTCCGCCATGCGGCTCTATGGCCTTACGGATGCCCGCAGGTCAACAACACATAGATACACCGAAGCACGCGAAACGCTCTAAGGATATTTGTGTCACAGCCCGCCATCAGCTAAAGGGGCGTCGGTTCTATTTAGCCGCCGTCGATTCAAGGACCGCGCTGCCCTCTGCCCCGTGCAGGCCGGGTCGCGCGTTTTTCGTTTTGTGGCAGTCTGTTACCTCCCTGTGCGGGACCACATCTGATGAACACCAAGCGCAACAAGATCTATGAAGGCAAGGCCAAGATCCTTTACGAGGGTCCCGAGCCGGGCACGCTGATCCAGTATTTCAAGGACGATGCGACCGCCTTCAACGGCGAGAAGAAGGCCCAGCTGGAAGGCAAGGGCGTCATCAACAATCGTATCAGCGAATTTGTGATGACCCGCCTAAACCAGATCGGCGTCACCAACCACTTTATCAAGCGTCTGAACCTGCGCGAGCAGCTGATTCGCGAAGTCGAGATCGTTCCGCTGGAAGTGGTGGTCCGCAATATCGCCGCGGGCTCGATTGCCAAGCGTCTGGGTCTGGAAGAGGGCACCCCGCTGCCGCGCTCCATCATCGAGTTCTACTACAAGAAAGATGAACTCAACGATCCGATGGTGTCGGAAGAGCACATCACTGCCTTCAACTGGGCCTCGACCCAGGAGATGGACGACATGTTGGCTACCGCCATTCGCGTGAACGACTTCCTGTCGGGTATGTTCTCGGCGGTCGGCATTACGCTGGTGGACTTCAAGATCGAGTTCGGCCGCATTTACGAAAACGATTTCTCGCGCGTGATTCTCGCCGACGAAATCAGCCCCGACTCGTGCCGCCTGTGGGATACCGCTACCGGCGAGAAGCTGGACAAGGACCGCTTCCGCCGCGATCTGGGCAATGTCATCGAGAGCTACACCGAAGTGGCTCGCCGTCTCGGCATCATGAAGGACATGCCGACTGTTATTCAGGGGGGTCTGCACTAATGGCCAAAGTTAAAGTTCACGTCTTCCTCAAGCCGGGCGTGCTGGATGTTCAGGGCAAGGCCGTCGAAGGTGCCCTGCAAGGTCTGGGCTGGGCGGGTGTCGCCAACGCCCGTGTCGGCAAGCTGATCGAGTTCGATCTGGCTGACGACGTGGCCGACAAAGATGCCGAAGTGAAGCGTATGTGCGAGACGCTTTTGGCCAATACGGTCATCGAGTCCTACAAGATCGAAATCGCCTAAGATGATTTTGCGGCCCGAATCCCCTGCGGATCGGGCCGCAATTTTTGCCCTGACCCAGCTGGCGTTTCAGGGACATCCCCACAGTGACGGGTCAGAGCCACGCATTATCGACGCGCTGCGCGATGCCAAGGCCCTGACCATCTCCATTGTGGCGGATCTGGAAGGCCAGATTGTTGGTCATGCCGCCTTCTCTCCCGTCGAATGGAATGATCAATCCGGCTGGTTCGGACTGGGGCCTGTGTCCGTACACCCCGACCTTCAAGGGCACGGGATCGGTCGAAAGCTGATCGAAAGCGGTCTGGAACAGTTGCGCGTCATCGGGGCCAAGGGCTGTGTCGTGCTGGGCGATCCCGCCTATTATGGACGCTTTGGATTCAAGCCGGACGCGCGTTTCACCTATCCGGACGTTCCGGCTGGATATTTCGCCGTTCTGTTATGGGATGAGCCCGCCCCGATTGCCGGGACCGTCCACTATCACCCCGCCTTTGGCTAGAACGCGGCAAACCGTCCACGGGTGATCGTCGCCTGCCTCTTGCAGGACGCTGTTCTGTTGCCCATCAAGGGTTCACCAGCGTCAACCATCTGCGGAGGGATCGCCTTATGACCTTTACCCTGACTTCCAACGACCTGACCGACGGCGGCCAGCTGCCGGACGCGCAGGTCTACGCCAAGGGCAATGTCTCGCCGCATCTGAAGTGGTCGGGCGCGCCGGAAGGCACCAAGTCGTTCGCCATCACCTGCTATGATCCCGACGCACCGACGGGCTCGGGCTTCTGGCACTGGACGGTGGCCAATATTCCGGCAGACGTCACCGAGCTGCCCGCCGGTGCCGGAACACCGGGCCATAGCGATCTGCCGTCAGGGGCCATTCAGGGCCGTACCGATTTCGGTCAGGCAGGTTTTGGTGGGGCGGCCCCACCCGCGGGCCACGGCCCGCACCGCTATATCTTCACCGTCTTTGCGGTCGACACCGAGCGTCTCGAGGTCAGTGCCGACGACTCCGGTGCTGTCTACGGCTTCAACCTGCATTTCCATACCTTGGCCAAGGCCTCGATCACCGGCATTTACGAGAACAAGGGCTGAGACCTATGGGGGGCGTCGATCCAGATAAATTGGCGGCGCTCCCGCGCCTGTTCCGCACGTTGATGCAGGCCCCCCTCATGCCCTTGCTGAGGGGTTTTCTGCCCGAAAACGACGCCGTCTACCTGCTTTACGAGCAAGACGAGCCGGTGCGCGTCGGCAGCCCGCCCCATATCGACGAATCCCTGCTCCGCTCGTCGGTGCGCATTCAGGTGTCGCTGTCCACGGGCACCGGTACGCCAGCGCCATTACACGATCCGGGACGTTTCAACCGCGTCTTGCATGCTCGGTGGATCAAGCTGGACGATCCGATGATGCGCCTGATGCTCGAAGTGTATGCCAGCCAGTTTCTAGGCGTCGCCGTCAGCAATCCACGGCTTATCAACACACTGATGTCTCCGACGGCCTCTACGAATTATAACCGCCAAAGCGCTTAAATCTTCGCCTGCCCCTTACCGAGGGCAGTTCCAGATGCCAGATACGCGGCATGTCCTCCCCAGACCTTGACGCCGCGTCCACCCCCACCCCTTTTCTTTCCGGTCAGCGCTTGGCGCTGGTGCTGATCTCGCTGGCTATGGGCGGGTTCGCCATTGGCGTGACCGAGTTCGCCGCCATGAGCGTGCTGCCCGACTTTGCCAAGGGATTGGGCGTGGACGAGCCCACCGCAGGCCACGTCATCAGCGCCTATGCGGCCGGTGTGGTGGTCGGTGCGCCGATTCTGGCCGTCATGGGCGCACGGCTGCCGCGCTGGCTACTGCTGATCGGCCTTATGGGGCTGTTTGCCATCGGCAATGGCCTCAGCGCTATTGCTCCGGACTATCAGTGGATGCTGGTGTTCCGCTTTCTGAGCGGCATCCCGCACGGGGCCTATTTCGGTGTGGCCGCATTGATGATTGCCAGCATTGTCCCGTTGCAGTTCCGTGCGCGGGCGGTGTCGACCACCCTTCTGGGCCTGACCTTCGCCACGGTCTTCGGTGTGCCCGCCGTCAATCTGGTCAGCCAGCATTTCGGGTGGCGGTGGACCTTTGCCATCGTCAGCGTGGTGGCCATTCTGACGATGGTGCTGATTGCCCTTTACGCACCGCGCGACAAAGGCGACCCCGAGGCCGTGCCCATGCGCGAGCTGGGCGCACTGAAAAGCGGACAAGTCTGGCTGACGCTGGGGGTGGGTGCCATCGGCTTTGGCGGCATGTTCTGCGTCTATGCCTATGTGGCGTCGACCGCACAGGCGGTCACCGGCGTGGGCCCCTCTATCCTGCCCGTCATCTTTGCCATCTTTGGCGTGGGCATGATGATCGGCAATGTGCTGGGGGGCTGGGCCGCCGACCGGTTCGGCATGAAGGCAGCGGCGGGTCTGTTGCTGTGGAGCGCATTTGCACTGTGCCTGTATCCTCTGGCCGCGCAGAACCTGTCGACGCTGCTGCCGGTCGTCGTGATGATCGGCATTGGCGGCGGTCTGGGATCGGTGCTGCAAACCCGCCTGATGGATGTGGCAGGCGATGCCCAAACCCTGGCCGCCGCGCTGAATCACTCGGCCTTTAATCTGGCCAATGCCTTGGGGCCCTTATTGGGGGGAATGGCCATTGCAGCGGGCTGGGGCTTTGCCTCGACAGGGTATGTCGGGGCCGGTCTTGCCCTCGGGGGGCTGGCGATCTGGGTGGTCGCCTATCTGACCGGTCGCAAAACTGTCGTGAAAAACCCCTGACCGTCGACTGACATTTTCCCAGAAGGGTGCTAGGAGCCCGCGTTATGAGCGCAGCCGTCATCGTATACCCCGGTTCCAACTGCGACCGCGACTGTAAGGTCGCCGTCGAACGCTCCACGGGCGAGCAAGTCTCCATGGTCTGGCATGACGAGACCGAACTGCCTGCGGACCTTGACCTGATCGTCATTCCGGGAGGTTTCTCCTATGGTGACTATCTGCGTTGCGGGGCCATGGCGGCCCAGTCGGCCATCATGCCTGCCATCAAAAAGGCCGCCGAACAGGGCGTGACCATTGTGGGCATCTGCAACGGTTTCCAGATCCTGTGCGAAATGGGCCTGCTGCCCGGTGCCCTGCTGCGCAACCAGAACCTGAAATACATCTGCAAGCCGATCAGCCTGCAGGTCGCCAACCCGAACACCCGCTTTACCAAACTCTACGGCGAGCAGGCCGAGGTCGTGATGACCCAGGGCAATGGCGACGGTAACTATTTCGCCGATCCCGAGACGCTGCAGCGCCTCGAGGACAACGGTCAGGTCGTCTTCCGCTACGTCGACAACCCGAACGGCTCGGTCAACAACATCGCCGGCATCATGAACGAAGCGGGCAATGTCATCGGCATGATGCCCCACCCCGACCGCGCCTTCGAAGCCGAACTGGGCAGCGCCGACGGTGCTACCCTGTTCCAGAGCATCTACGCCTCGCTGTAAGGTCTGGGACCACCGTGATCGAAAAGCCCCGCCAGAGCGATCTGGCGGGGCTTTTGCTTATTTGCGGTCCAGCACACTGGCAGCGCGGCCGGTGTCGGACTCGATGGTTTCGTCGGCCTTGCGCTTTTCGGTGCCGCCTTCCAGCGTGCCCTTCTCGCCGCTTTCGCCGATAGCGGCCAGTTCTCTGGCACCGACACCCAGACCCTGTTGCACAGCGCGGTTGGTGTCGACTTCTTCCGGTTCGTTGTCGAAATCGTCCTGCGGGCGGTCAGCCATGGCGGTCTCCTTTGCGTGGGGTTCACCAGATCAACCCGTCCACGGCAGTGGCGGTTCCGTGAACCATCGCGCCCCCTATGCGTAGTTACAGGCGATACCCGCGCTATTTGTGGGTCTTGGGTTGGGAGCTGCCATGTCCATCGAACGTCCTACGCCTGCACAGAGAACCCGTCGTCTGGCGGTTCTGGCTGCGGCTGTTTTCGCCATTGTGGTGCCGCTGCTGCAGAACCTGCTGAATCTGGGTCTCACACAGGCCGAGTTCGCGGCGGACGGCAATGAGACCCTGCGCGTGGCGGGATATGCTTTTTCAATCTGGGGGCTGATCTACGCGGGCATCGCGGCCTATGCGATCCGGCAGGTCCTGCCCAATACCGGCGAAAGTACTTTGATCAACCGCATGGGCTGGCCGTCGTTTGTCAGCTTCTTTGGCATCGGTCTCTGGATCATCATGGCGGCTGCCAATCTCAAGGTGGCCAGTGTTCTGGTGATCTTTGCCAGCCTGCTGGCCGTGCTGGTGCCACTGCTGGCCTTGTCCGGCGTCATTCGCTCGACACCGCTTATGCACCGTGACCGCATGCTTCTGATCTGGCCGCTGGCCGCACTGGCCGGTTGGTTGACCGTGGCGGCACCGTTGAATCTGATTACGACGGCTACGGCGCTGGAAGCTCTGCCGACGGCCTTGTCACCGGTGGGCTGGGCGATTCTGGCCGTTGTGGCCATCACGCTGGTGGGTCTGGGCGTGAGCTGGGCCCTGCGTACCCTCGCCTATCCGCTGCCCATCGCATGGGGCCTGATCGGAGCCTTCGTGGCCGAGCAGGAAACCCAACCCATGCTGGCGTTTACGGCGCTGGCCGCGGCTCTTTTGCTTGTGGTTGGCGGTGTGATCTTCGCGTTTGGTCTGCGTCGCGGCATCGAACGCGTCGCCTGACACAAAACAGTTGCCAAACGGTGGCTGACAGAACGTCCGTACAAGGCTAATAGGCGCGCTTATGAGCGCGCCACAAAAGACCCCCGAGAAGTCAATTGCCCAACTGGCCGAAGAGTACGGCCTCGCCCCTAACGAATATCAGGTCCTGCTGGACCGGTTGGGCCGTGAGCCCAATCAGGTCGAGCTGGGCGTCTTCTCGGTGATGTGGTCCGAGCACTGCTCGTACAAATCATCCAAGAAGCAGCTGATGAAATTCCCCGTTACGGGCGAACGCGTCATCTGCGGTCCGGGCGAGAACGCCGGCGTCATCGACATCGATGACGGCGATGCCTGCATCTTCAAGATGGAGAGCCACAACCACCCGTCCTACATCGAGCCTTACCAAGGCGCGGCGACGGGTGTGGGCGGCATCATGCGTGACGTCTTCACCATGGGCGCGCGCCCTGTGGCCCTGCTGAACGCCCTGCGTTTCGGTGACCCGAGCCACGAGAAGTCCAAGCGTCTCGTCAAGGGCGTGGTCGCCGGTATCGGTGGCTATGGCAACTGCGTCGGCGTCCCGACCGTTGCGGGCGAGACCAACTTCCACAAGGGCTATAACGGCAACATCCTCGTCAACGCCATGTGCGTGGGCTTGGCCAAGGCCCACGAGATCTATTATTCGGCCGCACCGGAAGCGGGCCACGATGTGGTCTACTTCGGCTCCAAGACCGGCCGCGACGGCATCCACGGCGCGACCATGTCGTCGGCAGAGTTCGACGATGAGTCCGACGCCAAGCGCCCGACCGTTCAGGTCGGCGACCCGTTCGCTGAAAAGCTGCTGATCGAAGCCACGCTGGAACTGATGCAGTCCGGCGCAGTCGCCGCCATTCAAGACATGGGTGCCGCTGGCCTGACCTCTTCGTCGGTTGAAATGGCCGGCAAGGGCGGCGTGGGCATCGAGCTTGACCTCGACAAGGTTCCGCAGCGCGAAACCGAAATGACCGCCTACGAGATGATGCTCTCGGAATCGCAGGAGCGTATGCTCGCAGTTCTGAAGCCGGGTTACGAAGAGACCGGCTACCGCATCTTCAAGAAATGGGGTCTGGACTTCGCCATCATCGGCAAGACCACCGACACCGGCCATCTGGTGCTGAAGCACAAGGGCGAGACTGTCTGCGACGTGCCGCTGGCTCCGCTGTTCGACGATGCGCCGCTGTATGACCGTCCGTGGGTCCAGCCGGAACTGCATCCGGCCCTGACGCCTGCCGATGTTCCGGCACCGGAAAGCTGGAACGATGCGGTCCTGTCGGTGCTGACCTGCCCTGACATGGCCTCCAAGCGCTGGATCTGGGAACAGTACGACCGTCACGTCATGGCTGACACCTTGCAAGATTCGGCCACGGGTGCTGACGCTGGCGTAGTTCGCGTGCATGGCACCGAAAAGGGTCTGGCCGTCACCTCGGACTGCACCCCGCGTTATGTCCAGAACGATCCGTATGAAGGCGGCAAGCAGGCTGTAGCCGAGGCTTGGCGCAACCTGACGGCCGTCGGCTCGCGCCCGATCGCCATCACAGACAACCTGAACTTCGGCAACCCTCAGCGCCCTGAAATCATGGGCCAGATCGTGCGTGCCACCGACGGCATGGCCGAGGCCTGCCGCGAACTGGACTTCCCCGTCGTGTCGGGCAACGTCTCGCTCTACAACGAGACCAATGGCGTCGCCATTCCGCCGACGCCGACCGTGGGCGCTGTTGGCCTGCTGCCGAACTATGACGTGGTCACCGGCTTTGCAGGCGCGGCAGAGGGCGATGCCCTTGTGCTGATCGGCGAAACCAAGGGTTCGCTGGGTGCGTCCATCTATCTGCGTGAAGTGCTGAACCGTGAAGACGGCGCACCGCCGCCAGTGGACCTGAAGCTGGAACGCAAGACGGGCGACTTCGTCCGTTCGCTGATCGAGGCTGGCGAGCTGACGGTGGTTCACGACCTGTCGGACGGCGGTCTGGTCGGTGCGGCGGGCGACATCGCCCTCGCCTCGGACGTCGGTATCGAGCTGAACGCTGGCGAGGCTGCGGCCCACGGCTTCTTCTTCGGTGAAGACCAAGCCCGCTATCTGGTTGCTGTGACCAATGCCGACGAAATCGTCGCCAAGGCCAAGGCTGCCGGTCTGGTCGCCTCGGTTGTCGGCAAGGTGGTCGGGAACGACTTTGTCGGCTCGGACGCTTCAGGTGAACTGTTCCGCATCCCTGTCGCGCATCTACGCGAAATGCACGAAAGCTGGATGCCGAACTGGATCGAAAACTAGTCATCCCAGTCGAGGTTGTTGATGCGCCGTCTTCTTCTTGCTGCTGCCCTGCCCTTTGCCCTTGTGGCCTGTGACGGCGGCGGCGACCCTGTCGCGCAGGCGACGCAGGAGATTGCGGCCAACAACCACGCCCGCACCGTCAAAGACGGTACGGTGTCTGGTGCAGAGGTTGATCATGCTGCCATGGGTCACGGCACACATGGCAGCGACGGCCCAACCGAGGCGGACAAACTGTACGCCGAAGGCGAGGCCGAAATGCACCGCCTGATGGCTGCCGCATCGGGCAATACGCCGGACGAGGCCTACATCAACAAGATGATCGCCCACCATCAGGGCGCAGTGGCCATGGCTCGCACGGCGCTGGCCAATGCCAAGGACCCGCAGGTTCGCCAGTGGGCCCAAGGCGTGATCGACGCTCAAGAGCGCGAAATCGCCGAAATGCGCGCCTGGAAACCGGCGCAGTAAGCCTTCCGCCCCAGCATTACGAAAAAGAGGCCTTTCGGCCTCTTTTTTTATGCGCCGAGCAGGGTTACGCCATGACGCATGACCGATCACCTAGCGGATCAGCGCCTGCGCATCGCCATCGTCGTTCCGCCCGGAGGCCTGTTCTGCGCGCGCCAGCCGAACTCTATGGAGACGGTGATACGCACCCTGACGCACCATGTGTCGGCGCAAGAAGACGTGCGTATTTTTGCCTCGGCGGGCGCACAGGATCACGACAGCGCCGTGCCCGTGGTCACGATCGATCCGGCCCAGCCCAATGCCCTGATTGATGCCCTAAAGGCGTTTGATCCGCACATCGTCGAATGCCACCAGCATGTGATCGAGGCGACCCGCATCGCCAGCCACCTGCCCGATGCCGTCAGCGTGGTTTACCGGCACAATGCGCTGAAGGCGTCCAAGGGTTTCATCAGCCGTTGGCGCTATCAGCAGCGCTATAAAAAGATCGACCATTTTGTCTTCGTCAGCCAGTCCGAACGCCGCATCTTCATGCGCGACTATCCGGCGCTGGCTGAACGGGCCCATGTGGTGCCCAATGCCATTTATGTTGCGCCTTGGCGGGCCGAGGTGGCCGAGCGCGACAAGCTGATCGTCTTTTCCGGTCGCGCCATGCCGGAAAAGGGCGTGTCCGAAGTGTGCACCGCCCTGCCCGCCGTGCTGGATGCCCGTCCCGACTGGCGCGCGGTGCTGCTGTTGAACGACTGGCTGACGCACGAGGCATGGGCCGCGCCGCATGTCGCCCCGCTGCGCCGCTATAAGGAACGGGTGCAGGTGCTGCATTCGGCCCCCTTGGCCGAGGTGCAGGCCATTATGAAATCCGCCGACATCGCCCTGACGCCATCCCTATGGGAAGAACCGCTGGGCCTGACGGCGCTGGAGGCCCATGCGGCGGGGGTGGCTCTGATTTCATCCGGTCGTGGCGGACTGAAGGAGGCCAGCGGGCCCCATGCCTTTTATGTCGACCCCGTGACGCCCGAGGCGCTGACCACCGCCATGCTGCATCTGATCGATCACTCGGCCGAGCGGCTGGAGATGGCGCGCGTGGCCCAGACCTATGTGGTGGATGAACATTCGCCGGCCAAACGCGCGGCAGAGCTGACAGCGCTGAGATTGAGAATGGCAGGGCGCGCCATTACGGCATAGCTCTTCTTTTTGACATCTTCGTCAGTATGATGCCTTGTGATGAGAAGGAGTGCATCATGACTGACGCCGCCGCCTCGACCCCGTTGGTATCCAGCGGCTTTCGCCCCTGGGTTCCCGCGCAGCGCACCAAGGAAATGGGGCTTGTGCCCTTCCTGTGGGAAAGCTGGCGCAACCCGTTGCAGATCTGGGGCCGCATCCACTTCAAACAGCTTTATGTGGCAGGCATGTCGCCGCTGGGCCGCACGCTGGTGGTCAGCGATCCTGCGGGCGTGCGCCATGTGCTGACGGACAATGCGCTCAACTATGAAAAGGGCGACCTGCAACGCCGCGTGCTGGGCCCGATGCTGGCTGACGGACTGTTGCTGACCGAAGGCGAGCAGTGGCGTCGCGCCCGCCGGATCATGGCCCCGCTGTTCACCCCTGCCTATACGGCAAAGACCGCCGAGATCATGGATGCTGTCTGCCGCCGCCGTGTGGAGGGCTGGCATCTGGATCAGGGCGCGCGTGTGCTGAACATCGACCACGAGATGAGCGGCCTGACGTTCGACATTCTGTCAGCCACCATGTTCTCGGATGATCTGGACGGCGATGCTGCCGGTTTCGAGCGGGCGCTGAACTCGTTCCTCAACGTCGGCGCACGCATCAGCCCGCTGGACGCCCTGAAGGCACCGGACTGGATTCCGCGCATCGGCAAGGTCGCCACGCGCGGCTCGGCCCGCTTCTTCGAGGAGCGGGTGAAGGCGCTGATCGTGCGACGCCGCAAGCGGATCGAGGCGGGCGATGCGCCCGATGATCTGCTGACGGCCCTATTGTCGGCGCGCGATGAGGAAGGCGATGGCTCGGGCCTGTCGGACCATGAGGTTATGTCCAACATCCTGACCTTCATTCTGGCCGGGCACGAAACCACAGCGCGGACGCTGGGCTGGACCCTGCATCTGATCACCCGCGACAAGGGCGTGGCCCAAAAGCTGAAGGCCGAGGCCGACGCATGGGATCGTTCGCCTGCCGGTATCAAACAGATGGTCTGGCACAAGGCTGTCATCGAGGAAGCCATGCGCCTGTTCCCCCCTGCCCCCGCCATGGTGCGTCAGGCTGTGGCCGACGATGTGATCGAGGGCCATGAGGTGAAGGTGGGCGACAGCATCGTCATCGCGCCGTGGCTGATCCAGCGCCACGAACTGCTGTGGGACGAGCCGGACGTGTTCAAGCCAGAGCGCTTTTTGCCGGAAAACCGCAAGAGCATCGACCGCCATGCCTGGCTGCCGTTCAGCGGCGGACCACGCATCTGCATCGGCGCGGCCTTTGCCATGCAGGAAGCCGTGGTGGCGCTGGCCGAGATCATGAAGGCCGTCGAAGTCGAAGCCATCACGCCCATCGAGCCCAAGCCCGTCCATCAGGTAACCCTGCGCAGCCGCGAGACGTTGCGGTTGAGGTTGCGGGCAAGGAAATAGGCCGTCCCCCTCCCCCGCTTTATGGGAAAGGATGAAAGACACCGAGCCGTGTCGGGTCGGGAGGTCCCGAAGGGCCGACGACCGCGGCTAGCTTAAAAGGCCGCGTCGGGTCGAAAAGGCGGAGCCTTTTGATCGCGGCCAAATCATCAGGGCCGCGTCGGGTCGGGAGGTCCCGAAGGGCCGACGACCGCGGTCCGGATCTAAAGCTCCGGGATCGACTGCTTGAGGCGTCCGCCCACGCGGATGGGCTCGATGCGCTTGGCGAGGCCCGTGCGGTCGTCGGTTTCGACGAAGACGCCGCAGACGGTAGCGGGACCATGCGCCGGCGCATAGCGACCGCCCGACAGGCGGGTGGTGAAGCGGCGCAGCGGCTCTTCTTTTTCGTTGCCGATCACGGAGTCATAGTCGCAGCAACCACCGGCGTCGGTCTGGAAGGCGGTGCCGTGCGGCAGGATTTGCGCGTCGGCGGTCGGGACGTGGGTATGTGTGCCCACCACCAGCGAGGCGCGGCCGTCGCAGAAATGGCCCATGGCCATTTTTTCGGACGTCACCTCGGCATGGATGTCGACGATGACGGCATCGGCCACAACGCCCAGAGGCGCGGCATCCAGTTCGCGCTCGACGGCGCTGAACGGATCGTCCATCGGGTCCATGTGCACACGGCCCAGCACATTGATGACCAGCACCCGCATACCGTCCGGCGTGACGAAGACGTCAGCGCCGCGACCGGGAGCATCCATCAGGCGCGGATAGTTAGCCGGACGGATCAGGCGCGGTTCGCGCACGATATAGGTCAGGGCCTCGCGCTGGTCCCACGAATGGTTGCCCAGTGTGATGACATCCGCACCGGCGGCGTAGATTTCATTGGCCGTGTTCTCGGTAATGCCGAAACCGCCTGCGGCGTTTTCACCATTCACGACCACGAAGTCGAGTTTCAGGTCGCGGCGAAGGTTCGGCAGATGGTCTGCCAGACCATCACGTCCGCTCTTGCCGATGACGTCGCCGAAAAATGCCAGTCTCATTGGAAATACTGCCTCATGTGAAGGCTCTATACCCGTTCTCGGTCAGAACGCCATGCAGACGTATGTCATGCGCCTCTGTCGGCAGGGGTTCGACCTCCTGGGCAGCAAAGGCCAGACCCACGCGGATCGCCTGCGGCAGAACGGCCAAGGTACGGTCATAGTGCCCCCCGCCCTGCCCCAACCGATAGCCACGGGCGTCAAAGGCTACCAGCGGCGCGATCACCAGATCGGGTACCACCTCGCTGTTCAACTCCAACGGCGCGGGGCATCCGGCCATATCGTCTTCCAGCGGATCGCCCGGCGTCCAGACGCGGAACACCATGGGCTGATCGCGCGCCACCACCACCGGCAGGCAGAGGGTGCGCCCTTGATCGAGGAGGATCTGCGCCAGTGCCTGCGTCGGCATCTCGGCCCCGATGGCGTGATACAGGGCCACCACCTGCCCCTCGGGCAAGGCCGCAGCATGTGCGCACAGGGCGGCCACTGTGTCGGGCCGGATCATATCCTTGCGCAGGGCGCGCAGACGGGCGCGGATGTCGCTCTTGTCCATACAAGGCCTATGACAGCCTTGGGCCCAATACAAAACCCCGCCTGCAAGCAGACGGGGGTTAGGTTGGCGGCGCCACAAGAACCGTGGGGCGATGAATCCTCTCGAACCTGAAAGACAGGTGGGCGCCATATACTCAGGCCCTCGGGCCCATGCAGGGACAGCTCCCTTCGAGATGATTAAGGCCGGGAGGAATGTTGTCCCCGACGAGGGCCGCAGCAAGACCCGCCAAGGCCCTAGATAGGGCCGCGCTGCCGTCTTCTCAAGAGGGAATAGATTAGGCCGCGCGGGTAGCGGCGGCGATCAGGTCTTCCAGATCAAGCTGGCCCTCATCCACATCGGTTCCGGCAACCAGACGCGGGCGCGGACGCGGTCGATGCGTCCCGCGCGGATCATAGCTGGGCTGGGAGTCCAGCCAGTCCAGCAGGTCCAACTGGCGCTCGTCACGCCGTCGCGCGCCCTTGCGGACACGCGGGCGTGTCGTCTTGCGACGAGGTTTGGGTGGCGATGCGGAAAGGGGGCGTATCAGCTAAAAGCTTTGCGCCAGCTTCTCCAGACGGGTGGCGACGGCGTTCAGGGCCTCGGCCACGCCTTCATTGTTCTGGGGCGGCGGATTGGCCGTGACCACCTGAACCTGACGGCCCTTCTTGGCCTCGGCCAGTTCATCGGCCAGCATCAATGCGCCCATCAGGAACAGGTTGAGATCACCCACCTGCCCCACTTGCTCGGCCACAGACTGGACCTTGCTGTTGAACTGTTCCGCCAGAAGTTTGACGCGTTCTTCCTGACCGTCGGCGCACCCGACCGGATAGGGCCTTCCGTTCACTTCGACGGTAACTGTGGCCATTAACGGGACTCCACGGTGGACTCTTTACCCTCAGCGTCAACGGACTCATCCGTTTGCTGTTCCAATACTTCTCGCACAGCCTGTGCCGCAGCGGCCAGCGCTTCGGCGGCTTCCTGCCCTGCGGCTTCCAGATCGGCAATACGGGCTTGATCGGATGCACTGGATGGCAGGGGGGCGAAAAGGTCATCATCAGGCGCAGCCGCGCCCGATGCCGCCCGCGCCTTCAGCGCGAACAGTTTGAGTTCGATTTCATTCAAGGCCCGATCAATACGGGCCTTGGCAGCAGTCAATGCGTCCATGACCGTCCTTTCGTCACGATTCGCTATAGAACCTCTCGGCGCGTCGGGGTAAAGCGGCGCCAATCCCATTTCTCTGTTCTGAAAAAGGCTTTGCCGTGACAGACGCCCTCTCCATCTTCACCAAACCCTCTCCGCAGATGATGGCGAACGCCATCCGCGTACTGGCCATGGATGGGGTTGAAAAGGCCAAGAGCGGCCACCCCGGCATGCCCATGGGTATGGCCGATGTGGCCACTGTCCTATTCTCCAAGTTTTTGAAGTTCGACGCCAGCCGTCCTGACTGGGCCGACCGCGACCGCTTCATTCTGTCGGCCGGCCACGGCTCCATGCTGCTGTACGCCCTGCTGCACCTGACCGGTTACAAGCAAGCCACGCGTGAACAGCTGGAAAACTTCCGTCAGTGGGGATCGAAGACCGCAGGCCACCCCGAGTACGGCCATCTGGAAGGCGTCGAGGTCACCACCGGCCCGCTTGGTCAAGGTCTGGCCCACTCGGTCGGTTTCGCCATGGCCGAGCGTCACCTGAACGCGCGCTTTGGTGATGATCTGGTTGATCACCGCACCTGGGTGATCGCCGGTGACGGCTGCCTGATGGAAGGCATCTCGCAAGAAGCCATCGCCCTGGCTGGCCGTCTGCAGCTGAACAAGCTGTGCGTGCTGTGGGACGATAACGCCATCACCATCGACGGTTCGGTCGCCCTGTCGGACGCGACTGACCAGCTGGCCCGCTTCAAGGCATCGGGCTGGGCGGTCAAGGCCATTGATGGCCACGACCACGGCCAGATCAAGAAGGCGCTGGCTTGGGCCACCAAGCAGGACAAGCCGACCCTGATCGCCTGCAAGACCAAGATCGGCAAGGGCGCTGCCACCATGGAGGGCAGCCACAAGACCCACGGTGCCGCCCTGGGCGCGACCGAAATCGCCGCCACCCGTCAGGCCATGGGCTGGACCGCAGAGCCGTTCCACATTCCGGCCGAGCTGGACAAGGCATGGAAAAACGTCGGCAAGGCCGGTGCCAAACACCGCAAGGCCTGGGAAGCGCGCCTGCTGAGCCACAATCTGCGCGACGACTTCACCCGCGCCATGGCTGGCGATCTGCCCAATGGTGCCTTCGCCGAACTGGAAGCCAAGCTGAAGGCACTGGTGGCCGACAAGCCCGCCATGGCCACGCGCCAGTCGTCGGGTGAAGCCCTGTCGACCGTGTTCGAAACCATTCCGGAACTGGTTGGCGGCTCGGCCGACCTGACCGGCTCGAACAACACCTTCGTCAGCAATACCCAGATCATGGATGCCCCGACCTATCACGGTCGCTATGTAAACTATGGCATCCGCGAGTTCGGCATGGCCGCCGCCATGAACGGCATGGCCCTCCACGGCGGTGTCATTCCGTACGGCGGCACCTTCATGGTGTTCTCGGACTATAGCCGTCCGGCTATCCGTCTGGCGGCCCTGATGGGTATTCGCGTGGTGCACGTCCTGACCCATGACTCCATCGGTCTGGGCGAAGACGGCCCGACCCACCAGCCGGTCGAGCATCTGGCGGCCCTGCGCGCCATCCCGAACCTGCTGGTCTTCCGTCCGGCAGACACGGTGGAAGCGCTAGAGTGCTGGCAGGTCGCCCTGCAGAACAAGACCGCCCCGTCGGCCATGTGCCTGTCGCGCCAGAAGACTCCGGCTGTCCGTACCACGGACGCGGGAGAGAACCTGTCGCGCAAGGGTGCCTATGAGCTGAAGGCCGCAGATGGTGCAGCCAAGGTCAGCCTGTTCGCCACCGGCACCGAAGTGGCTATCGCTCTGGACGCCGCCGCCAAGCTGGAAGCCGAAGGCATCGCCACCCGCGTGGTGTCGGTCCCGTCGTTCGAGCTGTTTGCCCAACAGCCGAAGGCCTATCAGGACGCGGTCATCGCGCGCGGCACTGTCCGTATCGCGGTCGAAGCCGGTCTGGAGCAAGGTTGGTCGAAGTTTATCGGCGAAGACGGCGGCTTTGTCGGCATGACCGGCTTCGGTGCCTCGGCTCCGGCGGAAGTGCTCTACAAGGAATTCGGCATCACCGCCGACGCTGTGGTCGAACAGGCCAAGCAGCGCCTGTAATCAGGCGCAAGGGGTGACGCCCCCCCTGATCCGTAGTGATATGGCGGCCTCGTCAAAGGAGGCCGCCATGTTACGGATACTCACGCTCGCTGCCTGTCTGGTTATCGCTCCGGCCAGCGCATTGGCGCAGACCGTAGAACCAGCCCCGCCCTCCCCCGCACCGACATCCGCTGTAACCATCACCATCACCCTTGCGTCGGATGTGATGGATAAGGTGCGCGAGGTGAATGTGCTGTTGCCGCGTGGCTATGAAACCGGTTCACAGCGCTATCCGGTTATCTATTTACTGGATGGCGGCGTATCTCAGGACTGGCCGAACTATAGCGCCCGCATCCGCGAGGCCATGGACAGTGGAACGGTACGCCCCGCCATCCTCGTGGGCATTGCCACCGAAGACCGCCAGAATGAACTGACCGCACGCTCGACCGACCGCCGGATCATTCGCCAGTGGCCCAACCACGGACAGTCAGAGCGTTTTCGCCGCTATATTGAAGCAGAGGTGAAGCCCGCCATCGAGAGCCGTTATCGCACCAATGGCGATGATGCAGTGATCGGAGAATCCGCAGCGGCGCTGTTTATCGTCGAAGCCTTCCTGCGCCAGCCGACCTTGTTTGACCGCTATCTGGCCGTCAGTCCCAGCCTGTGGTGGGACCGCGAAAGCCTTTCCAAAAATGCATCAGCACTGTTGGCGGCGCACCCTGAGGGGGATCGCCAACTTCTGCTGACCATTGGCGATGAAGGCGGGCAAATGCAGTCCGGTATGGACCGTCTGGTTCAGGCTTTGCGAAATAACCCACCAAAGGGGCTGGTGTGGGAATACGAACCGCGCCATTCGGAGACCCATTCTACCGTCTTTGCAGCCTCGGCGATTGATTTCCTTAGCCGGGCCTATCCCGTTCAGGAGCCTGTTTTACCGTGACCCACCCCTTCCGTCTTGGCACCCCGCTTTCGGACAGCGCCGTGCGCGTCATGCTGTTGGGTTCGGGCGAACTGGGCAAGGAAGTGGCGATCGAGCTACAGCGCCTTGGTGCGGAGGTGGTCGCTGTGGATCGCTATGCCAACGCCCCCGCCATGCAGGTGGCGCACCGCAGCCACGTCATCCCGATGACCGATCCGCAGGTTCTCAACGGCCTGATCATGGCCGAGGCCCCGCACATCATCGTGCCGGAGATCGAAGCCATCGCCACCGACGCGCTGGCCTTTATCGAAGAGGCGGGTCTGGCCAAGGTGGTGCCGACGGCCCGCGCCACCCAGCTGACCATGAACCGCGAGGGCATCCGTCGTCTGGCCGCCGAAGAACTGGGCCTGCCGACCAGCCCCTATGCCTTTGCCGGCAGCGCCGAGGAACTGGCGGCGGGGGCCCAAAAGGTCGGCTTCCCCTGCTTCGTGAAGCCGGTCATGTCGTCGTCAGGCAAGGGCCAGTCCTATGTCGAGAGCGCCGACCAGATCGAGGCCGCATGGAACTATGCCGAGGAATCCGGCCGTGTGGCCGGCGGTCAGGTTATCGTCGAAGGCCGCATCGATTTCGACTTCGAGATCACCCTGCTGACCGTGCGTTCGCGCGGGGCGGACGGTGAGACCGTTACCTCGTTCTGCGCCCCTATCGGCCACCGTCAGGTCAAGGGCGACTATGTTGAAAGCTGGCAACCGCAGGCCATGAGCGAGGCCGCGCTGGCGTCCGCACAGGACATTGCCGCCAAGGTCACGGCGGCTCTGGGCGGCTGGGGCGTGTTCGGCGTCGAACTGTTCGTGAAGGGCGATCAGGTCTGGTTCTCGGAGGTCTCCCCTCGCCCGCACGATACAGGTCTGGTCACGCTGGGCAGCCAAGCCCAGAGCGAGTTTGCCCTACATGCCCGCGCCATTCTGGGCCTGCCGGTTGACGTGACCCAGCGCGAGCCCGCGGCCAGCGCCGTCATCTATGGCGGCATGGAAGCGGCGGGCATTGCTTTTGAGGGCGTGGCAGAGGCTTTGGCCGTGCCGACCGCAGAGCTGCGTCTATTCGGCAAGCCGGAAAGCTATGAGCGTCGCCGTATGGGCGTGGCCATTGCACGGGGTCGCGACACCGACGAAGCCCGTGCCCGCGCCTCCGAGGCCGCTAAAAAGGTTAGGCCCGTCAAAGCTTAAGATCAGCGATCTACGACCTTAGTCGTGCAGCCGAATACCGACGGTTGCGCGACGCCCCCTTTGGGGTTCAGTCTCCCGGCAAAGACCGTCTGTTAGGGCGGCGCGGGAGGATCAGTCTTGGGTAAGTTAAAAACCGCCCTGATATTCGGGGCCATCGCCATTATCGGCGCGATTTCCATCGCGGTGCTGGCCCTGCACAAGGGTGAAAGCATCAGCGCCGTCTGGATGGTGACCGCCGCCCTGTGCGTCTATGTCATCGCCTATCGGTTCTATGCCAAGTTTCTGGCGTGGCGCGTTCTGCAACTGAACGCCCGGAGGCCGACGCCTGCCGTACGGCACAATGACGGGCTGGACTATGTGCCGACGCCCAAGAATGTGCTGTTCGGCCACCACTTTGCGGCGATTGCGGGCGCAGGCCCCCTCGTCGGTCCGGTGCTGGCGGCGCAGATGGGCTATCTGCCCGGCATGCTCTGGATCCTGATCGGCGTGGTCATCGCCGGTGCGGTTCAGGACATGTTGGTGCTTTTCATGTCGACCCGCCGCGACGGCAAGTCGCTGGGCGACATGGTGCGCACCGAAATGGGGCCCATCCCCGGCATTATCGCGCAGGTCGGCGTGCTGATGATCATGGTCATCATTCTGGCCGTGCTGGCGCTGGTGGTCGTGAAGGCGCTAGCCGAAAGTCCTTGGGGCACCTTTACCGTCGCCGCCACCATTCCCATCGCTATCTTCATGGGGCTGTACAGCCGGTATCTGCGCCCGGGACGTGTGGGTGAAGTGTCCGCCATCGGCGTGGTCCTGCTGATCGGGTCGATCATTCTGGGCGGTCAGGTGGCCTATCACCCATTCTGGGGTCCGGCTTTCACCTTCTCGGGGACCACGCTGGCGATCGCCATGATGGTCTACGGATTTGTCGCTGCCGTTATTCCGGTGTGGCTGTTGCTGGCCCCGCGTGACTATCTGTCGACCTTCCTGAAAATCGGCGCGATTGCCGCGCTGGCTGTGGGCATTCTGATTGTCCGCCCCGATCTGCAAATGCCCGCCATCACCCAGTTTATCGATGGCTCGGGTCCGGTGTTCTCGGGTGCCCTGTTCCCCTTCCTGTTTATCACCATCGCCTGCGGTGCGGTTTCGGGTTTCCACGCGCTGATTTCGTCGGGCACCACGCCCAAGCTGCTGGAAAACGAGAACCAGATTCCGATGATCGGATACGGGGCCATGCTGTGCGAAAGCTTCGTGGCCGTGATGGCCCTGATCGCAGCCTCCGTGCTCGATCCGGCGGTCTATTTCGTGATGAACAGCCCTGCTGCAGTTATCGGCACCGATGTGACCTCTGCCGCTGCGGCAGTGGCCCAATGGGGTTTCCACATCACGCCCGAAGCGCTGGATCAGTTGGCCAAGGACGTAGGTGAGCACTCTATCCTGTCACGCGCAGGCGGTGCGCCGACACTGGCTGTCGGCATGGCGCACATCCTGTCCAGCGTGATTGGTGGTCAGGCGATGATGAGCTTCTGGTACCACTTCGCCATTCTGTTCGAGGCCCTGTTCATCCTGACAACGGTCGATGCGGGCACCCGCGTTTGCCGCTTCATGATCCAGGACCTGCTGGGCGTGGCCGTGCCCAAGATGCGCAATACGCAAAGCTGGACCGGCAATGTTATCGCTACGGCGCTGACGGTCGGTCTGTGGGGTTATTTCCTGTATGCAGGTGTGGTTGATCCGCTGGGCGGCATCAACAGCCTATGGCCGCTGTTCGGCATCGCCAACCAGATGCTGGCGGCGATTGCCCTGATGCTGGGCACGGTCGTGCTGTTCAAGATGAAGCGGCAGCGGTTCGCGTGGGTCACTCTGGTGCCGGCGGCGTGGCTGCTGGTCTGTACCCTGACGGCAGGCTTGCAGAAGCTGTTCCATCCGGATGTGCGGGTCGGCTTCCTTGCCCATGCGCGCCAGTATCAGGATGCCATGGCGGCAGGCGAAATCCTCGCTCCGGCCAAATCCGTCGCCGACATGCAGCACATCATCTTCAATGACTATGTGAACTCGGCACTGACGGCAGGCTTCCTGTTCGTGGTGGTGACCATTCTGGTCTACGCCATCGGGGCTTGCCGCAAGGCACTGGCCAATCCGCAACCGACGGCGGTCGAAATCCCGTCCGAGGCGGAACTGGCACAGGAGGCCCCAGCCCGTGCTTAAGACCCGCCTGCCAGAAGCGCTGTGCGACTGCCGCGACATGCTGACCCGATGGGGCAAGGATGCACGGCGGACCGCCAGCCTGATGATCGGACAGCCGGACTATGAGGCCTATGTGGCCCACGCCCGCGCCACCCATCCGGATCAACAGCCGATGGACCGAACCGCCTTCTTCCGTCTGCACGAAGCGCGACGTTTCGGCGCGGGCGGCGGTTTCAAATGCTGCTGATTCTCTAAAACCCGAACCCGGTCCGGCCCTGCTGGATCGGGTTCACTGATTTTTGGGCGAAATTTCGTTCCTGTAACTGATGTTCGCTATCTGTGAGCGCCCAAGACTTGCAAGTCTGCGCTCATCGTCCCATTGAGACGCCAAACTTTCGTCGTTCCTGACTTGGAGATCCAACCATGACCGTTCGCGTCGCCATTAACGGCTTTGGCCGTATCGGCCGTCTTGTTCTTCGCTCGATCGTCGAGCATGGCCGTAAGGACATCGAGGTCGTGGCGATCAACGACCTGGGTCCGGTTGAGACCAACGCCCACCTGCTGCGCTATGACTCGGTTCACGGCCGTTTCCCGGGCACCATCACCTCGGGTGAAGACTGGATCGACGTCGGCTACGGCAAGATCAAGGTCACCGCAGAGCGTGACCCGTCCAAGCTGCCGCACGCCGAACTGAACGTCGACATCGCGTTCGAGTGCACCGGCATCTTCACCTCGAAGGAAAAGGCTTCGGCCCACCTGACCGCAGGTGCCAAGCGCGTGCTGGTTTCGGCTCCGGCTGACAATGCCGACAAGACCATCGTCTTCGGCGTGAACCACGAAACCCTGACCGCAGACGACATCGTCGTCTCGAACGCTTCGTGCACCACCAACTGCCTGGCCCCGATCGCCAAGGTTCTGAACGAACTGGTCGGCATCGAGCGTGGCTACATGACCACCATCCACGCCTACACCGGTGACCAGCCGACCCTCGACACCATGCACAAGGACCCGTACCGCGGTCGCGCTGCTTCGCTGTCGATGATCCCGACCTCGACCGGCGCTGCAAAGGCTGTGGGTCTGGTTCTGCCGGAACTGAAGGGCAAGCTGGACGGCTCGTCGATCCGCGTCCCGACCCCGAACGTCTCGGTCGTTGACCTGAAGATCGTTGCCGGTCGCGCTACCACCAAGGAAGAAGTCAACGCTGCTCTGGAAGCCGCAGCCAACGGCGCAATGAAGGGTGTTCTGTTCACCTCGAACGATCCGCTGGTGTCGATCGACCTGAACCACCACAACGCCTCGTCGACCGCTGCCCTGCCGCAGACCCAGGTCATCGACGGCACCCTGGTTCGCGTGCTGAGCTGGTACGACAACGAGTGGGGCTTCGCCACCCGCATGTCGGACACCGCCCTGCAAATGGCCAAGTTCCTCTGATCCGGTCGCGGGTCATGACGGCCCGCCCCTGAACAGAATGACTATCCATGAAGGGCTCCCTCCATCCGGCAGGGAGCCCTTCTTTCAAACCTAACGGCCTTACGTCCCTTATTCCGGCCAAAAGATCAGATTGATCCCATGACCTTCCGCACTCTCGACGACGCCAAAGACCTTTCCGGCAAAACCGCCCTCGTCCGCGTGGACTTTAACGTTCCGATGGAGAACGGCGCAGTTACTGACGACACCCGCCTGCGCGTGGCCCTGCCGACCATCAACAAGCTGCGTGAAGCCGGTGCCAAGGTGGCCCTGCTGGCCCACTTCGACCGTCCCAAGGGCGAGCGCGTGCCATCCATGAGCCTGCTGCCGGTTGTCGCACCGCTGGAAGCCCTGCTGGGCGCGCCGGTGCGTTTCGCAGAAGACTGCATCGGTGATGCCGCCAAGACCGCGCTGGCCGATACCGATGCTGGCGGCGTGGTGCTGCTGGAGAACGTGCGCTTCCACAAGGGCGAGGAAAAGAACGACGCGGACTTCGCCAAGGCTCTGGCCGAAATCGGCGACATCTACGTCAACGACGCCTTCTCGGCGGCCCACCGCGCCCACGCTTCGACCGAAGCCGTCGCCCGCATCCTTCCGGCATACGCTGGTGAGTCCATGCGTCGCGAACTGGAAGCTCTGGACAAGGCTCTGGGTACGCCAGTCAAGCCGGTGATCGGCATTGTCGGCGGTGCCAAGGTTTCGACCAAGCTGGACCTGCTGAAGAACCTTGTCGCCAAGCTGGACTACCTCGCCATCGGCGGCGGCATGGCCAACACCTTCCTGCACGCCCAAGGCGTCGATGTTGGCGGCTCGCTGTGCGAGAAGGACCTTGCCGACACCGCGCGCGAGATCATGGAAGAAGCCCGCCAAAAGGGCTGCGAACTGCTGCTGCCGGTTGATGTGGTTGTGGCCAAGGGCGTCAAGCCGGGTATCGAGCACGGCGTTCGCGCGCTGGACCGTATCGCCGCTGATGACCTGATCCTCGACGCCGGACCTGAAACCGTAGCTCGCCTCACCCGCGCCATGGGCCTGTCCAAGACCCTGATCTGGAACGGCCCGCTGGGCGTGTTCGAAGTGCCGCCGTTCGACGCCGCGACCGTGGCCGCTGCCAAGGAAGCCGCTTCGCTGGCGACCGCTGGCAAGCTGACCGCCGTGGCCGGTGGCGGTGACACCGTCGCCGCTCTGAACCACGCGGGCGTCGTCGACGACATGACCTTCGTATCGACCGCTGGCGGTGCCTTCCTCGAGTGGATGGAAGGCAAGGAACTGCCGGGCGTCGAAGCCCTGCGCGCCTGATCAGGAATACGGGCGGACACCGCGTGTGTCCGCCCTTTTGCTTATAGCCCGTATAACGTGACTTCACGGCCAAGCCGCTGTAAGTCCAAAGACAAAGACACCGTTTCTGGAGACCTCTGATGGCACGCATCACCCTGCGCCAGCTGCTCGATCACGCCGCTGAAAACGACTACGGCCTGCCCGCCTACAACATCAACAATATGGAGCAGGGTCTGGCCATCATGGAGGCCGCCGACGCCGTGAATGCGCCGGTCATCATCCAGGCCTCGCGCGGTGCCCGCTCCTATGCCAACGACGTGGTTCTGGCCCGCCTGATCGACGCACTGGTCGAACTGTATCCGCACATTCCGGTCTGTATGCACCAGGACCACGGCAATGGTCCGGCGACCTGCGCTACCGCCATCCAGTATGGCTTCACCTCGGTGATGATGGACGGCTCGCTGGAAGAAGACGCCAAGACCCCGGCATCGTACGAATACAACGTCGACGTCACGCGCCGCGTCACCGAAATGGCCCACTCGTGCGGCGTTTCGGTTGAAGGCGAACTGGGCGTGCTGGGCTCGCTGGAAACCGGCATGGGCGAGGCCGAAGACGGCCACGGGTTTGAGGGCAAGCTGGACCACTCGGCCCTGCTGACCGATCCGGACCAGGCCGTCGAATTCGTGAAGGCCACCAAGGTCGATGCTCTGGCTATCGCCATGGGCACCTCGCACGGCGCCTACAAATTCACCCGTCAGCCGGACGGTGAAGTGCTGGCCATGAACGTGATCGAAGAGATCCACCGTCGCCTGCCGAACACCCACCTTGTGATGCACGGCTCCTCGTCGGTGCCGCAGGACCTGCAGGACATCATCAATGCCTATGGTGGCCAGATGCCGCAAACCTGGGGCGTGCCGGTCGAAGAAATCCAGCGCGGCATCAAGAACGGCGTGCGCAAGGTGAACATCGACACCGACAACCGCATGGCCATGACCGGCGCTATCCGCAAGCTGCTGACCGAGAAGCCGCACGAGTTCGACCCGCGCGCCTATCTGAAGCCGGCCAAGGAAGCCATGCGCAAGCTGTGCCAAGAACGTTACCTGCAGTTCGGTTGCGAGGGCATGGCCGACAAGATCAAGCCGCTGTCCACCGCCCAGATGGCCAAGCGCTATGCTTCCGGCGCGCTGGATCCGCAGATCGGGTAATCGTCCCGCCAAAGCTAGCTATCAAAATCCTCGTCGGTCTCCGGCGAGGATTTTTTCTTGGCCGGGTCACAAGCTTTGCCATACCGCGTAGTAATACTCAGTATTTTACACGAGTATACAATTCAACATCGTGAACAATCATAACATTCATCAGCATACTGGGAACCTATTCGTATAGCGTTGCTTTCCGGATCAGAAATCGTCTCGTTTCTTGGGTCTGGGAGTAAGTTATGAACATCACACAAAAGCAGGCTCTGCTCTGTGCCGTGGCGTCAGTCGCGCTGGTCAGCGCTTTTGACGTGCAAGCCCGACAGCAAGTCGGCACGACCAATGGCGCTGAATCTATCGCTCTGGGTGCCAATAGCGTCGCGAACGGTGATCGCGCCAGTGCAGTGGGCGATGGAGCCACTGCTGACGGTGCCGACAGCACTGCGGTCGGCGCACGCGCCAAAGCCACCACAAACGGCACGGCATTAGGCTCCGATACGGAAGCCACCGGCAGCGGTTCCACAGCGATTGGTTATAACACGACGGCTAGCGGCGTTAGTTCGATTGCCATTGGCCTGGCTTCATCGGCCACCGCCCAGTCCGCCGTCGCTATCGGTAACGGTGCCGCGGCGTCGGGCCAGAATGGCGTGGCTCTAGGCCTAAATGCCCAAGCCCACGCGACCAATGCCGTCTCTATCGGACCGAGCGCAGGTCGTGATTCAGCTGTCACTTCCGGTGTATTCATCGGCTGGCAGCGGGCTCCAGTGCAACGGGCGAGAAAACAGTTGGTATCGGCAACAGCGCCGGTGCAAACTCGCAAGGCGTCCTGAATACCTTCGTGGGCTCGGATAATACCGGCTCTGGCGTCATCGGTAGCCGTAACGTGGGTCTGGGTCAGGCTTCACTGTATAGGACCGTCGGCAACGTCAATACCGGCGTCGGCCATCAGGCCGGTCAGAACTCAAACGGCGATGCCAACGTTGCGGTCGGTAGCGCTGCCGGCTCTTGGCTGAACGGCACGAACAACATCGCCATCGGCCAGATCGCAGGTGCAGGTGGTAACTCGTCCAGCCGTCTCACGGCCGACTACACCACTTCGATCGGCACCGCCGCGCGTTCAGTTGCCAACTACGGTATCGCTATCGGCTCCGGCGTGGACAATAACGGCGTCATCAGCGCTGGTGCCATTACGGCTGGTGTCGGCGGCATTGCCATCGGTTCGAACGGTGTGAGGGGCGCTCGTGCCGATGGCGCGAACGCCCTCGCCCTCGGTGCCGAGTCCCGTTCCTACGTCGACGGTGCCATCGCCATTGGCTACCAAGCCGCGGCACAAGCCGCTGACACCGTCTACATCGGCGTCGGCGCAGGCGCTAACGGCCTTCCCACCAACTGGCGCACTGTCGCCGTTGGCTCCGGCGCCGGCAGCTCCTCCAACGGCGAGGACAATTCGTTCTTCGGCCACCAATCCGGCGTCTCGACCGTGGGTAGCGAAAACGTCGGCGTGGGTGACTTCAGCCTTTACGCCTCCGACGGCTTCTACAACACCGGTCTGGGTAGCCAAGCTGGCCGCAATGTCACCGGCGGCGCGAACACCGCCGTGGGCGTCGAGGCGGGTAGCTACCTGATCGGCGCAGGCAATACCGCCGTCGGTTCGGATGCCGGCAAGGGAACGGATTCCGCACCTCGCGAAGTCAACAACAGCACCTCCATCGGTAATAAGGCAGACGCTGAATCCGATGAATCGGTCTCCATCGGTTACCAGTCAACCGCAGTGGGTGTGGGCTCTCTGGCTGCCGGTTCGAACAGCAACGCTGACGGTCTGGACGCCATCGCCCTCGGTAACGGCGCGAATGCCTATGGTGACTCGACCATCGCGGCAGGCCGCAGCACGGCAGACGGCATCGGCGCTATCGCTATCGGCACCGGTCTCGAAGTTGAAATGCTGAACGGTATTGGCATCGGCAACGACTTCGACATTGACGGTGAAGGTGCCATCGGTATCGGCACCGGTCTTCGCGTTGACGCTCTGAACGCGACCGCAATCGGTACTGAAGCGTGGGCCCGGGCAGAAAATGCGGTAGGTATCGGCACCAACTCGCAAGCGACTGCCGAAGGCGCTATCGCCATCGGCTCTTCGGCCACTGCTGAAGGTTTGGCTGGCCTTGCCATTGGTACGGGCGCAAAGGCGGTAGGTGCGAATTCGATTTCGATCGGTAACGGCAATACCGTTAACGGTGAGAACTCAGGTGCCATTGGCGATCCGAGCGTCATCGACGGTGCCAACTCCTATAGCGTCGGTAATAACAATACGATTGGCCTGGGCGCAGATAATGCCTTCGTCCTCGGTAACGACGTCAACATCGCAGCCGGCATTACCAATGCGACCGCACTGGGCAATGCCTCGCAGGTGAACGCTGCAGGCGGCGTGGCACTGGGTTCGGGTTCGATCTCGGATGCTGCGGTGGCCACGACCGGCACAACCATCGGCGCGACCAACTACACCTTCGCAGGTGCGGCTCCGACGTCGTCGGTGAGCATCGGCTCGGCAGGTAGCGAGCGGACCCTGACCAATCTGGCGGCGGGCCGCCTGTCGGCGACGTCCACCGATGCCGTCAACGGCTCGCAACTCTTTGCGACCAATCAGGCTGTTTCGGCACTGGCCGCCACGACTGGCAAGGTTCCCTATGTCAGCATCAATCGTCCAGGCGCGCCTGCAGGCAACTTCAACTCGGACGGCGCGACCGGCGGCAATGCTATTGCCATCGGCCCCGATGCAGGCGCAACGGGTAACAATACCGTAGCACTGGGCAATAATGCCAAGGCCACGGGGAACGAAGGCATCGCAATTGGCCTGAACTCTGTGGTGAGCGGCAACGCAGGCCTCGCCATGGGTAACAACGCGCAGGCCGCACGTCTGAGCACTTCACTGGGTGCCAACACGCTTACGGTCGGCGAACGTGCGACCGCTCTTGGCGAGCGTTCTCAAGCCCTGGCCAACAACGCGATTGCTGCCGGTAGCGACGCTGTCGCCAGCGGCGTCCGTTCGATCGCTATCGGTAATGGTACACGGGCTGTTGGTGCCGACAGCACAGTGATCGGACGCAATGCCGGTATAGACTCAACGGCTGCAGCAGTCGACCAGCTTGCGCTGGGCCAAAACTCGGGTCGCAGTGTCGATGGTTTCGGCAATATCTCGGTTGGCAAGAACTCCGGTCAATCTGTCGTCGGTAACCGGAACACCGCGATGGGCGATGGGACCGGCACTGATGTAACCGGCAGCCGCAACGTGGCGGTTGGTGATAATGCGGGCAAGTTCGTCACCGGCGGATACAATGCCGCTTTTGGTGCCGAGGCAGGCCAGCAGGTCACAGGTGTCCGTAACCTTGCCGTCGGCGCACAAGCTGGCTCCACTGTCACGGGTGAATACAACGCTGCCTTCGGTGAGTCCGCTGGTCGTGACGTTGAAGGCAACGGTAACCTCGCCTTGGGCCGCGGTGCCGGTTCCAATATCACCGGTTATGGTGTCTTCTCGAGCGGCGGCCACAACAACGTAGGCATCGGCCGTAACGCAGGTAGCGACGTCGCCGGTTCGCGTAATGCGGCACTGGGCTTCAATGCCGGTATTGGTGCAGGCGGCAATAACAACACGTCGTTTGGCTCGTTTGCCGGTAACAACGTATCTGGCAACTTCAATATCGCCCAAGGTTACTGGGCTGGCAGCAATGCTACGGGCCAACTGAACGTGGCCACGGGCTTTGGTGCCGGATCCTATGTCACCGGCAATAGCAATATCGCCATCGGTAACGAGGCCGGCACACTCGCCCGCGCTTCGGAAAGTGTCATTGACGGCAGCCTGAACGTCACGACCACCACGCCGCTGGACGTCGATTTTGCGGTTGCAGTCGGTTCGCGAGCCGTCTCCCAGGTCGACTCCGGTGTCGCCATTGGCTCGCTTGCAAATGTCACTGGTGCCCGTGGTCTGGCTATTGGCGCAGGTTCTTCGTCCACGGAAGCGCGCAGCATCGCACTGGGTGATAATGCGACCACAACTGCCGCAGTGGGAACCAGCAGCGCCACCCTGCACGGCACCACCTACAACTTCGCAGGTGCGGCTCCGGTGGGCACCCTCAGCATCGGTTCGGCTGGTGACGAGCGCACCCTGACCAATCTGGCCGCAGGTCGCTTGACGGCGGACTCTACGGACGGGGTTAATGGTTCGCAGTTGTTTGCAACCAACCAGGCTCTTCAGCTGCTGTCGGCTACCTCCGGCTCGGCCCACTACTTCAGCGTCAACGACGATGGTGTCCAGAAGGGTAACTACAACTCCGACGGCGCAACCGGAATTGACTCGGTCGCTATCGGCCCAGATGCTTATGCTGAGGCGGCTAACGCAACAGCGCTGGGCTCCGGCGCGATTGCCGAAGGTGCCGACAGCCTGGCCATGGGATCATACAACTCGGCCGAGGGCGCTGCATCGCAAGCTGTCGGTTACGACAACGAAGTTGTATCCGATAATTCCGCTGCATTCGGCACGAGCAACCTAGCCTATGGTGAAGGCTCGCTTGCTATGGGCACGAACAACATTACCCAGGGTGCCTTCTCACAAGCCATTGGCGTAGAGAACTATACGACTGGCGAACAAACCACTGCTCTTGGCTACATGAACCACGCCGACGGTATTAGATCGCAAGCCATCGGTTTTGAAAACGAGTCTATCGGTGAATATAGCCTCGCCTTGGGTTCAGATAACACAGCCGAAGGTAACGAAAGCTTGGCTATCGGTATCGGCAACGGGGTCGATAGCGAACATGCGATATCCCTCGGGGCATATAACGAAACACAAGCCGAAGGTGGTATAACCATTGGTCGCTACAATGATGTTGAGGGCCTGGATTCGATCGCCATCGGCACAAGAAATGATGTTGAGGGGAATAATGGTGTCGCTCTGGGTTCCAACTCGGTAACCGCCGCCGCTGTGGGTACCGCTTCGACCACTCTGCAGGGCACCACCTACACCTTTGCAGGTGCGGCTCCGGTCGGTACCGTCAGCATCGGCGCAGCGGGTAGCGAACGCACCCTGACCAACGTCGCAGCAGGCCAGCTTTCGGCAACCTCTACCGACGCCGTCAACGGCTCGCAGCTGTTTGCTACCAACGAGGCCTTGAACACCCTGTCGACCTCGGCAGCCGCCGGCTGGAACATCAGCGCTGATGGTGCCAACGCCACAGCCGTCGGCACGGGCAGCACGACCGGCAACGCGGTGGATCTGTCGAACACCGACGGCAACCTTGTTGTCGCCAAGACGGCCACATCCAATGATGTGACCTTCGATCTGGCCGATGATCTTTCCATCGCCAATAGCGTCAGCGTCGGCGGCAACGTCATCAATACGGCGGGCGCCACCTTCAACACCCTGAACGCCGGTGGCGGCCAACTGGTGGTGAACAACACCGGTGGCTATTACACCGGCCCGATTACCGACGATAACCATCTGGTCAACAAGGCCTATGTTGACGACTCCATCGTCGCTGCCTCGGGCAATGTGAATATCGGCTTTGCGGGTAATCAGGGCGGTGTGGTCCGTCGTACCAATGGTCAGGACGTCGCCATCGTCGGCGAGGCCACGACCGACGGCGACTACTCGGGTGAAAACATCCGTACCGTCACCGATGCGGCCACCGGCTCCGTCCAACTGCAGATGGCCGAGGCACCGCGATTTGGCGATGTCACGGTCAACGACGGCGGCACGGGACGTATCACCGGCGTCACCGCAGCCATCTTGTCGAACACCAGCACCCACGCCGTTAACGGCAGCCAGCTTGTGGCTCTGGGCGACAGCTTCGCGGCGGCGATCGGCGGCAACTCGGCCTATGATCCCACGACGAACAGCTTCACCGCCCAGATTGCGATCGGCGATGTGGTCTACAACAACGTGCAGGACGCCATCCAAGCCGCAATGCGCACCGCTAATGGTGGCACCGGCGGCAATGGCGGCTGGTCGCTGAATACCGGCGCAACCGGCTCGGGCGTGGTGAACAACAGCACCCCGACCACCATCGCACCGGGCGGCTCGGCCACCTTCACGGCGGGCGACAACATTGTCATGACGCAGAACGGCTCGGAAGTTCAGATCGCGGTCAACCGCAACCTGAACAATATGGAGAGCATCTCCATCGCCAATGGCCCGACCATCAATGCCAACGGCATCGACATGAACAACCGCCGGATCACCAATCTGGCTGATGGTGTCGATCCGGGTGATGCCGTGAACATGCGCCAGTTCAACGCCGGTCTGACCGATACGCTGAACAAGGCCAACATCTATACCGACAACGCTGTTGCGCGTCTGGGCGGCCAAATCGATGACTTCCGTCGCGACGCCAGCGGTGGCACGGCGGCAGCCATGGCGATGGGCACCCTGCCCCAGGCCTATCAAGCCGGTGCCAACGTCGTCGGCATGGGCATCGCGGGCTGGGGTGGCGAGCAAGCGCTGGCCGTGGGTTACTCCCGCGCCACCAGCGATGGCCGCTACATCCTGCGCGCTTCGGGTACCTACAACACCCGTAACCAAGGCGGTGCTGCTGTCGGCATCGGCTACCAGTGGTAACCACCGGCTAATACAGCCATGGAGAAGGGGGGGGTTTNNCCATGGAGAAGGGCGGGATCAAACGATCCCGCCCTTTTTTGCGGGCAGTGCAACACACCCGCGCGCCAACCGTTACGCTTCCAACGCGGCCTCTGTGCCCTTCCGGAACTATAAGAATGAAAAAGCTTTTCGCCTGTTCGCTTATGGCAATGACGATTGGAGTGATCACTTTTACCACTCTAATGGCCAGCCCGCGTCACGCGCTGGCGCAAGCCAACAACCCAGATGCCTATATTCAGGCAGGCCTGGGCATTGTCTCGGCCATCGACCGCTATGAGATGGGCGCAGTTTGGGATTCCGCCTCTGCGATCATGAAGTCATCCGTGCCTCAGGACCGCTTTATCGCCAACATCGCCCAGCGCCGCGCCCAGTTGGGCACCATCCGCAACCGCGAATGGATGTCCGTAACCAAGGTGCCGATTGCCACAGCCGATGGGTCCCTGCCCGCCGGCCAGTACGTATCGGTGCGCTTTGCTACCGCCGGCAACAACGGCAAGGTCATGGAAGAAGTCATCTCCTTCCGCTTTGACGACGACGGCCAGTGGCGTCTGGTCGGCTATACCCTCAACTAAGCCTCAGCGGGCCCGCATCAGAATAAAGCGGGCCTCGCGTTCGGCTTCATGCAGCCGATCTTCGGCGCGGCGCACAGCGCGGTGGGCGCGCTCCAACTCGTCGCGGACCTCGCGTATACGGCGGCGGATCTGCTCACGTTCTTCACGGCTCAGATCGTCCTGACGCAGTTCATCCTGCTTGGCCTCCAGCTTCTTCTCGCGATCCCGCACCCGCGCAATGGCCGAGTTCAACTCGCTCTCGGCATCGGCGACCAGCTTCTCGGCCTCATAGATGACGCGCCCGTCCTCATAGGCGGCCAGAAAAGCCCCCTCGTCCGCCGGGCGCACACCCCGTTATAGCTGTCGCCACGCCGTCCGCGATCATAACCGCTCTACGGTGTGCAATACTGGCGCAAGCCCTGCTCGCGCGCCGAGTAATAGGCCGAGACATTGGGCGTCACGCCATGTTTGGCGCAGGCCTTGGCATGATCATCCAACCGATCCGAACGCAGACCGTTCAGCCCGTCCTGATAGCCTCGACCACCCCAGTCACCCACCAGACACTGATCCGCGCTCATGGTCTCGCAGCCCGACAGCCACAGACCGCCGGCCAAAGCCACCGCTGACACCCACACCCACCGCATGCCCAATGCTCCTCAAGTCCCTATCGCCCTCTGTCTAGGATCACACTTCGGGCCAAAGCCATGCTATTTCGCCTCATGGCTCCTGAATATTTGCTGACAGAAGACGATCCGGCCGGCGCTGACGCCGATATCCTCGAAGGCGAGATCACCGGGGTTGGCGCACGGCTGGACAAGGCGCTGGCCGAAGCCTTCCCGTCCCTGTCACGCGCCCGCCTGCAAACGCTTCTGGCCGAAGGCGCGGTTAGCAAGGACGGCATTGTCATCACCTGTGGCAAGGCCAAGGCTCAGGCAGGAAGGTATCAAATAGCCCTGCCGCCCGTCGCGCCTGCCGACCCGGAGGCGGAAAACATTCCCCTGACGGTCCTTTTCGAAGACGACCACCTGATCGTCATCGATAAACCCGCGGGCATGGCCGCCCACCCCGCACCGGGTTGCGAACGCGGCACCTTGGTCAATGCGCTATTGTTTCACTGCGGCGACAGCCTGTCCGGCATTGGCGGCGTCGCCCGCCCTGGGATCGTCCACCGGCTGGATAAAGACACCTCTGGCGTCATGGTCGCGGCCAAGAGCGATGAGGCGCACAAGGGCCTGTCCGCCCTGTTCGCGGCCCACGATATCGAGCGCACCTACACCGCTCTGGTGCGCGGCTGTCCCTCCCCCTACAGGGACCGGATCGAAACTCTGATAGGCCGCTCGCCGCATGACCGCAAAAAGATGGCCGTGCTTAAATCCTCGGGCCGAAACGCCATCACCGACTATGTGGTCCAGCAACGCTTTGGCCTGCCCGCCAAGGCGGACCGCGCGCCCATGGCTGCGCGCGTGGCCTGTACCCTGCACACCGGACGCACCCATCAAATCCGCGTGCACATGGCTTCAAAAGGTGCCCCGCTTTTGGGCGATCCCGTCTATGGCTCAGGTGCCCCCGCCGCCCCTGTGCGCGAGGCCTTGGAGGCCCTGAACTTCCGTAGACAGGCCCTCCACGCCTCGGTTCTCGGTTTCGTCCACCCCGTCAATCGGCAGGCCCTGCGCTTCGAAACCGCTCTGCCTGCAGATATGCAGGCGTTGCAGGACCATCTTGCCGCACTTGATTAGCAACAAACGCTGTGCTAGTTAAATCGCACGCCGAGACGGCTTGTATGACGCCCGACACCCGTGGGCAAAAAAGGCAGAACGGACACCCTTTCGCCTCTTTAAATTCATGCAACAGATTGCCATCTCTAACCATTGAGGGGCGTGGACGTGGTGCACAGTGGTGGCCACGACCGAGGTGCCTGCTCTAGCTTTCGGTCGGAGGGACCACATGGCCAATAACACTTTGACGGTAATGTCGCCTGAACAGGGACTGTCCCGTTATCTGTCGGAAATCCGCAAGTTTCCGATGCTCACCAAAGACGAAGAGTTCATGCTGGCCAAGCGCTGGTCTGAACATCAGGACCCCGAAGCGGCCCACCGTCTGGTGACATCGCACCTTCGCCTCGTGGCCAAGATCGCCATGGGTTATCGCGGCTACGGCCTGCCGATCGGCGAAGTCATTTCCGAAGGCAACGTGGGCCTGATGCAGGCCGTCAAAAAGTTCGATCCGGACAAAGGCTTCCGTCTGGCCACCTATGCCATGTGGTGGATCCGCGCCTCGATTCAGGAATACATCCTGCGTTCGTGGTCGCTCGTGAAAATGGGCACCACCGCCGCGCAAAAGAAGCTGTTCTTCAACTTGCGCAAGGCCAAGAGCCAGATCTCGGCGTTCGAGGATGGCGACCTGCTGCCCGAACACGTCGAACAGATCGCCACCAAACTGGGCGTAAGCGAGCAAGACGTCATCGACATGAACCGTCGCCTCGGCGGTGACTCGTCGCTGAACGCGCCTATGCGCGCGGACGGCGAGGCCGAATGGCAAGACTGGCTGGCCGATGATGATGCTGTCAGTCAAGAAACCCAGTTGGCTGACAACGAAGAGCGCGACATCCGCATGACCCTCCTGCAAGAGGCCATGGAAGAGCTGACGGACCGCGAAAAGCACATCCTGACCGAGCGTCGTCTTAAGGATGATCCGGTCACTCTCGAAGAGCTGGCAGGCCAATACGGCGTCAGTCGCGAGCGCGTCCGCCAGATCGAGGTTCGCGCGTTCGAAAAGCTGCAAAAGGCCATGCAGGCCGCCGCCATGGAACGCAATCTGGTCGACGCCTAAGCGTTCTGGATCGGGTACCTAACAAAAAGGGGCATCCCGCACGGGGTGCCCCTTTTTTCTATCCGGCGCGGGCAAAGGTCTCTGGCGCGGCTTGCGCCAGAACCGTCCTCACAGGCCCCATCAACTCCTGAAGGCTGACACGGCCCAAATCCAGTTCCGTATCCAGTCCCGCTGCGGCAATCGCCAGCGCCGCATCGCCCTGCTCCACCGCCAGCTTTTTCAGAATGCGTGACTGCTCGCGAATAGCCCGTACAGCCTGCGCCGGATCCGCGTTAAACTGCGTCAGCGCCGACGCCAGAATCCGCATGGCCTGATCCTTGGTCGCCACCTGCGTGGGCACCGTATTGCCGGCATCCTGCTTGCGCTTGCGGGGCCCTGCATAGTCGGTCGAGTTGAACCGGCGCCGGTCCGGCCCGACATAGCCCACAGCCTCGACCCAGTTGCGCGGCTTGGTCGCCAGATTCTCGATCCGGCGGTAAAGGTCGCCACTGGTAAACGGTTTGCGCAGGAATTCATGAACGCCGGCATCGCGCGCGCCCTTGATGGCGCTCGCCGTCGCTTCTGCGGTGACCATCATGATGGGCGCACGACGGCTGGACAGGCTCGAACGGCGGATACGACGCGCCAAGGCCTCGCCATCCAGCTGCGGACCGGAATGCTCAATCACATACAGACCCGGCTCCATTTCACGGGCCAGATCGATGATGCGATCCTGATCGGATTCAATCGCGATATCGCGGCTGCCAAACCCCTTCAGCAGGTCGGACATCAGCCGTGCCGCCGCCGGATTGGGGTCCACGATCACCACACGGCGCACCACGGGCGCGATCTTCTGCATCGACTTGTTATCAAGCGCGAACAAGGCTGGCCTCCTGTCAGAAAGCCAGCCTTGCCATAAGCGTGTAAAAAATCTGTTTTCCGCAGCACTTGCGGGCGAGATTCTTATTCGAACGGATCGCGCATCAGAATGGTGTCGTCACGCTCGGGGCTAGTCGACAGCAGAGCCACCGGCGCACCGATCAGTTCTTCGATACGGCGCACATATTTGATGGCATTGGCGTTCAGGTCCTTGAAGCTACGGACACCGCCCGTGCTCTCATCCCAGCTATCCAGCTCCTCAAACACCGGCTCGGCCGCTGCCTGTTCCTTCAGGCTCGACGGCAGATAGTCCAGCACCTCGCCATTCACGCGATAGCCCACGCAAATCTTCAGCGTCTTCAGACCATCCAGCACGTCCAGCTTGGTCAGGGCGATGCCGTGGATGCCATTGATCGCCACCGACTGGCGCACCAGCACAGCATCGAACCAGCCGCAACGACGCGCACGGCCCGTGTTCACACCCACCTCGCGACCGACAGTCGCCAGATGCTCGCCGATCTCGTCGTTCAGTTCACAGGCAAACGGCCCTTCGCCCACGCGTGTCGTATAGGCCTTCACAATGCCCAGCACATAGCCCACGCCGCTGGGGCCCAGACCCGAGCCTGCCGCGGCCTGACCGGCCACCGTGTTGGAGCTGGTCACATAGGGATAGGTGCCGTGGTCCACATCAAGGAAAGCGCCCTGCGCCCCTTCGAACAACACGCGCTTGCCGGCCTTCTTGGCCTGATCCAGCACGCGCCATGCCGGCTTCACATAGGGCAGAATCTTCGGCGCAATATCCAGCAGCTGCTTCAGCAAGGCGTCAGGATCGATCGGCTCCAGCCCCAGACCCGCGCGCAGCGGATCATGGTGCGAGCGCAGACGCTCGATCTTGACCTTCAGGTCTTCCTCATTGGCCAGATCGCACACGCGGATCGCGCGACGGCCGACCTTGTCCTCATAGGCCGGACCGATGCCTCGACCGGTCGTGCCGATCTTCGCACCCGGAGCCTTGGCCGCCGCCTCGCGCGCCACATCCAGCGCGGGGTGGATCGGCAGGATCAGACAGGCATTGTCAGCGATCGTCAGAATATCCGGGCCGATATGCACCCCCTGGGCTTCGATCTTTTCGATCTCGTTGACCAGGTGCCACGGGTCCACGACCACACCATTGCCGATAATGGACGGCTTGCCTTGCACCACGCCCGACGGCAGCAATGCCAGCTTGTAGACCTTGCCATCGACCACCAGAGTGTGACCGGCATTGTGGCCGCCCTGAAAACGGACAACCATATCCGCACGATTGGACAACCAATCGACGATCTTGCCCTTGCCCTCGTCGCCCCACTGGGCGCCGACTACCGCAACATTAGCCACTGCACTGATCTCCGCGAGTAAAACGCGGTAGCAGCCTATAACCCTTGAATCGCTTGCTGTCGCCCGTCAGCAGACGGAATTATCCGATTTCCGCCACAGCGGTCTCAAACGCCCATTCCAGCCACGGTCCAGCGGCCACAACATCAGCGGTCTCCACCGTCGATCCGCACCACAGGCGCAGGCCGGGCGGCGCATTACGGTGCGGCTCCATATCGAACACCGCCCCCTCGCCTTCCAGCAACGCCTTGAACCGCTTCACAAAGGCCTTCTGGCCCTTCTCGTCCAGAGCCGCCACCCGATCATCGGTAAACTTCAGACATACCGAGGTGGTCGAGCGGATATCCTTGCGCTGCGGCAAGAAATCGATCCACGGGGTACGTTCCACCCATGCGCTCAGCGCTGCATAGTTGGCATCGGTACGTGCAATCAGAGCCTCCAGCCCGCCGATCGCCTTGGCCCACTCCAGAGCATCGATCCAGTCCTCGATGGTCAGCACCGAATAGGTGTTGATCGCCACCCCATCGGCTAAGGCACGATCAAACTTGCCGTCCTTGCCCGTCAGACGCAGCACCTTGGGGACGGGCCATGCCGGAACATTCTCGTCCAGACGCGCCACCGCGCGCGGCGACAGCACCATCACGCCAATACCCGCTTCCCCGCCCAAGGCCTTCTGGAAGCTGAACGTCACTACATCCAGCTTGTCCCACGGCAAGGGCTGCGCAAACGCCGCCGAGGTCGCATCACAGATGCTCAGACCTTCACGGTCATCCGCGATCCAGTCCCCGTCCGGCATTTTCACGCCAGACGTCGTGCCATTCCACGGGAACACCACATCGTTTGACCAATCCACCGCCGACAGGTCCGGCAACTCACCCCACGGGGCCTTCACCACCGTCGGGTTCAGCTTCAGATGGTCCTTCACATCCGAAGCCCACGTTAGGCCGAAATTTTCATAGGCCACCACCGTTACCGGCTTGGGCCCCAGCATGCCCCACAGCGCCGCCTCGACCGCACCGGTATCCGACCCGGGCGTGTACAGCATCACATAGTCATGCGGCGGGTTCAGCACTTCGCGCGTCAGGCGCAGCCCATAGGCAAACCGCTCAACCACCTCCGGCGCGCGGATGCCGCGCCCCTGCAGGTTCTCCGGCAGTGCCGACAGCTTATAGCCCAGACGCTTGGCGGTCGGCCCCGCCGAAAACCACGGACGTTCAGGTTTCACTTGCGGCTTGGCAGTCATATCCGGCCTCGGAACAGAATGGATCAGCGGTCCTTAAGACTCACCCGTCACAGAACACCGCCCTGCCATAGGCCATCACTTGCCCGGCGTGTAGGGGCGATTTTTGCGCCAGTCCTCGGCAAACCGCACCAGCAGGTCATCCGCCTCTTCCGGCAGCGTCACCACCAGCTTGGCCAGCAGGTCCCCACGGCGTCCCTCGGCATAGGCCCCACGCCCCTTCAGACGCAGCACCTTGCCAGAGTTCGAGCCCTTGGGAAGGCTCATCACCACCTTGCCATCGGGGGTAGGCACCTGAACCTTGCCCCCCAGCACCGCATCGGGCACCGAAATCGGCAGGTCCATCGTCAGATTGGCCCCGTCGCGGCGATACAGTGGATGCGGCAACACCCGCAGCTCGATCAATGCATCCCCCGGCGCAGACCGCCCCGGTGCGCCCTGTCCGCGCAAACGCACCACCTGACCGTCAGCTGCCCCCTTGGGGATAGCCACATCCAGCATCCGTCCGTCCGAGAACTGGATCCGGCGTGTCGTGCCCGCAATCACCTCTTCCAGACTGACGTCCAGCGTGGCGCGGATGTCCTGCCCCTTGCCGCCGCCAAAACCGTTTCCGCGACCGCCAAATCCGGCAAACAGGTCCGACAGGTCGATATCCTCGAACCCGCCGCGATTGCCTGATCCACCAAAGCCCGAGAACCCGCCCGCGGCCCCGCCACGGCTACCGCCGCCAAAACCGCGAAACTGCTCGCGACCATCCGCATCGATCTCGCCGCGATCAAACTTCGCCCGTTTCTCGGCATCGCCCAGCAAGTCAAAGGCCGCCGTCACGCGCTTGAAACGCTCTTCGGCAGCCTTGTCGCCGGGGTTCTTGTCAGGATGAAGCTCCTTCGCCAGCTTGCGAAAGGCCTTCTTGATCTCTTCGGCGCTTGCGCCCTTGGAAACACCAAGCTCCTTATAGGGATCGCCAGCCACGCTCATCTCGCTCCGGGGTGATAAACTACTCCAGTGCGTCAGTTAGGGCATCGATGCCGCCCCCGAAAGGGGTCATCTCATCCAAGAGGGTAAACAGCCGCCTCGCCCCAGCCGGTGATCTCCCCCCATTGCGCGATCAGGATACGATCCTGCACGCCATTCCCCAGCGGAAAATCGCCTGCCAGCTCGGCCTGTGCATAAATGGCCTGAGCTCCCTCCACCTCCCACTGACGCACTACGCTTTCGCCCGACATCACCGTCAGCCTGAACCGCTGCGGGTCGACGCCTGCCCCCTCATAGTTCCAGTCCTCCGCCCCCAATCGGCTCTGCGGGACCCAAGCCAGCGCCAGCCCGTCATCGCGCATCTGTCCGCGCACATGCACCGGACGCCAGGGCCTCGCCTGCTCACGCCGCCACGCGAATTCGACCTCGGTGAAGTCGGCCCCGCCGGGCGGCAGCCCCTGCGGCCCCACGCGCCACAAACGCCCCAGCCC